>NZ_JAAQWI010000002.1:0-750485 GCF_012985385.1 Pseudomonas sp. WS 5503
GCACCCACACGAATTGCTTGATTCAGTTGTTAAAGAGCGATTGGTTAAGATCTTTCGTCTCAACCGAGGCGCGCATTCTACAGCAGCCTCATTTGCTGTCAAGTGGTTATTTTCAGAAGTTTTCGAAGATTTCTTCAACAACTTCAACCACTTGCGCTTGCGATCTCTCGTAAGCGGGAGGCGAATTCTACAGCGTTACACGCTGCTGTCAACACCTCTTTTTCACTTTCCTTCTGGCTTCGATGAACTGAAGCAACTTGCTGTCGAAAACTGCGTAACTCATTGTTTACCAAGGAGTTTTCCGTTTCGACTGCGCCGGAAGTGGGGCGAATTATAGACAGATATAATTCGCCGTCAACACCTATTTTCAGACTTGTTCGGATTTGAGCGTAATACGCGCAAATGCCTTCTTCCCCGCCTGGCAAACGTGAGTCGCGCCCAGCTCGTATATAAAGGTGCGATCAACCACCTCACCATCTATACGTACACCGCCCGAACCCAAGAGATCACGCGCGACCGCCGAATTCTTCACCAAGCCAGCCTTATTAAGCACAGCCGCAATCGGCATCGCCTCAGCAGCAGTCAATTCAATCTCCGGCAGATCGTCAGGCAGCTCGCCGTCTTTCATGCGATTACCTGCCGCGCGGTGAGCGCTGGCCGCAGCCTCCTCACCATGGAAACGCGCAACGATTTCTTCAGCCAGCTTAATCTTCACATCGCGAGGATTAGCGCCCGCCTCGACATCCGCACGCAGCGCATTGATCTCGTCCATCGAGCGGAAGCTCAACAGCTCGAAGTAGCGCCACATCAGCGCATCCGGAATAGACACCAACTTGCCGTACATCACACCTGGTGCTTCCTGGATACCGACATAGTTCCCCAGAGACTTGGACATCTTCTTGACGCCATCCAAGCCTTCCAACAGCGGCATGGTCAGAATGCACTGAGCCTCCTGACCATAGGCGCGTTGCAATTCACGCCCCATCAGCAGGTTGAACTTCTGATCGGTGCCACCCAACTCAACGTCCGCGCGCAGCGCCACCGAGTCGTACCCTTGAACCAGCGGGTAAAGGAACTCATGGATGGCGATTGGCTGATTGGTCGAGTAGCGCTTGTCGAAGTCATCGCGCTCGAGCATGCGTGCCACGGTGTACTGGGACGTCAGACGAATGAAATCTGCCGGCCCCATTTTGTCCATCCAAGTGGAGTTGAACGCCACCTCAGTCTTGGCTGGATCAAGGATCTTGAATACCTGGGTCTTGTAGGTCTCGGCATTATCGAGCACCTGCTCACGAGTCAGCGGCGGGCGCGTAGCGCTCTTGCCGCTGGGATCACCGATCATCCCAGTGAAGTCACCTATAAGGAAGATGACCTGATGGCCCAACTCCTGAAACTGACGCAGCTTATTAATAAGCACGGTATGACCCAGGTGCAGATCCGGCGCAGTCGGATCAAAGCCAGCCTTGATACGCAGGGGTTGGCCACGCTTGAGCTTTTCGATCAGCTCGGCCTCGACCAACAGTTCTTCCGCACCACGTTTTATCAGCGCTAGCTGCTCTTCAACCGACTTCATAACAGACCCGCAAGGCTCAGATTCAAAAGGGAACCAACCATACAAGATCAGGGACTAATTACAAGTTTTGCCCTGCGCACGGACACCGTTCAGCAAGCCCAGCGTTCGCGAGCTTGCGCCACAGATGATTTGGTTATATTTTATACAGTTATTTCATCTTCATCATGTCATTCATCTTTTCCATTTCATCTTCAAAGTCAAAATTACTTATGACCACTGAACCGTCTAAAGCGCCGCCGCTTTACCCGAAGACCCACCTGCTCGCCGCAAGTGGTATCGCCGCCCTTCTCAGCCTGGCACTGCTGGTATTCCCTTCCAGTGACGTTGAAGCCAAACGAACATCCCTGAGCCTCGATCTGGAAAGCCCAGTTGAACAACTGACACAAGATCAAGACGCTTCCGACGCTCAACAAGCCACAAATGCTCCGGCCGAATCACCTTTCGCACAGATCGAAAGCGCTCCAGAAGACACTCAACAAGCCACCCAGGAAGCACCTGCGGCAGTCGCAGCCAAGAATCCCCAGCACCGCGAAGTCATCGTGGGCAAAGGCGACACACTATCTACCCTGTTCGAAAAGGTTGGATTGCCTGCCGCCGCTGTAAATGAAGTGCTCGCCAGCGATAAGCAAGCCAAGCAATTCACTCAGCTCAAACGTGGCCAAAAGCTCGAGTTTGAGCTGACGCCAGACGGCCAGCTGAACAACCTGCACACCAGTATCAGCGACCTGGAAAGCATCAGCCTGAGCAAAGGCGCCAAAGGCTTCGCATTCAACCGAATCACCACCAAACCCGTCATGCGTTCCGCCTACGTACATGGCGTGATCAACAGCTCCCTGTCGCAATCGGCCGCGCGTGCGGGCCTGTCGCACAGCATGACCATGGACATGGCCAGCGTTTTTGGCTACGACATCGACTTCGCCCAGGACATCCGTCAAGGCGATGAGTTCGACGTGATCTACGAGCAGAAAGTAGCCAACGGAAAAGTCGTGGGCACTGGTAACATCCTGTCTGCACGCTTCACCAACCGTGGCAAAACCTACACCGCCGTGCGCTACACCAACAAACAAGGCAACAGCAGCTACTACACAGCTGATGGCAACAGCATGCGCAAGGCCTTCATCCGTACCCCCGTTGACTTTGCTCGTATTAGCTCGCGTTTCTCCATGGGCCGCAAGCATCCAATTCTGAACAAAATTCGCGCACACAAGGGCGTCGACTATGCCGCGCCGCGTGGCACGCCAATCAAAGCGGCGGGCGACGGCAAGGTCTTGTTGGCAGGGCGCCGGGGTGGTTACGGCAATACGGTGATCATCCAGCACGGCAACACTTACCGCACGCTGTACGGCCACATGCAAGGCTTCGCCAAGGGCGTCAAGACTGGCGGCAACGTGAAACAGGGGCAAGTGATCGGCTACATCGGCACTACCGGCCTCTCCACCGGCCCGCACTTGCACTACGAGTTCCAGGTCAACGGCGTACACGTCGACCCATTGGGCCAGAAGCTGCCGATGGCTGACCCGATTGCCAAGGCCGAACGCGCGCGCTTCATGCAGCAGAGCCAGCCGCTGATGGCACGCATGGATCAAGAGCGCTCCACCATGCTGGCTTCGGCGAAGCGTTAAGGTATGCCGCTCTATATCGGTGTGATGTCCGGGACCAGCCTCGACGGCCTGGATATCGCCCTTATCGAACAAGGCGCGGCGGTCAATCTGATCGCCACCCATTACATCCCGATGCCTGACGCCTTGCGCACAGAACTGCTGAGCCTATGCGCCAGTGGCCCGGACGAAATCGCCCGCTCGGCAATTGCACAGCAACAATGGGTAACGCTCGCTGCGCAAGGCATCCACGCCTTGCTGGATCAACAGAACCTCAAGCCTCAGGACATTCGGGCGATTGGTAGCCATGGCCAGACGATTCGCCATGAACCCGCCCGAGGCTTTACCGTTCAGATCGGCAACCCTGCCCTTCTCACCGAGCTGACAGACATCACCGTCGTCAGCGACTTCCGCAGCCGCGATGTCGCCGCCGGCGGCCAAGGCGCTCCTTTGGTTCCAGCCTTTCATGAAGCATTGTTCGGCGAACAGACGGGCAATCGCGCGGTATTGAATGTCGGCGGGTTCAGCAACCTCAGCCTGATCGAGACGGGCGAGCCTGTCGCCGGTTTCGACTGCGGCCCGGGGAACGTCCTCCTCGATGCCTGGATTAACCTGCAGCGCGGCGAACACTTTGATCGGAACGGGCAATGGGCGGCCAGCGGCAAGGTCCAACCCCAACTGCTCAATACGTTGCTCAGCGATCCGTTCTTCATGACCAAAGGCCCGAAAAGCACGGGCCGCGAAGTGTTCAACCTGGCCTGGCTGCAGCAGCACCTTGGCCGTTTGCCCGCCTTTGAACCCCAAGACGTACAGGCCACCCTGCTGGAGCTGACGGCCCTGACCATCGTCGAGTCCCTGCAAAGCGCCCAGACTGACACAACAACCTTGCTGATCTGCGGGGGCGGCGCCCATAACGGGGCACTGATGAGCCGGCTGACAACGTTGCTGCCTTCCACTCATGTCAGCACTACAGCGGCCTACGGCGTAGATCCTGACTGGGTAGAAGCAATGGCCTTCGCCTGGCTGGCACATTGCTGCCTGGAAGGCATCGCCGCCAATCGCCCCAGCGTCACTGGCGCACGTGGGCTTCGAGTGCTTGGCGCCATCTACCCCGCCTGACCCCAGACAGCAAAACGCCGCTTGGCCCGTAAAAGCCAAGCGGCGTTTTTGTATCTGCTACCGATCAGATCGAGAACGAAGACCCGCAACCACATGTCGTGGTGGCATTAGGGTTCTTGATCACGAAACGCGAGCCTTCCAGACCTTCCTGATAATCCACCTCGGCACCTGCCAGGTATTGGAAGCTCATCGGATCCACGACCAGGCTCACACCCTCGCGCTCAACGATAGTGTCGTCATCGGCCACATCTTCATCGAAGGTAAAACCGTACTGAAACCCTGAACAACCGCCGCCCGTAACGAATACGCGCAGCTTCAAGCGATCATTACCCTCTTCATCGACCAGGCTCTTCACCTTGTGCGCAGCACCGTGGGTGAATTGCAAAGCCGTGGGGGTGAAGGATTCAACGCTCATGCTGATAATCTCCCGGCGTAGCGCCGCCATATGCGTAATGGCCGGTATTATCCGCTTCTCCTAGAAAAGCGGTCAACTATTGTTACGGTATATCAATCCGCCCAGCGACCATTAAAAATGCAAAAGGCCCGATCAACGGGCCTTTTGCGCAACGGTGAGCCCGCGTTAAGGCAACATCCCCGCGTGGGACAGGCCCAACTTCTCGTCCAGGCCGAACAGGATGTTCATGTTCTGCACCGCCTGGCCCGAAGCGCCCTTGACCAGGTTGTCGATCACCGACAACACCACCACCAGGTCGCCATCCTGCGGACGATGCACCGCAATACGGCACACATTGGCACCACGCACGCTGCGCGTTTCCGGATGGCTACCGGCCGGCATCACATCGACGAACGGCTCATTGGCATAACGCTTTTCAAACAGCGACTGCAGGTCTACCGAGCGATCGGTGACGGTCGCATACAGCGTGGAGTGAATCCCGCGGATCATCGGTGTCAGGTGCGGCACGAAGGTCAGCCCCACATCCTGGCCGGCAGCGCGACGCAAACCCTGGCGGATTTCCGGCAAGTGCCTATGACCTTTTACCGCATAGGCTTTCATGCTTTCCGACGTTTCGGAGTAAAGCGAACCTACCGCCGCACCACGGCCCGCACCACTGACGCCCGACTTGCAGTCCGCGATCAGGCGCGACGCATCCGCCAAGCCAGCCTCTAGCAATGGCAGAAAGCCCAATTGCGTCGCCGTCGGATAGCAACCCGGCACTGCAATCAGGCGCGCTTGCTTGATCTGCTCACGATTGACTTCCGGCAGGCCGTAAACCGCCTCTTCCAACAGCTGCGGCGCACCATGGGGCTGGCCGTACCATTTGGCCCACTCATCGGCGTCTTGCAGGCGGAAGTCTGCCGACAAGTCGATAACCTTGGTACCGGCCGCCAGCAGCTCACCGGCCAGAGCATGGGCGACACCGTGAGGCGTGGCGAAGAACACCACGTCGCAGGCACCCAGGGTCTTGGTGTCCGGCACACTGAACGCCAGACCGTCATAGTGGCCTCGCAGGTTCGGGTACATATCGGCCACGGCCAGCCCGGCTTCGGATCGGGAAGTGATGACCACCACCTCAGCTTGCGGATGCTGAGCCAACAGACGCAGCAATTCGACACCGGTGTAACCCGTGCCGCCGACGATACCGACCTTGACCATAAACCTGCCCTCAACGAACCCACTGGAAAGCCGTCGATAATAGGGGCCGTATCGTCCTGCGACAACCGTCAACGTGACGTACGGGCGCATGAGCCACTACTATCTTCGCTACCGTGAACCTGGGAATAACTAAAATGCTCTATCTATGGGTCAAAGCCTTCCATATCGTCAGCATCGTTTGCTGGTTTGCCGGGCTGTTCTACCTGCCGCGCCTGTTCGTCTACCACGCCCAAAGCGAAGACACCGTCAGCAAGGAACGCTTCAGCATCATGGAGCGCAAGTTGTACCGGGGCATCATGGGCCCGGCGATGGTTGCCACACTGGTCTTCGGCATCTGGATGCTGGCCCTCAACCCCGGCATTTTCCAGTCGGGCGCCTGGATCCACGCCAAGCTGACCCTGGTCGTCCTGCTGATTGGCTACCATCACATGTGCGGCGCACAGGTAAAGCGCTTCGCCCGTGGCGAAAACACCCGCAGCCATGTCTTTTATCGCTGGTTCAATGAAGTCCCGGTTCTGATATTGCTGGCTATCGTAATTTTGGTCGTGGTCAAACCGTTCTAACGTCAATTACTCGGGGAACCTCCAATGTCGCTGCCCGCTCTGCTGGAACAACGTCTGCGCCTGCCCGTGGTGGCCGCGCCGATGTTTCTGATCTCTAATCCGCAACTGGTCCTGGCCTGCTGTCGCAACGGGGTAGTTGGGAGTTTCCCGGCGCTCAACCAACGCGAAAGCAGTGGCTTCAAGGCCTGGCTGGAAGAAATCGAAGCGGGTCTGGCTCAGTTGGACAACCCTGCGCCCTATGCCGTGAACCTGATCGTGCACAACAGCAACCCGCGCCTGGAGGCAGACCTGGCGATCTGCGTCGAGCACAAGGTGCCCATCGTCATCACCAGTCTCGGTGCGGTAAAGGAGTTGGTGGACGCGGTTCATAGCTACGGCGGCCTGGTATTTCATGACGTCACTACCCGAGGCCATGCCGAGAAAGCCGCCGAGGCGGGTGTTGATGGCCTCATTGCCGTCGCCGCTGGTGCGGGTGGCCACGCAGGTACCTGGAGCCCCTTTTCGCTGATTGCCGAAATTCGCCAGTTCTTCGACAAAACCCTGCTGCTGGCGGGCTGCCTTAACCATGGGCACGAAATTCTTGCCGCCCAGATGCTGGGGGCAGACCTGGCATATTTCGGTACGCGCTTTATCGGCACCACCGAAAGTCAGGCACCGGATGCCTATAAGGAGATGCTGCTCACATCCCGCGCTGCCGACATCGTGCACACTCCTGCAGTCTCCGGCGTACCTGCAAGCTTTATGCGCCAGAGCCTGGAAAATGCCGGTTTTGACCTTGCTGCGCTTCAAGGCAAGGGTGAAGTCAATTTCGGTTCCAAGCTCAAGCCATTGAGCGATGAGGCCAAAGCGTGGAAAACTGTATGGTCTGCTGGCCAAGGCGTCGGTGAGATCAATGATGTACCCACTGTGAATGAGCTCATAGCGCGCCTGGATGCCGAATACCGCAAAGCACGCGAGCACGCCGCGCAACTGCGCTGGCCACGCTGACCCACTGCCGGGCCTGCCAACTGGACAGGCCTGCATACTCTCCCTGATTAAGTGACAAGGATGCCCGCATGAGCGACAGCCGTTTCAAGATTGTGTTTGACGGAGCCTTGCGCCCAGGTGTCGAAAGCACCACCGCCAAGCTGAACCTCGCCGAGTTATTCAAAAGCGATGTTGAAGCAATCGAAAAACTCTTCACCGGCCGCCCCGTCGCGCTCAAGCGCGACCTGTCCCAGCCCGACGCGCAAACTTACCTGACGGCACTGCACAATGCCGGGATCGACGCTCGCATCGAGGCCGAACAACCCGTGGCGTTCAACCTTGCAGAAACCCACGAGACGGACTCGTCAACCTCTGACCGCGCCGCTGCGTCACCTTATGCACCGCCACGCGCCGCAGTTGGCGACGACCTGCCGGAGTTCGCCACCCTAAAGGTATTCACCATCCACGGGCGCATCGGGCGCCTGCGCTACCTGGCTTGGACGCTGGCACTGACCGTCGCGATGCTGGTGGCAGCGGGCATCATCAGTACGGTGGGCTTCGCGGTGGCGACAGCCTCGCCAACCATCGCCGTCATTATTGGCTCGCTGCTGGGTTTCGCGCTGTTTGTGGCATTGGTAGTGGTGAGCGTGCAAATCGGCGTGCAGCGCCTGCATGACCTGGGCTGGTCTGGCTGGCTGTACCTGCTCAACCTGGTTCCGCTGGTAAACAGCGTATTCCCACTGCTATTGCTGGTATTGCCAGGCAATACGGGCGCCAACCAGTACGGCGCGCCACCACCACGCAACTCCACTGCGGTGAAAATCCTGGCCTCGCTGTGGCTGGCGTTCATTCCCTTGATGCTCATCATCGTCGTCACCCTGGGCATGAATGGCTACCTGGACCAGCTTGAAGCCAACATGGACAGCAGCTACGAAAGCAGCTCCATTACCTCCGATGCAGACGCCGATCAAAGCGCTATCGTTGACGAAGCCGAAGCGCAAAGTGCTGACGATGCAGCCGAACCTGTAGACTCTCCAGAACAGTGAAGAAACGCCCGCCGCCTGTGACGCACTGTCATAGGCCGGTGGCGTTGCGATGGAGAAAGGCATGACCCGTTACGCTCTGATCACCGGCGCCTCCAGTGGCATCGGCCTGGCATTGGCCGAAGCCTTGGCACGGCGCGGCCGTAGCTTGATTCTGGTGGCCCGCCAGCGTGATCAGTTGGAAAGCATTGCATTGGAGTTGACTCAACGCTTCGGCGTCGAGGTGCTGTTTCGTGCCTGTGATTTGGGCGAGCCGCTGCGCTTGTCCGGCTTTTTGCTGGAGCTCGAAGAGGGTGAGCGACAGATCGACCTGCTGGTCAACTGCGCCGGCATCGGCACCAGCGGGCCGTTCCTGGCCCAGGACTGGATGACCGAGCAGGACCTCATCGAAGTCAACATCCTGGCCTTGACCCGCATGTGCCACGCACTGGGCAATGCCATGGCCCTGCATGGCGGCGGGCAAATCCTCAATGTGGCTTCGGTCGCTGCCTTCCAGCCTGGGCCGTGGATGAGCAGCTACTACGCCAGCAAAGCCTACGTATTGCACTTCTCCGAAGGGTTGCGCGAAGAATTGAAGACCTGCGGCATCAAGGTTTCAGTGCTGTGCCCCGGCCCCACGCGCACCGCATTCTTCGGCACCGCGCAGATGGATACGGCGAAACTCGACCGCAGCCAGCAGCTGATGAGCCCGGAAGAAGTCGCGCTGTACACCGTGCGGGCGCTGGAAAAGAACAAGGCCATCATCATTCCCGGGCGCCGCAATCGTTGGCTGACGTTCAGCCCACGCCTGAGCCCCCGCTGGCTCACCCGCAAAATTGCCGGCGCCATCAACAAAGCCTATTGCCCACGCTGATGGCCTACGTACACTCACCTCACTTTTCACGATGGAGATACAGCTGTGGATACTCTGTTCACCAAGATCATCAACAGGGAAATACCGGCGAAGATCATCTATGAAGATGACCAAGTCCTGGCTTTCCACGATATCGCCCCGCAGGCGCCAGTGCATTTCCTGGTTATCCCGAAAAAGCCCATTCGTACCCTCAACGACCTGACCGAGGACGACAAGGCGCTGGCCGGCCATATCCTGTTCACCGCCCAACGCCTGGCCGTGGAACAAGGCTGCGAAAAAGGCTTTCGTGTGGTGATGAATTGCAATGAAGACGGCGGGCAAACCGTTTACCACATCCATATGCACGTGCTGGGTCAGCGCCAGATGAACTGGCCACCGGGCTGAGTGCACAAGGGCAAATTGACTCAGCACAAACGCTGGACGCTCTCTTGCGGTAAACTGGCCGCCGAGATTCTTCCCGGAGGTCAGCATGACTACCCAACGTCACTACTCGCCGATTGACCGTCTGTTGCTGCAAGCCGACATGGCCATGCGCACCCTGCTGCCGTTCAGCGGCCAGCCCTACCGTCCCTCGCCCGCCATCGTGCAGCCGGATGTACAGCTGAGCGACACCGATACCCGTCACGTCGCTGGCCTGATGCGCATTAACCATACCGGTGAAGTCTGTGCCCAGGCGTTGTACCAGGGCCAGGCGCTGACCGCCAAGTTGCCACAGGTACGCACGGCGATGGAGCATGCGGCCGAGGAAGAAATCGACCATCTGGCCTGGTGCGAACAACGCATCCGCCAGCTGGGCAGCCATCCCAGCGTGCTCAACCCACTTTTTTATGGCTTGTCGTTTGGTATCGGCGCGGCTGCCGGGCTGATCAGCGACAAAGTCAGCCTGGGGTTTGTGGCCGCGACAGAACATCAGGTGTGCAAGCACCTGGACGAACACCTGGAGCAACTGCCGGCCGAAGACGAAAAGTCACGGGCCATTCTTGAGCAGATGCGCATCGATGAAGAACATCACGCAGAGAGCGCGCTGGACGCGGGCGGCTTCCGCTTTCCAGCCCCGGTACGGTTCGGCATGAGCCTGCTGGCCAAGGTCATGACCAAAAGCACCTATCGAATCTGAACCGAAAAAAGGGCGCTCGAAGCGCCCTTTCTTTTGCCTGCTGTAATCAACCCAGCTCGATGATTTCGTAGTCGTGGGTAATGACCACGCCCGCGGCCCCCAGCATGATCGATGCTGAGCAGTACTTCTCGGCCGACAGCTCGATGGCACGCTTGACCTGGGCTTCTTTCAGCGCCCGGCCCTTGACCACGAAATGCATATGAATCTTGGTGAAAACCTTGGGGTCTTCAGTGGCGCGCTCGGCCTCCAGGAAGGCTTCGCAGCTTTCCACGGCTTGCCGGGACTTCTTCAAGATGCTGACCACGTCGAAATTGCTGCAACCGCCCACACCCAGCAGCAACATTTCCATGGGGCGTACACCCAGATTCCGACCGCCGGCTTCCGGCGGGCCATCCATGACCACCACATGGCCGCTGCCCGACTCACCGAGGAACATGGCTTCGCCCGCCCATTGGATGCGTGCCTTCATCGCCCAGACTCCACTGCTAAAAAAGGGTCGCCAGCTTAGCACAGGGCCTTGAAACAGCAGCGCCCTGCATAAAATCGATAAATGACAGCGTTTGCCCGCTAAATTGGCTAATCGCGACAGAAGGTGTCTGGTAAGCTGGCGCCAAATGAATGGCGCATTGCCATGTCTTGTACGGCGTGCATCAATGAGATGCCGCTGGATAAAAACAACGCCAACGACACCGCGCAGTCTTTTTCGGGATACAACCATGGTTGCTCTTACTCCCACATCCAAGATCAAGAACCTCGACAAGCTGCTGCAGCACTGCCAGCGCCGGCGTCATCCGGCCAAGCACAACATCATCTGCGCCGGCGAGCGTTCAGAAACCCTGTTCTTCATCATCAAAGGCTCGGTCACCATCCTGATCGAGGATGAGGATGGCCGTGAGATGATCATTGCCTACCTCAACGCCGGAGACTTCTTCGGTGAGTTGGGTTTGTTTGAACAAGCAGGCAAAGAGCAGGAACGTAGTGCTTGGGTACGGGCCAAAGTTGAGTGCGAAGTGGCCGAAATCAGCTATGCGAAATTTCGCGAATTGGCCCAGCATGATCCGGACATCTTGTACGCCCTGAGCGGTCAGATCGCCCAGCGCCTGCGCGACACCACGCGTAAGGTCGGCGACCTGGCGTTCTTTGATGTCACTGGCCGCGTCGCTCGCTGCCTGCTGGAATTATGCAAACAACCCGATGCCATGACCCATCCCGACGGCATGCAGATCAAAGTCACGCGCCAGGAGATCGGACGTATTGTCGGGTGTTCGCGGGAAATGGTCGGCCGAGTGCTCAAGGATTTGGAAGAACGCAACCTGGTGCACGTCAAAGGCAAGACGATGGTGGTGTTCGGTACTCGCTAGAGCGGCAGGAAGCCAGCCAGCATCTGCCGGTACAACGTGTCGAGCCGACGGATCGCGTCCGGCGCGGGAAACGCTTCGTGCAGTGCGATATGGCTATCGGCGCGAACCCGCTGCTCCAAGCCGCAGGCTTGATTGAAGCGGTTGACCGCCGCAATCAATTCCTCACGATCATTCTCCAGCAACATCGCCCCATGCACCAACCCGACCGGGCGGCCACCGCTTTGCCGCCAACGCTGGGCAGTGCCCACCATTTTGCGGCCATTGAGGTTGACGTTGTAACGACCGTCGCAAAACGCACCGTCAATTTCGCCGACGGACGCATCGCCACCCAACTCGATCAACAGATCACAGATCGGTTGGCACAAGCGCTGATAGCCGGTTTCGATGCGCCCCTGGTCGCCTTCGCTACGGGGCGGGGCATAGACCAGGGCGATGTTGACCGTGGCGCCGGACTGCGGCACCGGCTCACCGCCGGTTTCACGCAGCAATACCGGCCAACCCGCATCGGCCGAAACCTGGCTCGCCGCCGCGAAT
This sequence comes from Pseudomonas sp. WS 5503, assembly GCF_012985385.1. Taxonomy (NCBI): domain Bacteria; kingdom Pseudomonadati; phylum Pseudomonadota; class Gammaproteobacteria; order Pseudomonadales; family Pseudomonadaceae; genus Pseudomonas; species Pseudomonas sp. WS 5503. The sequence continues at coordinate 12,343 of NZ_JAAQWI010000002.1, forward strand.
GCCGGCAGCCGGCTCAAACGGCGCGGCATGACCAGCGCTTGGTCACTGGGCTGCCAGAACAGCAATCCGAATACCTGCTCACCCGCGCAAACCGCTGCCAATAGGTCTTGCTCGGCGGCAAGGCCAGCTTCGACAGTCATGATCACGGGCTGGAGCATCGAACACCTACCTACCTGAATAAACACAAAACCAATGTGGGTGCTGGCTTGCCTGCGATAGCGGTGTGTCAGCTACACAGAGGTTGGCTGACCCGCCGCTATCCAGGCAAGCCAGCGCCTACAGTTCCGAGCGTATTTCAAATCAGTCTAGTGTCGAACCGCTGATCGTCGTACCGCGCTCCGGGAAGAACAAACGCTGCAGTTCCGCCCCCGGGTTCTCGGCGCGCATAAAGGTCTCGCCCACCAGGAACGAGTACACACCACTGATTTCCATCAATTCCACATCGGCGCGATTGACGATGCCACTCTCGGTAATCACCAAGCGATCGCGCGGAATACGCGGCAGCAGGTCGAGGGTAGTTTCCAGGCTGACGTCGAAGGTATGCAGGTTACGGTTGTTGACGCCTACCAGCGGAGTATCGAGGGTCTTCAATGCGCGCTCCAGCTCGTCGCCGTCATGCACTTCGACCAGCACGTCCAGGCCGACGCTTTTGGCCACGGCCGCCAGCTCGGCCATCTTCACGTCATCCAATGCCGAGACAATCAGCAACACGCAGTCGGCACCCAAGGCACGAGCTTCGACGATTTGGTACGGGTCGACCATGAAATCCTTGCGGATCACCGGCAGCTTGCACGCAGCGCGCGCCTGTTGCAGGAACGGGTCGGAACCCTGGAAGTAGTCAATATCCGTCAGCACAGACAAGCAGGTTGCCCCACCCTTCTCGTAACTGACGGCGATCTCAGCGGGTACGAAGTGTTCGCGAATCACGCCTTTGCTCGGCGAGGCTTTCTTGACCTCGGCGATCACGGCCGGCTGCTTCAGCTTGGCCTGAGCGATCAAGGCATTGGCAAAGCCGCGTGGTGCCTCGGCGCTCTTCGCCTGCGCTTCCAACTCGGCCAGGCTCACGCGGGCGCGGCGCTCGGCCACTTCTTCAGCCTTGCGGGCCAGGATCTTTTCCAGAACAGTTGGCACACTCATCCTTCATTCTCCATCTTGAATACGGCGGTGAATGCTCCAAGCTCTTCGAGCTTCTCACGAGCCAGGCCGGTGTGCAGCGCATCGTGGGCCAAGGCGACACCTTCCTTGAGACTATAGGCATGGTCGGCGGCGTAAAGGGCTGCGCCAGCATTGAGCACAATCATTTCCGCAGCTTTCTGACCGTTTTCGGTCTTGCGACGCCCCAAGGCGTCACGAATCAGCTCCAGTGAAGCTGCCGGACTTTCCACCGCCAGACCGTGCAAGCTCTGGCTTTTCATACCCAGGTCTTCGGGCTCGACCCAATACTCGGTGACCTCGTCGTTCTTGAGCTCCGCCACAAAGGTCGGCGCCGCCAGGCTGAATTCGTCGAGGCCATCCTTGGAATGCACCACCAGCACATGCTTGCTGCCCAGGCGTTGCAAGACTTCGGCCAGCGGCCGGCACAGCGCCTGGCTGAACACGCCTACCACCTGGTGCTTCACACCGGCCGGATTCGTAAGCGGGCCGAGCATGTTGAACAGGGTACGCAAGCCAAGGTCCTTACGCGGGCCGGCAGCGTGTTTCATTGCGCCATGATGGGACTGGGCAAACATGAAGCCGATACCAACGCTGTCAATGCAGCGCGCTACTTGCACCGGCGTGAGGTTCAGGTAAATACCGGCCGCTTCCAGCAAGTCGGCACTGCCGCTCTTGCCAGACACTGCACGGTTACCGTGCTTGGCGACGGTGCAACCAGCGGCGGCCACCACAAAAGATGAGGCGGTCGACACGTTGAAAATATTCGCACCGTCACCGCCGGTGCCCACCACATCGACGACGCCGTCGAGAGTCTTGAGCTCGACCTTGTCCGCCAGCTCACGCATCACCGACACCGCACCGACTATTTCGTCGATGCTTTCGCTCTTCATGCGCATCGCCATCATAAAGGCGCCGATCTGGGCATCGGTGCATTGGCCGGTCATGATCTCGCGCATCACATCGCTCATTTCCGCGGTGCTAAGGTCCAGATGGCCGACGATACGGCTCAGGGCAGTCTTGATATCCATGAAAAGTCCTTAGCGCGTGCCGCCGCTCTGCTTGAGAAAGTTGGCGAACAGCTCGTAGCCCTGCTCGGTCAGGATTGATTCAGGGTGAAATTGCACCCCTTCGATGTTCAGCGTCTTGTGACGCAAGCCCATGATCTCGTCGACCGAGCCGTCTTCCAATTGGGTCCAGGCGGTCAGTTCCAGGCATTCGGGCAAGGTTTCACGCTTGACCACAAGTGAGTGGTAACGGGTCACGGTCACCGGCAGGTTCAGGCCCTGGAACACACCCAGGTCACGATGGAACACCGGGCTGGTCTTGCCGTGCATGACCTCCCGCGCGCGCACCACATCACCACCAAACGCCTGGCCGATGGACTGGTGGCCCAGGCAGACGCCCAGGATCGGCAGCTTGCCGGCGAAATACTGGATAGCTTCCAGAGAGATGCCCGCTTCGGTCGGCGTGCACGGGCCAGGTGAGACGACGATGCGCTCGGGGTTCAACGCGGCGATTTCGGCAACAGTGAGTTCATCGTTGCGCACCACGTTGACCTCGGCACCCAGCTCGCCCAGGTACTGCACAACGTTGTAGGTAAAGGAGTCGTAGTTATCAATCATCAGCAACATGTGGGTTCAAACCTCTTGAATTCACTGATTTCAAATGACCGCCTTCCAAGCGTGTGACCCGCTGCCAGACGCACGTTCCGGTTGCCAGGGTGAGTTGGCAAGGGGCGTCAGGCAACGGGTGAAGAAGGCAAATCGGTACAGGTCCGGCCAGGCCGGCAGAGAAAAATGTCAGGCGCGCCAACGCCAACGGGCGTGTGCCTTGACTACTCGCATCAAGAGTTTGCTGATGATCAACACGGGGAGGGTCTCATTCATACGTTCAGGCACAGTAACGTAGGCTCGCCAGCGGTGCAATATGGAGCCGCAAATACGGGGGCCAACGTAGGCAGATTCCACATATCCCTACAGAAAATGCTAGAAATTTTGCTAGTGTTTCACTTCCTACATAAAAACAACCGAATGGAATCTTGCATGCTCAGACCAGCGTTTTTCGCTCCCCTTGCCGGCTGCCTCCTGTCATTGGCCTGCGCCCAGGCGTTCGCAGCCCCGTCACCTTATTCAACCATGGTGGTTTTCGGCGATAGCCTGGCTGATGCAGGCCAGTTTCCCGACGGTTCGGCCGGTGCCACGTTGCGCTTTACCAACCGAACCGGGGCGAACTTTCAGGGTGAATACGGCCTGGTCTCTTCAACCCTATTGGGTGCCAAATTGGGGGTAGCCCCCAACGACCTGAATGCCTCCACCTCACCCGTTCGCGCAGCCCAAGGTTTGCCAGACGGGAACAACTGGGCAGTGGGTGGTTACCGTACCGACAATATCCTCGACTCTATTACCTCAGTCTCCGATGCTGCGATTCCCCCCGGCAATGCCGGCGGTGGCACCGTGTTGCGCAGCCGGCAGGGCTATTTGCCGGCCAATGGTGGGAGAGCTGACCCGAACGCGCTCTACTTCCTTTCCGGTGGCGGCAACGACTTCCTCCAAGGCCGGGTACTCAGCCCCGCTCAAGCGGTCGCCGCAGGTGGGCGTCTGGCGGACAGCGCCCAGGCTCTGCAACAGGCCGGCGCACGCTACATCATGGTCTGGATGCTACCCGACCTGGGGCTGACGCCGGCCATCAACGGCACCCCACAGCAAGCAGCGACCTCGGCCCTGAGCAATATTTTCAACCAGTCCCTGGTACAGCGCCTGTCACAAGTGGATGCGCAGGTTATCCCGCTGAACATCCCGCTGTTGTTGAACGAGGCTTTCGCCGATCCGGCCCGCTTCGGCCTCGCCACCGGCCAGAACCTGACCGGCACCTGCTTCAGCGGCAACAGTTGCACCGCCAACCCAACCTACGGCATCGGCGGTACCAATCCGGACCCGACCAAGCTGATCTACAACGACTCGGTCCACCCTACTGTGGCCGGGCAACGCTTGATTGCCGACTACGCCTATTCGCTACTCGCCGCGCCGTGGGAACTGACCTTGCTGCCGGAAATGGCCCAAGGCACATTGCGCGCCCACCAGGACGAGCTGCGTAACCAATGGCAAGCAGACAACGGCAGTTGGCAAGCCGTCGGCCAATGGCGCGCCATAGTGGCCGGCGGCGGCCAACGCCTGGATTTCGATGATCAGAGCAGCTCGGCCAGTGGCGACGGCAGCGGCTACAACCTGAATATCGGTGGCAGCTACCGGCTCGATGAAAACTGGCGCGTGGGCGTTGCCGCTGGCCTGTATCGGCAGACCCTCGAAGCCGGTGCCAATGATTCGGACTACAAGCTCAACAGCTATATGGGCACGGCTTTCGCTCAGTATCAGCAAAATCACTGGTGGGCCGATGCCGCATTGACCGGCGGCAAGCTGGACTTCGACAGCCTCAAGCGCAAGTTCGCCCTGGGTGTCAGTGAAGGCTCGGAGAAAGGTGATACCGATGGCTGGCTCTGGGCACTGAGCGGCCGCGTGGGGTATGACATCGCCACACCGGGCAGCGACTGGCACCTGTCGCCGTTCATCAGCGCCGATTACGCGCGGGTTGAAGTCAATGGTTACTCGGAGAAAAACAGCCGCTCCACCGCCCTGACCTTTGATGATCAACAACGCGACTCCAAGCGCCTGGGCGTCGGCCTGCAAGGCAGCTACCGCATCGCGCCGCAAACCCAGGTTTTTGGCGAAGTTGCACACGAGCATGAGTTTGAAAATGACACCCAGAAGGTGAACATTTCGCTCAACAGCGTCCAGGGAATCGACTTCAAGCTGGACGGCTATACGCCTCGCAGTAACTCTGACCGCTTGAGCCTGGGTGTCAGCCACAAGCTGACTCAGGACCTGGCACTGCGCGCGGCGTATAACCTGAGGAAGGATGACAATTTGACCCAGCAAGGCATCAATGTCGGGGTCAGTCTGGATTTCTAAATACTGCGCAAAACAAATGTGGGAGCTGGCTTGCCTGCGATGGCGGTGGATCAGTCACTGAATATCTCAAGTGACACACCGCCATCGCGGGCAAGCCCGCTCCCACATTTTTTATTCCAGCTTCAGTCTTGTGGAGTTTGCTCTGCCAATGCCACGGCACGGAACATCGCACGACGCTTGTTCAGGGTTTCTTCCCATTCAAGGGCCGGCACCGAGTCCGCCACAATCCCGCCGCCAGCCTGCACATGCAGTTCGCCATCCTTGATCACGGCCGTGCGGATCGCAATGGCGGTGTCCATATTGCCGTTCCAGGCAAAATACCCGACGGCGCCGCCGTAGACACCACGCTTGACCGGCTCCAGTTCGTCGATGATTTCCATCGCACGGATCTTCGGCGCCCCCGACAATGTGCCCGCCGGCAAAATCGCCCGCAGTGCGTCCATCGCCGTCAGCCCGGCCTTCAGCTCGCCGGTGACGTTGGACACGATATGCATCACATTGGAATACCGCTCAATGACCATCTTCTCGGTCAGTTTCACCGAGCCGATTTCCGAGACACGCCCGGTGTCGTTGCGCCCCAGGTCGATCAGCATCAGGTGTTCGGCGATTTCCTTGTCGTCGCTGAGCAGGTCTTCTTCCAGCGCCACGTCGGCTTCTTCGGTCGCGCCACGGGGGCGCGTGCCGGCAATCGGGCGCACGGTGATCAGGTTGTCTTCAACCCGCACCAGCACTTCCGGCGAACTGCCCACGACGTGGAAGTCGCCAAAATTGAAGAAGTACATATACGGCGTCGGGTTGAAGCAACGCAGTGCGCGGTACAGGTCAATCGGCGCCGCCTTGAAGTCGATGGACATGCGTTGCGATGGCACCACTTGCATGCAGTCACCGGCGAGGATGTATTCCTTGATGGTATCGACGGCACGCTCGTAGTCATCCTGGGTAAAGCTTGAGCGGAACACCGGGTCGGCCGCGGGTGGGCGGCTGAGGTCCAGGCCGCGACGCGGGGTGATCGGCTGGCGGAGTTTCTCAAGCAGCGCTTCCAGGTTGGCCTGGCCTTGCTCGAAGGCATCAGCCTGGGCAGGGTCGGCAAGGACAATCGCATGCATCTTGCCGGCGAGGTTGTCGAACACCACCACCGCGTCGGACACCATCAGCAAAATGTCCGGCACGCCCAGCGGGTCCGGGTTCGGGCATTTGCCCAAGCGCTTCTCCACATAGCGCACGCAGTCATAGCCGAAGTACCCCACCAGGCCGCCATTGAAGCGCGGCAGGCCAGCGATGGTCGGCACGTTGTAGCGCGCCTTGAAGGTTTCGACAAAAGCCAGCGGATCTTCTACGTCATGGCTTTCGATCTCCACGCCATCATGGGTGATGCTCACATGATGGTCGTGTACCCGCAGCACCGTGCGGCATGGCAAGCCAATGATCGAGTAACGCCCCCACTTCTCACCGCCCTGTACCGACTCGAGCAGGTAGGAGTTGGGCTCGTCGGCCAGCTTCAAGTAGATCGACAGCGGCGTATCGAAGTCGGCCAGGGTTTCGCAAGCCATGGGGATACGGTTATAGCCGGCAGCGGCCAAACGCAGGAATTCTTCGCGGGTCATGAGGTGCCTCGTGGTGTGAGGGTCAAACAGTCAGGTAGGCAAACGTGCCGCAAACGCGGCCAGGATCAGTCAGGCGCGCCAACGCCAGCGGGCCAGGGCCTTGATGACTTTCATCCAGAGTTTGCGAGTGACCACCACGATGGAATTTCCAGAAGGGGACGAATCAATGTCGGGCAACGTTATCTCAGCGCCAGCGCCCAGGCAACCGGGGATTAGCAGTCGCAGGTCATCAATGACCAACGCTGGCGACTCCTCCGCAATCGGCCGGCCATGGTTGTAACCATAACTCAAGGCCACACACTGCACGCCCGCCGCCTTGGCCGCCAGCACATCACTGCGTGAATCGCCGACAAACAGCGACTGAGATGCCGGAATATTGGCCATTTTCATTACGAAAAACAGCGCCGCAGGGTCGGGTTTTTTCTGCGGCAAGGTATCGCCGCCGATGATCCAGCGGAAGTAGCGACCGATTTTCATCTGGTCCAACAACGGCGCAACGAAGCGCTCCGGCTTGTTGGTGATCAGGGCCATTTCCACGCCCTGCTTGCTCAACCACTTGAGGGTGTCGCGCACACCGGGGTAAACCACGGTCAGTTCGTGGCTGCTTTCATAAGCGGCATTGAACAGTTCCAAGGCATGCTCTGCCTCTACCTCATCCACACCCGTGGCATCGATGTCGTTGGCCAGGGCCCGGCGCACCAACATCGGCGCGCCATTGCCGACCCATTCGCGCACCGACTCGACCCCTGCCGGCTTGCGCCCCAGCTTGAGCAGCATCTGGTCCACCGCGGCCGCCAGGTCAGGCACCGAGTCGATCAAGGTACCGTCCAGATCGAACATCACCAGCCGTGGCAATTTGCCGGGGAACAACTGCTCAAAACCGCTCATGGACGCGCCAGCGCCAGTTCGGCACGCATCTTGTCGATGACAGCCTGGTAGTCCGGGGCGTTGAAGATCGCCGAGCCAGCCACGAAGGTATCGGCACCCGCTGCGGCGATCTCACGAATATTGTTGACGTTGACCCCGCCGTCGATCTCCAGGCGAATGTCACGCCCCGACGCATCGATCAGCGCACGGGCCTCACGCAGCTTGTTCAAGGTGCCAGGGATGAACTTCTGCCCGCCGAAGCCTGGGTTGACGCTCATCAGCAAGACCATGTCGACCTTGTCCATCACGTACTCAAGCACGCTCAACGGAGTAGCCGGGTTGAATACCAAACCCGCCTTGCAGCCGCCTTCGCGGATCAGTTGCAAAGTGCGGTCAACGTGCAACGTAGCTTCTGGGTGGAAGGTGATGTAAGTCGCACCCGCCTCGATGAAGTCACCGACGATACGGTCCACCGGGCTGACCATCAGGTGCGCATCAATCGGCGCAGTGATGCCGTACTTGCGCAACGCGGCGCACACCATCGGGCCGATGGTCAGGTTGGGTACGTAGTGGTTGTCCATGACATCGAAGTGCACGAAGTCGGCACCGGCGGCCAACACCTTGTCCACTTCCTCACCCAGGCGGGCGAAGTCGGCAGAGAGAATCGATGGAGCAATGACGAAGGGCTGCATGACGCACCTTTTTTGAGCTAAATCACGATGGCGCGCATTGTATACCTCATGCTTTGCTGCGCGCACCGTGACCTATCTCAACGGTTAGTAAGCTGCCCGGTAGATTTTTTCGATATCGGCGGCGCTGAGCTTGCGCGGGTTGTTGCGCATCAAGCGCTCAATGCCTGCGGCTTCGCTGGCCATGGCCGGGATGGCGTCCTCGGGCACGCCGAAACTGCGCAGGCCCGACGGGATTTCCACTGCTGCACACAGCCGCGTCATCGCCGCTACAGCCTGGTCGGCAGCGTCATTCACACTCAGCCCGGCGATATTGACGCCCATGGCCTGGGCGATGTCCTGCATGCGCTCGACGCAGGCCAATTTGTTCCAGTGCATCACATACGGCAACAACAGCGCGTTGCTTACGCCATGGGCAATGTTGAAGCGCCCACCCAACGGGTACGCCAGCGCATGCACGGCACCGACGCCAGCGTTGCCAAAGGCCATGCCGGCCATCAGGCTGGCGGTGGCCATGTCGTCACGGGCTTGCAGGTTGGCCGGGTTGGCGTAAGCCTTGGGTAACGCGCTGGCAATCAATTTGATCGCACCGATGGCCAGGGCGTCGGTAATCGGCGAGGCATTCAGCGACAGGTAGGACTCGATGGCGTGCACCAAGGCGTCCACGCCACTGGCGGCCGTGACACCGCGTGGGCAGGTCAAGGTCATTTGCGGGCTGATCAGCGCAACGTCCGGCAGCAAGTAATCGCTGACGATGCCTTTTTTCAGCTGCGCCGCCTTGTCGGACAGTATCGCTACATTGGTCACCTCCGAGCCGGTGCCGGCGGTGGTGGGGATGGCGATCAACGGCGGGCCTTTGCGCGGCACCTGATCGACGCCAAACAAGTCCGCCAGCGCGCCGTGATAACCGGCATAGGCCGCCACGCTCTTGGCGATGTCAATGGCACTGCCGCCGCCCACACCGATCAGGCCGTCATGCCCGCCTTCGCGGTACGCACGCATGCAGTCTTCGACGATGGCAATTTCCGGATCGGGCAGCACACGGTCGAAGATTTCGTAGGCTCGATCACCCAGATGCTCCAGGGCCAGCGCCACGGTGCCGGACTGGACCAGCGCGGCGTCGGTGACGATCAACGGATTATCCACATCCAGGCGAGTGAGTTCGGCAGCCAGTTGTTCGATGGCACCTGCGCCGGTCAGCAGTTTGTGGGCGATCTTGAATGAGGAAGTACTCATGTGCGCGGCCTCTTATGAATGATGGGCTGGCACAAGAATAGCCGCACCTGGCGTGTTGTCTGCCATTCACTGGTTGAATGGTCGCACCGCGCCCATCAAGGCAGCCAACAAACCGCCGATAATCTGTTGGTAATGAGAACCGCGCCTCATACCCCTGACAAATACCGAGCAACCCATTAGGCTGCTGGAATCACTTCTGGCCGGGAATCAACGATGCTTTTTCTTCACCGTTCGGCACTGCCAGCACTGTGCCTGTCACTCCTGTTTACCAGTGTCTTGCCTGTTCAGGCCGAGGAGGCGCCCTCGCCTGCCGTCGAAAAACCGGCTGAACGCCAGCCACTGTCCGAGCGTAGCCAACAAGAAGCCAGTGCGCTCGAACGGCAGGTGCCGCTGCAAGAGCAACAGCAATTGCAGGCGGGTAGCGAGTCGTTCCTGGCGCTGTGGAAACCCGCCAACAGCGCCGAAGCCGAGGGTGTGGTGATCCTCATACCAGGTGCTGGGGAGAACGCGGACTGGCCGCAAGCAATCGCGCCTCTGCGGCGTAAGTTGCCGGACGCCGCCTGGGGCACCCTCAGCCTGTCATTGCCTGACGTCAGTGTGGACACCCTGCCGCCACGGCTCATCGAACCGCCGACAGCGGCGGTCGATACCAGCAGCAAGGAAGGCAGCACCGCAGCCAAGCCGGTCGAACAAGCCGCCAGTGCCGAGGCCGAGGGCACTGACCCGGCGGTGGTGCCGGGGGCGGATGAACAGGACAAGACCGACGCCAAGCGCATCTTCGACCGCATCGACGCCGCCGTCGCCTTCGCCCAGACACAAAGCGCCCGCAGCGTGGTGTTGCTCGGCCATGGCACCGGCGCCTGGTGGGCGGCCCGCTACCTGAGTGAGAAACAACCCTCCCAAGTGCAGAGGTTGGTGATGGTGGCCGGCAAGACGCCTGCAGCTCGCCAACCGGACCTGCAACAACTGGCGCCGGCCTTGAAGGTACCCACGGCGGACGTGTTCTATCAAGAAGGCGCCCTGGAACGCAAAAACGCCCAGGAACGACTCCAGGCGGCCAAGCGCTCGAAGAATGACACCTATAAACAGGTATCGCTCACCGCGCTGCCCGGCAATAGCGCGGCAGAGCAGGAGCAGCTGTACCGCAGGGTTCGCGGCTGGTTGAGCCCACAGGGCGGCGCCGACTGACACTCCACTAACGGGGCGACATCGCTCCTACAATCAGGGCTTGCCACTGCCACATAGAGTTGAGTGGCGATAGCCTCAGCGAAAATCGCGCCGCTCACGAATCAACGCATAGGCGTTATGCAATTCACGGGTTCGTTCAGTCGCCTCCCGTACTTGCGCGGGGCTGGCACCCGTGCCGGCGATCTTGTCCGGATGGTGACGGCTGAGCAGGCGGCGGTAGGCGCGCTTGATCACCGAAGGCTCAGTGGTTGCCGTCACCCCTAGGATACGCAACGCCTCCTGATAGGCCCCCCCACGATTGGCCACTGGCTTGCGCTCCGGCGCGTAGTCGGTCGCCAATGCCTGAAGCTGCTGTGGCGTCCAGCCCAACCACTTGCCCCACTGGTCGATCAGGTCGCGCTCGGCAGCATCCGCTCGACCGTCCGCCCACGCCATGCGCCAACAGGCGCGCAGTACGCCTTCCGCCGCATGGGGCTGCGTCTTGAGCACCCGCAGGTAACGGCGAACCCGGTCGCTGCCGGACTTGCCACGGTTGAAGGCGCTGATCGCGCGGCGCTGGGCCGGCTCACTCATGTCCAGTGCGCGCATCTCCTGGCGCGCTTGCTGGATATGTCCGTCGACAACCCGGCCATTACTCTTGGCCAGGCGTCCCAGCAGCACAAACAACAGTTCGTCGTTGCGCAAGGCCGGGCGCCCACCCAGGCGTTCACGTAACTGCGCCCAGCTGCGCAATTGCAAGCGACGATCCAAGGCCTGCCCCAGCAATGCCCCCAACAAAGCCCCCGGAATACTGGCAATGGCAAAGCCAGCCCCGGCGCCGATCAGCGTCCCTGGCCACAACATCCTACTGCCCCGCTGTCAGCAAGGTTTCGACCTGCGCCAGTCGCTCCAGCGTCCCCACATCCACCCAGCGTCCCGCCATGTGCTCCCCCGTTACCAAACCTTTGGCCATGGCCTCGCGCAAAAGCGGGGCCAGCTTGAAGGCACCGGCGCTGCAACCCGCGAACAACTTGGGGTCGAGCACTGAAATGCCACTGAAGGTCAGGTTATCGGCACCGGGCGCGGCATCATGAAGCACACCGTGATCCAGGTAGAAATCCCCGCCCGACGGGTGGTGCGCAGGGTTGTCGACCATCACCAAGTGCGCCAGGCCCCGGATCGGCTGCTTGAGCTGGGTGAAATCGTAGTCAGTCCAGATATCGCCATTGACCACCAGAAACGGTTCGTCGCCCAGCAGCGGCAATGCCTGGAATATGCCGCCCCCCGTTTCCAGCGGTTCACCCTCCGGGGAGTAGCGGATGCGCAGACCGAACTGGGCACCGTCGCCCAGGTAGCTTTCGATCTGCTCGCCGAGCCAGGCGTGGTTGATCACGATCTCGGTAAAACCGGCCTTCGCCAAGGCTTCAAGGTGATACTCGATCAGCCGCTTGCCGCCGGCTTGCACCAGCGGCTTGGGCGTATGCAGGGTGAGCGGGCGCATGCGCTCGCCCTTGCCTGCCGCAAGGATCATCGCCTTCATACGCTGGCCTCGGCAGGTTCGCGCAGGCTGGCGAGCAATTCGCCCAGGTCACTCAACTCAGGTCTGTCGGCCAGCACCGCTTCTATATAAGCGAAGAAACGCGGCACGTCGGCCAGGTAGCGTGGCTTGCCGTCACGGTGGCAGATACGCGAAAAAATGCCGATAACCTTGAGGTGACGCTGCACGCCCATCAGGTCGCTGGCACGCAGGAACTCTTCAAAGTCGTCCTGTACGGGAATTCCCAGCTGCCCGGCGCGCTGCCAATAGCCGCGCTGCCATTCACGAACGCGGGCCTGGGGCCAACTGAGGAAGGCGTCCTTGAACAGGCAGGTAATGTCATAGGTCACCGGGCCGTAGACCGCGTCCTGAAAATCCAGCACGCCTGGGCTTGGCTCACTGACCATTAGGTTGCGCGGCATGTAGTCGCGGTGCACCAGCACCTTGGGCTGGGCCAGCGCGCTGTCGATCAACTGCTGGCTGGCACGTTGCCAGAGGGCTTGTTGCTCAGGGTCGAGGTCGATGCCCAAGTGACGGCGCACGTACCATTCCGGGAACAGTTCCAGCTCGCGACGCAATAAGGCCACGTCATAGCTGGGCAACGGCGCATCCATCGGCAATTGCTGGAAAGCCAGCAGCGCTTCGATGGCATCGGCAAATAATTGATCAGCATTTTCACCGTCAATCACGTCTAGATAGGTTTTTCTGCCCAGGTCATTGAGCAAAAGAAAGCCACGGGGCAAATCTTCTGCATAAATTTTTGGCACATTTATTCCCGATTTCGCGAGCAAATGCGCAATATCGACGAAAGGTTTGCAGTTTTCCTGGGGGGGTGGCGCGTCCATGACGACGAACGTATGGGCACCGCCCTCCCATCGGAAATAACGCCTGAAACTCGCGTCGCTGCTGGCCGCGGTCAATGTGGCCGGGGGCACGGGGCCCCAGTCCTGAGCGTTGAAGAGGATCGGCAACTGCTCATCCAGCCAGACTTCCAGCTGTTGTAAACGTAGATCTTGCTCGGGCATTACAAGGGTCTCCGACGGCGCTAGCCGTCAAGCGGGGCATGCTTTATTATCACGCATCTTTTTCAGACCATCGAGAGGCGTGCGGCCCAAACCGCGGGCAGATGGCACGCAGGAAGCCCGGACTAATAAGATGGCATTGAAATCCCCCGCGTTTCGTAGAAAATTTCCGTTGCTGGTAACCGGCAGTCTGCTGGCCTTGCAACCTTTCGCCACCTCATTCGTGGTCGCCGCGGAACAGTATGACTGCTCAGTCTCTGCTTCGGGTGCCTGGGATTGCGCGCCGAAGACCGCCGCCGCCCCATTGCCACCGCGCCCGGTGCATGACGGTGCTGCCGTCAGCTCGGCCAACAGCACGCCGCAAGGCAAAGCTGGCGGCAGCGTCGACGCCGAACCCAAGACCATGCTGGTCACCGAAGCCAAGGGCCGTGGCCTGCGTTCGCGCAGTGCCGACTACAGCCACCTTGACTGGGTACCTCGCGACAAGCTGACCGCAGCACAGTTGGCCGAAACCGGCCCTTACTGCGGCGGCGCCTACATCGAGCCGACTCGTCCTGGCATGAACGACAAGACGAACAAGAGCGATGCGCCGACCTTCATCGGCGCCAAGGCTTCTCGTTACGAGCAGGAGCAGCAGGTTGCTACCCTGGCCGGTGACGTGGTCATGCGCCAGGGCAGCATGCAACTGGAGTCGGACGAAGCCAGCCTGTACCAGGCGGAGAACCGTGGCGAACTGAATGGCAAGGTGCGCCTGCGCGATAACGGCGCCCTGATCGTGGGTGACCATGCCCAGGTCCAGCTCGACACCGGTGCCGCCCAGATCGACAATGCCGAATACGTGATGCACAAGTCACGCATCCGCGGTAACGCGCTGTACGCCAAGCGTGCAGAAAACGCGATCATCCGTCTCAAGGACGGTACGTACACCACCTGCGAGCCGGACAGCAACGCCTGGCAGCTCAAGGGCAACAACATCACGTTGAACCCGGCCACCGGTTTCGGTACGGCGACCAACGCGACGTTGCGGGTCAAGAACATCCCGATCCTGTACACCCCGTACATCTACTTCCCGATCGATGACCGTCGTCAATCCGGCTTCCTGCCGCCGAGCTTCAGCACCGGCAGTGAGACTGGCTTTACATTGGTAACGCCGTACTACTTCAACCTGGCACCGAACTACGATGCCACGTTGTACCCGCAGTACATGACCAAGCGCGGCTTGTTGATGGAGGGCGAATTCCGCTATCTGACCAAGTCGAGTGAAGGGCAGTTTGGTGGGGCGTATCTCAACGACGATAACGATGAGCGCAAGAACCAGACCGATTACGAAAAGACCCGCTATATGCTCAATTGGCAGCATAAAGGTGGGTTGGATTCACGTCTGACGTCACAGGTGGATTACACCCGGATCAGCGATCCTTACTACTTCCAGGATTTGAAGTCGTATGAGGAAGGGGTTGAGAGCCAGGACTTCCTGAATCAGCAAGGTTCCCTGACGTACCGGGGCGACTCATATCAGGCTCGCCTGAATCTCCAGGCATACCAGTTAGCGACGATTTCTCAGATCACACCGTATGATCGGTTGCCGCAGCTCACTCTCAACGGTCAATTGCCATTCCATCCGGGTGGCTTGAACTTTAGTTATGAGACTGAAGCCGTCCGCTTTGATCGTGACTTGGAAAATGGCACCTTTACCGACGAGAACGGTGCAGTGACACCTCGTTTGGATACCAATGTCAGAGGGCTCACCCGCGCAAACGGCACTCGTTTAAACCTTGCGCCAGCGGTTGAATACCCGATGAACTGGACTTACGGTTTTATTACGCCGAAGCTCAAGTACGTCTATACAAAGTATGACTTGGACCTTGATACGATCGGTAAAAACTCACTGGCTGCCGGAGATAAATTCAAAAGCTCCCAAGACCGTGCGGTACCTATCGCCAGCGTAGACAGCGGCCTGTACTTCGACCGCAAAACCAATTGGTTCGGCAAAGACTTTAACCAGACCCTCGAACCGCGGGCGTACTACCTCTACGTACCGAACAAAGACCAGAGTGATATTCCGGTCTTCGATACCAGCGAATACTCGTTCAGCTACTCCTCGCTGTTCCGCGACAACCGCTTCAGCGGCTCCGACCGGATCGGTGACGAGAACAAACTATCCCTGGGCGTAACCAGCCGTTGGATCGAAGAAAACGGCTTTGAACGCCAACGTGTTTCCGTCGGCCAAGCGCTGTACTTCAAGGATCGCGAGGTTCAACTGCCGGGTGTACTGGCCGCTGATCGTGACGACGCTCGCACAGACGTCTCGCCTATCGCTCTGGAATATGAGTTCCGCTTCAACCGCGACTGGCGCGCCACGGCTGACTACAACTGGGACACTGAGAGCCATGCCCCACGTTCCGGCAGCGCAATGTTCCACTACCAGCCGGAAGACAACCCGAACAAGGTCGTCAACCTCGGTTATCGCTATCGCAACGACCAAGTGGTCTACAACCAGTTGACCGGTAAATGGCAGTTCGGTGGCGACTACGGCCAACCAGGCGATCCGAACTTCGTGAAGGATTACTACAAAATCCAGCAACACGACTTCTCGATGATGTGGCCGATCATTCCGCAGTGGAATTTGATCACCCGCTGGCAGTATGACTATGCCCGCAACCGTACCCTGGAAGCCTTCGGTGGTTTCGAGTACGACAACTGCTGCTGGAAACTGCGCGTCATCAACCGTTACTGGGTTTCCAACGACGAATATACCCAGATCGCCCCCCTTAACGAAAAGGGTGACCACGGGCTCTTCTTCCAGATCGTCCTCAAAGGACTCGGCGGCCTGACCGGCGCCAAGGTAGAGAGCTTCCTCGACAAAGGCATTGAAGGTTATCGTGAACGTGAAGACAAAGCTTTCTGAGTGTTTGCGCCCGCTAGTGCTGGGCGCGCTGTTCCTGGGTACTGTTTCGGCACACGCCGCAGTTCAACAGCTGGATAAAGTAGCGGCCATCGTCGACAACGACGTGATCATGCAGAGCCAGCTGGACCAGCGGGTCAAGGAAGTTCAGCAAACCATCGCCAAACGTGGCGGTGGGGTGCCACCGACCAGCGTCCTGGAATCTCAGGTACTGGAACGCCTGATCGTCGAAAACCTGCAACTGCAGATTGGCGAACGTTCCGGCATCCGTATTTCGGACGAAGAACTGAACCAGGCTGTTGGCACCATTGCTCAACGCAACAACATGAGCATTGATCAGTTCCGCGCCGCCCTGGCCCACGATGGCCTGTCCTATGAGGACGCCCGTGACCAGATCAAGCGCGAAATGATCATTAGCCGTGTGCGCCAGCGCCGTGTGGCCGAACGGGTTCAGGTGTCCGAGCAGGAAGTGAAGAACTTCCTGGCTTCGGACCTGGGCAAGATGCAGCTTTCCGAAGAGTTGCACCTGGCTAATATCCTGATTCCTACCCCGGACGGGGCCAACTCTGAGCAGCTCAATGCCGCTGCAGCTAAAACCCAGGCGATCTACGAGCGCCTGAAAGCGGGTGCAGATTTTGCCCAGATGGCCATTGCTCAGTCCGGCAGCGATAACGCCCTCGAAGGCGGTGACATGGGCTGGCGTAAAGCCGCTCAATTGCCACCTCCGTTTGATCGCGAATTGAGCGCCATGGAAGTCGGTGGCATTACCCAGCCAGCCCGCACCCCGGGTGGTTTCATCATCCTCAAGCTACTGGAACGTCGCGGCGGCGAAACCTCGTTGAAAGACGAAGTTCATGTTCGTCACATCCTGGTCAAACCGAGCGAAATCCGCACCGAAGCACAAACCAAGGAACTGGCCCAGAAGATCTATGACCGCATTGAAAGCGGTGAAGACTTCGCCACCCTGGCTAAAAGCTTCTCGGAAGACCCGGGCTCTGCCCTTAACGGCGGCGACCTGAACTGGATCGACCCGAGGGCACTGGTGCCCGAGTTCCAGCAGGTCATGGCCGACACGCCACAAGGCGTATTGTCCAAGCCGTTCAAGACCCAATACGGTTGGCATGTCCTGGAAGTCCTTGGCCGTCGCGCCACGGACAACACCACCCAGGCCCGCGAGCAACAAGCCCTGACCGTGTTGCGTAACCGCAAATACGACGAAGAGCTGCAAACCTGGCTGCGTCAGATCCGTGACGAAGCGTATGTAGAGAACAAGCTGCCAGGCGCCGAGCAAACAGGCACCGACCAGGCAACCCAGTGAAACCCCAGCGTTTCGCGGTGACACCCGGCGAGCCGGCCGGCATTGGTCCAGACCTGTGCCTGCTGCTCGCCTCGCAACCCCAGCCACACCCCCTGATTGCCATTACCAGCCGCGACCTGCTCCTTGAGCGGGCCGCGCAGCTGGGTGTGGCCGTCAACCTGCTGGACGTGGCGCCAGGCAACTGGCCCGACCTGCCGGCCCCCGCTGGCAGCCTGTATGTGTGGGACACCCCGCTGCAGGCCAAGGTGGTGGCCGGGCAGTTGAACACGGCCAACGCGGCATTCGTGCTGCAGACGTTGACCCGTGCGGGCCAGGGCTGCATCGACGGCGACTTTGCCGGCATGATCACCGCACCGGTGCACAAAGGCGTGATCAACGAATCCGGCATCGCCTTTTCCGGCCATACCGAATTCCTCGCGGAACTGACCCATACCGCTCAAGTGGTGATGATGCTCGCCACCCGCGGCCTGCGTGTGGCGCTGGTGACCACCCACTTGCCGCTGCGTGAAATCGCCGATGCGATCACTGCCGAGCGCGTGGAGCGTGTCACGCGCATCCTGCACAGCGACCTGCAACACAAATTCGGCATTGCCCAACCGCGCATCCTGGTCTGCGGGCTCAACCCCCACGCCGGTGAAGGCGGCCACTTGGGCCATGAAGAAATCGACATCATTGAACCAACACTAGAGCGCCTGCGCCAAGAAGGCATGGACCTACGCGGCCCATTGCCTGCAGACACTCTGTTCACCCCCAAATATCTGGAGCACTGCGATGCAGTGCTGGCGATGTACCACGACCAGGGGCTGCCCGTGCTGAAATACAAAGGCTTCGGCGCCGCAGTCAACGTGACACTGGGCCTGCCGATCATCCGCACCTCCGTCGACCATGGCACGGCCCTGGACCTCGCAGGCAGCGGCAAGATCGATACCGGCAGCCTGCACGTGGCCCTGGAAACCGCCTATCAGATGGCCGAGACCCGTATATGACTGAGCATTACCAACACCGGGCGCGCAAGCGTTTCGGGCAGAACTTCCTGCACGACGCTGGCGTGATCGATCGCATCCTGCGCTCAATCCACGCCAAGCCAGAAGACCGCCTGCTGGAAATCGGCCCGGGCCAGGGCGCGCTGACCCAGGGCCTGCTGGCCAGCGGCGGGCAACTGGACGTCGTGGAACTGGACAAGGACCTGATCCCGATCCTCAACCAGCAGTTCGCCGGCAAAGCCAACTTCAACCTGCACCAGGGCGACGCGCTGAAGTTCGACTTCAACAGCCTTGGTGCTGCGCCCAACAGCCTGCGGGTGGTGGGTAACCTGCCGTACAACATTTCCACGCCGCTGATTTTCCACCTGCTGAACAACGCCGGAATCATCCGCGACATGCACTTCATGCTGCAAAAGGAAGTGGTGGAGCGCCTGGCCGCAGGCCCTGGCGGTGGTGATTGGGGTCGTTTGTCGATCATGGTCCAGTATCACTGCCGCGTGGAGCACCTGTTCAACGTCGGTCCGGGCGCGTTCAACCCGCCGCCGAAGGTCGATTCGGCCATCGTACGCCTGGTACCGCATGCCGTGCTGCCGCACCCGGCCAAGGACCACAAACTGCTGGAACGAGTGGTGCGGGAAGCGTTCAACCAGCGCCGCAAGACCTTGCGTAACACCCTCAAGGCCCTGCTGAGCAATGCCGAGATCGAAGCTGCCGGCGTTGATGGAAGCCTGCGCCCCGAGCAACTGGACCTGGCCGCGTTCGTACGCCTGGCTGACCAGCTTGCCATCCAGCCTGCATCCGTAGTGGAATAGGCCGTAAGAACTCGATGCAATCCAATGTGGGAGCGGGCTTGCTCGCGAATGCGCTGTATCAGTCACCAAATGTGTAACTGATGCACCGCCTTCGCGAGCAAGCCCGCTCTCACATTTGCTCCGCGTTATACCGATAACGCTTGCTGGCTGCCCGACACATGTCTGGCCTAGCGCCCTCCTCTTGGCCTAGACTGACCCGCATCTGCTGTCCTTCGCTTTTAAGGCCTCTTGCATGTCCGATCCTCGCTATCAGATAGACGTCAGCGTCGTCACCCGCTTCCTGGCGGACCAATCGCAACCCGAACATAACCGCTTCGCCTTTGCCTACACCATTACGGTGAAGAACAACGGGCTGGTGCCGGCCAAGCTGCTGTCGCGCCACTGGGTCATCACCGATGGCGACGGCCAGGTCGAGGAAGTGCGCGGGGCAGGCGTTGTCGGCCAGCAACCGTTGATCGACAGCGGCGCCAGCCACACTTATAGCAGCGGCACGGTGATGACCTCCAAGGTCGGCACCATGCAAGGCTCGTATCAAATGAAGGCCACTGACGGCCAACTGTTCGATGCAATCATCAAGCCCTTCCGCCTGGCCGTGCCAGGAGCCCTGCACTGATGGCGACGTACGCTGTCGGCGACCTGCAAGGCTGCCTGGACCCTCTCAAGCGCCTGCTGGATCGCGTAGCCTTCGACCCCGCAAATGATCGCTTGTGGTTGGTGGGCGACCTTGTCAACCGCGGCCCCCAGTCCCTGGAAACCCTGCGCTACCTCTATAGCCTGCGTGATTCTTTGGTATGCGTGCTGGGCAACCATGACCTGCACTTGCTTGCGGCCGGCAACAACATCGAGCGCCTCAAAAAAGGTGACACCCTGCGGGAAATCCTCGAAGCCCCGGACCGCGCTCAACTGCTCGACTGGCTGCGCCGGCAAAAACTCATGCACTACGACGAGGACCGCAACATGGCCTTGGTGCATGCCGGTATCCCGCCGCAGTGGACGCTGAAAAAAGCCCTCAAGTGCGCCGCCGAAGTTGAAAGTGCATTGGCCGATGACAACCTGTACACCGCTTACCTCGACGGCATGTATGGCAACGACCCGGTGAAGTGGGACAACGAGCTCACCGGCGTCGCCCGCCTGCGAGTGATCACCAACTATTTCACACGCATGCGCTTCTGCACGGCCGAAGGCAAACTGGACCTCAAGAGCAAGGAAGGTGCCGACAGCGCCCTCCCCGGCTATAAGCCCTGGTTCGCCTACAAGGAACGCAAGACCCGTGACACGAAGATCATCTTTGGTCATTGGGCCGCGCTGGAAGGCAAGTGCGATGAGCCCGGCGTGTTCGCCCTCGACACCGGTTGCGTGTGGGGCGGCGCCATGACCCTGATGAACATCGACACGGGCGAGCGCCACGACTGCCAGTGCGAATCCCCCCTTTCCATTACCCAGCCGGCCGCCACCAAGCCATAGGAGCCCGCCATGACCGAATTCAAACGTATCCCCCCCGAACAAGCCCAGGCCCTGCGCGAGCAAGGTGCTGTAGTCGTCGACATCCGCGACCAGCCTACTTACGCCGCCGCCCACATCAGCGGCGCGCAGCATCTGGACAACGTCAACATCGCCGACTTCATACGCGCCGCCGACCTCGATGCGCCGTTGATCGTCGCCTGCTACCACGGCAATTCCAGCCAGAGCGCAGCCGCGTACTTGATCAGCCAGGGTTTCTCTGACGTCTATAGCCTGGACGGCGGGTTTGAGCTGTGGCGTACGACCTATCCTGCGGAAATTTCTTCAGGCGATTCGCAATAATTTTTTTCACACCCCGCTACCCCGCGTGACGCTTGGGCTTGCGCCGTTTCTGACGAACGGCGCAGCCAAACTAATTGCGCATCGCGCCTTGACCTCCCGGATTCCGAACTATCCTTAAGCGCAGGCCATCCGAATCAGGGGAGAGCCGGTACACCGGCGTACGGGTCATCGGTAACGTTTCAGGGTGTTCTGGGGGGAAAACAGCCATTGGCGTGCGCCAATGACTGCCAGCATCGACTGATTGATCCGGCGTCGGCTCCACGTATCGAGCGAGGTGACGACGTCATGAGTATCTTTAGCCACTTCCAACAACGCTTCGCGTCCACACAGCAGGAAGAACTCACGCTTCAGGAGTATCTCGAGCTGTGCAAGCAGGACCGCAGCACCTACGCCTCTGCCGCCGAACGCCTGCTACTGGCGATTGGCGAGCCAGAACTGGTGGAAACCGCCAATAATTCGCGCCTGTCGCGGATATTTTCCAACAAGGTGATCCGCCGCTATCCGGCCTTTGAAGACTTCCATGGAATGGAAGAATGCATCGACCAGATCGTTTCCTACTTCCGACATGCCGCCCAAGGCCTGGAAGAGAAGAAGCAGATCCTCTATCTGCTGGGCCCGGTCGGCGGCGGCAAGTCGTCCCTGGCGGAAAAACTCAAGCAATTGATCGAAAAGGTGCCCTTCTATGCGATCAAGGGCTCGCCCGTCTTCGAGTCCCCCTTGGGCCTGTTCAACGCCACGGAAGATGGCGCGATCCTCGAGGAAGACTTCGGTATCCCGCGGCGCTACCTCAACACCATCATGTCGCCCTGGGCCACCAAGCGCCTGGCCGAGTTCGGCGGTGATATCAGCCAGTTCCGCGTGGTGAAACTCTACCCGTCGATCCTCAACCAGATCGGCGTGGCCAAGACCGAACCGGGCGATGAAAACAACCAGGACATTTCTGCGCTGGTGGGCAAAGTCGATATCCGCAAGCTGGAAGAATTCCCGCAGAACGACGCCGATGCCTACAGCTATTCGGGCGCACTGTGCCGGGCCAACCAGGGCCTGATGGAATTCGTGGAGATGTTCAAGGCCCCGATCAAGGTGCTGCACCCACTGCTCACCGCTACCCAGGAAGGTAACTACAACAGTACCGAAGGCCTTGGGGCGATTCCGTTTACCGGGATCCTGCTGGCTCACTCCAACGAATCGGAATGGCATACCTTCCGCAACAACAAGAACAACGAAGCCTTCATCGACCGGATCTATATCGTCAAGGTGCCGTACTGCCTGCGGGTCAGCGACGAAATCAAGATCTACGACAAACTGCTATTCAACAGCTCCCTGGCCAAGGCCCATTGCGCTCCGGACACTCTGAAGATGCTTGCCCAGTTCACCGTGCTGTCGCGCCTCAAGGAGCCGGAGAACTCGAACATCTACTCAAAAATGCGGGTGTATGACGGCGAGAACCTCAAGGACACCGATCCCAAGGCCAAGTCGATCCAGGAATACCGTGACACGGCGGGTGTAGACGAAGGCATGAACGGTCTGTCGACGCGCTTTGCGTTCAAGATCCTGTCCAAGGTTTTCAACTTCGACCCCCACGAGATTGCCGCCAACCCGGTGCACTTGCTCTACGTGCTGGAACAGCAGATTGAACAAGAGCAGTTCCAGGCCGAAACCCGTGAGCGCTACCTGCGCTTCCTCAAGGAATACCTGGCGCCGCGCTACATCGAGTTCATCGGCAAGGAAATCCAGACCGCCTATCTGGAGTCCTACAGCGAATACGGCCAGAACATCTTCGACCGCTACGTGCTGTACGCAGATTTCTGGATCCAGGATCAGGAATACCGCGACCCGGAAACCGGCGAAATCCTCAATCGCGTGGCCCTCAACGAAGAGCTGGAAAAAATCGAGAAACCCGCCGGCATCAGCAATCCGAAGGATTTCCGCAACGAAATCGTCAACTTCGTACTGCGCGCCCGTGCCAACAACAACGGCAAGAACCCCACTTGGCTCAGCTACGAGAAGCTGCGGGTGGTCATTGAGAAGAAAATGTTTTCCAACACCGAGGACCTGCTGCCCGTCATCAGCTTCAACGCCAAGGCCAGCAAGGAGGATCAGCAAAAACACAACGACTTCGTCACACGCATGGTCGAGCGAGGCTACACCGACAAACAGGTACGACTGCTCTCCGAGTGGTACCTGCGGGTTCGCAAATCGCAGTAAGGCAGCGGCAAGCGCGCACTGCCAGGCATCCGGCCTGGCAGTTGACCGCTTGTCTCTAAGCTTCCAGCCCGCGGCTTGAAGCTTGTAACGTGAAGCTGCCCGGAGGGCTCCCCATGAGCTATGTGATCGACCGACGCCTCAATGGCAAGAACAAGAGCACGGTAAACCGTCAGCGTTTCCTGCGGCGTTACCGTGACCACATCAAAAAGGCGGTAGAAGAGGCCGTCAGCCGCCGCTCCATCACCGATATGGAGCATGGCGAACAAATCAGCATTCCCGGACGGGACATCGACGAACCGGTGCTTCACCATGGCCGCGGCGGCAAACAGACCGTGGTGCATCCCGGCAACAAGGAATTCACCACCGGCGAACATATCCAGCGCCCACAAGGCGGTGGCGGCGGCAAAGGTCCGGGCAAAGCCGGCAACTCTGGCGAAGGCATGGATGAATTCGTATTCCAGATCACTCAGGAAGAATTCCTCGAATTCATGTTCGAAGACCTCGAACTGCCCAACCTGGTCAAACGCAACCTGACCGGCACCGATACCTTCAAGACCGTACGCGCAGGGATCAGCAACGAGGGCAACCCGTCGCGCATCAACATCATCCGCACCCTGCGCTCAGCCCATGCACGGCGTATCGCCCTGTCCGGCAGCAGCCGCGCCAAACTCAAGCAGGCCAAGGAAGAGTTGGCCCGCTTGAAGCGCGAAGAACCGGACAACTTCGGCGATATCCAGGAAATAGAGGCGGAAATCGAAAAACTCAGCGCGCGCATCCATCGCGTGCCGTTCCTCGATACCTTTGACTTGAAATACAACCTGCTGGTCAAGCAACCCAACCCCAGCTCCAAGGCTGTGATGTTCTGCCTGATGGACGTTTCCGGCTCCATGACCCAGGCCACCAAGGACATCGCCAAGCGCTTCTTTATCCTGCTGTACCTGTTCCTGAAACGGAACTACGACAAGATTGACGTAGTGTTCATCCGCCATCACACCAGTGCCCGGGAAGTGGACGAAGAGGAGTTTTTCTACTCGCGGGAAACTGGCGGCACCATTGTTTCCAGCGCACTGAAGCTGATGCAGGAGATCATGGCCGAGCGCTACCCCGCCAACGATTGGAACATCTACGCCGCCCAAGCTTCCGACGGCGATAACTGGAACGACGACTCGCCAATCTGCCGGGACATTTTGATCAACCAGATCATGCCGTTCGTGCAGTACTACACTTACGTCGAAATCACCCCCCGTGAGCACCAGGCCCTGTGGTTCGAATACGAGCGCATCGGCGAAGCCTTTGCCGACACGTTCGCCCAGCAGCAACTGGTCTCGGCCGGCGATATCTACCCGGTCTTCCGTGAACTCTTCCAGCGCAGGTTAGTGACATGACCGCCAAAAAAGAGAACAAGCGCCAACCCATTTCCACTGGCTCCGAGTGGACCTTCGAACTGATCCAGGCCTATGACCGGGAAATCAGCCGTATCGCGGCGGGTTATGCCCTGGACACCTACCCCAACCAGATAGAAGTCATCACCGCTGAACAGATGATGGATGCCTATGCCTCGGTGGGCATGCCCTTGGGCTATCACCATTGGTCCTACGGGAAACACTTCCTCAGTACCGAGAAGTCCTACACACGCGGCCAGATGGGCCTGGCCTACGAGATCGTGATCAACTCCGACCCGTGCATCGCGTACCTGATGGAAGAAAACACCATCTGCATGCAGGCGCTGGTAGTAGCCCATGCCTGCTATGGGCATAACAGTTTCTTCAAGGGCAACTACCTGTTTCGAACCTGGACCGATGCCAGTTCGATCATTGATTACCTGGTGTTCGCCAAGCAATACATCATGCAGTGCGAGGAGCGCTACGGTATCGATGCGGTAGAAGACCTGTTGGACTCCTGCCATGCGCTGATGAATTACGGCGTTGACCGCTATAAACGCCCCTATCCGATTTCCGCAGAAGAGGAGCGCCTGCGCCAGAAGGAACGCGAGGAGCACCTGCAGAAACAGATCAACGACCTGTGGCGCACCATCCCCAAGCGCGCCGACAAGAACAGCGACAAGGACAATGCGCGCTTCCCCGCCGAACCTCAGGAAAACATCCTGTATTTCCTGGAAAAACACGCACCGCTGCTGGAGCCCTGGCAGCGTGAAATCGTGCGGATCGTACGCAAGATCGCGCAATATTTTTATCCACAGCGCCAAACCCAGGTGATGAACGAGGGCTGGGCGACCTTCTGGCATTACACCCTGATGAACGACCTGTACGACGAGGGCCTGGTCACTGACGGCTTTATGATGGAGTTCCTCACGTCCCATACCAGCGTGGTCTTCCAGCCAGGCTTCGACAGCCCGTATTACAACGGCATCAACCCCTATGCACTGGGTTTTGCCATGTACCGCGATATCCGCCGTATGTGCGAGCACCCCACCGAGGAAGACCGCCGCTGGTTCCCGGAAATCGCCGGCAGCGACTGGCTCTCGACCATCAAGTTCGCCATGAGCAGCTTCAAGGATGAGAGTTTCATCCTGCAGTACCTGTCGCCCCAGGTGATCCGCGACCTCAAGCTGTTCAGTATCCTGGACGACGACCTCAAGGACGACCTGGTAGTACCTGCCATCCACGACGAACCCGGCTACCGCATCATTCGCGAAACCCTGGCCGCGCAATACAACCTCGGTAACCGCGAACCTAACGTGCAGATCTACAGCATCGATGTGCGTGGCGACCGTTCGCTGACCTTGCGTCACCAGCAGCACGACCGCAAACCCTTGGGCGAATCCACTGAGGAAGTGCTCAAGCATCTGCATCGGCTCTGGGGCTTTGATATTCATCTGGAAACCCTTCAGGGCGACCAAGTGATGAAAACCCATCATGTGCCACCGCGCAGCGATCATAACGACAACGACTACGGCCGCCTCGACATGGCCGTCGTTCATCTCTGAAACAGCAAAGCCTCCATTGGCCAAGCTCAGGCGTTATCCTGTGCCGCTAATGGAGGCTTTTTCATGAAAATCTACAAAGTCGGCGGCGCCGTGCGTGATCGCCTACTGGGCATCAAGGTCACCGATATAGACCGCGTCGTCGTTGGCGCGACGGCCGAAGAGATGCTCGCCAAGGGTTATAAACCGGTGGGCGCCGATTTCCCGGTATTTCTCGACCCGAAGAACGGTGACGAATACGCCCTTGCTCGCACCGAACGCAAGAATGGGCGGGGTTACGGCGGCTTTATATTCCATGCGAGCCCCGACGTTACGCTGGAAGAAGACCTGATTCGGCGTGACCTGACCATCAACGCCATGGCGGAGGACGACGAGGGTAACCTGACCGATCCTTATCAGGGCCAACGCGACCTTGAAGCGCGTATTTTACGGCATGTTTCCCCCGCGTTCGCCGAAGATCCACTCCGTGTATTGCGCGTTGCGCGTTTCGCCGCACGCTATGCGCCTCTTGGCTTCACAGTCGCCCCTGAGACCCTGGAGTTAATGCGCCAACTCAGTGAGTCCGGCGAGTTGGAGGCCCTTACCCCCGAGCGCAGTTGGAAGGAAATCTCACGGGCGCTGATGGAAGATCAACCCCAGGTATTTATCCAAGTACTGCGTGACTGCGACGCGCTGAAAACCTTGATGCCGGAGGTGGATGCGCTGTTCGGCGTGCCGCAGCCCGCAGCTCACCACCCGGAAATTGACACCGGCGTGCACACCTTGAGCGTGCTGGAACAAGCTGCCCTGCACAAGCAACCGCTGAGCGTGCGCTGGGCCTGCCTGCTGCACGACCTGGGCAAGGGCCTGACACCTGTGGATAAGTTGCCGCAGCACATTGCCCACGAATATCGCGGCTTGAAGCTGATCAAAGCGGTGAACGAGCGTTTCAAGGTGCCGAGGGATTGCCAGGAGTTGGCCTTGCTGGTGGGGCAATATCATACTCACGGGCATCGAGCGCTTGAACTCAAGGCCTCGACATTGCTGGAGTTGCTGCAAAGCTTCGACGTGTACCGTCGGCCGCAACGCTTTGAGGAGTTCGTGGCGGCCTGCGAAATGGACGCTCGTGGCCGCAAGGGTTTTGAACAGCGCAGTTATCCACAGGCCGATTATTTGCGCGGAGCGGCAAAGGCTGCACGCGAAGTGCCGGTCGCGCCGCTGCTAGAAAAGGGTTTCAAAGGTCCCGAACTGGGCGATGCGCTCAAGCGCGAACGGTTAAGCGCATTGAAAGCCTACAAGGAAAACCCCTTTCCTTAGGCGATGGCCGTTGTGGCGAGGGAGCTTGCTCCCGCGGGACCGGTCTGGCGCTCCAGTGCGAAGCGCTCCCAAGATAGCGGGGCTGCTGCGCAGCGGGAGCAAGCTCCCTCGCCACAACAAGCTCGGCGCCTACAAAAGAGCTTGTGGCGTGAGTGGTTGACCCTGCCACTCGAACGCCACAGGTGCCAATACCTGATCAATCTGCGCGTCTCGCCATAACTCGGCCATTGTCTTGCCCGCCTCAGGGTGCATACGGTCCGGCGCCATCATCGACAGCGGCCACAACACAAAGGCGTTTTTCAGGATTTCGGCTCGCGGCAAGATCAAGCCATCGAAATTGCCCACCAGATCGCCATACAACAACACATCGATATCCAGCGGCAGGCCTTTGCGGTCGGGCGCGTAGCGGCCATTGTCAGCCTCGATGGATTTCAAGCGACGATCCAACTCCATCAACGGCAGGTCGGTATAAGCAGACACCACCAGATTGAAAAACGGCCCACTTTTGATCCCCACCGGCTGGCTTTCGAACACCGCCGAACAGCGCATATCCGTCAAGAAACCCGCCAACGCATCCAAGCCGGCACATAGACGAGCCTCGCGGTCGATATTGCTGCCAAGCCCGAGGTAAACCTGAGTCAACGACATCCGCGCTCGATCTCCACGCCCACGCCCTTGGCAGCCGGTACCGCGCCGGGCTTGGTCAACTTGAGGTGCAGCCAGGGAATCTGGAACTCACTCATCAGCACTTCGGCCAGACGCTCGGCAAAGGTTTCCACCAGTTGGTACTGGGACTGCTCGGCAAAGGCCTGGATACGCGCAGACACCCTGGCGTAATCCAGTGCCAGGGTCAGGTCGTCACCTGCCGCAGCTGGGCGATTATCCCAGGCGAAGCTCAGGTCCAGGCGCAGGCATTGCCGGATTCCGCGCTCCCAGTCGTAAGCCCCGATCACGGTGTCGACTTCCAGGCCTTCGATAAACACTCTGTCCAAGCACTTTTCTCCGCAGCACGACAAGGGCGCGATGCCCCGTTAGAATCAGGGCGTCCTCGCCCGGAATAGTTAGCATGTTTTGGTCACTGGCGATTTTCGCCTACCTGCTCGGCTCGCTGTCCTTCGCCATTTTGCTCAGCCGCTTGACGGGAAACCCCGATCCGCGAATGAGTGGCTCAGGCAATGCCGGCGCAACCAATATGTTGCGCCTTGCCGGCAAGAAACTCGCCGTCCTGACCTTGCTGGGCGACGTTTGCAAGGGCCTGCTGCCCGTGCTGATCGCCAGCCTCGTCGGCCTTGGCTTGCAGCAGCAAGCCTGGGTGGGCCTATGTGCCGTCCTGGGCCACCTGTTCCCGTTGTACTTCCGTTTTCGCGGCGGCAAGGGCGTAGCCACGGCGGCCGGCATGCTGCTGGGTATTTACCCCCCTGCGGCGTTACTGGCCATGCTCGCCTGGCTGCTGACGTTCTACCTGACCCGCACCAGCTCGCTGGCCGCGCTGATTGCTACGCCACTGACCCTGCCGTTGCTGGCCTGGCAGGAACCGCAAGCGCTGTTACCGATGAGCGTGCTGACACTGCTGATCGTCTGGCGCCACCGCGGCAATCTACGCGACCTGTTTGCCGGGCGCGAACGGCATTTTTAAATATCCCGCCTGGACTCGGCGCCCTTGAACCTTACAACGGCGGCAATTGCTCCATCGGCCAGCGCGCCTGCACGCTGATCGCCAGGCTTTCGTGCTGCCCGGCCTGCAAGCGCTGGCAACCGGCATAGGCGATCATTGCGCCGTTGTCAGTGCAGAACTCAGGGCGTGCGTAGAACACATTGCCATTCATGTCGCCGAGCATTTTTTCCAGGGAACTGCGCAACGCCTTGTTGGCGCTGACGCCGCCTGCGATCACCAGCCGCTTCATGCCCGCCTGTTTCAGGGCGCGCTTGCACTTGATGGTCAAAGTCTCCACCACAGCCTGCTGGAACGCCAGCGCGATGTCGCAACGGGCTTGCTGGCCGTCGTCCCCGGCGCTGACGCTCTGCTGCCAGGTGTTCAAGGCAGAGGTTTTCAAGCCGCTGAAACTGAACATCAAGCCAGGACGATCACACATCGGCCGCGGGAAGGTGTAGCGACCGGCAACGCCGTTCTCGGCAAGGCGGGCGATTTCCGGACCACCCGGATAATTAAGTCCCATCATCTTCGCGGTTTTGTCGAACGCTTCACCGGCGGCATCGTCCAGCGACTCGCCCAACAGTGTGTATTGGCCGATCCCGTCCACCTGAACCAGCTGCGTATGCCCCCCCGAAACCAACAAAGCGACGAACGGGAACTCCGGCGGTGTTTTTTCCAGCATGGGCGCCAACAAATGGCCTTCCATATGGTGCACACCAAGGGCAGGAATGCCCCAGGCAAACGCCAACGCCTGGGCGCAAGAGGCCCCAACCAGCAGGGCTCCGACCAATCCGGGGCCGGCGGTGTAAGCAATGGCATCGACCTCGGTTGCCACACAGCCGGCTTCATCCAGCACCTGGCGGATCAGCGGCAGCATGCGCTTGACGTGATCGCGGCTGGCAAGCTCCGGCACCACGCCGCCATAGGCGCGATGCAGGTCGATCTGACTGAACAGTGCATCGGCCAAAAGCCCGCGTTCACTGTCGTATAGTGCGACTCCGGTTTCGTCGCAGGAGGTTTCAAGTCCCAGTACTAGCATGGGTTTGCGCCTTGTAGAGGCTGAATTCGAAGGCGCGCATAATAGTCGCCACTCCCCCTCCCGACTAGCGGTTTTCGATCAGAGGCTTTGCATTCCGGGCAATGAGGGGTTAACATCCGCAACCCTTAAAAACCGACGACCTCAGCCGCGAATTTTTTGCGACGAGAACGTTGATTCCCGGTAATGAAAGAAGGTAGCTCTGGATGCCAGCCGTCAAAGTAAAAGAGAACGAACCCTTCGACGTAGCTCTGCGTCGTTTCAAGCGCTCCTGCGAAAAAGCCGGTGTTCTGGCTGAAGTTCGTAGCCGCGAATTTTATGAGAAGCCAACTTCTGAGCGTAAGCGCAAAGCAGCAGCCGCTGTTAAGCGTCACGCTAAGAAAGTTCAGCGCGAACAGCGCCGCGCCGTTCGTCTGTACTAATACACAGACGTTCGTAGCAAGCTTCTGCCAAGCCCGGCCCTCAGCCGGGCTGTTGGCATTTGCGGATATCGCTTGATGCTTCACCGTCGACGCCGCACATGCGACCGAGACACTGCTTCACACGTCAGGGCTGGCTCTTTTGCCAGCGGTGCACGTCTCTTCTGACGAGCCTAACAAGGCTACTGACGAGCACACCTATTCTTCAAACAGACGATCAACTGTATCGGCTGTGCCCAACGATGCGTTTCCGAGGCCGCCATTGGCCTAGACCGGACGCCCGGGCAACATTTCCATGCCGAAGACTGATCAGAAACTATCCTCAGTAAATATTCGGCAGATACACTCCCTGATGACCCATGCAGACGATGATGATCGAGCACTCCTTACGTGCGCTTGAACACGTTACGGGCCCTCATTTACACGCAGTGATGACGAGAACGCCATGGCCGGGCTGATTCCCCAGAGCTTTATTGACGACCTTCTGAACCGCACCGACATCGTCGATGTTGTCAGCTCACGCGTACAGCTGAAAAAAGCTGGCAAAAACTACACCGCCTGCTGCCCTTTCCATAAAGAAAAAACCCCATCCTTCAGCGTCAGCCCCGACAAGCAGTTCTATTACTGCTTCGGTTGCGGGGCGGGCGGGAATGCCCTGGGCTTCCTGATGGACCACGACAACCTGGACTTCCCCCAGGCTGTCGAGGACCTGGCGAAAGCCGCCGGCATGGAAGTGCCCCGCGAAGAAAGTGGCCGGCCGCACAAACCGCGGCAACCCACCGATTCGCCGCTGTATCCGCTGCTCACCGCTGCTGCCGACTTTTACCGCCAGGCACTCAAGAGCCATCCGCAGCGCAAGGCCGCTGTCGATTACCTTAAAGGGCGCGGCCTCACCGGCGAAATCGCTCGGGACTTCGGCCTCGGCTTCGCTCCGCCGGGCTGGGACAATCTGTATAAACACCTGAGCAGCGACACCCTCCAGCAAAAGGCCATGATCGATGCCGGCCTGCTGGTGGAAAACGCCGAGACCGGCAAGCGCTATGACCGCTTCCGCGACCGGGTGATGTTCCCGATCCGCGACAGCCGTGGCCGCATCATCGCCTTCGGCGGCCGTGTACTCGGGGACGACAAGCCCAAGTACCTGAACTCTCCGGAGACCCCGGTGTTCCACAAGGGCCAGGAACTCTACGGTCTGTTCGAGGCGCGCAAGAACAACCGCAACCTCGACGAGATCATCGTGGTTGAAGGCTATATGGACGTGATCGCCCTGGCCCAACAAGGCTTGCGCAACGCGGTCGCGACCCTCGGCACCGCCACCAGCGAAGAACATTTGAAGCGCCTGTTCCGCGTCGTGCCCAGCGTGCTGTTTTGCTTCGACGGCGACCAGGCGGGCCGCAACGCCGCCTGGCGCGCGCTCGAAGCCACGCTGTCGAGCCTGCAGGATGGGCGCCGCGCACGCTTCCTGTTCCTGCCCGAAGGCGAAGACCCGGACACCCTGGTGCGCTCGGAAGGTACCGACGCGTTCCGCGCACGTATCAATCAACATGCGCAGCCGCTGGCGGATTATTTTTTCCAGCAACTGACCGAAGAAGCCGACCCGCGCTCCCTCGAAGGCAAGGCCCATATGGCCACCCTCGCGGCGCCGCTGATCGACAAAGTCCCGGGCGCTAATTTGCGCACGCTGATGCGCCAGCGCCTGCTGGAGATCACTGGTTTAAGCGGTGAAGCCGTAAGCCAGCTGGTGCACAGCGCCCCGCAGGATGCACCGCCAGCCTACGACCCCGGCATGGATTACGACGCCATGCCGGACTATGCCGACTTCCACCAACCTCAGGAGGCCTTCGTCCCCCAACAGGAATGGACGCCGAAGAAGCCCGGCGCCGGCGGCAAGAAGTGGGACAAAAAGCCCTGGAGCAAAAACGGCAAACGCGGTGATCGCGATGAAGCCTACGCTCCACGCACACCCGTAGCGGTGGAAGCCCCCACATTGATTGCACTGCGCACACTGATTCACCACCCGCAATTGGCCGGTAAGGTTGAAAGCGCCGACCATTTTGCCAACGAGAGCAACACCTACGCCCAGGTGCTTATTGCACTGATCGAAGCCGTGCAGAAAAACCCTAAGCTAAACTCAATCCAGTTGATGGCTCGCTGGCATGGCACGGAACAGGGCCGTTTATTACGGGCACTGGCGGAAAAGGAGTGGCTAATTGACGGCGACAACCTTGAACAACAGTTTTTAGACACCATTAATAGGTTATCCGCGGGTCAACACACTCAGACCCTCGACGAACTTATCAAGAGAGCAAGGCAGCCGGGATTATCGGCTGAAGAGCAAATTCAGATAGCAAAACAGATGCGCGACCTCTTAAAACAGAATGTTTACGCATCAAACCCGACCTCAGCTGGCGTGTGAGGTCATAGCTCGGGTATAATCCTCGGCTTGTTTTTTGCCCGCCAAGACCTTCAGTGGATAGGGTGTTATGTCCGGAAAAGCGCAACAGCAGTCTCGTATCAAAGAGTTGATACTTCTTGGTCGTGAGCAGGGTTACCTGACTTACGCGGAGGTCAACGACCACCTGCCTGAGGATATTTCAGATCCTGAGCAGGTGGAAGACATCATCCGCATGATTAACGACATGGGGATCAACGTATTCGAAGTCGCGCCAGATAAGGATTCCCTTATGCTGGCCGACGCTGATACCGACGAGGCCGCCGCTGAGGAAGCTGCTGCCGCGCTGGCTGCAGTAGAGACCGATATCGGCCGCACGACAGACCCCGTGCGCATGTATATGCGCGAAATGGGTACCGTCGAGCTGCTGACACGCGAAGGCGAGATCGAAATCGCCAAGCGTATCGAAGAGGGTATCCGTGAAGTGATGGGCGCCATTGCGCACTTCCCTGGCACGGTTGACCACATTCTCTCCGAGTACACTCGCGTCACCACCGAAGGTGGCCGCCTGTCTGACGTCCTGAGCGGTTATATCGACCCGGACGACGGCATTGCGCCGCCTGCCGCCGAAGTACCGCCGCCTGTTGATGCGAAAGCCGCAAAAGCGGACGACGACTCCGACGACGACGAAGCTGAAAGCAGCGACGACGAAGAAGAAGCCGAAAGCGGTCCAGACCCGGTCATCGCGGCCCAGCGCTTCGGTGCGGTTTCCGATCAAATGGAAATCACCCGCAAGGCCCTGAAGAAGCACGGTCGCGGCAACAAGCAGGCGATTGCCGAGCTGGTGGCCCTGGCTGAGCTGTTCATGCCGATCAAGCTGGTGCCCAAGCAATTCGAAGGCCTGGTTGAGCGTGTTCGCAGCGCCCTTGAGCGTCTGCGTGCCCAAGAGCGTGCGATCATGCAGCTCTGTGTGCGTGATGCGCGCATGCCGCGTACCGATTTCCTGCGCCAGTTCCCGGGCAACGAAGTTGACGAAAGCTGGAGCGACGCACTGGCCAAGGGCAAGGCGAAATACGCCGAAGCCATCGGTCGCCTGCAGCCCGATATCATCCGTTGCCAGCAGAAGCTGACCGCGCTTGAGACCGAAACCGGCCTGACGATTGCAGAAATCAAAGACATCAACCGTCGCATGTCGATCGGTGAGGCCAAGGCCCGCCGCGCGAAAAAAGAGATGGTTGAAGCGAACTTGCGTCTGGTGATCTCCATCGCCAAGAAGTACACCAACCGTGGCCTGCAATTCCTTGATCTGATCCAGGAAGGCAACATCGGCTTGATGAAGGCGGTGGACAAGTTCGAATACCGTCGCGGCTACAAGTTCTCGACTTATGCCACCTGGTGGATCCGTCAGGCGATCACTCGCTCGATCGCCGACCAGGCCCGCACCATCCGTATTCCGGTGCACATGATCGAGACCATCAACAAGCTCAACCGCATTTCCCGGCAGATGTTGCAGGAAATGGGTCGCGAACCGACCCCGGAAGAGCTGGGCGAACGCATGGAAATGCCTGAGGATAAAATCCGCAAGGTACTGAAGATCGCCAAAGAGCCGATCTCCATGGAAACGCCGATTGGTGATGACGAAGACTCCCATCTGGGTGACTTCATCGAAGACTCGACCATGCAGTCGCCAATCGATGTCGCCACTGTTGAGAGCTTGAAAGAAGCGACTCGCGACGTACTGTCCGGCCTCACTGCCCGTGAAGCCAAGGTACTGCGCATGCGTTTCGGCATCGACATGAATACCGACCACACCCTTGAGGAAGTCGGTAAGCAGTTTGACGTGACCCGTGAGCGGATCCGTCAGATCGAAGCCAAGGCGCTGCGCAAGTTGCGCCACCCGACGCGAAGCGAGCATCTGCGCTCCTTCCTCGACGAGTGATACCAGACCCCCCGGCCCAGGCCGGGGGTTTTGCTTTCTACCGATTGCTTTGACAGATTAACCGCCCCGCACCACCCCACCCTCGCAATGCCCGTCTACACTCGAGACATTCCCCGTGCCATAACGAGACCGTTATGCCCAGATTGCCGACCGTGATACTGCTGTCGCTGCTGACCTGGACCGCAACGGCTGGCGCGTTGACTCTTACGGATGATGAGCGTAGCTGGTTGGCGGACCATCAGGAGCTGCGCCTAGGCGTGGATGCGTCTTGGCCACCTTTTGAATATCGCGATGAAAATGGCCGATATCAGGGCTTGGCAGCCGATTACGTACGCCTGCTCCAGGACCGCCTGGGTGTGCGAATCAAACTGATCGAACCAGTTAACTGGACCGCAGTGCTTGAACAAGCCCGCAATAATCAGCTCGACCTGCTGCCGGGCATTATGTCCACCCCCGAACGCCAAAACTTCCTGGCCTTCACACGCCCCTATCTCGACTTTCCCATCGTCATCCTGGCCCATGAAGGCGGCGCGAAACCACGCAGCCTCAAGGATTTGTACGGGCTGAAAATTGCCGTGGTGGAGAACTACGCCCCCCATGAATTGCTCCGCACCCACCATCCGGACCTGAATCTGGTCGCCCTGCCCAACGTCAGTTCGACGCTGCAAGCCCTGGCCACCGATGAAGTGGATGCCGTGGTCGGCGACCTCGCCTCCAGCGTCTGGAGCCTGCGCCAACTCAAGCTCGACGGCCTGTACGTCAGCGGCGAAACGCCTTACCGCTACCAACTGGCGATGGGTGTCCCGCGGGATGAAAAAATCCTGGTGGGCATCCTGGACAAAGTCCTCGCCGATCTCAGTTCAGCCGAAACTGATGCGATCCAGCAACACTGGGTCGGCAGCTTCACCGATCACCGCACCTTCTGGGCTGACCTGCTCACGTACGGCCTGCCAGCGGTGCTGCTGTTGAGTACAGTGCTGGCGATCGTCATTCGGATCAATCGCCGGCTCAGCTCGGAAATTTCCCGTCGGGTCGCCCTTGAGCAAGAACTGCGAAGCAGCGAGTACCACTATCGCGGCTTGGTGGAGAGCTTGTCCGCCATCGTCTGGGAAGCAAGCATCAGCGACTTCACCTACAGCTATGTGTCGCCCCATGCCGAAGACCTGCTTGGCTATCCCCGCGCCCACTGGCTGATTCCAGGCTTCTGGCGCAACATCATCCATCCCGCTGACCTGACCCGCGCCGAGGCCTATTGCTATCGGGAAACTCGTGCCAACCGTGATCACAGTATTGATTACCGGGTCATCACCGCTGATGGCCGCTGCCTGTGGGTACGTGACATTGTCAGCCTGATCGAACACGGCCACGAGCCGGTGCTGCGCGGCCTGATGATCGACATCAGCGAAGCCAAGCGCACCGAAGAAGCCCTGCAACTGTCCGAGCAGAAATTTGCCTCGGTGTTTCAGCAGTGCCCGGACATCCTGGTGATTGCTCGGTTGTCTGATGGTTGTTTGCTGGAGGTCAACAAGGCATTCGAGGACCAGATTGGCCTGAGCTTTGATGAGGTCGTGGGCAAAACCGCCTCAGATCTGAATATATGGGGCATTCAGGGCGTCGGTCCGGATTTGCTGCAGCGGGTACAGACCACCAGTATCCGTAACCTGGAAATGTCCTTTCTGCGCAGCAATGGTCAGGCATTTACCGGGCTGATCTCAGCTGAGCCGTTCCAACTCGATACCACTGAAGCCTTGGTGGTGGTAGTGCGGGACATCACTCAGCTCAAGGAAACCCAACAGCGGCTGCAAACCTCCGAAGAAAAGTTTGCCAAAGCCTTCCATGCCTCCCCAGATGGCTTACTGCTGAGCCGCCAGAGCGACGGCCTGCTGATCGAAGTAAACGAGGGTTTCAGCCACCTGACCGGATTCACCAGCGCCTCCTCACTCGACCAATCTGCCTTGGACCTGGGCATCTGGGTCGACCTCAACGAACGCAAGCACATGCTGGAATTGATGCAGCGCGACGGTTTTGTCCGCGATTTCATCTGCCATATCCGTCGTGCCGACGGCCAGATTCGCCTGTGCGAAGTGTCCAGCCGCCCACTGCCGATTGGCGACGAAGACTGCATGCTGACCATCGCCCGGGACATCACCGAACGCCAGTTGATGCAGGAAAAACTGCAGCAGGCCGCCACGGTGTTCGAAAGCACCGCCGAAGGCGTCTTGATCACCGACACACGACAGAACATCAGCGCCGTCAACCGCGCCTTCACGGAGATAACCGGCTACAGCGAGGTTGAAGCCCTTGGCCATACCCCGCGCTTGCTCGCCTCCGGCCTGCACGACAGCGCGTTCTATGCGGCAATGTGGCACCAGTTGACGACCCATGGCCACTGGCAAGGAGAGATCTCCAACCGCCGCAAGAACGGCGAGGTGTATCCGAGCTGGCTGACCATCAGCGCTGTGCGTAACCGCGAGCAATTGGTCACGCACTTCGTTGCTGTGTTTGCCGACATCTCCAGCCTCAAGCTGGCCCAGGCCCGCCTGGATTATCAGGCCCACCACGACCCATTGACTGGCCTGCCCAACCGCACCTTGTTTGAAAACCGGTTGCAGGCCGCACTCAACGGCCAGCAGGAAAGTGGTAAACAGGGTGCGGTGCTGTTTCTCGACCTCGACCGCTTCAAGCACATCAACGACAGCCTCGGCCACCCGGTCGGCGACCTGCTGCTCAAAGACATCGCCGTACGCCTCAAGGAGCAGTTGCGGGACGTGGACACCGTTGCTCGCCTGGGCGGCGACGAATTCATCATCCTGCTGCCCGGCTTGCAACAGGCCAGCGACGCCCAGCACTTGGCGAACAAACTGCTCGACTGTTTTACCCCGCCATTCCAGGCCGGCGAGCATGAGTTCTTCATCAGCGCGAGTATCGGCACCAGTCTGTATCCGCAAGACGGTACCGACGTCGCCACCCTGGTCAAAAATGCCGACGCCGCGATGTATCGCTCCAAAGCCAAGGGGCGCAACCGGGTCGAGCGCTACACCCGCGACCTGACCGCCCAGGCCAATGAACGCGTAGCGCTGGAGCACGAACTGCGCCGCGCCATCGAACGTGAAGAATTGAGCCTGTATTACCAACCCAAACGCAGCCTGGTCACCCAACAACTGATCGGTGCCGAAGCCTTGATCCGCTGGCACCACCCGACCTTGGGCGAGGTCCCGCCCGAACACTTTATTGCCCTGGCCGAAGAGAACGGCATGATCCTGCAAATCGGAGACTGGGTACTGGAACAGGCGTGCCGGCAGCTGCACGCCTGGCAAGCGGCTTTCAAGGATTTCGGCCCCCTGTCGGTCAACCTTGCAGGCGCGCAACTGCGTCACCCCAACCTGCTATCACGCATCGAACAACTGCTGCGCGATTACCACCTCGAACCGGGCTGCCTGCAGCTGGAGATCACCGAAAACTTCATCATGAGCCAAGCCGAAGAAGCACTGGCGGTGTTGCACCAACTCAAGCGCCTGGGCGTACAGCTGGCAATCGATGATTTCGGCACCGGCTACTCGTCCCTCAGCTACCTCAAACGCCTGCCCCTGGACTTCCTCAAGATCGATCAATCCTTCGTCCGCGGCTTGCCCGACGACCCTCACGATGCAGCCATCGTGCGCGCCATCATCGCCCTTGGCCACAGCATGCAATTCACCATCATCGCCGAAGGCGTGGAAACCCCGGCACAACAAGCATTCCTCGCAAGCGAGGGGTGTGAACAGATGCAGGGCTACATCGTCAGCCTGCCCCTGCCGCCGGAGCTTTTTGCCGCCAGCTTCCTTCGTACACAGCACAAGGATTTTTCGGATGGCACAGTGAACAAACCATCGCTATAATCCGCGACCTACTGAGGGCCTATAGCTCAGTTGGTTAGAGCAGGGGACTCATAATCCCTTGGTCGTAGGTTCGAGTCCTACTGGGCCCACCATACTCAAAGCCGCGCACTGCGCGGCTTTTGCGTATCTGGCATCACGGTTCTTTCAGCCAGGCCAAGCCTGTACCATGCTTGCCCATTGCCCCCGCACTGGAGCCCCCCTTGCCCGCCCTAGACGAAATCGACCGCCAACTGATCGCCGCCCTGCAGCTCAACGCCCGTGAAAGCGTGGCCATGCTCGCCCGGCAGTTGGGCATCGCGCGTACCACCGTCACGTCGCGTCTGGCACGCCTGGAGAAAACCCAGGTCATCACCGGTTACGGCGTGCGCCTGGGCCAGCGCGTTGCGGATGGTGGGTTGCAGGCTTACGTGGGCATTACCGTGCAACCCCGTTCGGGCAAAGAGGTGTTGCGCAGGCTAAGCGCCATGGCGCAGGTGCAGCAGTTGTGCGCGGTGAGTGGGGAGTTCGATTACGTGGCTTGGCTGCGCACCGATTCGCCGGAGCAACTGGACCAATTGCTGGACCAGATCGGCAGTGTCGACGGTGTGGAGAAAACCACCACCTCGATCATCCTCAGTAACAAATTGGATCGCGGACAACCAATCTGACCACTTAACTCGTCACATTGACTAAAACTAGCGCAATCCGACGACATATTGCGCCTTATTAACGCGCGCAACGTTCCCTAAACTGACTGCCATCTTTTCCTATACTCAACGGGCCCTCCTCCCGCCGAGCCGTCAGTAAGGTCAGCCATGAGCATTCCGTCCAGCACTCTCAGCAAGCCCAATCGCCACCCGGGCGATGGCAAGAAACCCATCACCATCTTCGGCCCGGATTTCCCGTTTGCCTTTGATGACTGGATCGAACACCCCGCCGGGCTGGGCAGTATTCCTGCGGCTAACCATGGCGCCGAAGTGGCGATCGTCGGTGCCGGGATCGCGGGCCTGGTGGCGGCCTACGAGCTGATGAAACTCGGGCTCAAGCCCGTGGTGTATGAAGCCTCGAAGATGGGTGGCCGCTTGCGCTCGCAGGCCTTTGAAGGCGCCGAAGGCATCATCGCCGAGCTGGGCGGCATGCGGTTCCCGGTGTCGTCCACGGCGTTCTACCATTACGTGGACAAACTGGGACTGGAAACCAAGCCCTTTCCTAACCCGCTGACGCCGGCGTCCGGCAGCACTGTGATCGATCTGGAAGGCCAGACTCACTACGCGCAAAAACTCTCCGATTTACCGGCACTGTTCCAGGAAGTCGCCGATGCCTGGGCCGACGCCTTGGAGGCCGGTTCGCAGTTCGGCGATATCCAGCAGGCGATCCGCGACCGCGACGTGCCACGGCTCAAGGAACTGTGGAACAAGCT
Source organism: Pseudomonas sp. WS 5503 (assembly GCF_012985385.1). NCBI lineage: Bacteria > Pseudomonadati > Pseudomonadota > Gammaproteobacteria > Pseudomonadales > Pseudomonadaceae > Pseudomonas > Pseudomonas sp. WS 5503. The sequence goes on from NZ_JAAQWI010000002.1 coordinate 52,571, forward strand.
CGTGCCGCTGTGGGATGACCGTACCTTCTACGACTTTGTCGCCACCTCCAAAGCCTTCGCCAAATTGTCCTTCCACCACCGCGAGGTGTTTGGCCAGGTCGGTTTCGGTACCGGCGGCTGGGACTCTGACTTCCCCAACTCCATGCTGGAAATCTTCCGCGTGGTGATGACCAACTGCGATGATCATCAACACTTGATCGTCGGTGGCGTGGCACAAGTGCCCATGGGCATCTGGCGCCATGTGCCGGAACGCTGCGCCCACTGGCCGGCCGGCACCAGCCTGAGCTCGTTGCATAGAGGCGCACCACGGGCAGGCGTGAAGCGCATTGCCCACGCCGCCGATGGCCGCTTTGCTGTTACCGACAACTATGGCGACACCCGCGAATACGCGGCGGTGCTGACCACCTGCCAAAGCTGGTTGCTGACCACCCAGATCGAATGCGACGAAACCCTGTTCTCACAAAAAATGTGGATGGCCCTGGATCGCACTCGCTACATGCAGTCCTCGAAAACCTTCGTGATGGTTGATCGCCCATTCTGGAAAGACAAAGACCCGCAAACCGGGCGCGACCTGATGAGCATGACCCTCACCGACCGCCTTACCCGTGGCACCTACCTGTTCGATAACGGTGACGACAAGCCGGGGGTGATCTGCCTGTCCTACTCGTGGATGAGCGACGCACTGAAGATGCTGCCCCAGCCTATCGACAAGCGGGTGAAACTGGCCCTCGATGCACTGAAGAAAATCTACCCCAAGGTCGACATCAAGGCGCGCATCATCGGCGACCCGATCACCGTGTCCTGGGAGGCCGACCCGCATTTCCTCGGGGCCTTCAAAGGTGCCTTGCCCGGTCACTATCGTTACAACCAACGGATGTATGCGCACTTCATGCAGAAGGATATGCCCGCCGAACAACGCGGGATATTCATCGCGGGTGATGATGTATCGTGGACGCCTGCCTGGGTCGAAGGCGCGGTACAAACCTCGCTCAACGCGGTATGGGGCATCATGAACCACTTCGGTGGCAGCACCCACCCGGAGAACCCAGGCCCAGGCGATGTGTTCGATGAAATAGGGCCAATCGCCCTGGCAGAATAAGGAGTTGAGCATGCGTGTCGCCCTGTACCAATGCCCGCCGCTGCCGCTGGATGTGGCCGCCAACCTGCAGCGCCTGCATCAACTGGCCCATGAGGCACACGGCGCCGATGTGCTGGTGCTGCCAGAGATGTTCCTCACCGGCTATAACATTGGCGCCGAAGCCGTTGGCGCACTGGCCGAGGCACAGGATGGGCCATCGGCGCAGGCGATTGCCGAACTGGCGCAAAGTGCCGGGCTGGCGATCCTGTATGGCTACCCGGAACGGGCCGAAGACGGCCAGGTCTACAACGCCGTGCAGTTGATCGACGCCCAGGGCACGCGCCTGTGCAACTACCGCAAGACCCACTTGTTTGGCGATCTTGACCATTCGATGTTCAGCGCCGGCCCCGATGATTTTCCGGTGGTGGAATTGAACGGTTGGAAGGTGGGCATGCTGATTTGCTACGACCTGGAGTTTCCGGAAAACACCCGGCGCCTGGCCCTCGCCGGTGCCGAACTGATTTTGGTGCCCACCGCCAATATGGTGCCGTTCGACTTTGTTGCCGACGTCACCGTGCGGGCGCGAGCCTTTGAAAACCAGTGTTTTGTGGCCTATGCCAACTACTGCGGGCACGAAGGCGAGATTCACTACTGCGGGCAAAGCAGCATTGCCGCGCCGGACGGCCAGCGAATTGCCCAGGCCGGCCTGGATGAAGCCTTGATCGTCGGCACCCTGGATCGCCAATCTATTGTCGACGCCCGCGCCGCCAACCACTACCTGCAAGACCGTCGCGCCGAACTCTACGGCGCACTGCACAAGCCCTGACCCATTGGGTTTGCTAGCATAGGCACTTCCCACGCCTCGGAAGTGCCCATGCCTGCGCCGGTTCACCCTCATCCCCTTCACCTGACCCTCGCCAATGGCCTGCGGGTTTGCCTGCGCCATGCGCCACGCTTGAAACGCTGCGCCGCCGTTTTACACGTGGCTGCCGGCAGCCATGACGTGCCATTGGCCTGGCCTGGGCTGGCGCATTTTCTTGAGCACTTGTTGTTTCTCGGTACCGAGCGTTTTCCAGCCGGCGAAGGGCTGATGGCCTACGTGCAGCGCCACGGTGGGCAGGTCAACGCCAGCACCCGTGAGCGCACCACCGAGTTCTTCTTTGAACTGCCGGTGCCGGTTTTTGCAGACGGGCTGGCGCGTTTGGCGGACATGCTGGCTCACCCGCGCCTGGCCCTCGACGATCAACAACGTGAACGCGAAGTGCTGGAGGCGGAGTTCATCGCCTGGTCCCAGGATGCCAAGGCCCAACAGCAAGTGACGCTGCTGCAAGGCTTGGCGGCGGATCATCCCCTGCGCGGTTTTCATGCCGGCAACCGCGACAGCCTGCCGGTGGAAAGCGACGACTTTCAGCATGCCTTGCGAGGGTTCCACGCACGCTTTTATCAAAGCGGGCAGATGACCTTGAGCCTCGCCGGTCCACAATCGCTGGCCGACCTGCAGGCCTTGGCCCAGCAGTTCAGTGACCAACTGACGCCCGGCCCATTGCACCCCCAGGCCGCTCCACCGGCCTTGATGCATGGCCCGGCACACCGTTATCAGCACGTCGCCGGCCAACACCTGCATCAGGTCATTACCTGTAACGCGCCACGGGAAGCGCTGGCGTTTCTCTGCACCTGGCTCAACGCCTCGGCCGCCGGTGGGTTGCTCGCCGAGCTGCAAGCACGACGACTGGCCACCGCGCTGCAGGCGTCCGTGCTGTACCAATTCGCGGATCAAGCCGTGCTGGATATCCACTTCACTCTCGGCAGCGCGCGCGAACCGGCCACGTCGATCGAAGAGTTGCTGCACGACTGGCTGAGTTTCTTCGCACACAGCGACTGGACAGCATTACGCGAAGAGTTCGCCTTACTCAATGCTCGCCAGCAACAGGTCCAAGGCGCCCTGGCGTTGGCGCGCAACGATGCCCAAGACCTGTCGGAACAAGGCGCCGCAGTCCTCAAGGCCATGCTCGACTCACTGCACCTGCCCGCCTCCCGGCACCCTTGGCAACTGCCGCCCAATAACCCTTTGCTTCGTGCGCCCGCCAAGGAAGAACGCGCGGGCCTGATTCGTGGCCAAACCAGCGCCCACCGTGGCTTGCGCACCTTTGCCCAGGATCGCTCACGGGGCCGACGGGAGCTGTCAGCGTTGACCTTCAGCCAGGCGTTGGCGGAGGACACTGGCGAAGGCGCGCTGTACCTGCAGTGGCGGTTTGACTCGGCGGTACCCACCGGGCTGGAAAGCCTGTTGCGGCCGTTGCGCGAACAGGCACGCCAGGCCGGCGTCGAGTTGTCTTGCGAAACGATCGCCACTGACTGGCAAGTGAAGATGCACGGCCTCCACGAGCCCATGCCGGCGGTGCTCGAAGCGTTGGCGCGGTGTCTGAGTGACTCGGATGAACCTTTGCCACCGACCGCTCCCGTGCCGATGATCGCCATCCGCGAACTGCTCAAGGCGTTGCCCGCTTGCTGCGCGGGTGTTCAGCCCCAGCCTCAGGAGACAACAGCATCATGGGCTACCGCGCGCTGGCAGGCGCTGGGCGCTGGCCTACCCCCCGCCAGTGAAGCCGCGATCAAAGCCGCAGCGGCCCGGCTGCCTGGGCAACCGGCAAGCGTGCCTTATACACCTCACGTCCTTGACGGACAAAAGCGCTGGCACGCAGTCAGCACCGAATCCAGCGAAGCAGCGCTACTGTTATTCTGCCCGACGCCGACTCAATCCCTAGCCGATGAAGCCAACTGGCGGTTGCTCGGGCACGTGCTCCAGGGGCCGTTCTACCAGCGCTTGAGAGTCGAACTGCAAATCGGCTACGCCGTGTTCAGCGGCATCCGACAGATCAACGGCCAAACAGGCCTGTTGTTTGGGGTGCAGTCGCCCACCATCTCCCTAGACGGCATCGTCCAACAGTTGCAGGCCTTCCTGGGGCAACTGCCGTCGTTGATCGAGCGCAGTCCCGACTTGGGTAACCAGGCCCTCGCACAGCAGTTCGCGGCCCAGACGCTGCCTATCAACGAAGCTGCCGACTTGCTCTGGCATGCGCACCTGGCAGGCCATTCGTCGGGTTATCTGGATCAGATTCAACAGTTGATCCAAGCGTGCACGCGCGAGGATGTGCAGCGCGCCGCGCAACGACTCAATGACGCCGCAGGCGGCTGGCAATGCGTGGCCAACGGGCCGCGCATCAGCGACGACTGGCAAGCAGCGCCGTGATCGTTGCCAACCCTGCAACAGGCTTTCTCCACCGAGACAGCGCTAACTTGAATAAAATTGCGTAACATTGCGCAGCAATATCTGAACATCTCCAATGGGAGGTGGACTATATGTATTACTTGGTAGTGAACGTCCCATCCCTTGATAGGAGTAAGAATATGACCTGGTCCAAACCTGCTTACACTGATCTGCGTATTGGTTTCGAAGTCACCATGTACTTCGCCAGCCGTTAATTGGCTGAGTGACACAACGCCTCGGTTCGCCCGGGGCGTTTTTGTTTTGAGCTGTGCTTGATGGAGCGATCATGTTTGTCCAGATTCTAGGTTCCGCCGCCGGCGGTGGCTTCCCGCAGTGGAACTGCAACTGCGTGAACTGCGCAGGTTTTCGCGATGGCAGCCTGCGGGCCCAGGCGCGTACCCAGTCATCCATCGCGATCTCCGACAATGGCGTGAATTGGGTGCTCTGCAATGCCTCGCCGGATATCCGCGCACAACTCCAGGGCTTTGCGCCCATGCAACCGGGCCGCGCCCTGCGCGATACCGGCATCAGCGCAATCATCCTGATGGACAGCCAGATCGACCATACCACTGGCCTGCTGAGCCTGCGCGAAGGCTGCCCGCACCAGGTGTGGTGCACCGACATGGTCCACGAAGACCTGAGCACCGGTTTCCCGTTGTTCACCATGCTGACCCACTGGAACGGTGGCCTGGCCTGGAACCGCATCGAGTTGGACGCCAGCTTCACCATCCCGGCCTGCCCCAACCTGCGCTTCACCCCGCTGCCGTTGCGCAGCGCCGCACCGCCCTATTCGCCGCACCGTTTCGACCCGCACCCCGGTGACAACATTGGCCTGATCGTCGAAGACCTGCGCACCGGCGGCAAATTGTTCTACGCCCCGGGCCTGGGCAAGGTCGACGCACCGCTGCTGGACATCATGGCCGGCAGTGACTGCCTGCTGGTGGACGGCACGATGTGGGACGACGATGAAATGCAGCGCCGTGGCGTCGGCACCCGCACCGGGCGTGAGATGGGCCACCTGGCACAGAACGGCCCCGGCGGCATGCTTGAAGTGCTCGAGCAACTGCCCAAACAGCGCAAAGTGCTTATCCACATCAACAACACCAACCCGATCCTCGATGAAGACTCCCCCGAGCGAGCGGAGCTGGTGCGGCGCAATGTCGAAGTGGCTTACGACGGCATGAGCATTGAATTGTAGGAGCGATCGAAATGACCGACACACCGTTGAGCAAGGCTGAGTTCGAAGCCGCCCTGCGCGCCAAGGGCGCCTTCTACCATATCCATCACCCCTACCATGTGGCGATGTACGAAGGCCGCGCCAGCCGTGAGCAGATCCAGGGCTGGGTCGCCAATCGCTTCTACTATCAAGTGAATATCCCGCTGAAAGACGCGGCGATCCTGGCCAACTGCCCAGACCGTGAAATCCGTCGCGAATGGATCCAGCGCCTGCTCGACCATGACGGCGCGCCCGGTGAAGACGGCGGTATCGAAGCCTGGCTGCGCCTGGGCCAGGCCGTGGGCCTGGACCCCGATCAACTGCGCTCCCAGGAGTTGGTGCTGCCCGGCGTACGCTTCGCCGTGGACGCCTATGTCAACTTCGCCCGCCGCGCCAGCTGGCAGGAAGCCGCCAGCAGCTCGCTGACCGAGCTGTTCGCGCCGCAAATCCACCAGTCACGCCTCGACAGTTGGCCCCAGCATTACCCGTGGATCGACCCGGCCGGTTACGAGTACTTCCGCACACGACTGGGCCAGGCCCGTCGCGATGTGGAACACGGCTTGGCGATCACCCTGCAGCACTACACCACCCGCGAGGGGCAGGAGCGCATGCTGGAAATTCTCCAGTTCAAACTGGACATCCTCTGGAGCATGCTGGACGCCATGAGCATGGCCTATGAACTCAAACGCCCGCCGTATCACAGCGTGACCGAACAGCGGGTATGGCATAAAGGGATCACCCTATGAGCTTTGATCGCAGCAAAAAACCGACCTGGCGCCAGGGCTATCGCTACCAGTACGAGCCTGCTCAGAAAGGCCACGTATTGCTCTACCCCGAAGGCATGATCAAGCTCAACGATAGCGCCGCATTGATCGGTGGCCTGATCGACGGCGAGCGCGACGTTGCGGCAATCATTGCCGAGCTGGATAAGCAGTTCCCCGGTGTGCCAGAGCTGAGTGACGACATCGAGCAATTCATGGAGGTCGCCCGTGCTGAGCACTGGATCACCCTTGCCTGAAAAGCCAGCCATAGGCCTGCCTCTGTGGCTGCTGGCCGAGCTGACCTATCGCTGCCCGCTGCAGTGCCCGTATTGCTCCAACCCGCTGGATTTCGCCGAGCAGGGCAAAGAGCTGAGCACCGAACAATGGATCAAGGTATTTCGCGAAGCCCGTGAAATGGGTGCTGCGCAGTTGGGTTTTTCCGGCGGTGAGCCGCTGGTGCGCCAGGACTTGGCCGAGCTGATCGGCGAGGCGCGCAAGCTGGGTTTCTACACCAACCTGATCACCTCTGGCATCGGCCTCACCGAACAAAAAATCAGCGACTTCAAGAAAGCCGGCCTGGACCATATCCAGATCAGCTTCCAGGCCAGTGACGAACAGGTGAACAACCTGCTGGCCGGCTCCAAAAAAGCCTTCGCGCAAAAACTGGAAATGGCCCGAGCGGTGAAAGCCCACGGCTACCCGATGGTGCTGAACTTCGTCACCCATCGCCACAATATCGACAAGATCGACCGCATCATCGAGCTGTGCATTGCGCTGGAAGCGGATTTCGTCGAGCTCGCCACTTGCCAGTTCTACGGCTGGGCACAACTCAATCGCGTGGGTTTGCTGCCCACACGCGAGCAGTTGGTGCGCGCCGAACGGATCACCAATGAATACCGCGCCAAACTGGAAGCCGAAGGCCACCCCTGCAAGCTGATCTTCGTGACACCGGATTATTACGAGGAGCGCCCCAAAGCCTGCATGAATGGCTGGGGCAGCATCTTCCTGACAGTCACACCCGACGGCACCGCACTGCCCTGTCACGGCGCGAGGCAAATGCCCGTGCAGTTTCCCAATGTGCGCGACCACAGCATGCAGCACATCTGGTACGACTCGTTTGGCTTCAATCGCTTTCGTGGCTACGACTGGATGCCTGAGCCATGCCGTTCATGCGACGAAAAAGAAAAGGACTTCGGCGGCTGCCGTTGCCAGGCCTTCATGCTCACTGGTGACGCCAGCAATGCCGACCCTGTATGCAGCAAGTCCGAGCAGCACGGCATCATCCTGCAAGCGCGGGAAGAGGCCGAACATGCCACCCAGACCATCGAGCAACTTGCCTTTCGCAATGAGCGCAACTCAAGGCTCATTGCAAAAGGCTGAGGGCCTCAACGCTTGGCGATGATGTACACCGCGTGGATGATGCCAGGGAAGTAACCGCACAGGGTCAGCAGGATATTCAGCCAGAATGCACCGCCGAAACCTACTTGCAGGAACACACCCAATGGCGGCAGCAGAATGGCGATGATGATACGAATGATGTCCATGGGTCAGCTCCAGAAAATCGGCTCGTGTGAGCCGTGTAGCTAATCGACCTTGGCGGTTCGTGAGGGTTCAGTGGATTCTGGCATTGGGCCATCTCATGCCAGATCTCCAGCCATCTTTTCAAACTACAAATTAACCAGACAAAAAAACGCCCCCAGCCAAAAGAGTCAGGCTGGAGGCGCCGCGTATGCCGCGAGACGGTTCAGGAAACTGGGGTCACACCGCGATGCCCTTGCGGCATTGCACTTGAGCGGTACGCACCCTAGAAAAGGCGCGGGCAAGCCGAAGAAGCATTTCGTCGATATGGGTTTTGCTGATGTTCAGCGCAGGGGTAAAGCGCAGGCAGTCAGGTTGCGCGGCAGTGAGAATCAAGCCTTCGTGCAGCGCGGCCTTGACCACTGCAGCGGCGCAATCGTCCGACAGTGTCAGGCCCCAAAGCAGCCCGTTGCCACGCAAGGGGCCATGGCCGTAACGGTAGGCCAGGCGGGCAAGGCCTTCTGCCAGGTACAAGCCCGATTCACGTAGGTGCTCCAGAAAGCCGTTCTCCAATAGAGCGTCGAGTACTGCGATACCCGCAGATGCCATCAGTGCATTGCCATGATGTGTACCGTCCAGCTCGCCCGGTTCGAAGCAACAGGCAGTGCCACGCGCCAGCAGCGCCGCCAGGGGCACACCGCCGCCCAGGCCTTTGCCCAGGGCAATGATGTCGGCGCGCACGCCGTATTGCTGTTCGGCGAGCAAGCTGCCGCAGCGGCCGATACCGGTTTGCACTTCGTCGAAGATCAGCAGGATCCCCAGCTCACGACACAGGCGTTCGACGCCCTTGAGGTAATGTTCTGTCGCAGGGACGACACCGCCGCCGCTTTGTATCGGCTCCAGCATGATGGCGACGGTCTGCGCATCGACCGCTGCATGCAGGGCCGGCAGATCGTTAAACGGCACTTGGCTGAAACCTGGCAACTGCGGTTCGAATCGGTTTTCGCAGGCCACAGCCGACGCCGACATCGCCCCCAGGCTCCGCCCATGACAGCCACTGTTTACGGTGATGATGTGGTAAGCGCCACCGCGATGCAGTTGGCCCCACTTGCGTGCCAACTTGATGGCCGCTTCACAGGCTTCGGCACCGCTGTTGAGCAAATAGGCCTGGTCGCTGCAGGTGTGGTGGCACAGACGATCGACAAGATCCAGTTGCGCGCGGTTGTGCAAACCCAGGCCAGGGTTGATCACGGTGTGCATCTGTTGGGCAATGGCGTCGCGTACGGCCTGGGGACTGTGACCCAGGCTGTTGGCCCCACCGCCTTGACTGAAATCCAGATAAGCGCGGTCGTCAGCGTCCGAAAGCCAGGAACCCTGCCCCTGTACAAACACCTGGGGCGGGCGCGCCACAGTGGGCATCAGGCACTGGCTGGAAACATCTGCACGCGGGGCATGCACAACCAGGTCATCCAGACTCGGCGCGCAGCGACGGAACAAGTTCACACTTCACCCCCGCTGGCAACCTGACCTTGGTCGATGCCACCTGCCAATGAGGCCTTCAGATTTTTTGCCTTGCCTATGTAAACGCTATCAACAAAAACGCTGTTCATTGTCCGATCCGGCCCTGTAAGCCCTGCGAATAGGCGCTAGACTAGGCGCCTCGGGGGCCAGCGGCCATTTCGATTTTCCAGCTTTTTCGATAAGCAAACCTTATGGATTTCAAGCAACTGCGTTATTTCGTCGCGGTGTATGAGGAAGGCCACGTAGGTCGCGCCGCGGAGCGTCTGTCGATCTCCCAGCCAGCGCTGTCGCAACAGGTTCGCCAACTGGAACAGAACCTCGACGTCAGCCTGTTCGAACGCAGCAGCAAGCGTCTGTTGCCGACCTTGGCGGCCCACACCTTATACAACCACGCATTACCGCTCATTGATGGTATGCAGCAAGCCGTCGAGGCACTGCGCAATTTCAAGGGCCAGGCCATGCGCAGCCTGGCCATCGGCGTGCTGCAAACCGTGCACACCAGCCTGGTACCGCAGATGCTTGAGCGCGTGCGCAAGGCCCAGCCCCATCTGGTGGTGCAGATTTACGAGCTGACCGGGCTTGAGATTGAGCGGCGGTTGCTCAATGGCTCACTCGATATTGGCATCAGCTACCTTCCACCCCGTCAACCGGGCCTGCACGGCGTGTTGCTGTATGAAGACGAGCTGAAGGTGGTGATACCCGAAGATCATCCGTTGCGCGAGTTCAAGAAAGTCTCGCTCAAACAAGCCGCCGAATTACCGATGTTGCTCCTGGGGGAAGAGTTTCAGGTTCGGCAGATCTGGCAAGGCCAACTGTCCAACCTCGGGCGGCGCCCGCAAGTGCAGGCGGAGCTCAATACCATGGTGGGCATTCTCGACAGCCTGCCTCACACCCGCTTGGCGACCGTGCTGCCTGGGCGGTCCCAGGATGAACACAACAGCAAGGCGCTGCTGTGGAAACCCTTGAGCGAGCCCAGGGTACCGCTGAAAGTAGGATTGGTATGCCGCGATGTGCAACGCCAGCAGGCGACGGTGGCGTTGCTGCGCACCCTGCTGGAAGACGTGATGAATGCCCCGCCGGCAACCGCCTGACTTTTTCGCGGGCAAAAGAAAACCCCGCCGAAGCGGGGCTTTGCAGACTGTTTCCCTGACATCCATTTCACTCCGCCGTCCTGGCAGAATCCTACGTGTCCGTGTTGTTGCTTTGCGCTTCCTGCGCGACGTCCATGTGAAGTAGATTAGCCGTGGATCCAATGTGGCGATAGAGGACGATTAGCAGCACGTCATGTAAGAGAATGCTTACACGCCCTCTTCCCCCTTAAAACAGGGCTTCATCCATCAGGAACAGTGATTCGCTACCGGCTTTTACCGATGCACTCAACGAGTGGATACGCGGCAACAGGCGGGCAAAGTAGAAACGCGCAGTCCCCAGTTTGCTGGCGTAGAAATCCTCTTCGCCCTCCTTGCCTAACGCCGCCTTGGCCATGCGCGCCCACATATAGGCATAGGCCATGTAGCCGAAGGCATGCAGGTATTCCACCGAGGCTGCGCCGATTTCATTAGGATTGCTCTTGGCGCGGTCCAGCACCCAGGCCGTCAGCTCATCCAGGTTACCTACTGCCACACCCAGGGGCTTGGTGAACTCGGCCAACTCAGGGCCCGATGCGGCGATGAACTGGCGGATCTCATCGGCGAACAAGGTATAGAACGCACCGCCGCTGCCGACGATCTTGCGCCCCATCAGATCCAGGGCCTGAATGCCGTTGGTACCTTCGTAGATCTGGGTGATGCGCACGTCACGCACCAATTGCTCCTGGCCCCACTCGCGGATGTAACCGTGCCCACCAAACACCTGCTGGCCAAGTACGGTGGTTTCCAGGCCCAGGTCAGTGAGGAACGCCTTGGCAACTGGCGTCAACAACGCCACCAGGTTATCGGCACGCTCGCGCGCCTGCGCGTCGTCGCTGAACTTGGCGATGTCCAACTGCGTCGCCACGTAGGTGGAAAACGCCCGGCCGCCTTCGTTCGCCGCCTTCATGGTCAGCAACATGCGACGGACATCCGGATGCACGATGATCGGGTCTGCCGGCTTGTCCTTGGCCTGTGCGCCTAGCGGGGAACGGCTCTGCAGACGGTCACGGGCATATTCAATCGCGTTCTGATAGGACCGCTCGCCAGAAGCCAAGCCCTGGATACCGACGCCCAGGCGCTCATAGTTCATCATGGTGAACATCGCAGCCAAGCCACGGTTGGGCTCACCGACCAGGTAACCCACGGCTTCGTCGAAGTTCATCACACAGGTGGCGGAGGCCTGGATGCCCATCTTGTGTTCAATGGAGCCGCAATTCACCGGGTTACGCGCGCCCAGGCTGCCATCGGCATTTACCAGGAACTTCGGCACCAGGAACAGCGAGATGCCCTTGGGCCCGGCCGGTGCGTCCGGCAGTTTGGCCAGCACCAGGTGGATGATATTTTCGGTGAGGTCGTGCTCGCCACCGGTGATGAAGATCTTGGTGCCGCTGACCTTGTAGGAGCCGTCCGCCTGAGGCTCGGCCTTGGTGCGGATCATGCCCAGGTCGGTACCGGCATGGGCTTCCGTCAGGCACATGGAACCGGCCCACTCACCGGAATACATCTTCGGCAGGTAGGTGGCCTTGAGTTCTTCACTGGCGTGGGTGTTGATCGATACACAGGCACCGGAGGTCAACATCGGGTACAGGCCGAAAGCCAGGCTCGACGAGTTGATCATCTCTTCAACCTGCGCCGACACGGCCTTGGGCATGCCCATGCCGCCGTAGGTCGGGTCGCCGCCCACGCCTACCCAGCCGCCTTCGGCGTAGGTGCTGTAGGCCTGGGGAAAACCGTCGGGAGTCGTCACGGCGCCGTCCGCCCAGTGGCAGCCTTGCTCATCGCCGCCGCGGCTGAGCGGGGCAATGGATTTGGCGGTGACTTTGCCGGCCTCTTCCAGGATCGCTTCGACGGTTTCGGCGTCAACGCTGTCTGCCAATGCCGGTAACTGGGCCCAAGTATCAGCGACCTCAAACACTTCGTTGAGGACGAAGCGCATATCACGCAACGGCGCTTTGTAATCAGCCATGGCAAACCTCGTGAGAACGTGAAAAGTAATTCGATAGGATCGGTTTTACAGACGTCGAGTGTACCCGAACAACTTTTCAGACACATAGGGTCCGTTCGTGACCATTAAGTATTTACCAGTCACACAAGGAAGCTTTCCTGTAGGAGCGAGCTTGCTCGCGAAAAACTCACAGGCGCCGCGTTCATTCAGCAAGCACGCGTTATCGTTGACGTTCTTCGCGAGCAAGCTCGCTCCTACAGGGAGAAAGCGTCAGCTGGGAGACTCATCAGGCATTCGCTCCCTGCCTCTACCGCAGCACGGTGCATGGCCGTACGCGGCAACAAGCGCTTGAAATAAAAGTCGCAGGTCGCAAGCTTCGCCTGGGCAAACTCTTGGTCGTCCTGGCCGTGCGCCGCGATCGCCATGCGCAACCACAGGTAGGCGAGGATGATGTAACCGCTGTACATCAGGTAATCCATGGCCGCCGCGCCCACTTCATCAGGGTTTTTCATCGCCGCCGTGCCGACCTTCAAGGTCAGTTCGCCCCATTGCTGGTTCAGCTCATTGAGTTGCGCCACATGGGCCTTGAGTTGCGCATGCTCGGCATTGGCCGCGCAGAACTTATGCACAATTTTGGTAAACCCACGCAGCAACTTGCCCTGGCTGGCCAGCACCTTGCGCCCGAGCAGGTCCAGGGCCTGAATGCCGTTGGTGCCTTCATAGATCGGCGCAATCCGTGCGTCACGGGCCAGTTGCTCCATGCCCCACTCGCGAATATAGCCATGACCACCGAATACCTGCATGCCGTGGTTGGTCACCTCCAGGCCGGTTTCGGTCATGAAGGCTTTACAGATCGGCGTGAGGAAGGCCAACAGGTCCTCGGCTTCCTGGCGTTGGCCAGCGTCGCTGCCAAGGTGCGCGGTATCGAGCAGTTGCGCGGTGAAATAGGTCAACGCGCGGTTGCCCTCGTTGAAAGCCTTCATGGTCAGCAGCATGCGGCGTACATCGGCGTGCACGATGATCGGGTCAGCGGCTTTCTCCGGGGCCTTGGCGCCGGTGAGCGAGCGCATCTGCAAGCGGTCGTTGGCGTACTTGATCGCGCCCTGGAAGCTCGCTTCACCGTTGCACAGGCCCTGCATTCCCGTGCCCAGGCGGGCGTGGTTCATCATGGTGAACATGCAGTTGAGGCCCTTGTTCGCGTCGCCAATCAAATAGCCTTTGGCGCCATCGAAGTTCAACACGCAGGTGGCAGAGGCCTTGATGCCCATCTTGTGTTCGATGGAGCCGCAGTGCACCGCATTGCGCTCGCCGGAGTCGGCATGGAACTTGGGCACGATAAACAACGAGATGCCCTTGGTACCCGCCGGCGCGTCCGGCAGCTTGGCCAGCACCAGGTGGATGATATTGGCGCTCATGTCGTGCTCGCCGGCCGAGATGAAGATCTTGCTGCCGGTGACCGCGTAACTGCCGTCCGCCTGCGGCACGGCGCGGGTCTTGATCAAGCCCAGGTCGGTGCCGCAGTGGGCTTCGGTCAGGCACATGGTGCCGGTCCATTCGCCAGCGGTGAGCTTGCTCAGGTAAGTGGCTTTCTGTTCGTCGGTGCCGTGGGCGTGGATGGCCGACATCGCACCGTGGGTCAGGCCCGGGTACATGCCCCAGGAGGTGTTGCTGGAGCCGATCATCTCGCTTAACACCAGGCCGAGGGAATGGGGCAGGCCCTGGCCACCGTAGGCCGGGTCTGCCGCCACGCCGTGCCAGCCGCCTTCCACATACTGGGCAAAGGCTTGCTTGAAGCCTTTGGGAGTGGTCACCACGCCATTATCGAAATGGCAGCCCTCTTCATCGCCGCTGCGATTGAGCGGCGCGAGTACGTTTTCGCAGAACCTGGCGCCTTCTTCGAGGATCGCACTGACCATGTCCGGGCTGGCATCCGTGGCGCCCAGGTCAGCGTAGTGGCCGTGGAAATCGAATACGGTGTCGATCAGAAAGCGCATGTCGCGCAAGGGAGCTTTGTACTCAGGCATGGCAATGTCTCCGGCAGCAGATAGGGTTAACCTACTGCCGGCCGTGGCCGTGGACAATCACTGTAGCGCTGCTGAATACACCGCCATTACTCAACCGGCAGCGCTCTCCATGCGCACCGCGCCACGGCGGGTTTGCCCGGCGGCGACCACACAATTACGCCCCGCGCCCTTGGCGGTGTAAAGCGCCTGGTCGGCGGATTTGAGCACCTCGTCGGGGCTGCGTTGTTCGGCCTGGCGCTCGGCCACACCGATGCTTACCGTCACCGACACGCTGGACGCGCCGCTGCCGGCACGGCGCTGGCGGCCTTGATGATCGTCCTGGGGGCGGTCCGGGTTGCGCAACTTGATGTCGTAGCTGGCGATGATCTCGCGGATCTCCTCCAGGTGCGGCATGCACTCATCCAGGGTCTTGCCGGCAAACACCACGGCAAACTCTTCACCGCCGTAACGATAGGCCCGCCCGCCGCCATTGACCTTGGACAACTTGCTCGCCACCAGGCGCAGCACCTGGTCGCCCACATCGTGGCCGTGGGTGTCATTGAAACGTTTGAAGTGATCGACGTCGCTCATCGCCAGCACATAGTTGCGACCTAGCCGCTGCATGCGCTCGTTGAGGGCACGTCGCCCCGGCAAGCCGGTGAGCTCATCACGAAACGCCATTTGATACGCCTCGTGCGCCACCCCCGCAGCGATCATCAGCATCACCTGGCTGCACATGATGTTGAGGGTGAACGGCAGGATGAAGGTTTGCGGCAACATCCAGAACATGCCCAGCAACCCCACCAGTTGTGCGGCGTGCAGCGGGCGCGGCTGGTACCAGTATTGGGCGGCCAGGGTGAGAAAGCCGATCAGGAACATCGGGTAGGAAAGTTGGATCAGGCTCATCCAGGCGCCATGCAGCATCGGCCAACGGATCTCTGCCAACCAGCCCAGCAAGGCCTGGGGAAAACTTTGCTCCAGGGCCAGCGCCACACTGCCCACCGCCAGCAGCACCGCACAGCGGGCGACGAAGTCGCGGAACAGATGGGTCTTTTCCTGCCACAGCGCATAAATGCTGAACAGCAAGGGCAACAGCAGGCAGCACAGGTGGAACACCACGGCAGCGTCTTCACGCACGCGGCCATTGTCCCGGTAGAAGTCGGTCTGGGTATCCAGCAGGTAATAGGCGACGTAAACCGTGACCATCAAGAACAGTTCACGCTGGCGTCGATACACCGCGCAATAGGCGCCGCCGAGCAACAGCACCAGGGTGGGCAGCACGTTGAACAGCGAGGTGAAGAAGACGCTGAGGTCCTTGACGTATGCAGCCGAGAGCCCGGCCAGCAACAGCAGCAGCGAAGGGAGAAAATGGCTGAAACGTACAGCGGACACGCGTGACAAGGGTAAAGCTCCGACCCGCTAACGAATAATGGCACTGTGCCGCCAAGCGATCAGTTAAGCACAACCGACCGAGCATGTATCACATTGCCATCACTGTAACGGCAGCTCATCATAATCCCTGAGTGCAGGACTGCGGTTTTTTAGACGCGCTCCCACACAAATGCAAAAAAACCGCCGCATCCCGAGGGAGGCGGCGGTTTCTAGAAGAACCTGGTAAGGCTTAGTAAGCCAGGCCGAAATCTTCTTCTTTCATGTCCATCAGGTTGTTGGCGCCCGACAGCATGGTTGCCACGTGGGTGCGGGTACGCGGCAGGATGCGCTGGAAGTAGAAGCGCGCAGTCTGCAACTTGGCGGTGTAGAACGCCTCTTCGCTGGTGCCGGCGGCCAGTTTCTCGGCGGCCAGGCGTGCCATGTCGGCCCAGAAGTAAGCCAGGCAGGCGTAGCCGGAGTACATCAGGTAGTCCACCGAGGCAGCACCGACTTCTTCACGGTCTTTCATCGCGGCCATGCCGACCTTCATGGTCAACTCGCCCCACTCTTTGTTCAGTGCCGCCAGCGGTGCAACGAATTCTTTAACCGCGTCGTTACCTTCGTTGGCCTGGCAGAACTTGTGCACGATCTTGGTGAAGCCCTTGAGCGCTTCGCCTTGGGTCATCAGCACTTTACGGCCGAGCAGGTCCAGCGCCTGGATGCCGGTGGTGCCTTCGTACAGCATAGAAATGCGGCTGTCGCGCACGTTCTGCTCCATGCCCCACTCAGCGATAAAGCCGTGGCCACCGTAGATCTGCACGCCGTGGTTGGCCGATTCAAAACCGACTTCGGTCATGAATGCCTTGGCGATCGGGGTCATGAAGGCCAGCAGGGCATCTGCCTGTTTCTTGGCTTCGTCGTCGGTACCGTACTTGACGATGTCCACTTGCTTGGCAGTGAAGTACACCATCGCACGGTTACCTTCGGCGAAGGCTTTCATGGTCAGCAGCATGCGGCGTACGTCAGGGTGCACGATGATCGGGTCAGCAGCTTTATCTGGCGCTTTCGGGCCGGTCAGGGAGCGCATTTGCAGGCGATCACGCGCATATTTCAAGCCGCCCTGGAAGCCGATCTCGGCGTGAGCCAGGCCTTGCAGCGCGGTGCCCAGGCGAGCGGTGTTCATAAAGGTGAACATGCAGTTCAGGCCTTTGTTCGCCGGGCCGATCAGGAAACCGGTGGCCGCGTCGAAGTTCATCACGCAGGTGGCGTTGCCGTGGATGCCCATCTTGTGTTCCAGGGAACCACAGGTGACCGCGTTGCGCTCGCCCACAGAGCCATCGGCGTTGGGCAGGAACTTGGGCACGATAAACAGCGAGATGCCTTTGGTGCCAGCCGGTGCATCCGGCAGGCGGGCCAGTACGATGTGGACGATGTTGTCGGCCATGTCGTGTTCGCCGGCCGAGATGAAGATCTTGGTACCGGAGACTTTGTAGGAGCCGTCAGCCTGAGGCTCGGCCTTGGTGCGCAGCATGCCCAGGTCGGTGCCGCAGTGTGGCTCGGTCAGGCACATGGTGCCGGTCCATTCGCCCGACACCAGTTTGGTCAGGTAAGCCTCTTGCTGCTCGGGGGTGCCGTGTTCGGAAATAGTGTTCATCGCGCCATGGGACAGGCCAGGGTACATGCCCCACGACCAGTTGGCTTCGCCGACCATTTCGCTCACGGCCAGGCCCAGGGATTCCGGCAGGCCTTGGCCAC
Source organism: Pseudomonas sp. WS 5503 (assembly GCF_012985385.1). Taxonomy (NCBI): domain Bacteria; kingdom Pseudomonadati; phylum Pseudomonadota; class Gammaproteobacteria; order Pseudomonadales; family Pseudomonadaceae; genus Pseudomonas; species Pseudomonas sp. WS 5503. Next base: position 70,137 of record NZ_JAAQWI010000002.1, read on the forward strand.
CGTGCTCCACGTCGTGGGCCAGGCTTGGCCAGCCGCCTTCGACGAATTGTTTGTAGGCTTCTTTGAAGCCCGCAGGGGTTTTAACGCCTGACTCACTCCAGGTACACCCTTCGATGTCGCCCACGCGGTTCAACGGTGCCAGTACTTGCTCACAGAACTTGGCGCCTTCTTCGAGGATGGCGTCGACCATGTCCGGGGTAGCGTCCTGGCAAGCCGGCAGGCTCTGATAGTGCGCTTCATAACCGAGCAGTTCGTCACGAACGAAGCGAATATCACGCAAGGGGGCCTTGTAGTCAGGCATAGCGATAAACCTCTGCTGATGTAGCTGGGATGAACAACCGCGTGGATTTGTTATGGCGGTCAAACAGGTGTTTGAAACATACGTTTACGACCCAGGGTTGTCAAGCGTCGGCCAGATGCCGTTTGTCTTGACGCGGGTCAGCCAGGCACGGCGAGGCCTGCGGCGGGATGCCACACAGAGTTTTAGGAAAGATGAAGTTTTTTGTAGGAGCGAGCTTGCTCGCGAAGGACATCAGCACACCGTGCTAGTCCAGGCGGTACGCGTTATCGTTGACGTTTTTCGCGAGCAAGCTCGCTCCTGCAGGGTAGGACGGGATCAGGCGTAGGTATCGATCAACGTACCGAGCATTTCATCCGAAGCCTTGGCGACTTTCGCCCCCAGCTCGACTTGAAACTTGCCCTGGGCCATTTCCACCATGTTGCTCGCCGAATTGGACGCTTGGGCGCGGTCATTGGCTTGCAGACGGTCGCTTTGCGCGGCCGATGGCTGGGTGGTCGCGGCGCTGGCAATCTTGCCGGCCGCCTGGTCGACACGGTTCTGCCCGGTCTGAATGCTGCTCAGGCCCGAATAAAACGCACTGCTTCCAGAGATTTCCATGGCGTAAGCCTGCCTTTAGAGAATCGTGAAGCCCGATTGAACCAGACATCCTGGTAAAAGGCCCGTCAAAAACACTAATGGCATATTGCCTTAGCGATAGCCAAAATCAGTCAAGCAGGTCCAGTTCCAAGTACTCGGCAACCGCGCCAGCCCCGGCGTGCTTGAGTTTCGGCACTCGCCCCAGGCAAGGCGCGGGCAGGCGCTCAGCCAGGGTGGCGAGGTTTTCTTCCAGACGAGAGGTCTTGGGGTCGATGATATTTGCCACCCAGCCCGCCAGCGGCAAGCCATCCCGTGCGATGGCTTCGGCGGTGAGCAACGCGTGGCTGATGCACCCAAGGCGCACGCCTACCACCAGGATCACCGGCAGTTTGAGCGCCATGGCCAGGTCCGACAGGTTGGCCTGGTCGGCCAAGGGCACGCGCCAACCGCCTGCCCCTTCGATCAAGGTGAAGTCCGCGCCCCGTGCCAGGATCTGCTGCATCGGCTTGAGCAGCGATTGCACCGTGAGGCCGACGCCCGCCTCGCGCGCTGCCAGATGCGGCGCGATAGCTGGCTCGAAGGCCACCGGGTTGACCTCGGCATAACTGAGCGGTACTGAACACTCGGCCAGCAACGCCAACGCATCGGCATTGCGCAGCCCCTGGGCCGTCAGTTGGCAGCCCGACGCCACCGGCTTTCCGGCGGCCGTGCTTTTGCCGGAGAGCCTGGCGGCATGCAACAGGCCAGCGGCGATGGTGGTTTTGCCAACATCGGTGTCTGTACCGGTGATGAAGTAAGCGGCGCTCATAACGGTTTCTCCAGTACGGCATACACCACTTGGTACGTGGCGGGCAGGCCCTGGGCCTGGCGGAACTGCTCGTAGGCCTCTACCAGCGCGACAATCCGCGCACGGCCCGTCAACCCGCCCGGGCGGCCTGGGTTGAGGTTGTGGGCGCCCAATGCCTTGAGTTCATGGGTCAGGCTGCGCACATCGGGGTAATGCAATACGTGGGGCTGTCGCTCCAGGCTGATCACGCGCAAGCCACTGGCCGCACACCGTTGCTGATAAACCTCGAAGGTGCGGAAGCGATTGACGTGGACCAGGCCATCCGCCGCCCGCCAACTCTCGCGCAACTCATCCAGGGTGCCTACGCACAGGCTGGCAAAGGCCAGCACGCCACCTGGTCGCAGCACACGCCGGGCTTCGCTGAGCACCGCATCAAAATGGGCACACCACTGTACCGCGAGGCTGGAGAAGAGCAGCTCAACGCTGTCAGCTGTAAGCGGCAAGCGTTCTGCATCACCGGCTATAAAGTGCGCGGCGCCACCCAGCGGACGCGCGTGGTTGAGCATGCCCTCGGCAATGTCCAGCGCCACACCTTGGCTACCGGGCAAACGCTCGCCCAGTACGCGACTGAAGTAGCCCGTGCCGCAGCCCATGTCCAGCCAACGCTGTGGCGCCAGGCTGTGCGGCAAACGGCTGAGCAGTTCATGCCCGACCGCACGCTGCAACTCGGCCACACTGTCGTAACTGGCCGCCGCACGGGAGAACGAGGCCGCAACCTGGCGCTTGTCCGGCAAGCCCCCTGGCAAGGGCGGGTGGGATAGGTCAGTCATCAACACACTCATGCAAAAAAGCCTGGATGGCCCCGGCAACTCCGTGAGGGTCTTCCAGAAGAAACGCGTGACCGGCCTGTTCAATCAGGCCGATTTCTACATCGGGGAGCAAGGCCAGCAGGTCACTGGCGGCTTCAGCAGGCACCAGCCCATCCAGGCCGGCAAACAGGTGCAACTGCGGCCCACGAAAGGCCTGCAAGGCAGCCCGCGTATCCAGTTGGGCCAACAGCTCCAGGCCGGGCATCAAGACGCAGGGGGAGGTATTCGGCGCACCGCTGACCAACAACCGCGACAAGCCGCGCGGGTCTTCGGCACCCTTGGCACACAACAGCCCAAAGCGCTTGAGCGTGACCTGGGAATCGGCATGGCAGCCGGCCAGAAATGCGTCGAAGGTTTCCGTAGGCATCCCATGGGGCCAACCGTCATGGGCGACGAAACACGGGTTGCTCGCCAGGGTCAGCAAGCCGCAGCACCGCTCGCCACGGCGCGCCGCCAACTCGGACGCGAGCATGCCGCCCAGCGACCAGCCCCCGAGCCAGGCATTGTCCGGCAGCGTCGCATCGAGCTCATCGAGCCATTCACCGAGTTCGCTGGCCTGCAGCGCCGGCAAGGGTTCGATCTGTACCTGTAAATGCTCGTTCAGGCCGTGCAGCGCAGCGGCCAACGGTTCCAGCGGTGACACACCCAGGCCCCAGCCCGGTAGCAGGATCAGTCGATTACGCATAGCCGGGCTCCGAGGCGTCTAACAAGCGAAAACACGCTTGCAACCCGTCTAACAATAGCTGCAACTGCGCTTCGCTGTGGGCCGCCGTCAATGTCACCCGTAGACGGGCACTGCCGGCGGGCACGGTCGGTGGGCGAATGGCAGTCACCATCAGGCCGCGCTCGCGCAGCATCTGCGAGAGGCGCAGTGCCCGGGCGCTGTCGCCAATCAGGATCGGTTGGATCGGCGTAAAGCTGTCCATCAACGCCAGGCCTATCTGCTCGGCGCCGCGACGGAACTGGCGGATCAACGCGTTGAGGTGCTCGCGTCGCCAATGTTCGCTGCGCAGCAGTTCCAGGCTTTTGAGGGTGGCGCAGGCCAGTGCCGGTGGTTGGCTGGTGGTGTAGATATACGGGCGTGCGAATTGGATCAGGCTCTCGATCAAGTCCTCACTGCCGGCCACGAAGGCCCCGGCGGTGCCGAACGCTTTGCCCAAGGTGCCAACCAGCACGGGCACGTCGTCCTGGCTCAAGCCGAAATGCTCGACGATACCGCCGCCATTGGCGCCCAGCGGGCCGAAGCCATGGGCGTCATCCACCATCAGCCAGGCCCCTTTGGCCCGGGTTTCACGGGCCAGCGCGGGCAGGTCGGCGAGGTCGCCATCCATGCTGAACACACCGTCGGTGACTACCAAGGTATTGCCGGTGGCTTTCTCCAGGCGCTTGGCCAGGCTGCCCGCGTCGTTATGCAGATAGCGGTTGAAACGCGCACCGGACAGCAAACCGGCATCCAGCAAGGACGCGTGGTTAAGCCGGTCTTCCAGTACCGTATCGCCCTGCCCCACCAGCGCCGTGACCGCGCCGAGGTTGGCCATGTAGCCAGTGGTGAACAGCAAGGCACGCGGGCGACCGGTCAAGTCAGCCAGGGCTTCTTCCAGCTCATGGTGCGGTGTGGCGTGGCCCACCACCAAGTGCGAAGCGCCACCGCCCACGCCCCAGCGGGACGCACCGGCGCGCCAGGCTTCGATCACTTGCGGGTGATTGGCCAGGCCGAGGTAATCGTTATTGCAGAAGGCCAACAACGGTTGCCCGTCCACCACCACGTGCGGGCCTTGGGGGCTCTGCAGCAAGGGGCGCTGGCGGTAAAGATGGTCGGCACGGCGGGCAGCGAGGCGCGCGGCGAGATCGAAAGACATGCTGGCCTCGATTTAACAGGTTCAACTCAATCCAAGGGGGGAGCTGGCTTGCCTGCGATAGCGGTCCTTCTGACACTTCAATACTGAAAGTGCCGCCGCCATCGCAGGCAAGCCAGCTCCCACACCGGAATGCATTCCAAAGGTGGTTACACCACAGCGTTGTAGAACTGCTCGCTGCTCTTTTGCTCCACCAACGCCTGCTCGATCGCCGCCTGATGCACTTCATCGGCATGCTCTTCACGGGCTTCGGGCAGGATGCCCAAGCGTGCGAACAGTTGCATATCCTTGTCCGCCTGGGGGTTGGCGGTGGTCAGCAGTTTGTCGCCGTAGAAGATCGAGTTGGCGCCGGCAAAAAAGGCCAGGGCCTGCATCTGCTCATTCATGGCTTCGCGGCCAGCCGACAGGCGCACGTGGGACTGCGGCATCAGGATGCGCGCCACCGCCAGCATGCGGATGAAATCGAAGGGGTCGATGTCATCGGCGTTTTCCAACGGCGTGCCCGCCACTTTCACCAGCATGTTGATCGGCACCGACTCCGGATGCTCCGGCAGGTTGGCCAACTGGATCAGCAAGTTGGCGCGGTCGTCGAGAGACTCGCCCATGCCAAGGATGCCGCCCGAACAGATCTTCATCCCCGAGTCACGCACGTACGCCAGGGTTTGCAGGCGCTCGCTGTAGGTGCGGGTGGTGATGATCGAGCCGTAGAACTCCGGCGAGGTGTCGAGGTTGTGGTTGTAGTAGTCCAGGCCGGCCTGGGCCAGGGCTTCGGTCTGGTCCTGGTCAAGGCGACCGAGAGTCATGCAGGTTTCCAGGCCCATGGCCTTCACGCCTTTGACCATTTCCAGCACATAGGGCATGTCTTTGGCCGACGGATGTTTCCATGCCGCGCCCATGCAGAAACGCGTCGAACCGATGGCCTTGGCACGTGCGGCCTCTTCGAGGACCTTCTGCACCTCCATCAGCTTCTCTTTTTCCAGGCCAGTGTTGTAGTGGCCCGACTGCGGACAATATTTGCAATCTTCCGGGCAGGCGCCGGTCTTGATCGACAGCAGCGTCGACACTTGCACGCGGTTGGCGTCGAAATGCGCGCGGTGCACGGTCTGCGCCTGGAACAACAAGTCGTTGAAGGGCTGCACGAACAGGGCTTTGACTTCAGCTAAAGACCAATCGTGACGCAGGGTGGCAGAGGTGCTGGCGCTCATGGGCGATTCCTTGATTATGCTTTGGCAAGCGCTGCGGGAAAGGCAATACCCACAGGCACGACACGGATGCTCGGCATATTTAAGGAAGATTCATGCACTGTCAACCTGAGCACAAACACCAAGTTTACATCTGGTTAAAAAGCATACAGACTTGTTTGATCTGCGATGAGTGCATCGAATCAGACGAGCCCCTGTGCAGCGCCTGCGAAACAGAATTGCCATGGCTGATGGAACAGTGCGAACGCTGCGCACTGCCCTTACCCATGGACGGACTGCTCTGCGGCCAGTGCCAAAAACAGCCACCGGCCTTTCACCAGGTGGTCGCGCCATGGACCTACAGTTTTCCCGTGGACACCCTGATCAGCCGCTTCAAGCATCAGGCGCGTTGGCCGCTGGGGCACTTGCTGGCGCGCCTGCTGGGGCAGCACTTGCAACATCGCTTCGATAACGCCGAACTGGAGCGCCCCGACTGCCTGCTACCGGTGCCGATGGCGCGCAAACGCCTGCGCGAACGCGGCTTTAACCAAGCGTTGATGCTGACCCGCTGGCTCAATCACGCCCTCGACATTCCCTTTGATGACCACGCGCTCTTACGCCCCCATGAAACCGTGGCGCAGCAAGACCTCGATGCCAAGACCCGCAAACGCAACCTGCTCAACGCCTTCGCACTGGCCCCCGGCATCCAGGTTGCCGGGCAACATCTGGCGCTGGTAGACGACGTCCTCACCACCGGCGCCACGGCCCACAGCCTGGCGCGCTTGTTGATAAACGCCGGCGCGCGCCAGGTGGATGTGTATTGCCTGGCCCGTACGCCCAAACCCGGCAGCTGACTTGACTCCCCTGCGCCAGCGCGGCAACGTCGGCGCATCTCACCCAAGCGTATCTGCCATGTCTGTGCCCAGCCCTCTCAGCCAACACATCATCCGCCGCCCCCAGCGTATTGCCTTGCTGGGGCATATCGCCGAGCAGGGCTCCATCACCCGTGCGGCCAAGAGTGCCGGGTTGAGTTACAAGGCCGCCTGGGACGCCATTGATGAACTGAACAACCTGGCGCAAAAACCGCTGGTGCAACGCAGCGTCGGTGGCAAGGGCGGTGGCGGCGCCAAACTGACTCAGGAAGGCGAACGGGTGCTGCGCCTCTATCAGCGCCTGCAACTGCTTCAGGCCGAGATCCTTGGCTCGGACGAAGCGGCCAGCGACTTCAACCTGCTGGGCCGCTTGATGCTGCGCACCAGCGCGCGCAACCAATTGCACGGCCAGGTCAGCGCCATAGAGAGCCATGGCCACAACGACATGATCCGCCTGCAATTGGCCGGCGGCCTGCACCTCGACGCACAGATCACCCACGACAGCACCCTGCGCCTGGAACTGCAGACCGGTGTGGAAGTAGTGGCCCTGATCAAGGCCGGGTGGCTTGAATTACTGGCGGACGGACAAGCTGAAACACTTGGACACAATTGCCTGGAAGGCAGGATCGAGACCATTCTCGCCGCCGAAGACGGCCCCAGCGAGGTGCGTATTGCGCTAGCCAACGGCCAAGTGTTGTGCGCGCTGGCGCCGCCCGTCGCACTCAAGGCCATTAATGCAGCGCAGGGCCAGCCAATCCGCGTGCAGTTTGCACCCAGCCATGTATTGCTTGGCACCCCGGTGTAACGGGCGCGCGTCTTCAAGCTGCAACAATTCGGTCACAAGCGCTGCTTAAGGTGTCTGCAAAAACCTTAAGGAGCCTGTGATGAGCCTATTAGAAGAAAACCAAGCCACCGACCTTGAACAGATGGTGGGCCTGACCCGCCGTCGCTTTATCGGCGCAGGCGCCCTGTGCGGCGCCGCGATGTTTCTCGGCGGCAACCTGCTGAGCCGCAGCGCCCTGGCCGTGAATGCCGCTACCGCCAGCCCGTTGCTGGGGTTCACCAGCATCGCCGCCGCCACCAGCGACACCATCACCCTGCCACCGGGCTACAGTGCTTCGGTGTTGATCAGTTGGGGCCAGCCCCTGCACAACAACGCCCCGGCTTTCGACCCGTCCGGCCATGGCACCGCCAAGGCTCAGGAACAACAGTTCGGCGACAACAACGACGGCATGAGCCTGTTTCCATTCCCCGGCGACGACAACCGCGCGCTGATGGCGATCAACAACGAATACACCAACTATCGCTACCTCTACGCCCACGGCGGCGCGCCACAATCTACCGAAGACGTGCGCAAAGCCCTGGCCAGCGAAGGCGTGTCGGTGATCGAAGTGCGCCGCAAGGGTGACACCTGGCAGTTCGTCCAGGATTCGCGCTACAACCGGCGCATCCACGGCAATTCACCGATTCGTTTGAGTGGCCCTGCCGCCGGCCATGACTGGCTGAAAACCGGCGCCGACAAGAGCGGCAAAAAAGTCCTCGGCACGTTCCAGAACTGCGCCAACGGCAAGACGCCGTGGGGCACCTACCTGACCTGCGAAGAAAACTTCACCGACTGCTTCGGCAGCAGCAACCCGCAGCAAACCTTCGACGCAGGGCAGAAGCGCTACGGCGTGGTGGCCGCCAGCAAAGACATCAACTGGCATCAGCACGACCCGCGCTTTGACATGGCCAAGAACCCCAACGAACTCAATCGCCATGGTTGGGTGGTGGAAATCGACCCGTTCGATCCGCAATCCACCCCAGTCAAACGCACGGCCCTGGGGCGCTTCAAACACGAAAACGCGGCCCTCGCCGAAACCCGTGACGGTCGCGCCGTGGTGTACATGGGCGACGATGAACGCGGTGAATTCATCTACAAGTTCATCAGCCGCGATCAGATCAACCACAACAACCCGAAGGCCAACAAAGATCTGCTCGACCACGGCACCTTGTACGTGGCGATCTTCGACGCGGGCGACGGCAACGCCGACCACCCCAAGGGCAAAGGCCAGTGGGTTGAACTCACCCATGGCAAAAACGGCATCGACGCCAGCAGCGGTTTCGCCAACCAGGCCGAGGTGCTGATTCATGCGCGCCTGGCCGCCAGCGTGGTGAAAGCCACACGCATGGACCGCCCGGAATGGATCGTGGTCAGCCCCACCGACGGCCAGGTCTATTGCACCCTGACCAACAACGCCAAGCGCGGCGAAGAGGGCCAGCCGGTGGGCGGCCCCAACCCACGGGAGAAAAACGTCTACGGCCAGATCCTGCGCTGGAAAGCCGGCGCCGATAACCACGGTGCCACGGACTTCACCTGGGACCTGTTCGTGGTGGCCGGCAACCCCGGCGTGCATGCCGGCAACCCCAAGGGCGGCTCGTCCAACATCAACCCGCAAAACATGTTCAACAGCCCCGACGGCCTGGGCTTCGACAAAGCCGGGCGCCTGTGGATCCTGACCGATGGCGACTACAGCAACGCCGGCGACTTTGCGGGCATGGGCAATAACCAGATGCTGTGCGCCGACCCGAGCACTGGAGAAATCCGTCGTTTCATGGTGGGGCCGGTGGCGTGTGAAGTGACGGGGATCAGCTTTTCGCCGGACCAGAAAACATTGTTCGTGGGCATTCAGCACCCAGGGGAAACCGGTGGCTCGACCTGGCCGGAACACCTGCCCAATGGCAAACCGCGGTCGTCGGTGATGGCGATTCGGCGGGATGATGGCGGGATCGTAGGCGCCTGATAGACCGCTATCGCAGGCAAGCCAGCTCCCACATCTCGATGTGTAAATACATGCCAGTGTGGGAGCTGGCTTGCCTGCGAAGGCGTCCGCACAGCCACCGCCTATCTATGCTGTTACCATACCCGGCCGGACGCGGCGCCCTGCTGCGCGCAGGAGTTCGCATGGCCCACCCGTTTGAAACACTCACCCCAGACCTGGTGCTCGACGCCGTCGAAAGCATCGGTTTCCTCAGCGACGCGCGGGTTCTGGCGCTCAACAGCTACGAAAACCGCGTGTACCAAGTGGGCATCGAAGACGCCGAACCGCTGATCGCCAAGTTCTATCGCCCCCAGCGCTGGACAAACGAGGCGATCCTGGAAGAACACCGCTTCACCTTCGAACTGGCCGAGTGCGATGTACCGGTGGTCGCCCCGTTGATCCACAACGGCGAGAGCCTGTTCGAACACGCAGGTTTCCGCTTCACCCTGTTTCCCCGCCGTGGCGGCCGCGCGCCGGAGCCGGGCAACCTCGATCAGCTTTACCGGCTCGGGCAACTGCTGGGGCGTTTGCACGCGGTGGGCTCCACCCGCCCGTTCGAACACCGCGAAGCCCTGGGGGTGAAGAATTTCGGTCACGACTCCCTCACCACCTTGCTTGAAGGCAACTTCATTCCCAAAAGCCTGTTGCCGGCCTACGAGTCCGTGGCCCGCGACCTGCTCAAACGTGTGGAAGAGGTTTACAAGGCCACGCCGCACAAGAACATCCGCATGCACGGTGACTGCCACCCCGGCAACATGATGTGCCGCGACGAGATGTTCCATATCGTCGACCTGGATGACTGCCGCATGGGCCCGGCGGTGCAAGACCTGTGGATGATGCTGGCTGGCGACCGCCAGGAATGCCTCGGCCAGCTCTCGGAACTGATGGACGGCTATCAGGAATTCCACGACTTCGACCCGCGCGAACTGGCGCTGATCGAGCCGCTGCGCGCCCTGCGCCTGATGCACTACAGTGCCTGGCTCGCACGACGCTGGGACGACCCGGCGTTTCCCCATAGCTTTCCGTGGTTTGGCAGCGAGCGGTATTGGGGCGACCAGGTGCTGGCGTTGCGTGAGCAACTCTCGGCGCTCAATGAAGAACCGCTGAAACTCTTCTGAACGCGTTCCATCATCGCGCCCACGCTCTGCGTGGGCGCGCATCCTGTGACGCTCCGCGTCACGATTTAAGAACAAACGCAGAGCGTCCAAGGCGGCGTTACCACGCAGAGCGTGGGAACGAGCGTTGTCTGACAAATATCCTTACAATTGCGCTTTGTTAGCTGCCTGAGCAAGGATTCTGCAATGCAAGCCGCCAACCCCCGCAAGGGGTACATCCTGGGCCTGAGCGCCTATGTCATCTGGGGTCTGTTCCCGCTCTACTTCAAAGCCATCGCCAGCGTGCCCGCCGCCGAGATCATTGTGCACCGCGTATTGTGGTCGGCACTGTTCGGTGGGCTGTTGCTGATGGTGTGGAAACATCCCGGCTGGTTTCGCGAACTGCGCGACAACCCCAAGCGCCTGGCGATCCTGGCCCTCAGCGGTTCGTTGATCGCCGCTAACTGGCTGACCTATGTGTGGTCGGTAAACACCGGGCGCATGCTCGAAGCGAGCCTGGGTTACTACATCAATCCGCTGGTGAATGTGCTGCTGGGCATGCTGATCCTCGGCGAGCGACTGCGCCGTTTGCAATGGGTGGCGGTGGGGTTGGCAGCGGTAGGTGTGGCGCAGCAGGTGTGGCAAGTCGGTAGCCTGCCGTGGGTGTCGCTGGCGCTGGCGCTGACGTTCGGCTTCTACGGTTTGATCCGCAAGCAGGCGCCGGTCAAAGCGCTGCCAGGCCTGGTGGTGGAAACCTGGATGCTGGTACCCATTGCCGTCGCCTGGTTGCTGTTCAACCCGACCGCCCACAGCGCGCAACTGGCGTTCTGGAGCACCTCCGAAGCCTGGTGGCTGGTGGCCGCAGGCCCTGTGACGCTGATTCCCCTGGTGTGCTTCAACGCCGCTGCACGACACTTGCCCTACACCGCCCTGGGCTTTTTGCAGTATGTGGCGCCGACGCTAGTGTTGCTCGAAGCCGTGCTGTTGTTCGGTGAACACCTGGCGCCGAGCACCCTGATCGCCTTCGCGTTCATCTGGGCCGGGTTGGTGGTGTACAGCCTGGATGCCTGGCTGACCGTGCGCAAACGCTGATCAAATAACGTACAAACCTCTGCAAGCCACGGCTTTCGTGGCTTGCAGCGTTCCACCCAAAGGTTATCCACAACCTGATCCCCGCCATTTGTGCACAAGCCCTTGAAACTGCTCGTTTTTTGCTCAACTTGCGCAGAAGGCCGGCGTGCGTGGCCTGGCGTCGGGTTTCTACAGGTTATCCACAGGCCCATGCAAGATTTCCCTGCATAACCTTGTGGATCGTTATTCCTCCTGACGCAACTCCACCATCAAGTCATCGGCCAAGGTTTCCAAAGCCTCTTGCAGGGTTTCCAGCGACAGCGTGGCCGGCACTTGCAACAACGCCTCGGCATTGAACAGCGGATCACCGCTCATGGGCGCCGGGCGCACATCGGTGCTCAGGCGTTCCAGGTTGACGCCCTGCTGGCTCAGCAGCGCGGTGATCTCACGCACGATGCCCGAGCGGTCATTGCCCACCAGGGTCATCAGGATCGGCTTGGACGCCGATGCCTGCCCGCTGCTGCCCTCACCCACCAACACGCGAATGCCATGGGTGGATAAATCCTCCAATGCCCCCACCAATGCCTGTCGCTGCTCGCTCGGCACGCTCACCCGCAGGATCCCGGCAAACTGCCCGGCCATGTGCGCCATGCGGCTTTCCAGCCAGTTACCACCATGACTGGCAATGTTCTGCGCGATGCGTTCAACCAGGCCGGGTTTGTCGGCGGCGATAATAGTGAGTACAAGATGGTCCATGGCGCAGTCCCTCGGTTGGTTGATCCTCGATTATAGACATGCCGCGTATATCCAGAAGGTACGCGTGATCGTTAACGTCCATCCCAGGCAAACCAGCTTCCACCGACAAATCGTGTACCATTTTGATATTTATCTGGAACAATCCAATAGTTTTTTGAGAACATCCGGTTCTCCGCTGTGACCGTACGACCAAAGTGGGTCGCTAAACGACGTATTTAGTCTAATTTTCACAACCGCAAGTCATCATGTAGTATGCCCAACCGTGCACTACATAATGAAAATCTGAAAAAGCGCATAAGCTCCGCAGAGTGAGGCAAGCAATGACTGAACACGTTCAAGTCGGTGGCCTGCAGGTCGCCAAAGTCCTGTTCGACTTCGTGAACAACGAAGCCATTCCCGGTACCGGCATCACTGCCGACCAGTTCTGGGCCGGTGCCGACAAGGTCATCCATGACCTGGCCCCGAAGAACAAAGCCCTACTCGCCAAACGCGACGACTTCCAGGCGCGGATCGATACCTGGCACCAGACCCACGCCGGCCAGGCCCACGACCCGGTGGCCTACAAAGCCTTCCTGCAAGACATCGGCTACCTGTTGCCAGAAGCCGCAGACTTCCAGGCCTCGACCCAAAACGTCGATGACGAGATCGCACGCATGGCCGGCCCACAGCTGGTCGTGCCAGTGATGAACGCCCGCTTCGCCCTCAATGCCTCGAATGCGCGCTGGGGCTCGCTGTACGACGCGCTCTATGGCACCGACGCCATCAGCGAAGCCAACGGCGCCGAGAAGGGCAAGGGCTATAACAAAGTGCGTGGTGACAAGGTCATTGCCTTCGCCCGCGCCTTCCTCGACGAAGCCGCACCGCTCAGCGCCGGCAGCCATGTCGATTCCACCGCCTACAAAATCGTCGATGGCAAGCTGATCGTCAGCCTCAAAGGCGGCAGCAACAGCGGCCTGCGTGACGATGCCCAGTTGATCGGTTTCCAGGGCCCTGCGGCCGAGCCGATTGCGATCCTGCTCAAGCACAATGGCCTGCACTTCGAAATCCAGATCGACGCCAGCACCCCAGTCGGCCAGACCGACGCTGCCGGCGTCAAAGACGTGCTGATGGAAGCTGCGCTGACCACCATCATGGACTGCGAAGACTCTGTCGCCGCCGTGGATGCCGATGACAAAGTGGTGATCTACCGCAACTGGCTCGGCCTGATGAAGGGCGACCTGGCCGAAGAAGTGGCCAAGGGCGGCCAGACCTTCACCCGCACCATGAACCCTGACCGCGTCTACACCGGCGTGGATGGCAGCGACGTCACCCTGCACGGCCGTTCGCTGTTGTTCGTGCGCAACGTTGGCCACTTGATGACCATCGACGCGATCCTCGATAAAGACGGCAACGAAGTACCCGAAGGCATCCTCGACGGCCTGATCACCAGCCTGGCGGCGATCCACAGCCTCAACGGCAACAACACCCGCAAGAACAGCCGTACCGGTTCCGTATACATCGTGAAACCGAAGATGCACGGCCCGGAAGAAGCCGCGTTCACCAACGAACTGTTCGGTCGCATCGAAGAGGTGCTGAACCTGGCGCGCAACACCCTCAAGGTCGGGATCATGGACGAGGAGCGCCGCACCACGGTCAACCTCAAGGCCTGCATCAAGGCGGCCAGCGAGCGTGTGGTGTTTATCAACACCGGTTTCCTCGACCGCACTGGCGATGAAATCCACACCTCCATGGAAGCCGGCGCGATGGTGCGCAAGGCGGCCATGAAGGCAGAAAAATGGATCGGCGCCTATGAGAACTGGAACGTCGATATCGGCCTGAGCACCGGCCTGCAAGGTCGTGCACAGATCGGTAAAGGCATGTGGGCCATGCCCGACCTGATGGCGGCGATGCTTGAGCAGAAAATCGCCCACCCGTTGGCCGGTGCCAACACCGCCTGGGTACCGTCGCCGACCGCCGCGGCCCTGCATGCGTTGCACTACCACAAGGTTGATGTGTTCGCCCGCCAGGCCGAGCTGGCCAAGCGCGAGCGCGCTTCGGTGGACGATATCCTCACCATTCCTCTGGCCAGCAACACCGATTGGTCCGAGGAAGAAATCCGCAACGAACTGGACAATAACGCCCAGGGCATCCTCGGCTATGTGGTGCGTTGGATCGACCAGGGTGTGGGCTGCTCCAAGGTGCCGGACATCAACGATGTCGGCCTGATGGAAGACCGCGCCACTCTGCGTATTTCCAGCCAGCACATCGCCAACTGGCTGCGCCACGGCATTGTCAACGAAGACCAGGTGATGGAAAGCCTCAAGCGCATGGCGCCCGTGGTAGACCGCCAGAATGCCGGGGATGCGTTGTACCGCCCACTGGCTCCGGACTTCGACAGCAACATCGCATTCCAGGCAGCGGTGGAGTTGGTGATTGAAGGGACCAAGCAGCCTAATGGCTATACCGAGCCGGTGTTGCATCGCAGGCGTCGGGAGTTCAAGGCCAAGAACGGCCTGTAATGGAAAAAGCCCTGATCGAAAGATCGGGGCTTTTTTATCAGTGTCAGTTTGACCGCGTTGCCTGAATCGCAGGCAAGCCAGCTCCCACAGGGGAATGCATTTCAAATGTGGGAGCCGGGCTTGCCCGCGAAGAGGCCAGGCCAGTCACCTCACACTCAGGGCACCATCCCCAACTCCCGCTTTACCAACTTCGCCAACTTCACGCTATCAATCGGCTTGAGCAAGAAATCCACCACGCTCAAATGCATCGCATCAATCACATCCGGCGCTTCCGCGTCTCCAGACATGATGATGATCGGCAACGCCGCACGGGTGGACTCACGCACCTGGCGGATCAATTCCAGGCCATTGCTGGGCGCCATGCGCAGGTCGGTGATCAGCAAACCGATGGAACTGCTCGTCTTCAACAAATCCCACGCAGCCTCGCCACTTTCGGCAGTCATGCAGCGAATACCATCGAGCCCAAGGATTTCCGCCAGCAATTCACGCGCGTCCTTGTCGTCGTCCACGATCAAAACGCGTTGGGGGGGTAAATCGGGCTCCAGCATCACGGCGCTCAGCGCCTCGCGCTCGGCATCACTCAAAATATCGTGGTCGGACATACGTTTCTCAGCAGTTCTCATCAATCTCCCAGCACACTCGTCAGACATCTGCGGAAGGGCGAACAATGTGCACTTCGTCGGAAAGTTTGCCTAGTGGGCTTTCTACGGGTTTCGGACGATAGTCACGTAAGGTTTTTCCCTAGTGATCTGCACCGCCCATCTGACTGGAAGGCTGCACATTCCAGCAGGCGTGAACCGGATTTAAAAGCCAGCAAGAAAGCTGACTGAAGGGAAACCATCATGGGTGATGAAAATTTTCGGCTGGCGTGACGACGCAGGAGGGGAGTACGAAGGGCATAGACAGAAACTGCATTCATCTCTCAATATCAAAAGTGCCCATCAAGCAAAACACACTTCAGCAGGTACTGCGCTTGATAGACATTCACTGACGAAACACATCAATCAAGGCACGTCGCCAGTCGGGGTAAGCGAAAATTTGGCACTGACGTCATATACCCTACCGTTATACTGGATCTTAAATTCAGCATTCCCGCTAATATCTTTATTAGTCTCACGCTTAAACTCAACATGCCCACTTGTAGAGCCGGATGCTTGTCCACCTTGAAAAATCACCGCGTAGGGTTTGCTTGAGTTCATAACTAGATCATGCCGACCATCCTTAATTCCGATGGGCAATATGACCGCAAGCTGCTTAAAATCGGCACCCGTTCCCGTACTACCAAGCAGACTGATCGAGTCTTCGATAAGGGATGCATAAATGAGCTTTTCGGCAACAATCATGTCAGTCCCACTGGGGAGTGCAGGTTTAATAATTGCCTTAAAATACGTTTCGGTAGGTGAATGTGATCCAGCCGACAGGGGATTAAAATCCTTATCGAGATTCAATGCAGCATTGTCCTTACTCATAACAAACACCTCTCGGATAAAATTGAAAGCAACGAAAATCGGAACATCAACTTTAAAATAGCCACACTTTTTTTGCAGCGCAACTGCCGTAGTTAACAGTTGTGCTCGCCCCAATAATGTGTTCTCAGACACCGAGCGTTATAGTTGGAAGGTGTGCGACCTCGCAGTCTTGCCATGAAAGTATCGCTTGGACATTCCAGGTACCTAGACTTACGTCCAATGGGCACCCACCGCGCAGGAGTCGACCATGCAGCACGATAACGACAAAAACACTGCGGTCACTGTTATGAGTAAAGCTGATGCATTCGCACAGGCGGGTAAAACCGCTGTGTTGCAGAACATCCACGGCACCCTGCAATTCCTGCAACGCTTCCCGCCGTTCAACCAGATGGAACAGGCGCACCTGGCTTTCCTGGTGGAACAGTGCCAACTGCGTTTCTACGGCCCCGGCGACAGCATCCTCAAACCGTCGGGCGGCCCGGTCGAGCACTTTTATATCGTCAAGCAGGGCCGGGTCGTGGGTGAGCGTCCAGACTCGGCGGACACCACCTTTGAAATCGCCACCGGCGAATGCTTCCCCCTCGCCGCCTTGCTGGGTGAACGCGCGACCCGTACAGAACACAAAGCCGCTGAAGACACCTTCTGCCTGCAATTGAACAAACCGGCCTTTATCAAGCTGTTCGCGCTGTCCAGCCCGTTTCGTGATTTCGCTTTGCGCGGGGTCAGCAGCCTGCTCGACCAGGTCAACCAGCAGGTACAGCAAAAAGCCGTGGAAACCCTCGGCACCCAATACTCCTTGAATACCCGCCTGGGTGAATTGGCCATGCGCCACCCGGTCACCTGCAGCCCGCACACACCGTTGCGCGAAGCGGTGACCTTGATGCACGAACAACAGGTCGGCAGCATTGTGATCGTCAACGAACACAAGGCGCCCCTGGGCATCTTCACTCTGCGCGATCTGCGCCAGGTGGTCGCCGATGGCGCCAGCGACTTCAGCCAGAGCATTGCCGGGCACATGACCCAGGCGCCGTTTTACTTGAGCCCGGAGCACAGCGCTTTCGACGCAGCCATCGCCATGACCGAACGGCATATCGCCCATGTGTGCCTGGTGCAAGACCAGCGCCTGTGTGGCGTGGTCTCCGAGCGTGACTTGTTTTCCTTGCAGCGTGTGGACCTGGTGCACCTGGCCCGCACCATCCGCAACGCGCCCCGGGTGGAAAACCTGGTGGCGATTCGCGGTGAAATCGGCCAGTTGGTAGAGCGCATGCTCGCCCATGGCGCCTCATCCACCCAGATCACCCATATCATTACGCTGCTCAACGACCACACCGTGTGCCGGGTGATCGAGCTGACCCTCGCGGAAAAAGGCGACCCCGGCGTGCCCTTCAGTTGGCTGTGTTTTGGCAGCGAAGGCCGCCGCGAACAAACGCTGTACACCGACCAGGACAACGGCATCCTGTTCGAGGCCAAGGACGCCGTCGAAGCCGCCGAAAAGCGTGAGCTCTTGCTACCGCTGGCGCAGCACATCAACCAAAGCCTGGCGCTGTGCGGCTTCAGCCTGTGCAAGGGCAATATCATGGCCGGCAACCCCGAGCTGTGCTTGTCCCGCGTGGAGTGGGCGCGGCGCTTCGGCGCGTTCATTCGTGAGGCGACGCCGGAAAACCTGCTGGGCTCAAGCATCTATTTTGACTTGCGCGTGGTGTGGGGCGAAGAGCGCGGTTGCGAGCAGCTGCGCCAGGGCATTCTCGATCAGGTGGCGGATAACCGCTTGTTCCAACGGATGCTAGCCGAAAATGCACTACTGCGACGCCCGCCGGTGGGGCGTTTCCGCGAGTTCGTGCTGACCCGCAAACATGGCGAAAAGGCCACCCTCGACCTCAAGGTGCAGGGCCTTACACCTTTTGTAGATGGCGCGCGCCTGCTAGCCCTGGCCAATGGCATCCACGCCAACAACACCCTGGAACGCCTGCGCCAGTTGGTGGACAAGGCCGTGATCGAACCCCTGGATGGCGCCGCCTATGAAGAGGCCTACCACTTTATCCAGCAGACCCGCATGCAGCAGCACCAATTGCAGACCCGCGAGAACCTGCCCTATTCCAACCGCGTCGACCCCGACAGCCTCAACCACCTGGATCGGCGCATCCTGCGTGAGTCCCTGCGCCAGGCCCAACGCCTGCAAAGCAGCCTGAGCTTGCGGTATCAGCTATGAGTTTGTTTGGCTGGCTGCGCGCCAAAAAACCTGGGCTCAACGCTGCGCAACAGCAGCGCCTGGAACAGTTACCCAAGCCCGCCGAACTGGGCAACGGCCCATTGCGCAGCCAGCGCTGGGTAGTGGTGGACCTGGAAACCAGCGGCCTGAACCTTCACCGCGACCAGGTGCTGTCCATCGGCGCCGTGGTCATCGAAGACGGTGCGGTGGATTTCTCTCAACTGTTCGAACGCACCCTGCAGCGCACCGACACCAAGCTCAGCCCCAGTGTGCTGATCCACGGGCTGGGGCCCAGTGCAATCGCCGCTGGCAGCGACCCGACCGAGGCGTTGCTGGATTTCATGGCGTTCGTGGGCGATAGTCCGCTGCTGGCCTTCCATGCGCCGTTTGATCAACACATGCTGTGCCGGGCGCTCAAGGACAGCCTGGGTTATCGCCTGGCCCATCCGTTCATGGATGTAGCAGACCTGGCCCCGCTGTTATGCCCAGAGGCGCATATCCGCGAAGCCGGGCTGGACGACTGGCTCAACCACTTCAGGCTACAGGCCGGCGAACGCCACCATGCCAGCGCCGATGCACTGGCGACGGCGGAGCTGATGTTGATCCTGTTCAGCCGGGCGCGGCAGCAACAGATCGATACGCCCCAGGCGCTGTATGAGCGTTTGGCCCAATGGAAACGACGCAAGCAGTCCCCTTCCCTTTAACGCTTCGCGCCCGACGCGGAGCATCGCGGGATGCATTCCTACGCATATCGCGGGAACGATCACCCGACAGACGCCAATTGCGCCCACCCTACGCCTCTGACACAATCGCGAATAATTCTCGTTAGTTTAAACTTTATTCGGTGATGCCTTGTCGTCGGTCCATACCCCACGCAGTGAGCTTGTTGGTGCGTTGTATCGCGACCACCGTGGCTGGCTGTTGGCGTGGCTGCGACGTAATGTGGCGTGCCCAAGCCGTGCCGAAGACCTGAGCCAGGACACCTTCATGCGCCTGCTGGGCCGTGATGAGTTGCGCGAGCCCCGCGAACCACGGGCGTTCCTGGTGGCCATCGCCAAGGGTTTGCTGTTCGACTATTTCCGTCGTGCGGCCCTGGAACAGGCCTACCTCACCGAATTGATGCTGATCCCGGAAAACGAACAGCCTTCGCCGGAAGCCCAGCAACTGATCCTCGAAGACCTCAAGGCCATCGACCGCCTGCTCGGCAAGTTGTCGAGCAAGGCCCGCGCCGCGTTCCTCTATAACCGCCTCGACGGCCTGGGCCATGCCGAGATCGCCCAGCGCCTGGGGGTTTCGGTGCCGCGCGTGCGCCAATACCTGGCCCAGGGCATTCGCCAGTGCTACATCGCACTGTATGGCGAGCCGTCGTGACCGCGATCGGCTCCAAACCGGTGTCGTCGCGCGTGCTGGATGCCGCGATTGCCTGGCAACTGTCCCTCGACTCGGGCGACGGCAGCGCGGTGGAACAGGAAGAGTTCAACAAGTGGCTGGCCAGCGATGAGGAACACGCTCGCGCCTGGCGCCAGTTGGGCATGCTCGACCAGCGTTTCAGTGTGGCCTCGGGCCCGGCTCGGGCGGCGCTGCTGCAGTCGCGCCACGGCATTCGCCAGCGCGTGCGCAAGCTGGGCCGGGGCCTGGCCAGTATCGTGCTGGTGTGCGGCCTGGCGCTGTTTGCCGGTGAGCGTTACGTGCCTATTCACTATTGGCTGGCCGACCAGCGCACCGCCACCGGTGAACAGCGCACGCTGAAGCTGGCGGACGGCACGCGAATAAACCTCAACACCCACAGCGCCATTGATGTGCGCTTCGACGAAACACGCCGCTTGATCGTGTTGCAGGCAGGCGAAATTCTCGTCGAAACCGGCCACGACGATTCGCGCCCTTTCTACGTGCAAACCCGCGACGGCAGCCTGCGGGCGCTGGGTACCCGGTTTATCGTCAAGCGCGAAGACGACGCTACGCGCCTGAGTGTGTTGCAGTCTGCCGTGGCCGCCCAGCCCGAGGCGCTGCACCAGGAACAAGTGTTCAAGGCGGGCCAGCAAGTGCTGATGCGCGGCGACGGGCTCGGGCCACTGTTGGCCGTCACCCCCGCCACCGATGCCTGGACCCGCGGCATGCTGGTAGTGGACAACGCTCGGCTGGGGGATGTGATCGAGGAATTGGCGCGCTATCGCACCGGCTACCTGGGGGTGGATAAGAACGTGGCCGACCTGCGCATCACCGGCAGTTTCCCGCTGCGCGACACCACGTTGGCATTGAATGCGCTGTTGCCGACCTTGCCGGTGCAGATCGAGCAGCACACGCCGTGGTGGGTGACCGTCAAGGGTAAGCCTTAGGCTTGATCGTTCCCACGCTCCGCGTGGTAATGCAGCCCGGACGCTCTGCGTCCCAGGCCGTGACGCAGAGCGTCACACGAGGCGTTCCCACGCGGAGCTTGGGAACGATCACAGCACACCGCAAAAAATATTTTCACCCGGCCCTATCACTTTTCGATTCTCGCTCGGCACCTAGGCAATTGAGAAATATTTCCATTCAGGAGCCGCCCGTATGTCCCGCACGCTAGACACCTTGTTGCGCCCCAGCCTGTTAGCCATGGCGATCGCCCTCAGCGCCCCGCTGGCCAGCACCCCGCTGATCGCCGCCGAACAAGCCTCCAGCGTGCGCGCCTATAACCTGCCGGCTGCGCCCCTGGCCACCACCCTGAACCAGATCGCCAGCCAGGCCGGCCTGGCGCTGACCCTCAACCCCGCACTCGCCGCCGGCAAGACCTCGGCACCGGTCAAAGGCCAGTTCCATGCGCAGGGCGCGTTGCGGGAAGCCTTGCGGGGGACGGGGTTGCAGTTGGAGCAGAGCAGTGCGGGCACTTACACCCTGATGCCGGTCCCGGAGGGCGTCGTTGCCTTGCCGACCACCAACATCACCGGCCAAGGCAGCTATGAAAGCGCTTGGGGGCCGGTGGAGGGATATGTTGCAAAGCGCACCGCCGCCGGCACCAAAACCGATACTGCGCTGGTCGAGGCACCACGCTCGATCTCGGTAGCCACCCGCGAGCAAATGCAGGACCGTAACGTGCAGAACCTCGACGATGCGGTCAAATACATGCCCGGTATTGTGTCTGCCAGCTACGGCAGCGACACCCGTTACGACTGGATGCGCGTACGCGGCTTCGAGCCGACGCAATTCCTCGATGGCCTGCCACTGCCCCGTGGCGTGTACGCCAACCCGAAAGCCGAAACCTGGAACCTCGACCGCCTCGCCCTGCTGCGCGGTCCGGCCTCGTCAGTCTATGGCCAGACCCCTCCGGGCGGCCTGCTGGATATGGTCAGCCGCCGCCCCAGCGCTGAATCGAGCCACGCCATCCAGATGCAATACGGCAGTGACAACTATCGCCAGATCAATTTCGAAAGCACTGGCAAGATCGATGATGAGGGCCAGTTTCTCTACAGCGTTGGCGGCGTGGTGCGCGATGCCGGTACCCAGGTCGATCACATCGACAACAAGCGGTACAACATCGCACCGAGCTTGACCTGGAATATCGACACCGATACCAAGCTGACCTTGCTGTCACAGTTCACCCGTGACGATACCGGCACCACCAGCCAGTTCCTGCCGATCCAGGGCACCAAAATCAAATCACCGCTAGGCGAGGTTTCCCACCACAAGAACCTCGGCGACCCGGACTACGACTTCTACGACCGCACCTACTACGCCTTGGGCTACGCGTTCGAGCACCGCTTCAACGATACCTGGCAATTCAAGCAGAACCTGCGCTACACCAAATCCGAATTGGCGTTCCAGCAACTGACGGTAGGCTCGTTTGCCTTCTCCCCCGCCGACGCCAATGGCGACATCAGCCGCTCTTCGACCAATGTGGACGAGGACATCAGCCAGTTCGCAGTGGACAACAACTTCCAGGCTGACTTCGCCACTGGCGACATCTCCCACACCGTGCTGCTGGGCCTGGATCATCAACGCACCGACACCTCGTACCTGGCGATTTTCGGCGACGGTGGCACCACGAACATCTTTAACCCGGTCTATGGCCAGCCGATCGTGCGCCCGGCGCGCTCCACCGCGTTCTACGATTACAACCAGAAAACCGTGCAGACCGGCCTTTACGTGCAGGACCAGATGGCCCTGGACAACTGGCGCCTGACTCTTGGTGGTCGTGAAGACTGGGTGCACCAGGGCACCACCTACTTCAACAAGAACGACGCGACCAATACCGACCGCAGCAAGAATTTCAGTGGCAATGCGGCGCTGAGCTATGTGTTCGACTCGGGCTTTGTCCCCTACCTCTCGTACGCCGAGTCGTTCCAGCCTGCGAGCAACGCCAGCGTCGACCCCCTCCAGTCGTTCAAGCCGACGGAAGGCAAGCAGTGGGAGTTGGGGATCAAATACCAGCCACCCGGCTCCAACACCCTGCTGAGTGCGGCGGTCTACGACCTGACCCAGAAGAACGTGCAAGTCACCAGCTTCCAGTCCGG
Organism: Pseudomonas sp. WS 5503; assembly: GCF_012985385.1. Lineage (NCBI taxonomy): Bacteria > Pseudomonadati > Pseudomonadota > Gammaproteobacteria > Pseudomonadales > Pseudomonadaceae > Pseudomonas > Pseudomonas sp. WS 5503. Next base: position 92,964 of record NZ_JAAQWI010000002.1, read on the forward strand.
TGGCGCCTCCGTGACCGACCAGACCGGAGAAGTAAAGGTCAAGGGCCTGGAGCTGGAAGCCGTGTCTGATGTGACCGAAAACCTCAAGGTCATCGCGGCCTACACCCTGGCCAAGTCCGAGGTGCAAAAAGGTCAGTACAAAGGCAACCGCTTGCAACTGATGCCTAATCAGCAAGCGTCCTTGTGGACCGACTACACCTGGCACACCGGCGCACTCGACGGTTTCGGTATCGGCTTCGGCGCACGCTACACCGGCAATACCTATGGCGACCAAGCCAATACCTGGGCCGGCAAGGCCAACGCCTACACCGTGTTCGACGGCTCCGTGCATTACGACCTCGGTCGCCTGGACAACAGCCTCAAGGGCGCGTCGGTGAAAGTGAACGCGACCAACCTGTTCAACAAAGACTACATTTCCACCTGTGATGGCTCCTATTGCTACTTCGGCGACCAACGCAGCGTCGTCGCCAGCGCCACCTACCAGTGGTAATCAGCTGAGCTAACCACCAGGCCGCCCAACAGGGCGGCTTTGGTGCATCTGAAGGCTAGACAATGAAAAGCAAAACCATCCGCCGCTGGTCCTTCATCCACACCTGGACCAGCCTGATCTGCACCGTATTCCTGCTGCTGCTCGCCCTCACCGGCCTGCCGTTGGTGTTTCACCACGAGATCGACCACCTGCTGGGCAATGAGCCCGAACTGGCGCAGATGCCTGCCGATACGCCCCGGCTCAACCTTGAGCAGCTTGTAGCCAAAGCCCAGGCCCATCGCCCCGGCGAGGCCATGCAGTACCTTGCCTGGGACGAAGACGACAACAACGGCGTGATCGCGATCATGGCGGCCACAGCCGGTACTGAGCCGAACTCGTCGCACACCTTCATGCTCGATGCACGCACTGGCGAAACCGTCGAAATGCCGTCTGCCAATGGGGGCTTCACTCTGTTCCTGCTGCGCCTGCATGTGGATATGTTTGCCGGCCTGCCGGGCAAGTTGTTGCTGGCGTTCATGGGCCTTCTGTTTGTGCTGGCGATTATCTCGGGCACGGTGTTGTACCTGCCCTTCATGCGTCGCTTGAAGTTCGCCACGGTGCGCCAGGACAAGTCCACTCGCCTGCGCTGGCTCGACTTGCATAACCTGATCGGCGTGGTCACTTTGACCTGGGCGCTGGTAGTGGGGGTAACCGGCGTGATCAGCGCCTGCGCCGACTTGATCATCGCGGCGTGGCGCGAGGACAGCCTCAGCGCCATGATCGAACCCTACAAGAACGCCCCGCCGCTGACCCAGCGCGCGCCCGCCACAGAGCTGTTGAGCATTGCGGCCAAGGCCGCGCCGGGTATGGAACCGGACTTTATCGCCTTCCCCGGCACGCGTTTTTCCAGCGAACATCACTACGCCGTGTTCATGAAGGGCAGCACCCACCTGACCTCCCATTTGCTGACACCGGTGCTGATCGACGCCAGCACCCTGGCCGTCACCGCCATCGCCGAACGGCCGTGGTACATGGATGCCATGGGCATGTCCCAACCCCTGCATTTCGGTGATTACGGCGGCATGCCGATGAAGATTTTGTGGGCGGTGCTGGATGTGCTGACCATCATCGTATTGGTGAGCGGCATTTACTTATGGATCGTACGGCGCAAGGCGGCCAAGGTATGAAGCCACGGCAGTCGAATTTCTGGAAGGTCTTTGCCATACCGCTGGGGATTGGCCTGCTCAGTGCCGCCGGGTTGTTTGCGGCGTTGCTGGGCGATGGGTGGTGGGATTCGTTGAGTTGGATCGGGCTGGGCATACCCGCGGCCATTGCCGTCTACAAACTACTGTAGGAGCGAGCTTGCTCGCGAAAAACCTGAGAGCACCGCGTTAAACCAGGCGAGCTGCGTTATCGTTGGCGTTATTCGCGAGCAAGCTCGCTCCTACAGAGGAATGCCCATGTCCGCCCCCAGCATGACCTTGTTCCACAACCCCGCTTCGCCCTTCGTGCGTAAAGTGCGCGTGCTGCTGATCGAGACCGGCCAGCAGGATCGTGTGGCCCTGCACGCGTGCCTGCCCACGCCGGTCAACCCGGATGCCGAAGTGCTGCAAGGCAACCCCGTGGGCAAGATCCCGGCCCTGCGCCTGGCCGACGGTTCGGTATTGCATGACAGCCGGGTGATTCTCGATTACCTCGACCACCAGCATGTCGGCAACCCGCTGATCCCCCGCGCCGGCTCGGCCCGCTGGCGGCGCCTGACCCTGGCCTCGATGGCTGACGGCATCATGGATGCCGCCGTGCTGGTACGTTACGAGACCGCCATGCGTCCGGTGGAGAAACACTGGGACCAATGGTTGGACGAACAGCGCAACAAGATCCGCCGCGCCCTCGCCGAACTGGAGCGGGACGCCATTGCCGAACTGGCCAGCCACTTCGACATCGCCGCCATCAGCGTGGCCTGTGCCCTGGGCTACATAGACTTTCGCCACCCGGATCTGCAATGGCGCATAGATAACCCCAAGCTCGCCGCCTGGTACGCCGAAGTCAGCCAGCGGTCTTCGATGCACCAGACCCAGCCGCCGGGCTGACCAGCCCTCTGTAGGAGCGAGCTTGTTGTGGCGAGGGAGCTTGCTCCCGCTCGACAGCGCAGCTGGAGCCGGCTTTATCAGGGGCGCTTCGCACCCCAGCGCAAGCAAGCTTGCTCGCCACAACAAGCTCGCTCCTACAGTGAAAGGTGGCGTTGGTGAGGAAGTCGACCATCCTCGCTTTCATCTGCTGATCTTCGCGCAATCCGATCATTGCCCTTGCTCCACCTTGCGTTTACCCACCCCGTACCAATCCAGTTTGCGCGTCAGCACCATCACCGTACCCAGCAGGCCAAACAGCAACAACGAGCCCATCAACAGCGCGTAATCCTCGGCACTGAGCAACCCGTACAGCAAGCCATACAACGCCGCCAGCCCGGCCGAAAACCCCACGCCGTGGGCGACGCTACGCAGCACATGGCATACGTAGAAGCCGATCAACACCACACAGGCGCTGGCGGATATCAGGTAGGCCAGGGCAAAGCCCAGATGCTCGGACAACGACAACAGCAGCAGGTAGAAGAACGCCAGCGCCACGCCCACCAGGGCGTACTGGATAGGGTGCACCGCCAAACTCTTGAGCACCTCGAAGAGGAAGAAGCCGGCAAAGGTCAGGGCGATAAACAACAGCGCATATTTGATCGCCCGATCGCTCTTGAGGTACTGGTCTACCGGGTCGATGAAGTTCACCCCAAAGCTGCGGTTGCTGAAGTCTTCACAGCCTTGCCCGTCCAGGCAGTTCTGCAGGGCTTGTTCGAGGTTGGTGGAGAAGAATGTCGTCTGCCAATTGGCGCTGAAGCCCTGGTCGGTCACCTCACGTTGAGCCGGCAGGAAGTTGCCGACAAAGCTCGGGTGCGGCCAGTTGGACGCCAGTGATACCTGGCTGGTCTTGCCCACGGGCACCACTTGCAGTTGCTCGGTGCCTTGCAGGCGCAGGTCGAAGGCGAACTCCAGCACGGAAGGCTTCTTGCCGTCCTGCGCCGGCAGCGTCACATGCACGCCCTCGCCCAGCCAGTCGACTTGGGAGCCTGGCGAGAACTCCAGCCGCTGGTCACCCAGCTCCAGTTTCAGCGCGTTTTCAATACCCCGAATATCACTGATGCCCACCGCCAAAAACGCTGGTTCAAAGCGGTAGTCGGCGAAGTCTTCGGTGATCCCCAACTGCGCAGGCAAGTCGAAACGCCCGCTGATACGGTTGTCGGCGTGGAACAACCGCGCCTGATAGATGCCCCGTGAGCGCAGTTCGGTTTGCACCTTGCCGTCGAGCTCAAAACGGTCCGGCAGGAAATACAGACGGCCGCGTTCTTCACGGGTTTCTTCGTAGCGCTTGTTGAGCTTTTCATTGAGCTTCCACTCGCGCACGGTCTTGCGATACGGCACCACCATCACCGGCCCGGTGAGGCGCTGGGCAAAGCTTGAGCTGCGGGCAATGTCCATCAGTACGCCGTCGCGCAGTTGCTGACGTTCGCTGATGATGCCGTTGATCATCAACAATGGAATCAGCAACAGCAGGATCAGCAGCGCAATCGCGCCCAATTTGAAAAGCAGGTTGCGGTTCATGGGTCTCTCCCTGTTTTGATGGGGAGAGTCTGCCCAGTGGGTATGGGAGATTTATGTGGGCAATGTGGAGACTGTGTGGAGATGCAGCACCGCTTGCACGCCGCCCGGTACGTTGCCGATCTGCAACGAGCCGCCGTGCAGCTTCATCACCTCCTCGACAAAGTTGAGCCCCAGGCCCGTACTTTTGCGCCCGCTGGCCGGGCGCGGCAGCGAGTAGAAGCGCTCGCTCAGGCGCGGCAAGGCGTAATCGGGAATCGCCTCCGCCTGGTTGAACAGGCTGACCTGCACCTCGTTATGCCGCACCTGCGCGCTGAACCGCAGCGTGCCGCCGGGCGGAGTAAAGTCCAAGGCATTGTCCAGCAGGTTACCCAGGGCCTGGCGTAGCAGGAAAGGTTCGCCAAATACCTTCACATCAGCGGCAATCGCCTGCTCGACGTGCAAGCCGGCGCCTTCGACCCGCGCACATTGAGCCTTGAGCACATCCTCAACCAGGGCGGCCAAAGGAATGCTCGACTGCTCTTCCAGACCTTGTCGCTGCTCCACCTGGGCCAGGTTCAACAGGCGTTCGATCAACTGTTGCAGGCGCGCACTTTCGCTGTCGATATTGCCGACAAACCGCTGCTGCTGCTCGCGGCTCATGTCACCCTGCAACAGCTCTGCTGCACCGCGAATCGCCGCCAACGGGCTCTTCAGTTCATGGGTCAGCGTATGCACGTAGCGCTCTACGTAAGCCTTGCCTTCCAGCTGCGTGCGCATGTGTTCCACGGCGGTGGATAACTGCTTGAGCTCGCCGCCGCGATAATGCGGCAACTCGGCGCGGCGGCCCTCGCTCACAGCTTCGGCATAGGCGGTAAGGCGTCTGAGGGCCGCCGTCAGCCACCATGACAATAGCGCGCCCAGCAGCAGCCCCAGGGTGACCAGCCCGGCGCCGTACCACAGCAGGCGCCGCTCGGTGCGATCCACGTAGGGTTGCAACGAGCTGTTGGGCTTGGCCACCGTGACCACGCCGATGATCTGGCCGTTATCGCGAATCGGCGCCCCCACGTGCATCACCGATGAGGTGGGGTCGTCTGCATCGCTGCGGGTGGAGCGCGCACCGTATTCGCCGCGCAGGGTCAGGTACACATCGTTCCATTTCGAATAGTCCTGGCCGACTGCTTCACCGCTGGAATCGAGCAATACCCTGCCTGTAGCGTCGGTCACGTAGATGCGATGGTTGACCTGGTTTTTCGGAAGCCCCCAGATCACCGCACCCGGCTGACGGTTGCCGTAGGCCTTGAGCATCTCGGGCCAATGGCTTTGGCCGAGGGTGCCGTTTTCAACGTCTGCACGCAGGATTTCAGCCAGCAGGTTGGCGGTGTCCACCAATGTTTCTTCGGTGGACTGGCGCACGCCGGGGCGGATTTCCTTCATCACGGTGTTGAGCACGAAGTAGCCGGTCAGGCCGATAAACAGCGCATACACCAGGAAAATCCGCAGCCCAAGACGCATCAGCTGTGGCTCGGGCTGTAGCTATAGCCGAGGCCACGATGGGTCTGGATCGGCTCGGCATCCGCCGCCACACTCCTGAGTTTGCTGCGCACACTCTTGATATGGCTGTCGATATTGCGCTCGTAACCGGCATCAACGGGTACGCCCACCGCGTCCAGCAGTTGCTCGCGGCTGAACACGCGCTCGGGTTGGTCCAGCAGACTTTGCAGCAGGCGGAACTCATGCCGCGTGAGGCTCAAGGGTTGGCCGCGATAGAGAATCTGCATGCGTTCCAGATCCACTTGGAACAGGGTTGGCGCCACACACGGGCCGACCCGCTTGAGAATCGCCCTGACCCTCGCCGCCACTTCCCGCGGGCTGAAAGGCTTGACCACATAATCGTCGGCACCGATCTCCAGCCCTACCACCCGGTCGATCTCCGCATCCCGGGCACTGAGGAACATCACCGGCACTTCGCTGAAGCGGCGCAATTGCTTGCAGGTTTCAAAGCCGGTGATGTCCGGCAGGCCGATGTCGAGGATGACCAGGTCGGCCGGCGTCTGGCGCTGATGGTCCAGCGCCGCCTGGCCGAGCGTCAGCCAGGTGGTGGTGAAGCCCTCGCCTTGCAGGGCAAAGATCAGCGTGTCGGCTATTGCCGCTTCGTCTTCGACAATCAGGATGTGCGGCATGGGTTCAATCAGCAGTCCGGTTTGTCGGCAGTGTAGCGACGTGCCGGGTTTACCGCAGCGCCAAATTCACGCAAGGCCTTGGCGCCGATCAGCAGCGGGTAGTTGAAGCTGCTGCGGTCGGTGAGGTTGACCTCGACGGTGCGCTTGACGTCGCCCAGGCACATCTCCAGATCGATCACCGGGCGCTTGGCCACACTGGCTTCGTCCTTGTCATCATCTTCGTCGGCGCGGCTCTTGATCTTGCTGATGCGCGATACCTTGTGCTCATAGACCTTGTTACCCGCGTCTTCACCGCCGAGGCGGAAGCGCACCCAGTCATCGCCGTCGCGCTGAAAGGTTTCGATGTCGCGCGCCGACAGCGAGGCAGTCAGCGCGCCGGTGTCCATCTTGGCCTTGAACGTCTGGCCGATCTCCGGCAACTGGATGTATTCGTAGCGACCGTAAAGGGTCGGTTCGGCGGCCATGACAGGCACAGCAACCAGGGCGAACGCGGCAAGGAGCAATTTCACGGCAGGATTTCCTCGAAAGAAGTGGGCGGAGTCTAGACCGCAAACACAGCACTTAGTTGGATGACCGAGCATATCGCGCACAGTGTGAAACATTCGTCGGGCAATTTGCGATTTGGCCTCTAGACTCACCTTGCTTATCATGGCCCGCCCACAGAATTCCAAGAGTTGCTTATGCGCCGCCTGCTCACCGGCTGTCTGGTTACACTGCTGCTGTTATTCAACACGCTGATCCTGATCGGCCCCTTGATGGTCTTCGCCCTGCTCAAGCTGGTGGCGCCAGGGCGCTCGCGTGACTATGCCTCATGGGCGGTGATGTGGATCGCCGAAACCTGGGCCGAGATCGACAAGCTGATCTTCGCCGCGTGCATCCCCACCCAATGGGATATTCGCGGTGGCGAAGACCTGCGCGGCGATACCTCTTACCTAGTGATCAGCAACCACCAATCCTGGGTCGATATTCCCGCGCTGATCCAGGCATTGAACCGGCGCACGCCGTTCTTCAAGTTCTTCCTGAAAAAAGAACTGATCTGGGTGCCCTTCCTCGGCCTGGCCTGGTGGGCGCTGGATTACCCCTTTATGAAACGCTACACCAAGGCGTTCCTGGCCAAGCACCCGGAGCTGGCGGGGCAGGATTTGAAGATCACCAAAGAGGCCTGCGAGCTGTTCAAGCGCCAGCCGGTCACGGTGGTCAATTACCTGGAGGGCACGCGGTTCAACGAGGCCAAGCGCAAGCAGCAGGCGTCACCGTTTACCCGATTGCTCAAGCCCAAGGCGGGCGGCGTGGCATTTGTGCTCGCGGCGATGGGCGAACAACTGGACGCGATCCTCGACGTGACCGTGGTGTATCCGCAGCAAAAGATTCCGGGGTTCTGGGACTTGATCAGCGGCGCAGTGCCGAAGGTGATCGTGGATATCCGTACCCGCGAACTGGACCCGGCGTTGTGGCAAGGGGATTACGAGAACGATCCGGCGTTTCGCCAGACCGTCCAGAACTGGGTCAACCAGCTCTGGATGGAAAAGGATGCGCGCATCGAACAACTGCGCCAAGAACCTTAGCTGCCGGTGCCCCAGGCCTGAGCCAATTTGCCCAGCACGGAACTGCTGGCCCCCTCGCCGCCCAGGTATTTCAGGATCACCGGGGCAAACTGGCCGACCATGCCGCTGTCCATGCCCAATGCGCTGAAGGCGGTGTTCAAGTCATTGGTGCTTTTCACGTTGCCCAACAGGCCGTCCAGGCCGCTGGTCTTGCTGCCACCGGTTTGGCCGAGCATCCCGCTCAAGGCACCGAGGCTGCCCAATGCGTTATTACCTGACAACTTGTCGAGGCCCGGTACAGTGCTGCTCAACTGCGAGAAGTCGTTGCCGCTGAGTTTGTTCTTGGCCAGGCCCAGCATGGCGCCCGTGCCGCCCACCGCTTGCTCGGGGGTGATGTTCAGTTGCGAGGTCAAGGCCGTCAGCAGGTCGGCCGTCTCCGAGGTGGGCGCGGCGGCAGCGGCCTTGTTGTTGCCACCCTGCATGCCGGAAATGGCATTGGCTGCATCGCCAAGGCTGAAACCTGCGGCGAACACCGGGCCGGCGGCCACGGTCAACAGGCAGGACAGGGCAAAACCGCGTGAAATCTTCATCGAAACAACCTCTGGGTATAGGGGTAAACGCAGGCGTTGGACTGGGTATCCCGTCGGTTGTTCCGGAGCCCCTGAGGAACCCATCGGGGATAAGCGGGTCCATGAACTGACTACAAAATTTGTCGAGAAGAGACTTATGACTGCGATCCAACCCCCAGTGATTGAGCACAAGCCTGCGTTCTGGAGCCGCCCTCGCCTGTTCATCGGCGCCTGCGTGGTGGTGGTTGCCGGTATCGGCGGCGCGCTCTACACCCAGGACAGCGTCAAATCCGCGGCGACATTGGTGACCACGACCCAGCAGCCAGCCGCACAAATCATGGCCCACAAGGATTACCTGGAAGTGCAGCCGATTGCCTCCACGGCGCCAGCACCGGACCAAAGCCTTGAACTCTGGGCGATTCCCAAAGACGGCACACCGGTATCCCTTGGCCTGCTGCCGGAGGATGGCAAAGGCATCATCGGCCTGAATCCGCGCCAGCAAGAAAGCATCAGCAAGCCGGTGGAGCTGATGGTGAGTTCGGAAACCAAGGGTGGCTCGGTGAGCAAGCAACCGACAGGGCCGACGGTCTACCAAGGCGCCCTGGCCACGCGCTAATCACCGGCTGACACTCGGTTTAAATGTAGGAGTGGGCTTGCCCTGATGCCGATCCGTTAAGCGAACGCAATGTTCAAAGCAACAAAGATCAAATGTGGGAACTGGCTTGCCTGCGAAAGCGATAATGCAGTGACTGACACATCGCCTTCGCGGGCGAGCCTGCTCCCAGAGATGGTCTCATTTGCAGACTCACCGGCCGACCCGTTGCATGTCCCGTAACCTGCTGTAGCAGCTTCCAAGGAACCTAACCCGTGTAACGCCCCACCCAGATCGGCCTCCCAACGCAGAGCAGGGAGGACTACCTCGTGGACAAGGAGTTATAACGATGATCGGATGGGTACCTAATCTCTTTTCCCTAGTCACCGCCTACAACCTGCCAGCCCGCAACGCGGCCGTCGACACGGGCCAATGCCCTGCCGTCAGCGACATCCATTCAAAACCCTACACAGACCCCGACCTGCCGCCGCCCTATGGCGAGGGCTATCAGTATTCAGCCCAAACCCAAGGCAAAACATGGACGGGGCAAACCGCCGGGACCAACGATGATTTTCTGGACCCGGAATACGCACTGCAGGCAGAAGCCATCAACGTGCGCGACGGTAAGGTGCACTGTGATTACGGTGGAAAACGTTTGATAAAAAACGGTGAGGTGGCCGATCCCTATTTGCGGTTGACGGCGCTTAAGTGATGCAAAGGGCGACTCGCAGGTCGCCCTTTGTTTGCTTGCGCATCAACTGGCAGTTTCCAAAGAACCTGTAGAAGCGGGTTTGCTGGAAATAGCAAACCTCAGACAAGTCCTACTTAACTAACAATAGAAAACTATCAGACTGCAGCCAACCCGTTCTAACAACAACCAAGCCACGGGCCAGGCCCCTCACGAAGTGCCGAAAACAGCAATGAATTTTTCGGAGAACGACATGTTTAAATCCTTCTTAAAACCCGGACTACTTGCAATTGCGCTGTTCGGCCTTCCGGCCGTTGCAAGTGCGAGCGGGTTAGCGAGCGCTATCGGCACCATCACTGTTCCGATTGGAAATTCTTTCTCAAATCAAGCTGTCACTGAATCAGCATTTTCTCGTTCATGCAGCACCGGGAATTTTGTCGGCTACGTTCAAGGCGTTATTGCCGGTAGCGGAAGTACCATACATTACGTGCGCGTAGACAAGTACCGAATTGTGAAAACCGACGGGCACACCGACAGAAGCAAAGCCAATGTCAATATCAAGACCGTCAGCCGAAATGAAACCCGCGTGACAAAGTCAGCAGATGCCATGAAGCAGGACAGGCAATGGCATGATTTGAAAATGGCCAACTATAACCCCGGTTTGCGAAGTGCAGAAATTGAGATGATATTTGATAAGTCCGGGTCCGACCCTAGATGCTTTATCTCGATCTAAGCCGCTGATTGTTCGCCGCTGGTGCTCTTGCATTTACAAAAGCACCGGCGTCAGGCACCTAGCCCAATGAAAAGACAACTCGCACACGGTTTTTTGTTTGCATGCGAACAGTCAAATACATTGTCGCCATCCCGCCTCCTTTATCGAACATCCTGAACTTCAAATGCTCGTGATTCCTGCCCCCCCGCTCGCCCTCTCGCTGCAGGGCGTATGCAAGCATTATCAACTTGCCAAACAGCCCATCTCAATTCTTGAGAACATAAACTTGCAGATAAACGCAGGTGACCACTGTGCCGTACTTGGCACTTCGGGCTCAGGTAAGAGCACATTACTTAACATACTCGGCCTCTTGGACCGGGCTGATGAAGGGCGGTATGAGTTTTACGGACACGACACATCCAAGGCGACACCGGATCAACTGGCCGTGTTACGCAACCGACACCTAGGCTTCATCTACCAGAACTTCAACCTGATGCCACGCCTCAGCGCACTGGACAACGTCGCCTTGCCTCTCTCCTACCGTGGCCTTGGCCGGCGAGTAGCCCTGCAGCGTGCCATGCACAGACTCGACCAGGTCGGCCTCAGCCACCGGGCACATCACCTCCCCGCCGATCTGTCTGGCGGCCAACGACAGCGAGTCGCAATTGCGCGAGCTCTCGTGGGGGAGCCTTCCCTGATTCTCGCGGACGAACCCACTGGCAATCTGGACAGCCGCACGGCAAACGACATTCTGGAATTGTTGCTGGCAATCAATCGTGAGCACCGCGTCACGCTGATTGTCGTCACCCATGATTTAGACATCGCCGCGCGCCTGGACAGACAAATCTTCGTTCAGGACCGAACCCTGCGTGAGCACGAACCGTGTCAGAACTGATGAGCGGCGGGAGCCAAACTTTTCGCGACCTGATACATGACGTCAGAACAAACCTGCGGACCTTGGGCAAACGCGCAGTGCTCACCCTTCTCGGCGTCGTCATGGGGAGCTGCTCGGTGGTCGCCCTCATCAATATCGGTCACAACGCCGCCGAAGAAGCCGCTGCAATCTTCCAGGGAATGGGTGTCGATACACTAGTTGCACAGGTTTCAAATGCCGCAGATACGAGGCAAACCTCGCCGCTGCCCGCAGGCATTACTCAACTGCGCAATAAAGTCCCTGATTTAGTGAACATTGCACCCGTTGCCCTGATGGGCAACTCAGTGACGTTCAAGGGGCGCGACATTTCTATCCAACTGATCGGCTCAACGCCCCCACTGAAACAGGCGTTGGGCTTGGAAGTGCATGAAGGGCGTTTTCTGAGCGAATTCGATGACCAAGCCACTCATGCAGTGATAGGCCGCCAGCTCGCCGATGAACTCTCCAGCGCTGGCACGCCGGTGCGCATAGGCGACACACTACGAGTGCAACATGCACTGTTCCAAGTCATAGGCGTTCTGCATCCACGGTTTGCGTCGGCGATTGCTCCGTTCGACCCCAACACCTCCATGTTTATTCCACTGCAAGGTGTCAGCCGACTACAAGCTTGGGCGCCAGTCACCCACGTTTTCGCACGTGCTACGGGCGCGCGTCCTATGGGTAGCGTGGCGTCCGACTTCAAACACGGATTAAGACAGCTATTTCCCGGCCAGGACATCGACGTTCTGGTCCCCCAGCAGATCATCGACGGCCTGTCCCAACAGAATCGAACCTTCACCTATCTGCTAGCCGCCCTCGCTGGCATTTCGCTTATCACCAGTGGTGTCGGGGTGATGAACGTCATGCTGATGAGCATCGCGCAACGGCGTCGAGAAATCGGTTTGCGCATGGCCATGGGCGCTCGTCCCCGCGATATTCGCAACCTGTTCATGATCGAAGCACTGACCTTGACCACCTTGGGAGCACTTACCGGAGCCATCCTGGGCGTCGGCTTGGCCCTCATTTATGCCCGTGTATCGGGATGGAGCTTCGCGCTGTCGCCAATGTCGGTGCCGTTGGGCATTGGCAGCGCAATAGTAGTCGGTATGTTTTTTGGGCTTTACCCCGCCCTTTCCGCCTCGCGGCTACAACCTGTGGAAGCGCTGCGTGAAGACGAGTAGATACCTGGTGCTGACCGCAGCGTTTTTCTTGTGTGTCCAGAATGCCAAAGCCTCCTCGCTGTTAAGCGAGCAGACTATCGGCATGAGTCTGGCGGATGCCCTTTACCTTGGCCTGCGCAACAACCGTGAAATACGCAGCGCTTACTTGCAAAGGGAGGGCCAAAAATTCGACCTGCGCGTGGCTGAGGACGCGTTCAAGCCAAAACTCTTGCTCAAGAGTGAATACACAAACATCAGAAGCAGCGAAGACCAAGCTCGTCAACTCGCACTTACCCCCACGGCTACGTTGCTCGGACAGTACGGCACGCGCTTGAACGTGGGATGGACCCAGCAGCTCAACCATTCCGAGCAGGTGGGCCACCTGCGCAGCGACGGGATAAACCTGGAAATAATCCAACCGTTATTGCGCGGATCCGGCCCGGATGTCACCACCGCCCCCCTGCGGCTCGCAAGACTGTCAGAGCAAGCCAACCGCCTGAACCTCAAGGCGAATATTTCTCAAACAGTCTCCACCATCATCACAACCTATCGGGAGCTGATCAGGGCTCAGGAGCAACTGGGCATCGTCCAGGCGTCGCTTCAAAGGGCGCGGGCCTTGTTGACGGTGAACAAAGCACTGATCAACGCCGGGCGCATGGCTCAATTTGAAATCGTGCAGACCGAAGCTGACATCGCCGTCCAGGAACTGAGTGTCGAAGAAGCGCAAAACCAGCTGGATATTCAACGCCTCGCCCTGCTGCGCCTGCTGGCACTGGATTTGTCCACGAACATTCAGGCCACCGAGGCCGTACAGGCAACTCCACTGGAGGTCGATCTGCCACAAGCCATACACCTGGCGCAAGCTCAGCAACCTCAGTACCTCTCCACATTGCTCAATGGCCAGCAGGCCGCGTTGGACATGATCCTCGCCAAGGATGCCGCTCGCTGGGACCTCTCTCTGGTGGCGGGTGCCAGTCAGGTGCGTGAGCACGCAGGCACCGGCTCTGCTCGGCGCTGGGAAAGCTATACCGGCCTTCAGTTGGAAATCCCCATTGGCGACATCAGCACCCGCCAAGCGCAGACACGTGCGCGTATCAATGTAGAACAACAGCAGTTGCTAATCGCCGACGCCCGTCAAGAATTGGAACGCAACGTCAGCAACGTAGTGCGCGAACTTGGCACCCGCTGGCGTCAATATGAAATCGCCCTGCGTGCCAACGAACTGTCCACGCGCAAGCTGGACATCGAGCGCGAAAAACTCAGCGTCGGGCGCTCCAGCAATTTTCAAATCATCAGTTTCGAAAACGATCTGCGCGATGCGGAAAATGCACGTATCAACGCACTCATCGCTTATCTGAACGCCCAGACGCAATTGGACGAAACCCTCGGCATGACCTTGGAAAAATGGGAGATTGCACTTGAAGGCCCACACTGAAAAGGCCTGTCACTCGCACTATTGGCGCATAGGTTCGATGATGCTGATAGCGTTGATTGGCGCTGCATTGATCGTGAAAAAAGTTGCGATTGCGCCGCCCCCCGCACCGCAATGGGTGAGCGTGCAAACCAAGCCAATGACGCTACATATCGGCCTGGTCGGAAAATTCGAGCCTATCCAAACCATCGTGCTCAACGCACCATTCGAAGGCGTTATCCAGTCCCTCGAAGCCGAACAGGGCCAGTGGGTACAGAAAGGCCAAGCGCTTCTGAGCATGGACCCTACGCTGATCGAGCTGCAGTTACGCGAAGCCCTGTCCGGGCAACTCAAAGCCCAACGAACCGTGCACGAGTTGAACAATTGGGAAAACGGCACTCAAGTCACACGAGCGCGTCGTGCGTTACGCACCGCCGACATCTCACTGAGCAACCTGGAAGGCAGGCTACGAGAAAACCGCCATCTGTTCGAACGCGGCATTATTGCGCGCAACGAACTTGACGAACTGGAGCAGCAAACGAAGTTGCAACGACTTGAACGCAGCAGCGCTCAAAACGAGCTGAACGCGTTATTAGACGAAGGGAAAGGGCAGGCTCGGCAGATTGCCGAAATGGAGCTGACCAATGCCACGGTGAGGTACGAACAGCTGCAACGGTTGATTGCCAAACAAGTCGTGGTAGCACCGTTCACCGGCGTTATTGTTCCTGTAAATGCCGCACAAGGGGCCGGAGTAACGCCTCTCGTACAGACCGGCTCAAGGGTAAGTCAGAATCAGGCTCTGCTGGGTTTGGCCAATACCGAAACACTGAAGATCGTCACTACGGCATCCGAGCTGGATATCAACCAGCTGCAACCGGGACAGCGCGTTGAAATCCTGGGTGATGGATTTCTCGGCGAGCCGCTGCTTGGCCATGTGCAAGCGGTCGGCAACCTGGCCTTGCCCAGCGATGCCCCCGGTGACAGTGCATTGTTTCCCGTCACACTGAGCGTGGCGGCATTGACGCCAGGACAGGCCAAGCGTATCCGTCCCGGTATGAGCGCACGCCTGAACATCACGGCCTACCACAATGAACAGGCCATCATCGTGGCGCCCGAAGCGATAAGCCAGGAAGGCAGTGAAATGGTCGTGATTTACCGTAAAGGCGAGGGCCAGCCGATTGAACGCCGGATCGTAGAGGTGGGCCATGCCAACACCGAGGGCGTAGAAGTTTTTGGTCTTGCACCCGGGCAGGTGAGCCTTGGCAGCTCATCGCGAGAATGATGCGCGTCTTTGTTAAACAAAGGGCGACCCGCGGGTCGCCCTTTGTTTGCTTTGCCTTTACGCCGCACTGAACAGCTTGTGCGGATCAATCACAAACTTCTTCGGTACACCCGCATCGAACTCGCCATAGCCACGTGGCGCATCATCAAGGCTGATCACCTGCACGCCGACGATCTCAGCGATGTTGATACGGTCCCACATGATCGCCTGCATCAGTTGGCGGTTGTACTTCATCACTGGCGTCTGCCCGGTGTGGAAGCTGTGGGATTTGGCCCAGCCCAGACCAAAGCGAATGCTCAGGCTGCCCATTTTTGCGGCGGCATCGACAGCACCTGGATCTTCGGTCACATACAGGCCTGGGATACCGATCTTGCCTGCCACACGTACCACGCCCATCAGCGAGTTGAGCACGGTGGCCGGGGCTTCGGCCTTGACACCGTCGTGGCCGTGGCCGCGTGCTTCGAAGCCCACGCAGTCAACGGCGCAGTCCACTTCGGGCTCGCCCAATAACGCGGCGATTTGTTCGTGCAGCGGGGTGTCGGTGGACAGGTCGACCACTTCAAAACCCTGGGCCTTGGCGTGGGCCAGGCGGATCGAGTTGACGTCGCCGATGATCACCACCGCGGCACCCAGCAAGCGAGCGGAGGCGGCAGCCGCCAGACCCACCGGGCCGGCACCGGCGATGTAGACAGTGCTGCCTGGGCCGACGCCGGCAGTAACAGCGCCGTGGTAGCCAGTGGGCAGGATGTCGGAGAGGCAGGTCAGGTCACGGATTTTCTCCATGGCCTTGTCACGGTCCGGCAGTTTCAGCAGGTTGAAGTCGGCATACGGCACCAGCACGTACTCGGCCTGGCCGCCGGTCCAGTCGCCCATGTCCACGTAGCCGTAGGCGCCACCGGCACGGGCCGGGTTGACGGTCAGGCAGACGCCGGTGTGTTGTTCCTTGCACGAACGGCAGCGGCCGCACGCGACGTTGAACGGCACGGACACCAGGTCGCCGATTTTCAGGTTCTCGACGTCGCTGCCCTTCTCGATGACTTCACCGGTGATTTCATGACCAAGCACCAGGCCGGTCTGGGCCGTGGTGCGCCCACGCACCATGTGTTGGTCGGAGCCGCAGATGTTGGTGGAGACCACGCGCAGGATGACGCCGTGCTCAATCTTCCTGCCACGGGGGTCCTGCATTTTGGGATAGTCGATTTTCTGTACTTCGACCTTACCGTTGCCGAGATACACGACACCACGATTACCAGACATGCTTTCACCTCGCTGTTGTTTTTATGGAACTGCGTTGCCCTTGGGGCAGCGCGTTAAGTGCTCGGGTACAGATGCTGTTTCTTGTGTTGCTTGTAAGGGCCTCATCGCAGGCAAGCCAGCTTCCACAGTGGATCGGGTTCACACATTCAGGAATGGGAGCTGGCTTGCCTGCGATAGGGATCTAAAGAACGACGGTGCGATTGGCGTTCAAGAACACCCGCCGCTCGATGTGATACCCCACCGCCCGCGCCAATGTGAGCCCTTCGATATCCCGCCCCTTGGCAATCAAATCCTCGGGATAGTGGCTGTGATCCACCACTTCCACGCCCTGGGCGATGATCGGCCCTTCATCCAGATCGTTGTTGATGTAATGCGCCGTGGCGCCCACCAGTTTCACGCCCTTGTTGTACGCCTGGTGATAAGGCTTGGCGCCCTTGAAGCCCGGCAGCAATGAGTGGTGAATGTTGATGGCCTTGCCGTCCAGCTTGCGGCACAGCTCTGGTGACAGCACTTGCATGTAGCGCGCAAGGATCACCAGTTCGGCGCCGGTGTCTTCCACCACTTGCCACACCTGGCGCTCCTGGGACGGTTTGTCGTTGGGGTCGAGGGGGAAATGGTAGTAGGGAATCTGGTGCCAATCAGCCAAGGGCTTCAGATCGGGATGGTTGGACACCACCGCGACTACGTCCATCGACAGCTGGCCGATGCGCTGGCGATACAGCAGGTCGTTGAGGCAGTGATCGGCCTTGGAGACCATGATCACCACTTTGGGCCGGTAGTTCGGCGCCGTCAGTTCGAAGATCATGCCAAAGGCTTCACCACGGGTGGCCAAGCCATCGCGGAACGCCTGTTCGTCAAAGCCGTCAGGCTGACGGAACTCAACACGAATGAAAAACCGACTCGAGAGGCGGTCATCAAACGAATGGTGCTCGGTGACGTAGCAGCCTTGCTCAAACAGGTAGCGGGTGACCGCGTCCACCGTGCCGAGCACGCTGGGGCAGTCGGCGGTCAAAATCCATGTATCGGGTGCGCGGCTCATGGGTCACTCCTCAGGCTGATCGTTCCCACGCTTTGCGTGGGAATGCCGCCATGGACGCTCTGCGTCCGCTTTTGGGACGCAGAGCGTCCCGGTATGCATTCCCACGCGGAGCGTGGGAATGATCATCATGCGACAACGCTCAGGCCGAACTCAGCCGAGGCATCCTGCAACCACAACCACCAGTAATCCGAGAAGCTGCGACGGATCAGCAGTTCCCAGGTGTCTTCAGCCGTATGACGGATCACCAGTTGCGACTTGGCGAACACCGTACCCACGGCTTTGCCGACCGGGAAGTTGTTGGGGTGTACGTCGTAGCTGGTGGACTTCATCAGCACATCGCGCACATTCGGGCCGCTCAGTTCAAGAATCTGCTGGCCGCCGCTGACGTTGACGATCTGGATATGCAGGTCGCCCAGGGCGGCGCGCAGGTTTTGCTCGGCGGCAAACTCTTCACCGCTCGGCACGATCAACAGCCACTCATCCGGGCCGAGCCACTGAAGGCTGGTTTCACCTTTGAAGACCACGCTCAGCGGGCCGGGCAGTTCGATACCGACGGCCTTGTGTACGCCGGCGGCGAAGGCGGCATCATGGCCATCGCCGCGGATAGTCAGGTGGCCGAGGAGTTTCTTTTCACGCACGGTCACGCCGGCATTCTTGCGGCCCTTGCCGACCAGGCTGGCGAGGTCGGCATGGTGCAGCGACGACTCGGCCTTGGCGCCGGTGGTGGGGCGTTGTTGGTAAACATTGGCTGCTGTCATAAAGCACCTGTTCTGAATTCTGTTGATCGTTCCCACGCTCTGCGTGGGAATGCCGCCATGGACGCTCTGCGTCCGCCCTTGGGGCGCAGAGCGCCCCGGAATGCATTCCCACGCAGAGCGTGGGAACGATCAGGTGTCAGACGTTCTGCCGATCACCTTTGGGGTCAAAGAACACCGAAGACACAATCTCGGCTTCGATCACGCTGCCATCCGCTTGCGGCGAGAACACCCGCTCACCGATGCGCTTCAAGCCGCCCTTCACCACACCCATGGCAAACGAATAGCCCAGGGAGTTATGCGCATAACTTGAGGTAACGTGACCCACCATCTTCATCGGAATCGTCTGCTTCGGATCGAACACCAACTGCGCGCCTTCCGGCAGCCACACGTTCGGGTCGATCGGCTTGAGCCCCACCAACTGCTTACGCTCTTCACGCACGCAGTCTTCACGGTTCATCCCGCGCCAGCCGATCCACGAGAACGGCTTGGTACGGCCAACGCACCAGCCCATGTTCAGGTCGTCCGGGGTCATCGAGCCGTCGGTGTCTTGCCCGACGATGATGAAGCCCTTCTCAGCGCGCAGTACGTGCATGGTCTCGGTGCCGTACGGGGTCAGGTTGTACTTTTTGCCGGCCTCGACGATCTTTTCCAGCACACCCATGGCGTAGTCGGCCTGCACGTTGACTTCGTACGACAGCTCACCGGTAAACGAGATACGGAACACCCGCGCCGGCACGCCGCCCACCAGGCCTTCCTTCCAGGTCATGAACGGGAAGCCGTCCTTGTCCAGGTCGATGTCGGTGACTTCACTGAGCAGCTTGCGGCTGTTGGGGCCCGACAGGGTCATGGTTGCCCAATGGTCGGTGACCGAGGTGAAGTACACCTTGAGGTCCGGCCATTCGGTCTGCTGGTAGATTTCCAGCCACTGCAGCACGCGGGCGGCGCCGCCGGTGGTGGTGGTCATCAGGAAGTGGTTATCGGCCAGACAGGCCGTCACGCCGTCGTCGAAGACCATGCCATCTTCCTTGCACATCAGGCCGTAGCGCGCCTTGCCCACGTCGAGCTTGGTCCAGGCGTTGGTGTAGATGCGGTTGAGGAACTCGCGGGCATCCGGGCCCTGAATGTCGATCTTGCCGAGGGTGGAGGCATCCAGCAGGCCGACACTGTCACGCACGGCCAGGCATTCACGCTTCACTGCGGCGTGCAGGTCTTCACCGTTACGCGGGAAATACCACGGGCGTTTCCACTGGCCGACGTCTTCAAACTCGGCGCCGTTCTTCACGTGCCAGGCCTGCAGCGCGGTGTAGCGTACCGGCTCGAAGATATGCCCACAGTGACGGCCCGCTACGGCGCCGAACGTCACCGGCGTGTAGTTGGGACGGAACATGGTGGTGCCCATCTGCGGGATGGTCACGTTCAACGAACGGGCGGCGATGGCCAGGCCGTTGACGTTACCCAGCTTGCCCTGGTCAGTGCCGAAGCCCAGCGCGGTGTAGCGTTTGACGTGCTCCACCGACTCGAAACCTTCGCGGGTGGCCAGTTCGATGGCGGCGGCGGTCACGTCGTTTTGCAGGTCGACAAATTGCTTTGGCGCCCGTGCGGTAGCTTTTTCGTGGGGCACCTGGAACAGCGCCAGGGTGGGTTCTTCAAGACGGCTCAAGGCTTTTGGCAGCGTGCCTTCAACCGGGGCAAAACCGGCTTCGCTGGCCGCACGCACGCCGCCTTCAAAGCCATCAGCGAGGGAATCGCCAAGGCCGTAGACACCGTTGATACCGCCAACGCACACGCGTTTTTGCGGTGCTTCGCCGGGTACAAACCCGAGGATATCTTCACGCCAGGTCGGCTTGCCGCCCAAGTGCGAGGCCAGGTGCACCACCGGGCTGTAACCGCCGGAGCTGGCGACCAGGTCGCAGTCCAGCCACTCGCCGGGGCTGGTGACTTTGTGCGCCTTGACGTCGATGGCTGCCACGCGGGCACCGGTCACGTGCTTACTGCCACGGGCCTCGATCACGGCGCTGCCGGTGAGGATGCGAATGCCTTTGGCGCGAGCTTCTTCAACCAGAGCCCCGCGTGGGTTGTGGCGCGCATCGGCCACCGCAACAACGGTGAGGCCCGCATCGAACCAATCCAGCGCAACGCGGTAGGCATGATCGTTGTTGGTCGACAGCAGCAGCTTCTTACCCGGTGCCACGCCGTAGCGACGCACGTAGGTAGACACCGCACC
This sequence comes from Pseudomonas sp. WS 5503, assembly GCF_012985385.1. NCBI lineage: Bacteria > Pseudomonadati > Pseudomonadota > Gammaproteobacteria > Pseudomonadales > Pseudomonadaceae > Pseudomonas > Pseudomonas sp. WS 5503. The sequence goes on from NZ_JAAQWI010000002.1 coordinate 113,388, forward strand.
CGCGAGCATATTGCCCGGCACATCGTTGTTGCCATACACCAGCGGGCGCTCGCACGCACCGGTGGCCAGCACCACACGCTTGGCACGTACGCGGTGGATACGCTGACGCACCACGCCAATCGGCGCACGGTCACCGAGATGGTCGGTGAGACGCTCGTGAATGGTCAGGAAGTTATGGTCGTGGTAACCGTTGACGGTGGCGCGGGGCAGCAGCACCACGTCCGGCAGCGCTTTCAATTCGGCAATGACGCTGGCAACCCATTCAGTGGCCGGCTTGCCGTCGAGGCTTTCGCGGGAATCGAGCAGCGAACCACCGAACTCTTCCTGCTCGTCGGCGATGATCACACGGGCACCGCTGCGCGCAGCGGCCAGCGCAGCCGCGAGGCCCGCAGGGCCTGCGCCCACGACCAGCACGTCGCAATGACGGTTGAAGTTGTCGTAGGTGTCCGGGTCGTTCTCGGTGGGCGAGCGACCAAGGCCCGCCGCCTTGCGGATGTACTTCTCGTAGGTCATCCAGAACGATTGCGGGTACATGAAGGTTTTGTAGTAGAAACCCGGCGGCATCAGCTTGCCGCCGACCTTGCCGAGAATCCCCATCATGTCGTTGTTCACGCTCGGCCAGCCGTTGGTGCTGGTAGCAACCAAGCCTTGGTACAGCGCCTGTTGGGTGGCGCGCACGTTGGGGATCTGCGTGGCTTCGGTGGCGCCGATCTGCAGCACCGCGTTCGGCTCTTCGGCGCCCGCGGCAAAGATGCCCCGTGGGCGCGAATACTTGAAGCTGCGGCCAATGATGTCGACACCGTTGGCCAGCAGGGCTGCGGCCAGGGTGTCGCCTTCAAAACCCTTGTAGCTCTGACCGTTGAACGTAAACGTCAGGACTTTATTACGGTCGATGCGGCCACCGTTGGACAGGCGATTGATCTGGCTCATACCTTCTCTCCAGAGGCCTTGGCGGTGAACTGAGGCTTCTCACCGATCTTGTAGGTTTCAAGAATTTCGTAGGTCACAGTGTCGCGGGTGGCGTTGAAATACTGGCGGCAACCGGCGGCATGGATCCACAGTTCGTGGTGCAGGCCGCGCGGATTATCGCGAAAGAACATGTAGTCGCCCCACTGCTCGTCGGTGCAGGCATTCGGGTCCAGCGGGCGCGGGATGTGCGCTTGGCCGGACGCGTGGAATTCCTCTTCGGAGCGCAGTTCGCCACAGTGAGGACAGAAGATATGCAACATAGGGGATTTCTCCTGTTAGTGGGCGACGGCCGCAGCGCCGTGTTCGTCGATCAGCGCACCGTTGTGGAAACGGTCGATGGAAAAAGGTGCGGCCAGCGGGTGCATTTCACCCTTGGCCAGACTGGCGGCAAACACGTTGCCTGAGCCTGGGGTGGCCTTGAAGCCACCGGTGCCCCAACCGCAGTTGAAGAACATGTTCGGTACCGGCGTCTTGGAGATGATCGGGCAGGCGTCCGGCGTGGTGTCGACGATGCCGCCCCACTGGCGGTTCATGCGCACCCGCGACAGCACCGGGAACATCTCGACGATGGCCTGGATGGTGTGCTCGATCACCGGGTACGAACCGCGCTGGCCGTAGCCGTTGTAGCCATCGATACCGGCGCCGATCACCAGGTCGCCCTTGTCGGATTGGCTGATGTAACCGTGCACGGCGTTGGACATGATCACGCTGTCGATAATCGGCTTGATCGGCTCCGACACCAGGGCTTGCAGCGGGTGGGATTCGATCGGCAGGCGGAAACCGGCCAGCGAAGCCATGTGGCCGGAGTTACCGGCAGTGACCACACCGACGCGCTTGGCGCCGATAAAGCCCTTGTTGGTTTCCACGCCGATGCACACGCCGTTTTCCTTGCGGAACCCGATCACTTCGGTCTGCTGGATCAGGTCCACGCCCAAGGCATCGGCAGCACGGGCAAAGCCCCAGGCCACGGCATCGTGCCGGGCCACGCCGCCGCGACGTTGCACGGTGGCACCCAACACTGGGTAGCGGGTGTTTTTCGAGCAGTCCAGGTAAGGAATCTCGTCAGCCACTTGCTGGGCATTCAGCAGTTCGCCGTCCACACCGTTGAGGCGGTTGGCGCTCACGCGGCGTTCGGAGTCACGGATGTCTTGCAGGGTGTGGCACAAGTTGTACACGCCACGCTGGGAGAACATCACGTTGTAGTTCAGGTCCTGGGACAAACCTTCCCAGAGTTTCATGGCGTGTTCGTACAGGTGCGCCGACTCGTCCCACAGGTAGTTGGAACGCACGATGGTGGTGTTGCGCGCGGTGTTACCGCCGCCCAGCCAGCCTTTCTCGACCACCGCCACGTTGGTGATGCCGTGTTCCTTGGCCAGGTAGTAAGCGGTCGCAAGACCATGCCCGCCGCCGCCGACGATGACCACGTCGTAGACCTTTTTAGGGGTCGGCGTGCGCCACATCTTCTGCCAGTTTTCGTGATGGCTGAGGGAGTGCTTGAAGAGGCCGAAGCCTGAGTAGCGTTGCATAGTCATTACTCCAAAACCGCGCTCAGCGATAAACCGGGAAATCAGCGCACAGGGCAGACACGTGCTTGGCCACGTTGGCCTCGACGTCGGCGTCGCCGAGGTTGTCGAGGATGTCGCAGATCCAGCCGGCCAGCTCGACGCACTGCGGCACTTTGAAGCCACGGGTGGTCACCGCCGGGGTGCCGATGCGCAGGCCCGAGGTCACGAACGGCGACTGCGGGTCATTCGGCACCGCGTTCTTGTTGACGGTGATGTGGGCGCGACCGAGGGCGGCATCCGCCTCTTTGCCGGTGAGCCCCTGGCGAATCAGGCTGACCAGGAACAGGTGGTTGTCGGTGCCGCCGGAGACCACATCGTAGCCACGTTTGATGAACACTTCGGCCATGGCCTGGGCGTTATCGATCACTTGCTGCTGGTAAGCCTTGAAGCCGGGCTCCAGCGCTTCCTTGAAGCACACGGCCTTGCCAGCGATCACGTGCATCAGCGGGCCGCCCTGGGCGCCGGGGAATACCGCAGCGTTGAGTTTCTTTTCGATTTCTTCGTTGGCCTTGGCCAGGATCAAACCGCCCCGTGGACCGCGCAGGGTCTTGTGAGTGGTGGTGGTGACCACGTCGGCGTAAGGCAGCGGGTTCGGGTACAGGCCAGCGGCGACCAGGCCGGCGACGTGGGCCATGTCGACGAACAGCAGCGCGCCGACCTTGTCGGCGATCTGACGAAAGCGTGGAAAATCTAGGGTCTTGGAGTAGGCCGAGAAACCTGCCACAACCATCTTCGGCTTGTGCTCGACCGCCAGGCGCTCGACTTCGTCGTAGTCGATCAGGCCGGTGTCGGTGTTGATGCCGTACTGCACCGCGTTATACAGCTTGCCCGAGGACGACACTTTGGCGCCGTGGGTCAGGTGACCGCCGTGGGCCAGGCTCATGCCCAGAATAGTGTCGCCGGCATTGATCAGCGCCAGGTACACGGCGCTGTTGGCGGAGGAACCGGAGTGCGGTTGCACGTTGGCGTAATCGGCACCGAACAGCTGCTTGGCGCGCTCGATGGCCAGGGCTTCGACCTTGTCCACATGCTCGCAGCCGCCGTAGTAGCGCTTGCCCGGGTAGCCTTCGGCGTATTTGTTGGTAAGGCCACTGCCTTGAGCTTCCATCACGCGCTTGCTGGTGTAGTTCTCCGACGCGATCAGCTCGATATGATCTTCCTGGCGCTGCTCCTCGGCATTCATCGCCGCCAGCAGTGCGTCGTCATATCCCTGGATCTGGTCTTGTTTGCTGAACATCGCGTCTCTCCCAGCCTTTCGTATTGTTGAGGCCCTCGCAGGGCCCTTTGATGCGATGGTAGGGCTGGCGCGTGCGGGCCAAATGCCTGCGCACGCCACGCAAAGGTGCGTTTACGACATGGCCTGAGCAAATGCTAACTGGGTGCCTACAAACTGTAGGAGCGAGCTTGCTCGCGAAAAACCTGAGGGCGCCGCGTTCAATCAGGCAGCCCGCGTTATTGTTGACGTTTTTCGCGAGTAAGCTCGCTCCTACAAGGGCTAGGCAATGAGCTTGCGAACGAGTAGCAACAGAAGAAAATGCATGGGATACAGGGCATAGGCCCAGCGTCGCATGGCGGGGGGGTTGGCGTTTTTGCCATGTCGCAATAAGACCAATCCTGCCAGCGGCGCAATCAGACATGCAGCCAACCCCGACAGCGCCACAAGCGTGCCGCTATTGAGCAGAATCTGCCACTGATTGGCGGCGACGCAGACTAAACCCGGCAGCACGCTGAAATACCAGGGCCGGCGAAACACCAGCAATATCGCCAGTGGCAGCAATACACCAAAGAAACCGAACATCAACTGGTGTGAAAACACGGCCGCCATTGTGACGGTGATCAGCGCCAATCCTCGATCAACCAACGCCTTTTGCTGCCAACCTCGGGCAACCAGCATGCCCAGCGCCAGGGTCGGCAACACGTTCAAGGTATCGGCATCTTCGATGAACATCCGATAAGGCACTTCGCTGATCACGCTGAACAGCAGCAACCAACCCAGGTAGCGCCAATGGCCCGTCACTGGGGCGTAACGGACACGGTGCAAATTAGCCGCAATCGCCAGGCAAAACCATGGAAACGCCAGGCGCCCCGGCACATATAGCCCATCCAGGCTCAGCCCCACATAGCGCAAATGATCGAGCACCATACTCAACAGCGCCAGCCACTTGAGCAGATCCAAAGCGCCATCTCGGACAGGTCCGACAGGCAAGGTTTCAGTACCGTGCATAATTCCCCAACGACTTTGCATTTACAGTGCGTGCGTGCCCCCGGCAATCTTGGGTAAAGTGCGCACCAACATCGACCACAGGAACGGGCCATGACCGACAAGAGCCAACAATTTGCCAGCGACAACTATTCCGGCATCTGCCCGGAAGCCTGGGCCGCCATGGAACAAGCCAACCAGGGCCATCAACGTGCCTACGGCGATGATGAATGGACCCACCGTGCCGCCGACGGTTTCCGCAATCTGTTCGAGACCGATTGCGAGGTGTTCTTCGCCTTCAACGGTACAGCTGCCAACTCCCTGGCGCTGTCCTCGTTGTGCCAGAGCTACCATAGCGTGATTTGCTCGGAAACCGCCCACGTCGAGACCGACGAATGCGGCGCGCCGGAGTTTTTCTCCAACGGCTCCAAATTGTTGGTTGCCCGCACCGAAAACGGCAAGCTGACCCCGGAGTCGATCCGTGAGATCGCCCTCAAGCGCCAGGACATCCACTACCCCAAACCCCGCGTCGTGACCCTGACCCAGGCCACCGAAGTCGGCAGCGTGTACACCCCGGAAGAAATCCGCGCCATCAGCGCCACCTGCAAGGAACTGGGACTGAACCTGCACATGGACGGTGCCCGCTTCGCCAATGCCTGTGCATTCCTGGGTTGCTCCCCGGCCGACCTGACCTGGAAAGCCGGCGTCGACGTGCTGTGCTTTGGTGGTACCAAAAACGGCATGGCGGTGGGTGAAGCCATCCTGTTCTTCAATCACAAACTGGCTGAAGACTTCGACTACCGCTGCAAACAGGCCGGTCAGTTGGCGTCGAAAATGCGCTTCCTTTCTGCGCCATGGGTGGGCCTGCTGGAAAATGACGCCTGGCTCAAGCATGCACGCCACGCCAACCATTGCGCACAATTGCTGAGCAGCCTGGTAGCGGATATTCCCGGCGTGGAATTGATGTTCCCGGTACAGGCCAACGGCGTGTTCCTGCAACTCTCCGAGCCCGCGATTGCAGCGCTGACTGCCAAGGGCTGGCGTTTCTACACCTTCATCGGCAAAGGCGGTGCGCGCTTCATGTGTGCGTGGGATACCGAGGAAGAGCGTGTAAGGGAATTGGCTGCCGATATTCGGGAAGTGATGAACGCTTAACGTACGAATTCGGCCAGTTGGTACTGGCCGATTGCTGAGACTGTTTTTTGATATTTCTGAGAGCCACGCAGCTCGTTTTCATTGTCTAGCCTCTCGTTACCCGCAAGGAAAACGCAGCGGTAACTGCCTCCTTACGGGTTTCACCGCCAGCCGAATAATCGGCGGCAAAGGCACATCAATGGAGAGCTTTATCATGGAATATCAAAGCAATGGCAACACACTGCAAAGCGGCGGCAGCACTAGCACCACGGTCATTGACTGGGATGAGTTCAGGAAACACGCCAAGGTCGGGGACACCATTCAGGAGTCATCCAGAACGCTGACCATCTACGACAAAGCCTACGAATTGACAAACTCAGGCCAGCACTTCGTTGTCCATATCTATGCCCAATAACTGTTAACACCTAAGGCTCGCGTCGCAGATTCCCGACCTGCGACGCGACGCTGAATCATGATCGTTCCCACGCCCCGCGTGGGAATGCCTCCTCGGACGCTCCGCGTCCACCCCAAATCAAGGATGAACACGTGGGCAGAAGCCGCTATGTCATCACCGAACCCGAAAAACCCCACTTCCTCACCTGCACTGTCATGGAATGGCTCCCCCTCTTCACCCGCAACTACCTGGTGGACCATCTTCTGGATTGCTGGCGATATCAACAAAGCAACCACGCTTTAAACTTGTTTGGTTACGTCATCCTGGAAAATCACCTGCACTTTATTGCTCAAGCGCCCGATCTGGGAAAGTGCGTCAGCCAATTCAAATCCTTCACCGCCCGCACCATCATTGACGACCTGCAAAGCAAAGGCGCGGAGCGGGTATTGCAGCGCCTGCGTTTCTGCAAGCGTGCACACAAGACAGATCGTGTTTATCAACTGTGGCAGGAAGGTTCACATGCGGAGTTGGTTTACAGCGAGGCTGTCATGCGCCAGAAGCTTGATTACATCCATCACAACCCCATAAAGCGGGGCTATGTGGACCTGGCTGAACACTGGCGTTACTCCAGCGCGCGCAACTATGCAGGTATGCCAGGCCTGATCGACATCCAACCTTGGCTCTGAAGATCCGCGTGCCCCTTCCCTTACGACGGGACGCGGAGCGTCCCAGGTGGCGTTACCACGCGGAGCGTGGGAACGAGCATGTGCCTGCTGCCGGAAAGATCGTTCCCGCGCTCCGCGTGGGAATGCAGCCCGTGACGCTCCGCGTCACCCCTCAACTGCGACGGGACGCGGAGCGTCCCAGGTGGCGTTACCACGCGGAGCGTGGGAACGAGCATGTGCCTGCTGCCGGAAAGATCGTTCCCGCGCTCCGCGTGGGAATGCAGCCCGTGACGCTCCGCGTCACCCCTCAACTGCGACGGGACGCGGAGCGTCCCAGGTGGCGTTACCACGCGGAGCGTGGGAACGAGCATGTGCCTGCTGCCGGAAAGATCGTTCCCGCGCTCCGCGTGGGAATGCAGCCCGTGACGCTCCGCGTCACCCCTCAACTGCGGCGGGACGCGGAGCGTCCTGGGAGGCGTTACCACGCAGAGCGTGGGAACGAGCAGATCAGAACTCGATGCGTACATCACCCTTCGGCACACTGCAGCACGACAGGATATAGCCTTCGGCTTCGTCCTCTTCGGTAATCCCGCCGTTGTGCTCCATCTCTACTTCGCCGCCCAGCTTCATGACCTTGCACGTACCGCAGATGCCCATGCCGCAGGCCTTGGGGATCAGCAGGCCGAGCTTGGCCGCCGCAGCATGCACCGTTTCCCCCGGCGCCACGCGAATGCTCTTGCCGGACGCGATAAATTCCACTTGATGCAGGTCTGCCAGGTCGATCTCCGGCGCATCCGCCGCTTGCTCGGCCTGCTCCACCGCATCGGCACGGGCTTCGGGCGGTGTCGCGCCAAAGGATTCTTCGTGATAACGCGTCATGTCGAAACCGGCAACTTCCAGCAAACGCTTCACCGCGTTCATGTACGGCGTAGGGCCGCAGCAGAACACTTCGCGCTCCAGGAAGTCCGGCACCATCAGCTCCAGCATCTTGTGGTTCAGATAGCCGCGATACCCGGCCCAAGGCTCGCCCAGGCCGTGTTTTTCGCAAATCAGGTGCAGGCTGAAGTTGTCGATCCGCGACGCCATGTGCTCCAGCTCGCGGTGATAGATGATGTCCTTGGGCGAGCGGGCGCTGTGGATAAAGGTCATGTCGACGTTCGCGTTGGTGTCGTAGAACCAGCGCGCCATGGACATCACCGGCGTAATTCCAACGCCGCCGCTGAGGTACAGCACTTTCGGGCTCGGGAAGTCGATGGCATTGAACAGCCCGACCGGCCCGTGCACCGCCAGCTCCTGGCCTTCGTGCAAAGTGTCGTGCAACCAATTGGAAACCCGGCCGCCCGGCACACGCTTGATGGTCACCGAAAAGCTGTAAGGCACCGACGGTGAGCTGGAAATCGTGTACGAACGCATGATCGGCTGGCCTTCGATTTCCAGCTCCAGGGTGACGAATTGCCCTGGCTTGAAAAAGAACAGGATCGGCTGATCGGCCATGAAGCAGAAGGTGCGCACATCCCAGGTTTCCTGGATGACTTTGACGCAGCGGACGATGTGCCGACCATTGGCCCAGGTCTGGGTGGTTACCGGATTCAGGAAATTATTGGACATGTTGTTCTCCACCGCCGACGTCGGCCTTATGGTGGCGATTCTGCGTAACGCGAGAACCACCCATTTACCTATCTGCGACATTCACATACTTACGGCGACCAGCCCCCAAAGACAGGGGCTTGCGCGTCGGGATCAGATTGGGCCATGTCGCCCATGGATAAGGTTCGACGTTACGCCGGGCCCACACTCGCTCCCAACAAAGACGCGTTCTTTACGCCTTGCACAGCACCAACCGTAGCCACTATTCGCCGGCCACACAGAATGGCCATGAGGACACACACGATGGACGTCACCGCAACCTTAAGCTTGGGCGATCCGCTGGAACCCGCACGCAAGGCCACTGCGCAAATGCTGCAAGAGCGCGAGCGCACTTTTTCGCTGCCGCAGCCGTTCTACTCTGATGAGCGGTTGTTTGATATCGACATGCAGGAGATCTTCCAGAAAGAGTGGTTGATCGCCGGCATGACGTGCGAAATCCCCACCAAGGGCAACTACCTGACCCTGCAAGTGGGCAAGAACCCAATCATCGTGATCCGGGGTGCCGACGGCGTGGTGCATGCGTTCCACAACGTCTGCCGCCACCGTGGTTCGCGCTTGTGCACCAGCGAGAAGGGCAAGGTCGCCAAATTGGTGTGCCACTACCACCAGTGGACCTACGAGCTGGACGGCCGCCTGCTGTTCGCCGGCACCGAGATGGGCGCCGATTTCGACATGAAGCAGTACGGCCTCAAGCCGGTGAACGTGAAGACTGCTGGCGGCTACATCTTTATCAGCCTGGCCGAAAATCCACCGGCCATTGATGACTTCCTGTCGACGCTCAGCCATTACATGGAGCCCTACGACATGGAGAACACCAAGGTGGCGATCCAGACCACCTTGTTCGAAAAAGCCAACTGGAAGCTGGTGCTGGAAAACAACCGCGAGTGCTACCACTGCAACGCCTCGCACCCGGAACTGCTGAAAACCCTGCTGGAGTGGGACGACGTTACCGACCCGCGCGCCGACCAGGCGTTCAAGGATCACGTAGCCGCGTCCGCCGCCGCTTGGGATGCCGAAAAAATCCCTTACGCCCACGCCAGCTTCGGCCTGCGTAACCGCATCGTGCGCATGCCACTGCTCAAGGGCACTGTGTCGATGACCCTGGACGGCAAGCAGGGCTGCGCCAAACTGATGGGCCGCATCAAGAACCCGGACCTGGGCTCGATGCGCATCCTGCACCTGCCGCACTCCTGGAACCACTGCATGGGCGACCACATCATTGTGTTCACCGTGTGGCCGATCAGCGCCCAGGAAACCATGGTCACCACCAAGTGGATCGTGCACAAGGACGCCGTGGAAGGCGTGGACTACGACGTGGAACGCATGCGCCAGGTGTGGGATGCCACCAACGACCAGGATCGCCGCCTGGCCGAAGAGAACCAGCGCGGCATCAACTCCACCGCCTACCAGCCAGGCCCTTACTCCAAGACCTATGAGTTTGGCGTGGTGAATTTTGTGGATTGGTACAGCGAGCGCATGTTGAGCAACCTGGGCGCTGCTCCGGCGCCGTACCTAAAAGGTGTGGCCGCACACGAATAACTGCCCCCCATAGATCACAATGTAGGAGCGAGCTTGCTCGCGAAAAACTCACAGGCACCGCGTTCATCCAGGGAACACGCGTTATCGTTGACGTTTTTCGCGAGCAAGCTCGCTCCTACATCAGTTCTCGCGCAAGCCCCTAGCGCCCTGCCCTCCAGCCTTTACCCAACAACTTATCCACAAAGCCACCCACAGCAATTGCGGGCAAGTGCGCCGTGCTCGCAAATTAAATCAATAAAATCCGTGACTTATTCAAACTTGCGGGTTTTATCTTGAGCAGCTCATTTATTGATCAATCCTCCAAGAGCCTTGTTTGGCGTGGCTTGCAGCGGTAAGCGAACACCTTATCCACAGATGCACCAACAGACTTTGGGGGCAACTTTGTTCGGGTTGTGGAAAAGCCCTTGAAACCCTCATGAATCGGGGATATCCAGCCGTTTAAACGGCGAATATGTGAGATTTGATCAATTATTGACCAACCCCTCGAAAGCCACGTTTTATAAGGCTTGTAGCGGATAGCGAACATCTTATCCACAAAAGCGCCAACAGACTTTGGGGGCAAGTCGAGGCCTAAACCCGGTGAAAACCCGAGCAAAAACCGCAAGTTAGGTTGGTTATTTTTCGTACAGAGGGCTGCAGAGCTTGATATGCCGGGCTTGTGGACACCCGCGAACAGGTTATCCACAGGCGGATCAACAGGCATTGTGGGTAAGCCCAAGATAAAGCAGGAAAATGTGGAAGCGGGCTTGCCCGCGATTGCAATACGTCAACGGATGCATGGGTTGCTGACCTACCGCTATCGCAGGCAAGCCAGCTCCCACAAGGTTTGGTGGTGGTCAGGGTTCAGCGTACGACGCCCTCGTCTACCAGAAGCTTGAGAATCGCTTGCGCGCCCTCTTCAGCGCTCACGCCCTTGAGCACCTGCCCACCGCCGCCACTGGCCTTGGCCGTTGCGGCCTTCATACGGTCGGCACCACTCTTGGCCTTGATCACCTTGAGGCGCTTTGGCCGTGGCTTGGCCGGTTGCAACAGTGCGCCTGTGAATAACTCGTCGTGTTCAATCTCAACGTCATGGGCGGCCAGTTCACCCCGTTGCGCCGGGCCGTAGGCGCTCTGGCGTGGCTTGGGCGCGGCGTTATCCACAGTGGCGAGAAACGGCAGGCGCACCTTCAAGCGCCGTCGCTGGCCGCGAGGCAGCGCCTGCAGCACCAGGGCTACGCCGGCGTCGATGGACTCCACCTGGGCCAGCCCCACAATCAGCGGCCAGCCCAGTTGCTCGGCCAAGAGGAACGGCAGCATTCCCGAACCTTCGCCGGTTTCTGCCTGGCTCCCGGTCAGTACCACTTGAGCACCGGCGTCGCGCAGATACTCACTGAGCACCGGCAAGGCGTCCGAGCCGGCCGGTTGTTCCAGTACCTGCAGTTGCGGCAGGCCCATGCCCAGGTAGCTGCGCAGGGTCGGCTCGCTGACATCACCAGCGTGCAGCACCTGCAACTTATCCCCAGCCAGTTGCAGCCCCAGCTCAACCGCGCGCGCATCCTGCTCGGCGCGGCGTGGACGCCCGGAGGTGGGGTGAGCACCGATGGACACCAGGCTGAATACAGTGTTCGTCATGGTCATATCCTCAGGCTGCATCGCGCTTGGCGCCGTTGCGGTAGGTCTCGACCGCCGCGATCAAGGCGTGCAGTATCGCGGCGCTTTCGCCGATCACCGACAGGTCGGCACGCTTGATCATGTCGCACCCTGGGTCGAGGTTGATCGCCACCACCTTGTCGCAGGCACCGATGCCTTGCAGGTGCTGGATCGCCCCGGAAATGCCCACCGCCACGTACACCCGCGCAGTCACCCAGGTGCCGCTGGCGCCGACCTGGCGATCACGCGCCATGAAGCCATCGTCCACTGCCACCCGCGAGGCGCCTTCAGTAGCGCCCAGGGCCGCGGCGGTCTGGTGGAACAGCGCCCAATCCTTCACGCCGTTGCCACCGGAGAAAATGAACTCTGCCTCGGCCATCGGAATCGCTGCCGGATCGACCGCCACCGCGCCGAGGTCTTCGATACGAGGCAAACTGCGCGCCAGGCTTGTGGATAACTCCACGGGCAAGACTTCGTGGCGGGTCTCGCTGACCGGGTCGGCACATTCGGCGGCAGCGAGGATCAGACGGGGCAACGGCCGCGCCAGGTCTTCCTGGCCGGCACCGGCACGGCCGATGCATTCCTCGCCCTTGATCTGCCACACCCGCGTTGCCGGGCGCTCCTTGAGGCTGGCGGCAAAGCGCCGCCCCAGCTCACCACCACCGCTGCGGCTGTCTGGCAGCAACCAGTGGCGCGGGCTGAATTGGTTATCCACAGCGCGCAGGCCCTGCACGCGTTGCTCCGGTGCATAACCCTCGAACTCATGCCCCTCCAGCACCAGCAGCCGGTCGACGCCGGCCGTGGCAAAGGCGCTTTCCTTGTGTTCACCGAACACCACCGCCAACACCGCGCCGTCATTGCCGGCCAGGTGGCGCGCCAAGCCAAGCAGGTCGCGGTCGTGGCTGCTCAGGCGGCCACCGACCATGTCCGGCACCACGTTGATGTAGAACGCCGGGGTCGGCACTTGATGCAGCGGCAATTGCACTTCCACTGCCGCGGTGCGCTTGGCCGCGCCGCCCTGCTGGGCACCGCTGCGGTCGATGCGCTTGATGCCGTTGGGCCCGATAAAACCGACACCATGCACGTTTTTGCGAATGATGCCGTTGGGCCCCATCCAGCTGTGTTGCACCGGCTGCATCGCCGCGTGCAACGGGTGCAGGCGGTTACGGGCGATCCATTCGGCCCGGGGGTCGCGGCGGATAATATCGCTCATTAGTGCACCTCCGCAGGTTCACGCTTGACGGGGGCTTTGGCCGGCGCGGCGTCTTCAAGCAACGCGTCGGCTACCAGTTCGGCGATGTCCTTGATCAACGGGCGCGGTTCGACCACGCCTTCAAGCATCGCCGTGCATTGCGGGCAACCCACGGCCACCAGTTCGGCACCGGTCTCGCGGATGTCGTCCATGCGCATATCGGGGATACGTTGCTTGCCGGGGATGTCAGTGATCGGCGCACCGCCACCGCCACCGCAGCAGCGTGAACGGAAGCCCGAGCGTTGCATTTCCTTGACCTCGATACCCAAAGCCCGCAGCACTTGGCGCGGCGCCTCGTATTCGCCGTTGTAGCGGCCCAGGTAGCACGGGTCGTGGTAGGTCACGCTGTTGCCTTTGTGCTGGCCCAGGTTCAGCGCGCCCTCGCCGATCAGCTCGGCCATGAAGGTGCTGTGGTGCTGCACGCGGTAGTTGCCGTTGAAGGCGCCGTATTCGTTTTTCAGCACATGGAAGCTGTGCGGATCGCAGGTAACGATGCGCTTGAAGCTGTACTTGGCCAGGGTCTGGATATTGCGCGTGGCCAGCAACTGGAATGTCGCTTCGTCACCGAGGCGCCGCGCCACATCGCCGCTGTCGCGTTCTTCCAGGCCGAGCACGGCGAAATCGACCTTGGCGGCCTTGAGCACTTTGACGAAAGCGCGCAGGGTACGCTGGTTACGCATGTCGAAGGCGCCATCGCCGACCCAGAACAGCACATCGCAACTGCCTTTGTCGCTGAGCAACGGCAGGTTCAGGTCTGCCGCCCAGTTCAGGCGCCCACCGGGGGCAAACCCGCCGGGGTTGTCGGTAGCGATCAGGTTTTCCAGGACTTCAGCGCCCTTGTTCGGCGTGGCGCCTTTTTCCAGGGTGAGGTGGCGACGCATGTCGACGATGGCGTCCACGTGCTCGATCATCATCGGGCACTCTTCCACGCAGGCGCGGCAGGTGGTGCACGACCACAGGGTCTCGGCGTCCACCAGGCCGTTGACGATCGGCTGGTGCGGGTTGCCGCCGTGTTCGCCCACCGGTTTGCCGGGGTACGGGCTGCCGGCGAACTTGGCATCGGTGCCACCGGCCAAACCGACCACCATGTCCTGGATGAGTTTTTTCGGGTTCAGTGGCTGGCCCGCGGCAAACGCCGGGCACGCCGCTTCGCACTTGCCGCACTGCACGCAGGCGTCGAAGCCGAGCAGTTGGTTCCAGGTGAAGTCCTTGGGTTTTTCCACGCCCAGCGGCGCGGTTTTATCGCTCAGGTCCAGGGGTTTCAAACCGGTGGAGCGGCCGCCGCCAAAGCGTTCGGCGCGACGGTGCCAGGCCAGGTGCAGGGCTCCGGCAAACGCGTGTTTCATCGGCCCACCCCAGGTCATGCCGAAGAACATTTCGGACACGCCCCACAACACGCCCACGCTCAGCAATGCCGCGAGCAGCCAGCTGCCGAAATCGGCGGGCAGAATCCCGGCCACCGGCAAGGTCACCAGGAAGAAGCTCACCGAGAAGGCCATCAGGCTTTTCGGCAGGCGCATCCACGGGCCTTTCGACAGGCGAGCAGGCGGATTGCGGCGGCGCAGGTACATGAAGATCGCGCCGACAAACATCAATGTCGACGCCAGCAGCAGGGCATAACCAAGAATGCGGCTCTGCAGGCCGAAACCGTGCACCACAATCGCCAGCAGCGCCGACAGCACAAAGCCCAGCGCCGTCGCTACGTGGGTGTTGGCGATGTATTTGTCACGGGCGACCACGTGGTGCAGGTCGACCATGTAGCGCTTGGGCATGGCCAAGAGGCCACCCAGCAGGTCGACTTTGGATGAGCGGCCACGGCGCCACATGTTCACCCGGCGCAAGGCGCCGAGGACGGCGAGGCCCAGGGCGGCAAAAAGCAGGATGGGAAGAAGGGTATTCAGCATGGTGAAGCTCCCACTAAGATCGTTCCCACGCTCTGCGTGGGCATGCATCCTGTGACGCTCTGCGTCACGACCTTAAAAGCAGACGCGGAGCGTCCAGGGCGGCATTCCCACGCAGAGCGTGGGAACGATCAGGTGCGTCAGAAATCCTTGCACAAGCGCAGGGCGTCATAGATGGCGGCGTGGGTATTGCGCTGGGCCACACAGTCACCAATGCGGAACAGCAAGTACCCCTCGCCCGCCTCGCTCAGGCATGGCTGCGGCTTGATCGCAAACAGCGCTTCAACGTCGATCTGGCCCTTGTTGCGCGAACCTTCCTTGAGCCCGTAGTAAATGGCCTCGTCCGGACGCACGCCGTTCTCCACCACGACCTGGTCGACCACCCGCTCCTCTTTGGCGCCGGTGTATTCGTTCTCCAGCACGGCCACCAGCTTGTCGCCCTCGCGGTAGACCTTTTCCAGCATCATGTCGCCGGTCATGATCACTTCCTTGGGGTACATGCTGCGGTAGTACGTGGGGAACGACGTACCGCCGATTGCCACGCCTGGCTTGATGTCGTCGGTGACGATCTCCACCTGGCTGCCTTTGTCGGCCAGGAAGTCGGCCACCGACATCCCGGTGAATTCACAGATGGTGTCGTACACCAGCACGTTCTTGCCCGGCGCAACCTTGCCGTCGAGCACGTCCCAACTGCTCACTACCAAGCCTTCGGCAGCGCCCCAGTGTTCGTTCTGCTCGATGAACGGGTGCCCGCCCACCGCCAGCACCACCACGTCCGGACGCACGTCCAGGATGGTCTCGGCATCGGCTGCAACACCCAGGCGCAGGTCGACTTTCAAACGCGCCAGCTCCAGTTGATACCAACGGGTGATACCGGCGATCTGGTCACGTTGCGGCGCTTTCGATGCCGTGGTGATTTGCCCGCCGATAAACTCCTTTTTCTCGAACAGCGTCACGTCGTGGCCACGCTCAGCCGCCACGCGCGCGGCTTCCATCCCGGCCGGGCCGGCCCCCACCACAACCACCTTGCGCTTGGGCCCGGTGGACTTCTCGATGATGTGCGGCACCCCCATGTATTCACGGGAGGTCGCAGCGTTCTGGATGCACAACACATCCAGGCCCTGGTACTGGCGGTCGATGCAGTAGTTGGCGCCCACGCACTGCTTGATCTGGTCGATCTGGCCCATCTTGATCTTGGCGATCAGGTGCGGGTCGGCGATATGCGCACGGGTCATGCCGACCATGTCCACATAGCCGCCTTCCAGAATGCGCGTGGCCTGGTTCGGGTCCTTGATGTTCTGCGCGTGCAGCACCGGAACCTTGACCACTTCCTTGATGCCGGCCGCCAGGTGCAGGAACGGCTCCGGCGGGTAGCTCATGTTCGGGATGACGTTGGCCAGGGTGTTGTGGGTGTCGCAACCCGAGCCCACCACGCCGATGAAATCGAGCATGCCGGTGTCATCGTAGTACTTGGCGATTTGCTTCATGTCCTCGTGGGACAAGCCGTCCGGGTGGAACTCGTCACCGCACAGGCGCATGCCCACACAGAAGTCATCCCCCACTTCGGCACGCACGGCCTTCAACACTTCCAGGCCGAACTTCATGCGGCCCTCGAAGCTGCCGCCCCACTCGTCGGTACGCTTGTTGACCCGCGGGCTCCAGAACTGGTCGATCATGTGCTGGTGCACGGCCGACAATTCCACCCCGTCCAGGCCACCGGCCTTGGCCCGACGCGCAGCCTGGGCGTAGTTGCCGATCACACGCCAGATTTCTTCTGGCTCGATGGTCTTGCAGGTGGCACGGTGCACCGGCTCACGCACGCCGGACGGCGACATCAGGGTCGGCCAGTTGAAGCCGTCCCAACGCGAGCGCCGGCCCATGTGGGTAATCTGGATCATGATCTTGGCGCCATGCTTGTGCATGGCATCGGCCAGATTCTGGAAGTGCGGGATGATGCGGTCGGTGGACAGGTTCACCGACGCCCACCATTCCTGCGGGCTGTCGATGGCCACCACGGAGGAGCCACCGCAGATCGCCAGGCCAATACCGCCCTTGGCTTTCTCTTCGTAGTACTTCACATAGCGGTCGGTGGTCATGCCGCCATCGGTGGCATACACCTCCGCATGCGCAGTGCTGAGCACCCGGTTGCGGATGGTCAGTTTGCCGATCTGGATCGGCTGGAACATTGCTTCGAAAGCCATGGCACGGTCCTCGGCTTACAACGGTTTGACGGTGAACAAACCATCATCGTGGCCCTCTTCGGAGCCTCCGTAGACTTGTTCGGCGACAGTGCGGATCTTGCTGCCACGCGCTTGAAGGATCTGGTCCATGGCGCCGGCAAACCAGCCGGTGAACATGTAGTCCACTTTGCGTCCGACCTTGCCGTAGACATACACAAAAGCTGAATGCTCAAGCTTGACGCTGGCGGTGCCTTTATCGAGGTCGATGTCCTGGATCTTGAACAGGCCCCAGCCGCGTTGCGACAGGCGCTTCATGTAGTGCTCGAACACCGCGACGCCTTCCAGGCCGTGGCATTCAGCTTCTTTTTCACACCAGTGCCAGGCGGATTTGTAGCCGGCCTTGTAGAGGATCTCGGCGTAGGCGTCGGCCCCCAGTACTTCTTCGATACCCATGTGGTTGTTGACGAAGAAATGACGCGGCACGTACAGCATCGGCAGGGCGTCGGAGGTCCAGACACCGGTTTCGCTGTCGACTTCAATTGGCAATTGCGGGGCGATCTTGGCCATGGAAACTCAACTCCAGAAAATTCGTTTTGATGCCCGCCGCGCGGATGGCGGCGGGTGAAGGATTAAGCGAGCAGTGGCTTATTCGCCCCAGACGTCCTTGAGCACGTTGACCCAGTTCTCGCCCATGATCTTGCGCACCACGCGCTCGCTGTGGCCGCGCTTGAGCAGGGTCTCGGTGAGGTTGGGGAACTCACCCACGGTGCGGATGCCCAGCGGGTTGATGATCTTGCCGAAGCTGGTCAGGCGGCGGGCGTAGCCCTTGTCATGGGTGAGCATTTCGAAGAAATCCTGGCCATGGCCCTGGGTGAAGTCGGTGCCGATGCCGATGGCGTCTTCGCCGACGATGTTCATGGTGTATTCGATGGCTTCGGCGTAGTCGTCGATGGTCGAGTCGATGCCCTTGGCCAGGAACGGCGCAAACATGGTCACGCCGACAAACCCACCGTGGTCGGCGATGAACTTCAGCTCCTCATCAGACTTGTTGCGCGGGTGCTCTTTAAGCCCGGACGGTAGGCAGTGGGAGTAGCACACCGGCTTTTTCGATTCGAGGATGACCTCTTCGCTGGTCTTGGAGCCCACGTGGGACAGGTCGCACATGATGCCGACGCGGTTCATCTCGGCGACGATCTCACGCCCGAAACCCGACAGGCCGCCATCACGCTCGTAGCAGCCGGTGCCCACCAGGTTCTGGGTGTTGTAGCACATCTGCACCACCCCCACGCCGAGCTGCTTGAAGATCTCGACATAGCCGAGCTGATCCTCAAAGGCATGGGCATTCTGGAAGCCGAAGATGATGCCGGTCTTGCCCTGCTCCTTGGCGCGGCGGATGTCGGCGGTGGTTTTCACCGGGATCACCAGGTCGCTGTTCTCACGAATCAGGGTCTGGCTGGCGACAATGTTATTGATCGTGGCCTGGAAGCCTTCCCACACCGACACCGTGCAGTTGGCGGCGGTGAGGCCACCTTTGCGCATGTCTTCGAACAGGTCGCGGTTCCACTTGGCAATAATCAGACCGTCGATAACGATGCTGTCGGCGTGCAACTCGGCTGGGCTCATCAGGCGTCCCCTTATTGGCTATTCATGCGCCGAATCGTCTGCCGGCGCTTTGGGGCCAGCATATGCCCAGGGACCGACGGAGCCGGGTGCAAAAACGACAGGGGAATTGCCGAAAGCGTCAATCCGCGACAAAGCCTGCGAAGACAGGCCCCACGGTCGGCTGTTCTTTGTCTTACGCTTGAGCCAGAATTGCGCATCACGTGATATGAGACGGCGCAATGAAATCGATTTTCCTGGCTTTGGCACTCATCGCAACCACCGCCCACGCGGCCGAAGACACCGACAGCACGCCGTGCGACGGTATCGAGAACGACCAGCAAACCTTGGAATGCGCCACCTACAACAAGACCACCGCCGAGCAATTGCTCAAAGATAACTATCAGGGGTTGCTGGAGCGCATGGGTTCGACCTACGGCAGCGACAAGACCAAACTGGCGGACATTACCGCCCGTCTGAAGGACGCGCAGCAGAAGTGGGAAAAACTGCGCGACGCCGATTGTGCAGTGGACACCTTCCCGGCAGTGACCGGCACCAAGGCCTATGCGATTGCGCACAACGACTGCCTGGCCCGGATGAGTGATGAGCGGTCGGAGTTTTTGGAGTCGATTGGCCAAGAACAGTAACTATATTCCTACAATAGAAGCGTCCCACTGTCGCTTTTCGCTACCTGACGCTGATTTAAGGAATTTTCGGCATGCAATGGCTTCCATCCCCACCCACCGACAATATTTATAAGTTGCTTGCTGTATTTGGTTTATGGCTAATTGCAGGTGCGCTGACACTGGTGTCTATTTTTTCTTATCTGGACTACAGATTCCAAAAAGAAACACGCGAGGAAAGCCACCATTCGCAAACGGAGCAAATGGTAAACGACTTCACCAAACGCATTGGAGCACTTGAGAAAGGCACACCGGAGCTGCATAAAATCGCAGATCTGCCGGATTCATTCAACAACGACGTCACCTTCCTGAAGAACAGCCTTGTTATACAAGAAAGAAAACTTTCTACATACAAAGAACGAGAGAAAGATAACCTCGACACGTTCATGGACTATCTGCTCGTCCACGAAAAAGAGTTTTATATTTTCATAGGTCTGTACGCGACGCTCACGTCACTGTGCACGGTGATAGGTTTTAGCCGCTGGTTTCAGAAAATACAAAAGCCCGGCGAAGTACTGAATGAGCTAGATATTAAAATCAAAGAAGCAAGCTTATTGAAACTTAAGATAGAGATTTCCCAACTTCAACCAATGAGCAAGACAATAGAGCAGCTCTTTGAATTGCATTTCAATAAGCCCTTTCCTGAAGCCTCTCCCTCGCAAAGGACCCGCTCATGACCATCTGCGGCATCGAAATCAAAGGCAGCGAAGCCATCATCGCCGTCGCCTCCCTTGACAACCAGGCGCTGACCCACGTCGCCCTGGCCACCAAGAAAATCGCCCTCGACGATGACGACGAAGCGGCCAACGTAAAAGCTTTCGCCGCCCAGGTGAAGGCGTTTGTTCAAGCCAACGGCATCACGCGCATTGCCATCAAGAAACGCAGTAAAAAAGGCGAGTTCGCCGGTGGCCCGACGACGTTCAAGATCGAAGGGGTGTTTCAGTTGCTGGATGGGGTGGAGGTGACGCTGCTGTCGCCGCAGACCATCAATGCGCAAAACAAGAAGCACAGCTTTGATCTGCCGACGACGTTGAACAAGTATCAGCATGAAGCTTATAAAACAGCCTGTTCAACCCTGATGAAAAAGTAACTACCCATCAGCTTTTGACGCAGTGTTCCAAGCCGTGACCACCGCCTTCGTATTCAGGCGTGTAGTAGTACTTAACGAAGGACACTTTGCCCTCCGGGGTTGACGTCATTTGTGCGACCCCCACGCCGAAGTCTTTCAAGACAGGGTCGGTGTGAGCAAAATAAACGCCCAGCGCATCCGAAGTCCCAGCGGCCATTCCGTCATAACGGGACTTGTCTTCCAAGGTCAATGTGAAGGTGTAGGCGGCGTACTTGCCAGTACTTTGCTTGGCGTCGAGCGCCATATCAACAACACCCTTATAGCTGCCTATATGTTTATCCTGGCCGGTACATTCATAGCGCCCGCTGTAGTCGGCTCCAGTGAAAGGTGCAGACGCCTGGACTGCCCACACCGGGGTGGTCGCGAACGCGATGACAGTAACTAGTTTTCTAAGCATGCCAACCTCTTCTGGTTAAGTAGTGGCTTCCTGGCCTGCGCGCTTCATTTCAAAAGCATTTGGTCAAGAGCCACTTCTAAGACCCATAGGACGTTAGCAGTCCTTGGCTATAAGTCTCCGTTAGCGATGAAAAAAAGAAACTTCCTACACCTTCCATGATTCCCTTATAAACTGCGCTACATCGGGTTTCACTCGTTAGTCGGTATGCGGGTTTTGTGCAGCAGCCAATCCCCGAACGACTTGTCTTCCAGGGCATACCCTCCCCGGCTCGACTTCCATACCAATTCCTTGTCGCGCAGGGCATCGATACAGGCCTGAATGGTCTGGGTCCCGGGCACCACATCGCTGCGCATAACCTCCAATGCCTTGCTGACTGCGGTAATCGTGCTGTCGGTAAACGGCGCAAATGGCTCATTGCTTTGCGAACGCACCACCATCACCTGCAACACCGCACGTTGCGGGATGGTCAGGGCGTTCCAGGCGCTTTCGAACTCGGTCCATACACCCGCGCGCAGCAGTTCTGCGCGACTGTGCAGCAGTTGGCCAAGATTGCTCGCCTCGCCCAGCTCCAATGCGACTTCACCGATGATCGTGCGCAACATCTCGGGACGCCGACCTACCAGCTCAAACGCCTCATCAATGTCAGCCGCGTTGAATTGGTTGTTCTTGGCCAGGTGCGCGTTGAGGTGCACGGTGTAGGCCTGGGTGAACGCTTTGCCCAGCAGCGGAAACGGCGTGATGCTGGAACCGAAGAATGGCTGGCTTTTACCCAATACCAAATGGGCGAGTTTGTCGCGATTGGAGCCGGTAAACACCAGGCGCAAACCGCTGCCCTCCTCGTCACGGCCTTGGTTGAGCTGATCCCGGGCAGCCTTCAACGCGAACATCGCATTGATACCTGACTCGGTGGTTAATGCGTGCTGTGCTTCGTCAATCACCAGTACAACGGGTTTTTCTGCAGCCCTATGGAGCAATTCCAACGCTTGGGTCAGCGTCGCACCGACCGGCAATTGTGGCTTGGTAAAGTCCCAGGAAAGCGTACGCAGAAAGCTTAGTTTCTCGATGCCAATGCTCTTTGCCAGTTTGCGAATGCCCTTTTCAAACGGCACCAACGCCCCCGCAATGGCACCTGCGATCAGCTCGGCAGGGTCTTTTTCCTTGTCGGCCCACAGGTCGACATACACCGCCAGCCAGCCCCGCAGCTGACATTCCGGAATCAGGTCTTCGCGCAAAAAAGTGCTTTTGCCCGTGCGTCGGGGCGCCGCGAGAAACAGGCCGGAGGTGAAATCCTGAATACCGGCCCCCACCAGGCCATCGGCAATACTGCTTGCCAGGGTGGGGCGGCGAAACACAAAGCCGCTGTGCTTGGACATGGTTTTATACTCAATTATGGAAAGGACTATAAATTATAGTAAAGAGTATAATTGACTATAATTGTCCGTCAAACCACCTCCCGCCGCCGATCCTCCCGCGGGCATTTGGCAAACCTTGCTCGATAGCTCCTGGTGAAATACGACGGTGACTCAAACCCGCACGCGATACTCACTTCCAGCACGCTCATGTCGCTCTGGCGCAGCAGTTTGCGGGCTTTTTCCAGGCGCAGGCCCAGGTAGAAATTGCTCGGCGTATCGTTCAGGTGCAGGCGAAACAGCCGCTCCAGTTGGCGCCGGGTGACCTTGATCGTTTCGGCCAGGGCCAAGGTGCTCAGGGGCGGTTCGGTGTGCTGTTCCATTTCGCCGATCACGTGCACCAGTTTCTTGTTATTGATGCCGTAGCGCGTGGCGATCTGCATGCGCTGGTGGTCCTTGCGCGGGCGGATGCGGCCGAGTACGAATTGCTCGGAAACCTGGATCGCCAGTGCCGGGCCGTGGGCCTGGGCGATGAGATCGAGCATCAAGTCGATGGACGCGGTGCCGCCGGCGCAGGTGATGCGGCGCCGGTCGATTTCGAACAGTTCCTGGGTCACGCTCAGGTGCGGATAGGCCTCCTTGAAGGCGTCTATGGCTTCCCAGTGCAAGGTCAGGCGGTGGCCGTCAAGCAGGCCCGCCTCGGCCAGCACGCAGGCGCCGGTGTCGATGGCACCGAGGGTCACACCCTCATGGTCGAGGCGGCGCAGCCAATGCTCCAGGGCGGGCGTGGCGAACTGCAGGGGTTCGAAGCCGGCTACCACCAGTAAGGTCGCGCCTTTTTTCAACGGTTCCAGCGCGGCATCGGCGTTGACCGACATGCCGTTGCTCGCCAGTACCGCGCCGCCATCGGCACTCAAGATGTGCCAGCGGTACAGCTCGCCGCGAAAGCGATTGGCCACGCGCAACGGTTCCAGCGCGGAGATAAAACCGAGGGCCGAGAACCCCGGCATCAGCAAGAAATAGACATCCTGGGACATGGTGGCGCTCTCGTCATACGGGCAGCGTGATCACTGTGATACGCCAGTTCAACCGGCCATTCAAGAGCCCAGGTCGCTGCAGTGCAAGAGTGGGTCGCCGCCGTGCGCTTTGCGGGGCGCCAAGCTGCGTAACGTGATCCCACGGCGCACAAAGACGCCGGCTCCC
Organism: Pseudomonas sp. WS 5503; assembly: GCF_012985385.1. NCBI lineage: Bacteria > Pseudomonadati > Pseudomonadota > Gammaproteobacteria > Pseudomonadales > Pseudomonadaceae > Pseudomonas > Pseudomonas sp. WS 5503. The sequence goes on from NZ_JAAQWI010000002.1 coordinate 136,826, forward strand.
ACAATAACGACTGCCGAGGGCTCCACCCATGAACCGACTGATCAGCCGCTGCGTACTTGCACTCAGCGCCAGCGCCATTTTGAGCACTAACGCCCTGGCAGCGGATGCCGCTTCATGCCAGAACGTACGCATGGGCGTGGTCAACTGGACCGACGTGATCGCCACCAGCGCCATGGCCCAGGTGCTGCTCGATGGCCTCGGCTACAAGACCAAACAAACCAGCGCCTCGCAGCAAATCATCTTTGCCGGCATACGCGACCAGCGCCTGGACCTGTTTCTGGGTTACTGGAACCCGCTGATGACCCAGACCATCACGCCGTTCGTCGACGCCAAGCAAGTCAAGGTCCTCGAAAAACCCAGCCTGGAAGACGCCCGCGCCACCCTGGCGGTGCCGACTTATCTGGCCGACAAGGGCCTGAAAACCTTTGCTGACATCGCCAGGTTCGAAAAAGAGCTGGGCGGCAAGATTTATGGCATCGAGCCGGGCTCGGGGGCCAATACGCAGATCAAGGCGATGATCGCCAAAAACCAGTTCGGCCTGGGCAAGTTCCAGTTGGTGGAGTCCAGCGAAGCCGGCATGTTGGCGGCCGTAGACCGTGCCGTGCGCCGCAAGGAAGCCGTGGTGTTCTTTGGTTGGGCACCGCACCCGATGAACGTCAATGTGGCGATGACTTACCTCACCGGCAGCGAAGACGCCCTGGGCCCGAACGAAGGCATGGCCACCGTGTGGACCGTGACCGCGCCGGCCTACGCCGAGCAGTGCCCCAACGTGCATAAGCTGCTGACCAACCTGACGTTCACCGCCGCCGACGAGAGCCGCATGATGCAACCGCTGCTGGACCACAAGGATGCCATCGAATCCGCCAAGCAGTGGCTCAAGGATCACCCGCAAGACCAGGCGCGCTGGCTGGAGGGTGTGACCACCTTCGACGGCAAACCGGCTGCCGCCAACCTGCAATTGACCACGAAATAACCCATCCAGATCACCGCTTCGCAACCCCTGAAGGTTGCGAACGGCGCCCTGCGCCTTGAAATCACCCGCCTGTAAGGAACCGCCCCATGAACCACGACGTCATCATCACCTGCGCACTCACCGGTGCTGGCGACACGACCGCCAGAAGCCCCCACGTGCCGGTCACTCCCAAGCAAATCGCCGCCGCTGCCGTGGAAGCCGCCAAGGCCGGCGCCACGGTCGTGCATTGCCACGTACGCGACCCCGAGACCGGCAAGTTCAGTCGCGACGTTGCGCTGTACCGCGAAGTGATGGAGCGCATCCGCGAGGCCGACATCGACATCATCGTCAACCTCACCGCCGGCATGGGTGGCGACCTGGAGATCGGTGGCGGCGAGAATCCCATGGAGTTCGGGCCCAATACCGACCTGGTGGGCCCGCTGACCCGCCTGGCCCACGTCGAAGAACTGCTGCCGGAAATCTGCACCCTGGACTGCGGCACGCTGAACTTCGGCGATGGCGACACCATTTACGTGTCCACCCCGGCGCAGCTGCGTGCCGGCGCCAAACGTATCCAGGAACTGGGCGTAAAGGCCGAGCTGGAAATTTTCGACACCGGCCACCTGTGGTTCGCCAAGCAGATGATCAAGGAAGGGCTGCTGGATAACCCGCTGTTCCAACTGTGCCTGGGCATTCCCTGGGGGGCACCGGCCGACACCACCACCATGAAAGCCATGGTCGATAACCTGCCCGCCGACGCGGTGTGGGCCGGCTTCGGCATTGGCCGCATGCAAATGCCAATGGCCGCGCAGGCGGTGCTGCTGGGCGGCAACGTACGGGTGGGCCTGGAGGACAACCTGTGGCTGGACAAGGGCGTGCTCGCCACCAATGGGCAGTTGGTGGAACGCGCCAGTGAAATTCTCAGCCGGTTAGGCGCAAGGGTCCTGACCCCAGCCGAAGGCCGCATCAAGATGGGCCTGACCCAACGCGGCTAACACAGACACCACCACTCGTGTGGGAGCCGGGCTTGCCCGCGATGAGGCCAGTAAATCTGCCACATCTTTGTAGCCTGCAATGCCGCCATCGCGGGCAAGCCCGGCTTCCCACAAAGGATCATCGAACACTTTAGGAATATGCCATGCGCTTTATCACCGAAATCAAAACATTCGCCGCGTTGGGCAGCGGTGTCATCGGCAGCGGCTGGGTGTCCCGTGCCCTTGCCCATGGTCTGGATGTGGTGGCCTGGGACCCCGCGCCCGGTGCCGAGGCGGCCTTGCGTAAACGCGTCGCCAACGCCTGGCCCGCCCTTGAACAACAGGGCCTGGCGGCAGGTGCCTCCCAGGACCGCCTGCGCTTTGTCACTACCATCGAAGACTGCGTAAAAGACGCCGACTTCATCCAGGAAAGCGCCCCGGAACGCCTGGAGCTGAAGCTGCAATTGCACAGCCAGATCAGCGCCGCGGCCAAGCCGAACGCATTGATCGGCTCCAGCACCTCAGGGCTATTGCCCAGCGAATTCTATGAAAGCTCTACCCACCCGGAACGCTGCGTGGTCGGCCACCCCTTCAACCCGGTCTACCTGTTGCCACTGGTAGAAGTGGTGGGCGGCAAAAACACCGCGCCAGAGGCAATCCAGGCGGCGATCTCGGTGTATGAATCCCTGGGCATGCGTCCTTTGCATGTGCGCAAGGAAGTGCCGGGGTTTATTGCCGACCGCCTACTGGAAGCGCTGTGGCGTGAGGCGCTGCACCTGGTCAATGACGGGGTGGCGACCACCGGCGAAATCGACGACGCCATTCGTTTTGGTGCCGGGTTGCGCTGGTCGTTCATGGGCACTTTCCTCACTTACACACTGGCGGGCGGCGACGCCGGCATGCGCCACTTCATGGCACAGTTCGGCCCGGCGTTGCAGCTGCCATGGACTTATCTACCGGCGCCTGAATTGACTGAAAAGCTGATTGATGATGTGGTCGATGGCACCGCTGAGCAGTTGGGTAACCACAGCATCTCGGCGCTGGAGCGCTATCGTGATGACTGCCTGCTGGCGGTGCTGGAAGCCGTAAAAACAACCAAGGCCAAGCACGGCATGAACTTCGCCGAATAACCCTGTGGGAGCTGGCTTGCCTGCGATGGCGGTGTTGGCCTCACCATTGCTATCGCAGGCCGGCCAGCACATTTGACCGCACACTGAATTGGATTCATGCCATGCCCGCACTGACCACCTACACCACGAAAATCCTGCCCGACTGGGTCGACTACAACGGCCATCTGCGTGACGCGTTCTATCTGCTGATCTTCAGCTACGCCACCGATGCGCTGATGGACGCGCTGGGGCTGGACAGCGAAAACCGCGAAGCCAGTGGCCACTCGCTGTTCACCCTGGAGCTGCACCTGAACTACCTGCATGAGGTCAAGCTCGGGGCCGAGGTTGAGGTGCATACCCAACTGATCGCCCATGACGCCAAGCGCCTGCACCTTTATCACAGCCTGCACCGGGTGGGAGACGACAAGGAACTGGCCGGCAATGAACAGATGCTGTTGCACGTCGACCTGGCCGGGCCGCAGCCCACGCTGTTCACCGAGGCCACGCTGCAACGGCTTGCGGCGATCAGCGCTGCCCAGGCCGAGCTGCCAAGGCCTGCCCTGCTTGGCCGTGTCATCGGTTTACCGGCAAAAAAAGCCCCGAGCCAGCCGTGACTGGATCGGGGCAGAGGGGCCTTGTGTGAGCTGTGCATCTGGAGGGTGACCAAACCGTCAAGCTGCGTGCCTGGGTTCAGTGTGCCTATTAACCGTATTGCCAAGTGACCCGAAAACGACCTGTTCATAGCCATCCAAGCCATCGCTCGATTCTGCTCTTGCCCACCCAGCAAGGGCCTACCAGAATCCAGGTCAATCCCTGTTCCCTACACCAGGATAAACGTCATGATGCACGCGGATTTGATTGATCAGGATGACCTGCTGAGCCAACTGCGCTCGCTGGGTTTTGAAGTGTCCAGCGGCGCCAGCGCCGAGCAGGCGTGTGAATGTGCAGTGCGCGGTTTGAGCGAAGCGCGGGCCAAGGCGCTCAAGGGAATGGTGGAGCAAATGTACACCGGCAAGGCGACCATTTTGCCGGCGGTGCGCCAGGCGATCGACAAGCAGTTGTTGCCGGCGCTGATGCAATTCAAACAGAACTCCGGCGCCTGAAAATACCGCTATCGCAGGCAAGCCAGCGCCCACAGGAGAACGCATTCCAAGGTGGGAGCTGGCTTGCCTGCGATGCAGACGACTCGGTTTAGAGCCTTACACTGGCAAACGTCGACTCGTTCCTGGCCTGGCTCAACGCCGACATCGGCCCCGACAACGGTGACAACACCAACGCCTGCGGAATCGGCATCATCGCCACTTGCTGGGTGGTGTTGGAGCCGACACGTTCATCCCGTGGCGGAATGCCGAAATATTCGCGGTAGCACTTGGAAAAGTGCGGCGTAGACACAAACCCGCACACCGAGGCGACTTCGATGATCGACATCGGCGTTTGCTTGAGCAACTGCCGCGCACGAATCAGGCGCAGCTTGAGGTAGTAGCGCGACGGCGAGCAGTGCAGGTATTTCTGGAACAGCCGCTCCAACTGCCGGCGCGACACGGCGACATACACCGCCAGTTCGTCCAAATCGATTGGCTCTTCGAGGTTGGCTTCCATCAGCGCGACGATTTCCTGCAGCTTCGGCTGGTTGGTGCCAAGCATGTGCTTGAGCGGCACACGCTGGTGATCCTGTTCGTTGCGGATGCGTTCGTACACGAACATCTCGGAGATGGCGGCCGACAATTCACGGCCGTGGTCGCGGCTGATCAGGTGCAACATCATGTCCAGGGGCGCGGTACCACCGGAGCTGGTGAAGCGGTTGCGGTCGAGGGTGAACAGGCGCGTGCTCATGGCCACCCGCGGGAAGGCTTCCTGCATCGACGCCAGGCATTCCCAGTGCACGCTGCAATCAAAGCCGTCGAGCAGGCCGGCGCAGGCCAGGGCCCAGCTGCCGGTGCACACTGCGCCAAGGCGACGAGACTGGCGTGCCTGGCTTTGCAGCCACGACACATGTTCACGGGTGACGGTGCGCTGGATACCCACGCCGCCGCACACGATGACCGTGTCCAGCACGGGTGCTTTGTGCATGGAGGCATCAGGTGTGATTTGCAGGCCATCGCTGGCCCACACCTGGTTGCCGTCGACACTCAGGGTTGTCCAGCGATACAGCTCGCGGCCGGACAGCTGGTTGGCCATGCGCAGTGGCTCCACGGCTGACGCCAGGGAAATCAGCGTGAAATTGTCCAGCAGCAAAAAGCCGATGGATTGAGGCGCACGGTTCTGGGGTTGGGCCCCGGAGTTGGTCGACGTCATCGCGGTATCTCCTCACATCACACAAAGCGGGTGGCGGCCTCAGGCGAGGCTCTTGTTATTGCGCTCGTCCTGAAAAGGAGAGGCTTTGTAATTGATAGAGCAAATGCCATGCCTAAAATTGAATGGCTATTCAAGAACTCCTGAAAACGACCTGTTTATGCGTCTATGTGAGCCCACGCGTGAAGTGCGGGATATGACGCATAACGGGCGGGGTTCAAGGGGGGTGAGCAGATCGGTAGCACTTGTGGGAAGGCGCTTTGCGGGCGTAGGAGGAGTCTGTCACCCAAAGCACATCAGGCGTGTGATCGTGTAGGAATTCGTTCGGAAGCTACTTATCTATTTGCGACGCGCTAAAAGGTGGCGATTTTGGCTGGGGTGTTCACTTTGTGAGCAATGATGCCCCTCTGTTCAGCTCGTTCCCACGCTCTGCGTGGGCATGCATCCTGTCACGCTCTGCGTCACCCATGGGCGGAGCGTCCGGGGCGGCATTCCCACGCGGAGCGCGGGAACGATCATGTCACTGACTCAACATTCAACCGCACTCACCGCCAACCCACCGCGTGATGTCTCTTTGTACTTGTCATGCATATCGGCCCCGGTATCACGCATGGTGCGGATCACCCGGTCCAACGAGATGAAGTGCTGGCCATCGCCCCGCAACGCCATTTGCGCCGCGTTGATCGCCTTCACCGCCGCAATTGCATTGCGCTCGATACACGGCACTTGCACCAGGCCGCCCACCGGGTCGCAGGTCAGGCCGAGGTTGTGTTCCAAGCCGATTTCGGCAGCGTTGCACAGTTGCTCCGGCGTGGCACCAAGGATCTCCGCCAGCCCGGCTGCGGCCATGGCACACGCGGAACCGACCTCGCCCTGGCAACCGACTTCGGCACCGGAGATCGAGGCGTTCTTTTTACACAGGATGCCCACCGCCGCAGCGCCCAACAGGTAGTCGACCACGTTGGCTTCGGTGACTTCTTCACTGAACTTCATGAAGTAGTGCAACACCGCCGGGATGATTCCCGCCGCGCCGTTGGTGGGCGCCGTGACCATGCGCCCACCGGCGGCGTTTTCTTCGTTGACCGCCAGGGCGAACAGGTTGACCCATTCCATGGCGCTCAAGGTCGAGCCGATCACATTGGGCTTGTTCAGCTCCTGCAAGCTGCGGTGCAACTTGGCAGCGCGACGGCGCACGTTCAAGCCGCCGGGCAGGATGCCTTCGTGCTTGAGGCCCTGCTCCACGCAATCTTGCATGGCGCGCCAGAGCTTCATCAGGCCGCTGCGGATTTCTTCTTCGCTGCGCCAGGTTTTTTCATTCGCCAGCATCAGTTCGGCAACGCGCAGGTTGTGGGTCTTGCACAACTGCAACAGCTCCACGGCACTGGAAAAGTCATAAGGCAGCTCGGTGCGGTCCATGTCCGCCACACCGCTTTGGGCCTGGGCTTCATCCACCACAAAACCGCCGCCCACCGAGTAATAGGTGTCGCGGTGCAACTCGCCGTTTTCGCCAAACACCACCAGGGTCATGGCATTGGGATGGAACGGCAGGTTCTCATCGAGCAGGCGCATATCCCGCGCCCATACAAAGGGCACCGGCAAACGCCCGTCCAGCAGCAGCGTGTCGGTTTCGCGCAGGGTGTGGATACGGGCGCCGATTTGCGTGGGGTCGATTGCGTCTGGCCACTCGCCCATCAGGCCCATGATGGTGGCGGTGTCGCTGCCGTGGCCGATGCCGGTGGCCGACAACGAGCCGTACAGTTGCACTTCGACACGCTGCACCTGTTCCAGCCACCCACGCTCACGCAACCCTTGAACGAACAACGCCGCGGCGCGCATGGGCCCCACGGTGTGGGAACTCGAAGGCCCGATGCCGATCTTGAACAGGTCGAAAACGCTGATAGCCATTAACGTGGAACTCCTCGATAAGCACGGGCCGGGCTTGAACGAGGTGCTACGCTCAGATCGCCCAGATGGCGGCATCATCAAGCTTTTATTCGTCATCACGGCGTCTCACACCGACGCACTCATGCTCACCAGCGGCGCTCGCGTGCGAACGCCAGTTTTGGCCGTTTTTTGCGGTGCAGAAGGGTAAAAACAGCAGTTTTACCTTCGGAAAAACCTGTAAGCGACGTCATCGGTACTGGATGCGACCCTCCCTGTACTGGATACGACGCCCCCTGTAGGCGTCAGATTTTCACTGGTACATGATCAGTCTCGACTCGTTTGCAAGGCACCGCGCCAGAGCTGTTGTCGCACGCTCCAACCGCAACACTTATAAAGCGCGGCGAATGCCGCCAGAAAAGACACAGGAGTCTACCCACATGAAAGGTTCACCCTCGTTGTTGTTGGCCGCCATGCTGAGTCTGCCAGTCGTGGCACACGCCGCAGAACCGGAACAGTGCAAGACCGTCAACTTCTCCGATGTCGGCTGGACCGACATCACCGTCACCACCGCGACCACCAGCGAGATCCTCAAGGGCCTGGGCTACAAGCCGCGCACCACGATGATTTCGGTACCTGTGACTTACAAGTCCCTGGCCGACGGCAAGAACATGGATATCTTCCTCGGCAACTGGATGCCGACCATGGAAAACGACATCAAGCAGTACCGTGATGCCGGCACCGTGGAAACCGTGCGCGCCAACCTGGAGAACGCCAAGTACACCCTGGCGGTCCCAGAGGCGCTGTATGAGAAGGGCCTGAAAGACTTCGCCGACATCGCCAAATTCAAGGATGAGCTGGGCGGCAAGATCTACGGCATCGAGCCGGGCAACGATGGCAACCGCACCATCCAGACGCTGATCGACAAAGATGCCTTCGGCCTGAAAACCGCCGGTTTCAAGGTGGTCGAATCCAGCGAAGCCGGCATGCTCTCCCAGGTCGAACGCGCCTCCAAGCGCAACCAGGCCATCGTGTTTCTCGGCTGGGAACCGCACCCGATGAACACTCGCTTCAAGATGAAGTACCTGACCGGCGGTGACGACTCGTTCGGCCCCAACTACGGCCAGGCCACCATCTACACCAACACCCGCAAAGGCTACACCCAGGAATGCAGCAACGTTGGTCAGTTGCTGAAAAACCTGGTGTTCACGCTCGACATGGAAAGCACCCTGATGGGTAACGTCCTGGACGACAAGATGAAGGCCGATGCTGCCGCCAAGGCCTGGCTGCAGAAGAACCCGCAAGTGCTCGACACCTGGCTCGCCGGTGTCACCACCGTTGATGGCAAACCAGGGCTCGATGCCGTTAAAGCTTACCTCGCCAAATAGCACCCGCTGACCCCAGGCCGGTGCGCTGGCCTGGGATGTTTTCCCCTTCGCATGTGGACATTCACTACCATGCTGACTGAACAGAAAATCCCACTAGGCCAGTACATCGCTGCCTTCGTCGACTGGTTGACCCAACACGGTGCCAACTACTTCGACGCAATCGCATCGACACTGGAAACGATGATCCACGGCGTGACGTTTGCGCTGACCTGGTTCAATCCACTGGCATTGATCGGTCTGATTGCGCTGCTGGCTCACTTTATTCAACGTAAATGGGGACTGACTGTTTTTGTCATCGCCTCCTTCCTGCTGATCCTCAACCTGGGGTACTGGCAGGAAACCATGGAAACCCTCGCGCAGGTGCTGTTCGCCACCCTGGTCTGCGTGGTCATCGGTGTGCCGCTGGGCATTGTTGCCGCGCATAAGCCGATGTTCTACACCATGATGCGGCCGGTACTCGATCTGATGCAGACCGTGCCGACCTTCGTCTACCTCATCCCTACCCTGACCCTCTTCGGGCTGGGTGTGGTGCCTGGGCTGATTTCCACGGTGGTGTTCGCGATTGCCGCGCCGATCCGCCTGACCTACCTGGGTATCCGCGATGTGCCGCAAGAGCTGATGGACGCCGGCAAGGCCTTTGGCTGCTCGCGCCGCCAGTTGCTCTCACGCATTGAACTGCCCCACGCCATGCCGAGCATCGCCGCCGGCATTACCCAATGCATCATGCTGTCGTTGTCGATGGTGGTGATCGCCGCCCTGGTAGGCGCCGACGGCCTCGGCAAGCCAGTGGTCAACGCACTCAACACTGCCGATATTGCGCTGGGCTTTGAAGCGGGCCTGGCCATTGTGTTGCTCGCCATCATGCTCGACCGTATCTGCAAACAACCCGACGCTAAAGTAGGGGGTGATGCATGAGCATTATCCGATTCGACAAAGTCGACGTGATCTTTTCCAAAGACCCACGCGAAGCGCTCAAGCTGCTGGACCAGGGCATGAGCCGTAACGAAATCCTGAAGAAGACCGGGCAGATCGTCGGCGTCGAGAACGCCAGCCTGGATATCGAGAAAGGCGAGATCTGTGTGCTGATGGGCCTCTCGGGCTCAGGCAAATCCAGCTTGCTGCGCTGCATCAACGGCCTCAATACCGTCAGCCGTGGCCAGCTGTTTGTGGAGCATGAAGGGCGTCAGATCGACATCGCCTCCTGCACCCCCGCAGAGCTGAAAATGATGCGCACCAAACGCATCGCCATGGTGTTCCAGAAGTTCGCCCTGATGCCTTGGCTGACGGTGCGCGAGAACATCAGCTTCGGCCTGGAGATGCAGGGCCGCCCAGAGAAAGAACGACGCACACTGGTGGACGAGAAACTCGAACTGGTGGGCCTGAGCCAATGGCGCAACAAGAAGCCCGACGAGTTGTCCGGCGGTATGCAGCAGCGCGTCGGCCTGGCTCGCGCCCTGGCGATGGACGCCGATATCCTGCTGATGGACGAACCCTTCTCTGCCCTCGACCCGCTGATCCGCCAAGGCTTGCAAGATGAGCTACTGGAACTGCAACGCAAATTGAGCAAGACCATCGTGTTCGTCAGCCACGACCTGGATGAAGCACTCAAGCTCGGCAGCCGTATCGCGATCATGAAAGACGGCAAGATCATCCAGTACAGCGTGCCGGAAGAGATCGTGCTGAACCCGGCGGACGACTATGTGCGCACCTTTGTCGCCCATACCAACCCGTTGAACGTGCTGTGCGGGCGCAGCCTGATGCGCACCCTGGATAACTGCACGCGTGTGAATGGTTCGGTGTGCCTTGATCCGGGTGGCGACTCCTGGCTGGACCTGGCTGAAGGCAACACCATCCAGGGCGCACGCCAGAATGGCGTGACGATGAACCTGCAGAACTGGGCGCCAGGGCAAGCCGTGGAAGGCTTGGGCCGCTTACCGACGCTGGTGGACTCGAACATCGGCATGCGCGATGCGTTGCAGATTCGCTACCAGACAGGCAACAAGCTGGTGCTGCACGACAACAACAAGGTGGTGGGGATACTGGGGGACAGTGAGCTCTACCATGCCCTGCTGGGCAAGAACCTGGGCTAGAACCCTGTGGATCGTTCCCACGCTCTGCGTGGGAATGCACCCTGTGACGCTCCGCGTCACGACTTCAAGAGCGGGACGCGGAGCGTCCATGGCGGTGTTCCCACGCAGAGCGTGGGAACGATCATGTCAGGGAAGACACCACCAGGCTTCAACTATCAGCTATAGACCCGGCCAAGGAGCTGCCGATGGCTTTCAAACTGATCGAGCACATCCCGGGTGATCTGCTCCTGGGTGAAGCCCATCAGGTCATACTCCTGCGGCCCGTTGTGCAGGTACACCTCGGCACGATAGTAACGGGTGCGCTCTTCTTCAGGCAGGTCAGCCGGTGCCGCCGAGTAGCCATCCAGGCTCACTTCGTAGACAAACGGGTTGCCCTCGTCCATCTCGATCCGCACGCCGATGCAGCGCTTGGATTTGCCCAGCAGGGTCTGCACTTCCAGGCCCTGATCACGCAACGCACTCGCGGCTTCTTCCAACGCCGGCGTTACGTGCTTGTCCATAAAGCGCTGCACGGTGGCCTGGCTCGGTTGCAGGTCCAACGCCGTCAAGCGCTCGCTGAAACCACGACGCCCGCGTTCGGCCAATTGCGCCTGCTCCTGTTCGGTGGCCACGTCCTGGCGCATGGCCTTGTGCAAACCGAACATAAAGAACACCAGCACCACAGAGAACGGCAGCCCCGCCAGCACCACCATGGTTTGCATGGCTTCGAAGTTGCCGGCAAACAGCAGGCCGATGGTCACCAGGGTGATCACCGCCGACCAGAAGATACGCAACCAGTGCGGCGCATCTTCATCCACATTGCCGCCTTTGCAGGAAAGGTTGGCCATCATCACCGCGCCGGAATCCGCAGGCGTCAGGAACAGCACGAAGCCCACGAAGATCGACACGCCGATCACCACTTTCGACGCCGGGTAATGCTCAAGCAGTTGGTAGATGGCCATGGACGGTTGCTCCAGCGCCGTCTTGCCCAACTCCACCGCCCCGTGGTTCAGCACCAGGTCCAGGGCCGAGTTGCCGAAGATCGACAGCCACGCCAGGGTAAAGCCCAGCGGGATCAGCAATACGCCAGCCACCAGTTCGCGCACGGTGCGACCACGGGAAATACGCGCGATGAACATGCCCACAAATGGCGCCCAGGAAATCCACCAAGCCCAGTAGAACAAGGTCCACAGGCCCATCCAGCGTTCGGTCTTGGCACCGTCGCCTTCGTACACATACAGGTCGAAGGTTTTCAGCACGATACCGTTGAGGTAATCACCGGTGTTCTGCACCAGGCCATTGAGCAGGTGCAAGGTAGGGCCGAACAACAGCACGAAGATCAGCAAACCGCTGAACAGCACGATGTTGAGGTTGGACAGACGACGAATACCGTTTTCCACACCCGACACGGCGGCAATGGTCGCCACGGTGCTCATCACGATGATCACGATCAGCAAATTGGTATTGCTGTGCTCCATGCCGAACAGGTTTTCCAGCCCCGACGACACTTGCATCGAGCCGATCCCCAGGTTGGTCACCAGGCCCAGCAGGGTCACGAACATGCCGAAACCGTCTACCGCATGGCCAGCCGCGCCCTTCACCCAACGCTCGCCCACCAGCGGGTACAGCGCCGAACGCAGGGCCAGCGGTTGGTTGTGGCGGTACGCAAAGTACGCCACGGCCAGGCCGACCAGCGCATAGATCGCCCAGCCGTGCAGGCCCCAGTGCAGGAAGGTCAGCTGCAGCGCCTGGCGTGCCGCGCCATTGCTGGCGGCAGCGCCTTCGGGCGGGTTGAAGTAATGGTCCAACGGCTCAGACGCACCAAAATACAACAGCGAGATGCCGATACCCGACGAGAACAACATGCCGGCCCAGGCGCCGTAGCTGAAGTCTGGGGTATCGTCCTTCGCACCCAGCTTAAGTTTCCCATAGGACGAAAACGCCAGGCCGACCACAAACACCAGGTAGGCAGCGATGACCACCATGTAGTACCAGCCAAAGCTTTTCGACAGCCAGGCCTGTGCGACACCGAGCATGCGCCCGGCCTCCTGCGGGGCGACGATCAGAATGGCGGTCAACAATAAAATCAGCGCGGTGGAGGTGTAGAACACCCAACCGTTGACCCGGACCTTTTCCGGTGGGGTCTTTATAAGAGAGGCAGAACTCATGGCGCAGATGCTCCAGGCAGTGCGAGAGAGAAACACAAGGCAACGGTTATCCCGGGACATCGATTTTTCGGCAGTCGACGGACGGGTGTTATAAAGACACCCCAAAATTCTTGAGCCCGCCTAAGCGGTGATCAGGCTCTGAAGTGGCCTGTTTCAAGGGTTTTTGCAGGTGTCGAAGGTTGCAGCTCGCAGGTAGGAAACATCTGTAGGCAGCGACCATTTGTCGCAGATCTTATTCTTTGTTGATTGAACGTTCAATCAAAACAAAATAGACTGGCCCTCAAGCCGACGGACGTGGATCGCCCATCGGCAGGCCTAAGGAGAGGTGCTACATGCCCAAGGTCGGTATGCAACCCATACGCCGCCAGCAGTTGATCGAAGCCACGTTGACGGCCATCGATCGGGTCGGGATGGGAGATGCCAGCATTGCGCTGATCGCCCGTCTGGCCGGCGTCTCGAACGGCATCATCAGCCACTACTTTCAGGACAAGAACGGCCTGATCGCAGCGACGATGCGCTACCTGATGAATGCGCTGATCGAGAACGTGCAAGAACGCAGGCGTGCCTTGAAGGATGACAGCCCACGGGCGCACCTTCAGGTGATCATCGAAGGCAACTTCGACGCCAGCCAGGTCAACGGCCCGGCAATGAAAACCTGGCTGGCCTTCTGGGCCACCAGCATGCACCACCCGTCATTGCACAGGTTGCAGCGGATCAACGATCAACGTCTGTATTCCAACCTGTGCTGCCAGTTCCGCCGAGTGCTGCCGCTGCCGCACGCACGCAAAGCAGCCCGAGGCCTGGCGGCCCTGATCGACGGTTTGTGGTTGCGCGGCGCCCTGTCGGGAGACGCTTTCGACACGGAGCAGGCGCAACGGATCGCTTACGAATACATGGATTTCCAATTGGCCAAGCAGGTGAGTTAGAGCACACATAACCGCTCAACCCCTGAACGTCCGCCGCTCAGTGTTGCCACCCCCCCATGGCCCACTGTTCGGCGGGTAACGCCAACCACTTATGCACTTGCGAGGACTTTATGGCCCGTTTCGACCTGCAAAAACTCTACATTGACGGCGGCTACAGCGACGCTGGCAGCGATGCCACCTTCGAAGCCATCAACCCGGCTAACGGTGAAGTTCTCGCCCAAGTGCAACGCGCCACCAAAGACGACGTTGAACGTGCCGTGGTCAGCGCTGAAAAAGGCCAGAAAATCTGGGCCGCCATGACCGCCATGGAGCGTTCGCGCATCCTGCGCCGTGCCGTGGACATCCTGCGCGAGCGCAACGATGAACTGGCCGCCCTGGAAACCCTGGACACCGGTAAAGCCTTCTCCGAAACCAAGTACGTCGACATCGTCACCGGCGCTGACGTGCTGGAATACTACGCCGGCCTGGTACCTGCCATCGAAGGCGAGCAGATCCCACTGCGCGACACCTCGTTTGTCTACACCCGCCGCGAGCCGCTGGGCGTGGTTGCCGGTATCGGCGCGTGGAACTACCCGATCCAGATCGCCCTGTGGAAATCCGCACCGGCCCTGGCTGCCGGTAACGCGATGATCTTCAAGCCAAGCGAAGTCACCTCGCTGACCACCCTGAAACTGGCCGAGATCTACACCGAGGCTGGCGTTCCAGCGGGCGTGTTCAACGTACTGACCGGCAGCGGCCGTGAAGTCGGCACCTGGCTGACCGAGCACCCGCGCATTGAGAAAGTCTCCTTCACCGGCGGCACCGACACCGGCAAGAAAGTCATGGCCAGCGCGTCGAGCTCCTCGCTCAAGGACGTGACCATGGAGCTGGGCGGCAAGTCCCCGCTGATCATTTTCGACGACGCCGACCTCGACCGCGCCGCCGACACCGCCATGATGGCCAACTTCTACAGCTCCGGTCAGGTCTGCACCAACGGCACCCGCGTGTTCGTGCCCAAGCACCTGCAAGCCGCGTTCGAAGCCAAGATCGTCGAGCGTGTGGCGCGTATTCGCATCGGCAACCCGGAAGACGAAAACACCAACTTCGGCCCGCTGGTCAGCTTTGCCCACATGGAAAGCGTGCTGGGCTACATCGCCAAAGGCAAAGAGCAAGGCGCCCGCCTGCTGTGCGGCGGCGACCGCCTGACCGAGGGTGACTTCGCCAAAGGCGCCTTCGTGGCCCCGACCGTGTTCACCGACTGCACCGATGACATGGTGATCGTGCGTGAAGAAATCTTCGGCCCGGTGATGAGCATCCTCACCTACGAGACCGAAGAAGAAGTGATCCGCCGCGCCAACGACACCGACTTCGGCCTGGCCGCTGGCCTGGTGACCAAGGACCTGAACCGCGCCCACCGCGTGATTCACCAATTGGAAGCCGGTATCTGCTGGATCAACGCCTGGGGCGAGTCCGACGCGAAGATGCCGGTTGGCGGCTACAAGCAGTCGGGTGTGGGCCGTGAGAACGGGATCAGCTCGCTGAACAACTTCACGCGCATCAAATCGGTACAGGTTGAGTTGGGCGATTACGCCTCGGTGTTCTAACACCTTATGGGCCTGGAATGCTCCTCTGTGGCGAGGGAGCTTGCTCCCGCTGGGCTGCGAAGCAGCCCCATTCCAGACCCAGTAGTTCTTTCAGACAGAACTCGAGCGCTGATTTTGCGACTGCTGCGCAGTCGAACGGGAGCAAGCTCCCTCGCCACAAAAGCAGCCTGAACCCATTTTACGAGGGTACATTCATGTCCCAAGAATACGATTACATCATTGTGGGGGCCGGCTCTGCCGGTAACACCCTGGCGACCCGTCTGACCGAAGACGAAGGCGTCACCGTTTTGCTGCTGGAAGCCGGTGGCCCGGACTACCGCCTCGACTTCCGCACCCAGATGCCAGCCGCCCTGGCTTTCCCGCTGCAAGGCCGCCGCTACAACTGGGCCTACGAAACCGATCCAGAGCCACACATGGACGGCCGCCGGATGGAATGCGGGCGCGGCAAGGGCCTGGGTGGTTCTTCCCTGATCAACGGCATGTGCTACATCCGCGGCAACGCCATGGACTACGACAACTGGTCGAAGCTGCCGGGCCTGGAAGACTGGACCTACCTGGACTGCCTGCCGTATTTCCGCAAAGCCGAAACCCGCGACATCGGCCCCAACGATTGGCACGGTGGTGACGGCCCGGTCAGCGTGACCACGCCGAAAGCGGGCAACAACCCGCTGTTCCACGCCATGGTTGAAGCCGGCGTACAGGCCGGTTACCCACGTACCGAAGACTTGAACGGCTACCAGCAAGAAGGCTTCGGCCCGATGGACCGTACCGTCACGCCGAACGGCCGTCGCGCCAGCACCGCACGCGGCTACCTGGACACGGCTAAAAAGCGCTCGACCCTGACCATCGTCCCCCATGCCCTCACCGACAAAGTGCTGTTCGAAGGCAAGCGTGCAGTGGGCGTGCGTTACCTGATCGGCGCCGCCGAAGAGCGCGTTGAAGCCCGTGCGCGCAAAGAAGTGCTGGTGTGCAGTGGCGCAATCGCTTCGCCGCAACTGCTGCAACGCTCCGGTGTCGGCCCGGCCAAACTGCTGGAAAGCCTCGACATCCCGGTGGTCCACGACCTGCCTGGCGTGGGTGAAAACCTGCAGGACCACCTTGAACTGTACCTGCAATACGCGTGCACCCAACCAGTGTCGCTGTACCCCTCGCTGCTCTGGTACAACCAGCCGGCGATTGGTGCCGAATGGCTGTTCAACGGCACCGGCATCGGCGCCAGCAACCAGTTCGAAGCGGGCGGTTTTATCCGTACCCGTGAAGAGTTCGAGTGGCCAAACATCCAGTACCACTTCCTGCCGGTGGCGATTAACTACAACGGCAGCAACGGTGTGAAAGAGCACGGTTTCCAGGCGCACATGGGCTCCATGCGTTCGCCAAGCCGTGGCCGTATCCAGCTGAAGTCGAAGAACCCACGGGACTACCCGAGCATCCTCTTCAACTACATGGCCACCGAGCAGGACTGGCAGGAGTTCCGCGATGGCATCCGCCTGACCCGTGAAATCATGCAGCAGCCGGCACTGGACCCGTACCGTGGCCGCGAAATCAGCCCCGGCATTGAAGTGCAAACCGATGAACAGTTGGACAAGTTCATCCGCGAGCACGCCGAGACCGCGTTCCACCCGTCCTGCTCGTGCAAGATGGGCACCGACGAGATGGCCGTAGTCGATGGCGAAGGCCGCGTGCATGGCATGCAGGGCTTGCGTGTGGTCGATGCCTCGATCATGCCGATCATCACCACCGGCAACCTGAACGCGCCAACGATCATGATCGCCGAGAAAATCGCCGACAAGATCCGTGGCCGCAAGCCACTGCCGCGCAGCACCGCTGACTACTACGTAGCAGGCGATGCGCCGGTGCGTGGCAAGCCTATGCGTGAAGTAGGGCCATTGGCGCAGTAACCGAAACACCCCAGTGATTGATCGTTCCCACGCTCCGCGTGGGAACGCATCCTGTGATGCTCTGCGTCACGCCCTTCAAGAGCGGACGCAGAGCGTCCAGGGTGGCATTCCCACGCAGAGCGTGGGAACGATCACACAACAAAACCTCCCTTGATCAGCTCCCCGCCCAGGCCTACTCTGTTCGCCTGCCCGCGCCGAGCCGCCCACAAGGAAGGCCCCATGTTCGAACACCACGCCACGCTCAAGAAACACTTCGGTGCCCTGCGCACCACCGCCGAATTTTTCTCCCTGCGCTACGTGCGCGAATCCGGTCAGTACCTGTCAGTACGCAAGAACGTCGCCGAGCCGCCTCACCTGGGCCACGACGAAGGCGCCATGCTTACCGTGCGTCTCAACGGCGTGGAAGCCTACGCCGCGACCAACGATATTTCCCTTGCCGGCCTGCAAGCCGCCCTTGAGCGCGCTGAACAGCAAGCCCGGTTGATCAAGCCCCACGCCCTGCTCGACCTGCACCAGCAGCCAATGTCCAGCGACGTCGCCGACTACCTGTCGCCCGACCTCGACCAGCCCTTCCCATCCCTGAGCGACTGCTACCAATTGCTCGGCGATGAGTCCGCCGCCGTGCCCAAGGATGGGCGCTTGGTGAGCTGGGAAGTCAGCCTGGGGACCACGCGGGTTGAACAGATCTATCTCAACAGCGCCGGCGCGCAACTGCGTCAGGCCCAGCGTTTTGTCTTTCCGGGCCTGAGTGTGACCGCCTTCGACGGCAACGACAGCCAGACCCGTACCCTGGGCGGTACCAACTTCGGCCAGCAAGGCAGTGCCGGGGTGATCCAGCGTTTTGGCCTGGTGGGCGCCGCCCGCAAGGTGGCCGACGAAGCCCTGCAATTGCTGCTCGCACCGAATACGCCCCACGGCCCGCGTGACCTGCTGCTGATGCCCGACCAAATGATCCTGCAGATCCACGAGTCGATCGGCCATCCGCTGGAGCTGGATCGCATCCTTGGTGACGAGCGCAATTACGCCGGCACCAGTTTTGTGAAAGCCAGCGACTTCGGCCACCTGCAATATGGCTCACCGCTGCTCAACGTCACCTTCGACCCGGACATCCCCGAACAGCTTGCCAGCTACGCTCATGACGACGACGGCACGCCTGCCAGCAAGCAATTTCTGATTCGCGAAGGCCTGCTGCTCAAGCCCTTGGGCGGGGCCTTATCGCAATTTCGCGCCAACCTGCCAGGCGTCGCCAACAGCCGCGCCTGCAGCTGGAACCGTGCGCCCATCGACCGCATGGCCAACCTGAATATCGAGCCTGGGGATAAAAGCCTCGCGCAATTGGTGGGCGGCATTGAGAGCGGCATCCTGATGTCGACCAACCGTTCGTGGTCCATCGACGATGCGCGCAACAAGTTCCAGTTCGGCTGCGAGTGGGGCCAGTTGATCGAAAACGGCGAACTCAAGGGCGTGGTGAAGAACCCCAACTACCGCGCGATTTCCGCGCAGTTCTGGCGCAAGCTCAGCGCGGTAGGCGACGCCAGCACCTTCAAGGTCTTGGGCACGCCGAACTGCGGCAAGGGCGAACCCAACCAGGTGATCCGTGTCGGCCATGCGTCGCCGGCCTGTGTATTCAGCAATGTCGATGTATTTGGGGGAGATGCCTGATGAACCACTTCAAGGCTCTGGTGGATTGGCTCAAGCAGGCGGTCACCGATCAAGAACACTTTCAACTCGGCTACGCGGATGAAGCGTCCGAGTTCGTGCGCTTCAACCACGCGCAGGTACGCCAGGCGGGCCAGGTACAGCAGGCCAGCCTGAACCTCAAGCTGATCAACGATGGGCGCCACGCCGACCTGGGTATCACCCTTTCCGGCGAGGCGCAGTTGGATCGCCAGCGCCTGGCGAATGGCCTGCAACAACTGCGCGAGACCTTGCCGCTGTTGCCGCCTGACCCGTACCTGCTGCTGAACCCCGACGCCTGGCACAGCCATAACGAACAGCTGCGCCCGCTGCCGGAACTGGCCCAAGTGCTGGACGACATCAGCCAGGCCGCCGATGGCGTGGACCTGGTTGGCTTCTACGCCGCCGGCCCGATCAGCCGTGGTTTCGCCAGCTCATCGGGGGCGTTCGGCTGGCACCGGGCTAACAGCTTCAATTTCGACTTCAGCCTGTTCCACGCCAATGGCGAAGCGGTAAAAGCCAGCTACGCCGGGCACACCTGGAACAGCGCCGAATTCGCCGCCCGTTTCCAACAGGCCCGTGAGCAACTGGCGTTTCTCGGTCGCCCGCTGCACAACCTGGCGCCAGGCCAGTACCGTGCCTACCTGGCGCCGGCAGCGCTGGAAGAAATCATCAGCATCATCACCTGGGGTGGTTTTTCGGCCCAGGCCATCGCGAGCAAAGGCAGTTCGTTGCAACGCCTGTACGCGGGTGATCAGTCATTGAGCCCGCTGGTGACGGTGGATGAGCAGATCAGCGGCTCCCTGAGCCAGGCGTTTTCCACTGAAGGCTACCCGCGTGAGGATGTCACCCTGATCAACGCAGGCAAAGCCGAGGGCCAGTTGGTCAACTCGCGCAGCGCCGCCGAATACGGCTTGAGCACCAACGGCGCCAGCAGCGACGAGTCGCCCAGCGCCCTGCAAATGGCGGCCGGCAGCCTGGCCCAGGCCGATATTCTCAAGCAGTTGGGCACCGGTCTGTATATCAGCAACCTCTGGTACCTGAACTACTCCGACCTGCCGGCAGCGCGCCTGACCGGCATGACGCGCTTTGCGACCTTCTGGGTGGAAAACGGCGAGATCAAGGCGCCGGTCAGCACCATGCGCTTTGATGACAGTGTCTATCAGTTGCTCGGTTCGCAATTGGAAGCGCTGACCGCTGATCGGGAGCTGCTGTTGTCGGCCAGTACCTATGACCGGCGCAACACCGCTTCCAACCTGTTGCCAGGCGCTTTGGTAAAACGCCTGACGCTGACCCTCTAAACATCCAAAACACCTGTGGGAAGGGCTGATTTCAGACGGCTCGGCTTCGGTCCTTCCTACCGTAAATTCTCTTCCACCCCGTTTGCACGGGCAACCTGTTGTCGCCCGCAAAAAACCTCGCTATAACAGCTGGTGGCATACCGCCACACACTGGAAGTACTGCGATGAACCATGGAAGTTTCGTCATTGAGAAGTTGTACAAGCACTACAACGTTCACGTAGAGCAACTGGGTAACGACCCGCATAGAAAAACCGTACTGATGGTCAATGGCGCGTTGTCCACCACACGCTCCTTTGCCCGCACCAGCAAATGCCTGGCCGAGCACTTCAATGTGCTGCTGTTCGACTTGCCATTCTCTGGCTTGTCACGCGAGCACAACACCGAACTCGACCTGGTCACCAAGGACGACGAGGTGCAAATCCTGCGTGCCTTGGTAGCGCGCTTTGCGGTCAACCATCTGGTTTCGGCCTCATGGGGCGGCATCTCCACGCTGTTGACCCTGGCGCACAACCCGCCCTCCATCGAAAGCTCGGTGGTGATGGCCCTGGCGCCCAACCTCAACCAGGCGATGCTGGAATATGTCGAGCGCGTGCGTGTGCTGATCGAGGCCGATGACAAGTCGGCGGTCGGCCATCTGCTCAACGAAACGGTTGGCAAATACCTGTCGCCGCGCCTCAAGCGCAATAACCATCGACACCTGTCGACCATGGCCACCACCGAATACCGCCAGGCGCGCTTTCATATCCATCAGGTGCTGGGCTTGGGCGATGGCAACTACTTGCCGGCACTGCGGCAGATTGAAACACCGGTGCACTTTCTCAACGGCGCGCTGGACGAATACACGCCGGCCGACGAAGCCCAGCTGTTCAAACACTACGTAGGCCGCAGCAGCTTTGCGGTGGCCGAACACACCGGCCATCTGCTGGACCTGGAGTCCCGCGAAGCCGCGCTGGCAGTGCATCGGGCGTTGCTGGATTTCCTGGTGGGCGAGCATGTGACATTGTCAGATATAGACGAACCGCCAGTGGGAAAAGCGGCGACGGATGGCGCATAATCGCCAACACATAGCCTGCTAATTAAAAGGGATCCCATGCCGAATCGTGCCCCTCTCGATGCCAAGACCGCCCGCTGGCTCCCCTGGGTGGTAGCGATTGCCTTCTTCATGCAGTCGCTGGACGGGACGATTCTCAACACCGCGCTACCGGCCATGGCGCAGGACCTCGCGGAAAACCCGCTGCGCATGCAAGGGGTGGTGATCGCCTACATGCTCACCGTTGCCTTGCTGATTCCGGCGTCGGGCTGGATCGCTGACCGCTTTGGCACCAAGAAGATTTTCTTTGGCGCGATCATGCTGTTCAGCATCGGGTCGCTGCTGTGTGCGCTGTCCAGTAGCTTGAGCATGCTGGTGGGCGCACGGGTGATCCAGGGCCTGGGCGGTGCGCTGATGCTGCCGGTCGGGCGACTGGTGGTACTGCGGGCTTATCCACGCTCCGAGCTGGTGCGGATCATGGGCTTCATCACCATTCCCGGCCTGCTCGGCCCCTTGCTTGGCCCGACAATGGGCGGCTGGATGGTGCAATACCTGACCTGGCACTGGATCTTCCTGATCAACCTGCCGGTGGGCATGATCGGTTGCTACGCCGTGTGGAAATTCATCCCCGACCTGCGCGGCAGCGAGCGCACGCGCTTCGACGGCCTGGGCTTTCTGCTGTTCGGTGCGGCGATGGTGCTGATCACCATCGCCATGGAAGGCCTGGGCGAACTGCACCTGCCGCATCTGCGCGTGATATTGCTGCTGTTCGGCGGGTTCGCCTGCCTGGCGGCGTACTGGCTGCGCGCCGGGCATATCGATAACCCGCTGTTCTCGCCGGTGCTGTTCAAGACGCGTACCTTTGCCGTGGGGATTCTGGGCAATCTGTTTGCGCGCCTGGGCAGCGGCGCATTGCCGTTCCTGGTACCGCTGCTGCTGCAGGTGGCGCTGGGCTATTCGCCGTCGGAAGCCGGTATGAGCATGTTGCCACTGGCGGCGGCGGCGATGTTCGCCAAGTCCATCGCACGCCCGCTTATCGAGCGCCTCGGCTACCGCATCGTCCTGACCGGCAACACCCTGGCCCTGGGCCTGATGCTGGCGAGCATGGGCCTGGTCAGCGAACAAACGCCCTACCCGCTGCTGTTGGCCATGCTGGCGGTACTGGGGGCCATCAACTCCCTGCAATTTACCGCCATGAACACTGTCACCCTGATCGACCTCGACGACGCCCAGGCCAGCAGTGGCAACAGCTTGCTGTCGGTAGTGGCGCAATTGTCCCTGAGCCTGGGCGTGGCCTGTGCCGGTGCATTGCTCGGCGGCTTTACCGCCGAAGCCGGCAATGACGGGGTCAATACCGTGCTGGGCGCCTTCCAACTGACCTTCCTCACCGTGGGCCTCATGGCGATGCTGGCGGCGGCGATCTTCCTGCAGCTGTCGCCCAAGGACGGCAAACGGGTGGTCAGCCGCGAGCACGATATCGAGCATTGAAGCAGCTGCAAGCTTCAAGTTGTAAGCCTCAAGCTTGCGGCTTGCAGCTGATAACTTGCCGCGCCCCCCTACTCCTCGTCGAGAACATACAAAGAAACCCAAGGGGGCCTGTTACACTGCGCGACATTTTGTTTTGCAGAGCCAGTCCCGTGACTACCATCGCCACCGCTTTTAATACTTTGCCCCTGTCCGCCGCCATGCTGGCTAACCTCGACTCGCTGGGTTACGTCGAGATGACGCAGATCCAGGCGCAAAGCTTGCCGGTGATCCTCAAAGGGCTGGACCTCATTGCCCAGGCCAAGACCGGCAGCGGCAAGACTGCCGCATTCGGCATCGGCCTGCTGAACCCGATCAACCCGCGCTACTTCGGGTGCCAGGCGCTGGTGATGTGCCCGACCCGCGAACTGGCCGACCAGGTCGCCAAGGAAATCCGTCGCCTGGCCCGTGCCGAAGACAACATCAAGGTGCTGACCCTGTGCGGCGGCGTATCCCTCGGCCCACAGATTGCCTCCCTGGAGCACGGCGCCCACGTCATCGTCGGCACCCCGGGCCGCATCCAGCAGCACCTGCGTAAAGGTTCACTGGTGCTGGACGGCTTGAACACCCTGATCCTCGACGAAGCCGACCGCATGCTCGACATGGGCTTCTACGACGCCATCGAAGACATCATCAGCAAGACCCCACCGCGCCGCCAGACCCTGCTGTTCTCGGCCACTTACCCGGTGAGCATCAAGCAACTGGCCTCCAAGTTCATGCGTGCGCCTCAGCAAGTGAAAGCCGAAGCGTTCCACTCCGACGACCAGATCGAACAACGCTTCTACGAGATCTCCCCGGAAGAGCGCATGGACGCCGTGACCAAGGTGCTGGCGCACTTCCGCCCGGCCTCCTGCGTGGCGTTCTGCTTTACCAAGCAGCAAGTGCAGGAAACCGTCGACCACCTGACCTCCAAAGGCATTTCCGCCGTTGGCCTGCATGGTGACCTGGAACAGCGCGACCGTGACCAGGTACTGGCGATGTTTGCCAACCGCAGCACCTCGGTGCTGGTGGCCACCGACGTAGCCGCCCGCGGCCTGGACATCGACGCACTGGACATGGTGATCAACGTCGAACTGGCCCGCGACTCGGAAATTCACATCCACCGTGTAGGCCGTACCGGCCGTGCCGGTGAGACCGGCATCGCCATCAGCCTGGTAGCGCCGTCCGAAGCCCACCGCGCCCAGGCCATCGAGCAACTGCAGAAGTCGCCGCTGAACTGGGACCAACTGGACAACCTCAAGCCGCAAAGCGGTGGCCCGTTGCTGCCGCAGATGAGCACCCTGTGCATCGCCGCCGGGCGTAAAGATAAGGTTCGCCCAGGCGACATCCTCGGTGCATTGACCGGTGAAGCCGGCATTCCAGGTGCCCAGGTCGGCAAGATCGCTATCTTTGACTTCCAGGCTTTCGTGGCCGTGGAACGCGGCATCGCCAAGCAGGCGTTGCAGCGTTTGAATGACGGCAAGATCAAAGGTCGTTCGCTGCGCGTGCGGATCCTGTAACAACATAGTGACTGCAAGGACCGAATCACTGTGGGAGCTGGCTTGCCTGCGATAGCGACGGTGAATCCACTACCGCCATCGCAGGCAAGCCAGCTCCCACAGTGTTGATTGCATTTCAAATCAATAGTTTTGTGAGGACATGGCTGTGCGCTCGACCGAAGTTGTGATCATTGGCGCCGGCGCCGCAGGCTTGATGTGCGCGCTGACCGCCGCCGGGCGTGGGCGCAAGGTGATGTTGATCGACCACGCCAACAAGGCCGGCAAGAAAATCCTGATGTCCGGTGGCGGCCGCTGCAACTTCACCAACATGTACACCGAGCCGGCCAACTTCCTCTCGCACAACGCGCACTTCTGCAAATCCGCCCTGGCCCGCTATACCCAGTGGGACTTCATCGGGTTGGTGGCCAAGCACGGCGTGCCATACCACGAGAAGAAACTCGGCCAGCTGTTCTGCGACAACAAGTCCAGCGACATCCTCGGCATGCTGCTCGACGAGTGCATCCAGACCGGCGTGAGCCTGCACCTGGACACCTCCATCGAGGCAATCGCCAAGCTCGAAAGCGGCTATCAACTGCAAACCACCCTGGGTGAGCTGCGCTGTGAATCCCTGGTGATCGCCACTGGCGGCTTGTCGATCCCGACGCTGGGCGCCACCGGTTTCGGCTACCAAGTGGCCAGGCAGTTCGGCCATGAACTGCTGCCGACCCGCGCCGGGCTGGTGCCGTTCACCATCACCGACCAGCTCAAGGAGTTGTGCGGCGAGTTGTCCGGCACCTCGGTCGACTGCCTGGTGAGCTGCAACGGCCAGAGCTTTCGCGAGAATATCCTGTTCACCCATCGCGGCCTGAGCGGGCCGGCGATTTTGCAGATTTCCTCGTATTGGCACTCCGGCGACACGGTAGAAATCAACCTGCTGCCCGACCACGACGCCCATGCCTGGCTGCAACAGCAACAGGCCGAACACCCCAACAGCGAATTGAAAACCCTGTTGGGTGAGATCTTCACCAAGAAGATGGCCAACCTGCTGGCCCAAAGCTGGTTCGAATCCAAGCCTATGAAGCAGTACACCCACGCTGAAATTGCCGATATCGCGCAAAAGCTGGGGAGCTGGCAACTGGTACCGGCCGGCACCGAGGGTTATCGCACCGCCGAGGTAACATTGGGCGGGGTGGATACGCGGGAAGTGTCGTCCAAGACCATGGAGTCACTGAAAAGCCCCGGCCTGTACTTTATCGGCGAAGTGCTGGACGTGACCGGCCACCTGGGCGGGTTCAATTTCCAGTGGGCCTGGGCCTCCGGCTACGCGGCCGCGCAATACGCCTGACGTGCACCTTGAGATGCAACCCCCTGTGGGAGCTGGCTTGCCTGCGATAGCGGCAGTGAATCCCACATCGTTATCGCAGGCAAGCCCGCTCCCACATTGGTTTTGCAGTGATACTGAAAATTTTGCTGTCCGATGTGATCGCTACGCTTGCCGTGGCGTCATTACTGGCTCAATTTAGCGACAACGTCCCGGAAGACTCCAGACTTCATGTCATCGACCTCGTTCAAGCAGTCCATGCGGCGCCTGTGGGCGCTGGATAAATTTAGCTACAGCGTACGGGTGTTCATCGCCCTCACCGGCAGCATGGCGTTGTGTTGGTACCAGGATGAAATGACGCTGCTGATCCCGCTCTTCCTGGGGATTATCGCCAGCGCCCTGGCCGAGACCGATGACAGCTGGCAAGGCCGCCTCAACGCGCTGGCGGTGACACTGGTGTGTTTCAGCATTGCCGCGCTGTCGGTGGAGCTGCTGTTCCCTTACCCCTGGATATTTGCCATCGCCCTGGCCCTGGCCAGTTTCGGCCTGACCATGCTCGGCGCACTGGGCGAACGCTATGGCGCGATTGCTTCGGCCACCTTGATTCTGTCGGTCTACACCATGATCGGCGTGGACCAGCGCGGTGGCGCCGTCACGGATTTCTGGCATGAGCCGCTGCTGCTGGTGGCCGGTGCAGCCTGGTACGGTGTGTTGTCCGTGCTGTGGCAGGCGCTGTTTTCCAACCAGCCGGTGCAGCAGAGCCTGGCGCGATTGTTCCGCGAGCTGGGGCGTTACCTCAAGCTCAAGTCATCGTTGTTCGAACCGATCCGGCAGCTGGACGTGGAAGCGCGGCGCCTGGAGTTGGCCCAGCAAAATGGCCGGGTAGTGGCTGCGCTGAATGCCGCGAAGGAAATCATCCTGCACCGCGTCGGCAATGGGCGACCGGGCTCGAAGGTCAGCCGCTACCTGAAACTTTACTTCCTGGCCCAGGACATCCACGAGCGCGCCAGTTCCTCCCACTACCCCTACAACGCCCTCACTGAAGCCTTCTTCCATAGCGATGTGCTGTTTCGCTGCCAGCGCTTGCTGCGCCAGCAAGGCAAGGCCTGCCAGACCCTGGCCGAGTCGATCCAACTGCGCCAACCGTTCATCTATGACGACAGTTTTGCCCAGGCCCTGGGCGACCTCAACGCGTCCCTGGAGCACCTGCGCATCCAGAGCAACCCGGCCTGGCGCGGCCTGCTGCGTTCATTGCGCGCCTTGGCGGCCAACCTGTCCACACTCGACCGCCTGCTGGGCGACGCCAGCAATCCCGATGCCCTGGCGGACGCCACCGACAGTAACCTGTTGGACCGCGCCCCGCGCAACCTCAAGGAAATGTGGACGCGCCTGCGCACCCAACTCACACCCACCTCGCTGCTGTTTCGCCATGCCCTGCGCCTGTCCCTGGCGTTGACCGTCGGCTACGCCACCCTGCACGCTATCCACGCGTCCCAGGGTTACTGGATCATCCTCACCACCCTGTTCGTCTGCCAACCGAGCTACGGCGCCACCCGGCGCAAGCTCGGCCAGCGGATTATCGGCACCGCCATCGGCCTCACCGTGGCCTGGGCGCTGTTCGATCTGTTCCCCAACCCGGTGGTGCAGTCGATGTTCGCTATCGCCGCGGGCCTGGTGTTCTTTATCAACCGCACCACCCGCTACACCCTGGCGACGGCGGCGATCACGCTGATGGTGCTGTTCTGCTTCAACCAGGTGGGTGATGGCTACGGGCTGTTCCTGCCACGCCTGTTCGATACCTTGCTCGGCAGCCTGATCGCTGGCCTGGCGGTATTCCTGTTCCTGCCGGACTGGCAAGGCCGGCGCTTGAACAAAGTGCTGGCCAACACCCTGACCTGCAACAGCATCTACCTGCGCCAGATCATGCAGCAATACGCCGCCGGCAAGAGCGACGACCTGGCTTACCGCCTGGCCCGCCGCAACGCGCACAACGCCGACGCCGCGTTGTCCACCACCCTGGCCAATATGCTGATGGAGCCGGGGCACTTTCGTAAGGAAGCCGACGTGGGTTTTCGGTTCCTGGTGCTGTCTCACACCTTGCTCAGCTATTTGTCGGGGTTGGGTGCGCACCGCGATACTCAGTTACCGGCCGACGTGCGCGAGCACTTGATCGAAGGCGCGGGCAACAGCCTGGCGGCGAGTATCGATGAGATTGCTACGGGCCTGGCCAACAAACAGTCGATTGCGATCCAGAGTGATGCCGAGGAGGGGTTGGCAGCCGAGCTGGAGCAAATGCCCGATGAGATCGATGAGGCGCAGCGGTTGGTGCAGACGCAGTTGGCGTTGATCTGCCGGCAGTTGGGGCCGTTGCGTACGTTGGCGGCGCATCTGATCAAGGATACCGGTGCGGCTTAGACCGCTATCGCAGGCAAGCCAGTTCCCACATTTGACCGAGTTCCAACATAAGAATGCGGGCAAAATGTGGGAGCCCGGCTTGCCCGCGATGAGGCCCGCAAGCACGCTACATCCCATGCGCCTTCATCAAGCGCGCATAACTGCCATCAGCCTTCATCCTGGCAATCTCCCGATCAAAGCTGGCGACAATCTGCGCGTGCTCGGGGTTCTTCAAACTGACCAGAATGTGCAGGCTGTTCTCGCTCAACGGCTTGCCCACAAACGCCACCGCATTGCGCACCCGCGGCGACTCCCGAGCCAGGTAATAACGCGCTACGTATTCGTCCTCCAGCGTCAACCGCACACGCCGCGCAGCGAGCATGCGCACCGCCATGGCGAAGTTGTGCACGGGTACTTTCTGTAGCTGGGAGTCTTGATCGAACGCCGCCGAGTAAGCGTAACCGCGTACCACGGCGATGGTCTCATCGTGCAGTCGGGCCAGGCTGTGATAAACAATGTCATCGTCGCTGCGCTTGAGAAAGCGCACACGATTAAGCAGGTACTCAGCAGAAAACTGGCCAAACTGCGTGCGGGCCTCGTCGTACCAGGCGTTGATCAGCACATCGTAGCGCCCATCGCCCACGCCCTTGAGCGCACGGGCCCAGGGCACCTGCTCAAAGTCACTGGCGTACCCCGCACGGGCCAGGGCCGTGCTGACGATATCCGTGGCCAAACCGCCATTGATCAAGGTGGCATCGGTGAAGGGCGGCCAGCCATCCGCCACCAGACGCAGACGTTGTGCCAGCACCGGCTGGGCCAGCAGCAGCACTGCGATCAAAGCAACGGCACGAGTCAATCTCGGCATGCTCAAAGTCCTTGGCGGGCAGGCGGTGGCCTGATAACAGTAGCTCATCAATGAGCCTGCATTGCAGATTACACAAAGCAACCAGCAGCGCACGCACTCAATGATGGCAAATTGACGCCATTCACACATTTGCCAATTTTAGACAGCAGCGCCCGCCGCGCTTACTATCCAGGCACGTCTTTACAAGAGCACACATCATGACGGTTGATTGGATTTGCAAACATCACGACGACTTGGGCAAGGACCAGCTGTATGCCGTCCTGCGCTTGCGCAGCGAGGTATTCGTCGTCGAGCAGAAATGCGCGTATCAGGACATCGACGGGCAGGACCTGGCGGGTGACACCCATCACCTGATGGCCTGGCAAGATAATGAGCTATTGGCTTACCTGCGCCTGCTGGACCCGGAGTCCCAGGGCGGCGATGTGGTGATTGGTCGCGTCATCGTTTCGCCAGCGGCACGGGGCACCGGGCTGGGGCATCACATGATGGAGGAGGCGCTTGAGCGCATTGAGGATATCTGGCCGCAAACGCCGATTTTTCTCTCGGCCCAGGCGCATTTGCAGGGGTATTACGGACGATATGGGTTTGTGGTGGCGGGTGAGGAATACCTGGAAGATGATATTCCACATATTGGTATGCGGCGCGTCTGAGGGCGCCATCGCAGGCAAGCCAGCTCCCACATTGGACTGTGGGAGCCGGGCTTGCCCGCGATAGCGTCAGTCCTGCCAAAGCCGACCTTCAGGGATAGCCCAACACCTGCTTGATCGACGCCAGATTAGCCTCGATCCACCCCCGATCAATCGCCCCCCAGTCCCGAATCCGATAGCGCCCGGCATGGTGACGCGCACCGTCCTCCTGCTCGAACTCACACACAATATCCAGGTCGGCCAACGCCGCAATGGTGTCCTGGGCGGTACGCCGAGGCATACCGGTGGCCTCGGTCAGCGCCGGGACGCTGCTGGCCAGTTGGCTGTCGATCAAGTACGCCACGTACAGGCGGCGGTAGAAGCTGCTTTTGGTCTTGCTCACATCCATGGTCAGTCGCCTTGGGGTTAGGGCTTGCCCTGCAAATCGCGCCAGGTGAGGTACACACGCAGGTCGAATTCCACCTGATGGTAGCCCGGCATCATGTATTGGCAGAGTTTATAGAACGCCTTGTTGTGGTCCGATTCCTTGAAGTGCGCCAGCTCGTGCACCACGATCATGCGCAGAAACTCCGGGGCCGCCTCCTTGAACAGCGAAGCGATGCGGATCTCTTTCTTGGACTTGAGATTACCGCCCTGCACCCGAGAAATCGTGGTGTGCAAACCCAAGGCACGATGGGTCAGGTCCAGGCGGTTGTCGAACAGCACTTTGTCGATAGACGGCGCGTTGCGCAGGTGCTCCTGCTTCAAGGCCAGGGCGTAGGCGTACAGGGCCTTGTCGCTCTGCACCGCATGGCGTTCGGGGTAACGCTGGTCCAGGTAAGCCCCTAACTGGTCCTTGGCGATCAGTTGGCGCACTTGCTCCTGGAGCGCGGCGGGGTATGCCTGGAGGTATTTCAACGCGGTCATGGGCTCTGCAACGCAATTGGGACGGGCGCCAGTGTAGCGAATTCAAAGCGCGCGAGGGTACGACCAGCCGGCAACGTCCTCGGCCATCAACGGTAGCGCCGCCCACGGCCCCTGGATATGGGCGCAGCCATTGGCCTTGAGCCACTGTGTTTGTTCAAGAGTCTCCACGCCTTCGGCGATCACCAGTACACCAAAATGCTCACACAGTTGGATGATGCTGCGCGCCATCGCCCCATCCCGCGCCGAGCCAGGCAGGCGCGCCACTAATTGAGGGTCAAGCTTGAGGGTATCGAATGCCAGGTCGCGCAAATGGGCCAGGGAGCACTGGCCGCAGCCAAAGTCGTCCAGGGCAATCCGCACCCCGATCCGGCGCAGTAACTGGAGTTGCTTGGTAGACTCGGCAAGATTACTCATCAAGCAGTCCTCGCCGATTTCCACCTCCAGTTGCCGCCCCTGTAATCCATGCCGCTCCAGCATCTGCTGCAGTTGGTTGGCCAGGTTGGGCATGTTGAACTGGCTGCTGCTCAGGCTCACGCTCAACACCAGTTCGGGGTCGAAGGTGGCTTGCCAGGCCTGGCGCTGGGCAGCGACTTGCTGGTAGATCCAGGCACTCAACTGGTTGATCAACCGCGCCTCTTCCAGCAGCGGCAAGAACAGGCCCGGCGGCACATCGCCGACGCTGGGATGCTGCCAGCGCAACAGCGCTTCGACGCCGCGCAAACGCCCGTCTTCCAGGCAAACCTGAGGCTGGTACACCAAGGTGAAGTCCTTGTTGGCAATGGCGGTACGCACACTGTCTTCCAGCATCAACCGCGAGCGGGCGCGGCCGTTCATTTCCTGGTCGTAGTAACGATACTGCTGACGGCCGGCGCGCTTGGCTTCGTACATGGCAATGTCCGCGGCCCGTAGCAGGCCGCTCAAGTCCGAGCCGCAATCCGGGAACGTCGCGATGCCAATACTGACCCCAAGCATCACCTCCAGACCATCGACCTGCTGGCACACCGATACCCGCTCGATGAGCTTTTCCGCGATCTTCGCGGCCTGCTCGGGAAACTCCAGCTCCAGCAACGCGGTGAATTCATCCCCGCCCATGCGCCCGAGAATGTCGTAGGAACGCAGGCATGCTTGCATCTGCTCCGAAACCCAACGCAGCACGCGATCCCCGGCGTCATGGCCCAGCGTATCGTTGACCCGCTTGAAACCATCCAGGTCCAGGTACAGCAATACCAGCGCCTGCTCGCTACGTTCGCTGCGCAGCAGCGTATTCTCCATCGCCTGATGGAAACCGCGCCGGTTCAGCAGCCCGGTCAGCGGGTCGGTCACGGCCTGGAATTCCAGTTGCTGATGCAGGTGACGTACTTCAGACATGTCCAGCACCGTCACCACCATTGCCTTCTGCTCCGCAGGCAAAGGCGCGCAGGACAACGCTACCGGCACCTGCTGGCCCCGACCGGTGCGCAAAATGGCATCGTGTTGGCGCCACGTCTCACCCCGGCGATACGCCTCGTACATGGGAAAGCCCAACCAGGCTGGCACATGGGGCTTTTGCAGGAAACTGAGGAAACTTTCGCCCTGCAACTCAGCCATCGTTGCATTCAACAGCCGGGAAATGGCCGGGTTGGCATACTCGATCACACTGTTTTCGCTCACCACCAGAATGCCCTCGGCGGCGTTATCCAGCACCGAGGCATTAAAAGCGCGGGCCAATTCCAGGTCATGGCTCAGGCGCTGCAAGGCACGGCGATTGCGCTGATGCTCGAGCAACGCCTGCACCTTGGGCTTGAGGATGTGCGGGTCAAAGGGCTTGAACAGGTAGTCGATCGCACCGCTGGCGTAGCCTTCCAGCACCGCGTCGGGCGAATGGGCGGTGGCCGTCAGAAAGATAATCGGCGTCATGCGTGTACGCTGGCTGCCACGCATCAGGCGCGCCACCTCGAAACCGTCCATGCCCGGCATGCGCACGTCCAGCAGCACCAGGTCGACCTCGTGGGCCAGCAGTAACTCCAAGGCTTCCAGGCCAGACGCGGCGGTTATCACCCGCCAGTCGTCACGCTGCAACAGCGCACGCATGCTGACGAGGTTTTCCGGGTAGTCATCGACCACCAACAGAACCGAAATTGCATCGTCGTGTTGTGGAGCGCCATCCATGCTACGTCTCTTCCTTAGGGAGCTGCACCGGTCACTTTTGCTACCAAGGCCGGATAAACACTGAGGGCTCACTCTAGCCGCGCGGCCAAAAAAGCAGAAGTGACGTGGGTGCCCTCATTGTGCCAAAGGCCAGGAAGCCGACTAACGGTAAGGCCCTGTAGCCCGCGGTTCACGGGCGACATGGCTTTTTGACATTTAGCTGACGCCAATAAATTGCCAGCAATTGTTTAACAATCTCACCAGCACGGCCTATAAAGAACCTGGAAGGCCCTTTGGGCCAATGCCTACACCCTCTGTAAAAAGGCCAACACCATGATCGACCTTTCCACCTGGAACCTGAGCATTCCGGTCGGCTCCCCACCCACGACCATTGAAACGCCGAGGCTGCTGAGCGGCTTCAACGATCAATACTTCCAGGCCGAAGGCAGCGACGTGCAGTTCTGGACACCTGTGACGGGCTCGCGCACCGAAAACGCCATCTACCCACGCAGCGAACTGCGCGAAACCTACGCCGACGGCCGCCTGCGTAACTGGACCTACCCCGAGGCCGACAACTTCCTGCGCGCCACCCTCACCGTCAACCAGGTGCCCTCCTCCGGCAAGATCGTGATCGGCCAGATCCATGCCTACGACAGCCAGAAACCGCTGATCAAGCTGGAGTACCAATTCAAGGAGAAAACCCAGACCGGCAACATCGTCGCCAAAGTGCGCATGCGCCCGGACGAGGCCGAAAGCCAGGTGATCATCGTCGCCTCCAATGTGCCACTGCAGAAGAGCTTCACCTACGTGATCAACCTCAACAAAGCCGGGCTGCTGAGCGTGTATGCCGCTGACAGTGAGTGGAATGAACGGATTGGCGCGGCATGGGGCGACAAGCCGTTGTACTTCAAGGCGGGGGTGTATGTGCAGGACAATACGGGCGACACCAATGAGGGTGCGCGGGTGACGTTTGCGAAATTGGATATTGATCACGAGTGAATCGTCCCGTGAGACACAGGATTTTTCCCCAGATAAACCCAAAGTCTTAAACACACCGTTGCACCCTGTGGGAGCCGGGCTTGCCCGCGATGGCGGCGTATCAGCCAATATCCTCGGCGCCTGACACACTGCCATCGCGGGCAAGCCCGGCTCCCACATTGACCGTGCGTCGGCTCAAGGTTCGGTGTGGGTGCTACAGTACCGTTGCGACAAGCCAAAGAACGCCGTGGTTTCGGCGCTTCATCTGCAAGTTGATTAAATGGTGTCCATAAAAAAGCCCGCATCGCTGCGGGCTTTTATTAACACTTGAGGCTTAGTTCACCTTAGCGTTCAACTCACCTTTCAAATACCGCTGGTACATCGCTTCCAACGAGATCGGCTTGATCTTCGAAGCATTACCCGCAGTACCAAAGGCTTCATAACGCGCAATACACACATCACGCATCGCCGTCACAGTGGCGCCGAAGAATTTACGTGGGTCGAACTCGCTCGGGTTGGTGGCCATCAGGCGACGCATCGCACCGGTGGATGCCAGGCGCAGGTCGGTGTCGATGTTGACCTTGCGCACGCCGTACTTGATGCCTTCGACGATTTCTTCAACCGGTACGCCGTAGGTTTCTTTGATGTCGCCGCCGTACTGGTTGATGATCGCCAGCCACTCTTGCGGTACCGAGGAAGAACCGTGCATCACCAGGTGGGTGTTGGGGATGCGCTTGTGGATTTCCTTGATGCGGTCGATGGCAAGCACGTCGCCGGTAGGTGGCTTGGTGAACTTGTAGGCGCCGTGGCTGGTGCCGATGGCGATGGCCAGGGCGTCGACCTGGGTCTTCTTGACGAAATCGGCGGCTTCTTCCGGGTCGGTCAGCATCTGGCTGTGATCCAGCACGCCTTCGGCGCCGATGCCGTCTTCTTCGCCGGCCATGCCGGTTTCAAGCGAACCCAGGCAGCCCAGCTCGCCTTCAACCGAAACGCCGCAGGCGTGCGCCATGGCCACGGTTTGTTGGGTCACGCGTACGTTGTACTCGTAGTCGGTTGGAGTCTTGCCGTCTTCGCCGAGGGAGCCGTCCATCATCACCGAGCTGAAGCCCAGCTGGATCGAGCGCTGGCACACGTCAGGGCTGGTGCCGTGGTCCTGGTGCATGCACACCGGGATGTGCGGGAATTCTTCGATGGCGGCGAGGATCAGGTGACGCAGGAACGGGGCGCCAGCGTATTTGCGCGCACCGGCCGAAGCCTGGACGATCACAGGGGAGTCGGTCTTGTCAGCGGCTTCCATGATGGCGCGCATCTGCTCAAGGTTGTTGACGTTAAAGGCTGGGACGCCGTAGCCGAACTCGGCTGCGTGGTCCAGCATTTGACGCATGCTGATAAGTGCCATTGTGTTGTCTCTCCCGGTCGAGGGTCGTTAATCGTGCAAGCCTGCCGTAGCGGCGGCTGCTATTCAAGTTATTGCAGATCAAGGGGTTGAGCCTTGTGCTGCTGAATCGTTATTGCTGTTGGGTTCAGTTGGCTTTGCAGCCGCGCCCAATCAAATCATCCGTCGCTACCCAGTAAACCAGGCCTTCCTCACCTTTGGTGTGAAACGCCAACTGGCCGTCGCTGTACAGCACGCCCGAAGCGGCTACCTCTTGCTTGAGCCGATAAACCTGGTCCGAACCGCCGAGGCGTACATCCACTTCGGAACGGGCCTGGTTGGCAAAGCGCCAGTTGACCTCGGCCTTGCTGTCGCAGGTCCAGGTGGTCCATTTGTCGGCTGGCTCTGCCTTGTTGAACAGGTTCATGCTGCTGCAGCCGGCCAACAGGGCCAGAGCTGCCAGGGCGAAAACGCCTTTCATTGCCAATCCTCGCAGGGCGACCTGGGGCCACCGTTGCTATCGGTTAGTGGATCAGACCCGTCATGGGCAACCCTGTTCCTGACCGTTGGGCGCGGAGTCGTATTTCTCCAGCCGTTCGTTGCCGATGCGCTTGTTGATCACCGGCATGGTCTCGGCTTGCCAGTCAGCCTGGTAACAGCTTTTTCTCAACGGTGCCTTGGCGTTATCCGCCTCCGGCGCCGCGCTGGGTGTGCTGCCGCAGCCGGCCAACAGGCCCGCTGCGATCACCAGTGCCAACGACTTGATCATGGGAACGCTCCTTTTCCTGATCACGCGAGCCTTAACCTTTGGCTCGGGTTTCCAGCACTTCCACAGCGGGCAACACCTTGCCCTCGACGAACTCGAGGAAAGCGCCGCCACCGGTAGAAATGTAGGAGATCTGATCAGCCACACCATATTTATCGATAGCCGCCAGGGTATCGCCACCGCCAGCGATGGAGAACGCCGAGCTTTCAGCGATCGCTTTAGCCAGTACTTTGGTGCCGTTGCCGAATTGGTCGAACTCGAACACGCCCACCGGGCCATTCCACAGGATAGTCTGGGATGCCTTGAGCAGCTCGGCGAAGTTGGCTGCCGTTTGCGGGCCGATGTCCAGGATCATGTCGTCGTCGGCCACGTCAGCGATAAGCTTGACGGTGGCGGCGGCGCTTTCAGCGAATTCCTTGGCAACCACCACGTCCACTGGCAACGGCACGCTGACCTTGGCGGCGATGGCGCGGGCGGTGTCGAGCAGGTCTGGCTCGTACAGGGACTTGCCCACCGGGTGGCCGGCAGCGGCCAGGAAGGTATTGGCAATGCCGCCGCCGACGATCAGTTGGTTGCAGATCTGGCTCAGGCTGTTGAGCACGTCCAGCTTGGTGGATACCTTGGAGCCGGCAACAATGGCCGCCATCGGTTGGGCCGGAGCGCCCAGGGCCTTGCCCAGCGCATCCAGCTCGGCAGCCAGCAACGGGCCCGCCGCGGCGACCTTGGCGAACTTGGCCACGCCGTGGGTCGAACCTTCGGCGCGGTGGGCGGTGCCGAACGCGTCCATCACAAACACGTCACACAGGGCGGCGTATTGCTGGGCCAGTTCGTCGCTGTTCTTTTTCTCGCCCTTGTTGAAGCGCACGTTTTCGAACAGCACGATATCGCCGGCTTTCACGTCCACGCCGCCCAGGTAGTCTGCGACCAATGGCACGTCACGGCCCAGGGCCTTGCTCAGGTACTCGGCGACCGGCTTGAGGCTGTTTTCGGCAGAGAACTCACCTTCGGTCGGGCGACCCAGGTGGGAGCAGACCATCACGGCCGCGCCTTTTTCCAGGGCCAGCTTGATGGTCGGCAGCGAGGCCAGGATTCGCGCATCGCTGGTGACAACACCGTCCTTGACGGGGACGTTGAGGTCTTCGCGGATCAGTACGCGCTTACCTTGCAGATCGAGGTCGGTCATCTTCAACACGGTCATGGGTCGCAGTTCCTGAATTACTGTTGAGGTTGTTTAGAAGCGATGTGCAGATAGTGTTCGGCAACATCCAGCATGCGGTTGGCAAAGCCCCATTCGTTGTCGAACCAGGCCAGGATGTTCACCAGCCTGGGGCCGGAAACGCGGGTCTGGCTGGCATCGACAATCGCCGAATGCGGGTCATGGTTGAAATCGCAACTGGCGTGGGGCAACTCGGTGTAGGCCAGCAGACCTTTGAGCGGGCCGCTGGTGGCGGCGTCGCGCAGGATTCGGTTGACCTCGGCGGCATCAGTGTCACTGACGGTTTGCATGGTGATATCCAGGCAAGACACATTCACCGTCGGCACCCGTACGGCTTTGGCCTGGATTCGCCCGGCAAGTTCCGGCAGCAGTCGCTCGATGCCACGCGCCAGGCCGGTGGACACCGGAATCACTGACTGGAACGCCGAACGCGTGCGCCGCAGGTCTTCGTGGTGATAGGCGTCGATGACCGGCTGGTCGTTCATCGCCGAGTGAATCGTGGTGATCGACACGTAATCCAGGCCGATCGCCTGGTCCAGCAGGCGCAGCAACGGCACGCTGCAGTTGGTGGTACACGACGCGTTGGACACCAGCAGCTCATCGCCGGTCAGGCAGTCCTGGTTGATGCCGTAGACGATGGTGGCGTCGACATCCGCCTCGCTGGCCATCGGCTGGGAAAACAGCACACGCGGGGCGCCGGCGTCGAGAAAACGCTGGCCATCGGCACGGGTGTGATAGACACCGGAGCATTCCAGCACCAGGTCGACGCCCAGTGCTTTCCAGTCGATGCCTTCGGGGGTGGCACTGCGCAACACTTGTACGCAGTTGCCATTGATATGCAGACAATCGCCTTCAACCCGCACTTCGCCAGGGAAGCGGCCGTGGGTGGAGTCAAAGCGTGTCAGGTATTCGATGCTGGCCATGTCGGCCAAATCATTGATCGCGACAATTTCAAACCCGGCCGCCGCCCCTCGCTCGAACAGAGCACGCAAGACGCAACGACCAATGCGGCCGTAGCCGTTGAGTGCAACTTTGTAGGGACGCGGTTGGGGCATGGGGTTCTCGCATTGTGGGCGACACAAACCACTGTAGGAGCGAGCTTGCTCGCGAAGAACCTGAGAGCGCCGCGTTAAACCAGAAACGCTGCGTTATCGTTAACGATCTTCGCGAGCAAGCTCGCTCCTACAGTAGAGGCGGTGACCAGTAGGCCACCGCGTTAGCGCTTTAGTCTTCCAGCAACTCTTCAGCCTGACCCAGGATGTTTTCCAGGGTGAAACCGAACTCTTCGAACAACGCTGGCGCCGGCGCCGACTCACCGTAGGTGGTCATGCCGATCACACGGCCTTCCAGGCCCACGTACTTGTACCAGTAGTCGGCGTGAGCCGCCTCGATGGCGATACGCGCACTGACCTGCAACGGCAACACCGATTGCTTGTAGCCGGCGTCCTGGGCTTCGAACACGCTGGTGCACGGCATGGACACAACGCGAACGTTGCGGCCTTGCTCGGTCAGCTTGTCGTACGCCTGAACGGTCAGGCCCACTTCGGAACCGGTGGAGATCAGGATCAGCTCCGGCTCGCCGATGCAGTCCTTGAGCACATAACCGCCACGGCTGATGTCGGCGATCTGCGCGTCGGTACGCACCTGGTGCTGCAGGTTCTGACGCGAGAAGATCAGCGCCGAAGGGCCATCCTTGCGCTCGATGGCGTGCTTCCAGGCCACGGCGGATTCCACCGCATCGGCTGGGCGCCAGCAATCCAGGTTCGGCGTGGTGCGCAGGCTGGTCAGTTGCTCGACCGGCTGGTGCGTCGGGCCGTCTTCGCCCAGGCCGATGGAGTCGTGGGTGTAGACGTGGATCACGCGCTTCTTCATCAGTGCCGCCATACGTACGGCGTTACGTGCGTATTCCATGAACATCAGGAAGGTCGCGCCGTATGGCACCAGGCCGCCGTGCAGGGACACGCCGTTCATGATGGCGCTCATGCCGAACTCGCGCACGCCGTAGTACATGTAGTTGCCGCTGGCGTCTTCGGCCGAGACCCCTTTGCACCCCTTCCACAGGGTCAGGTTGGAACCGGCCAGGTCAGCAGAACCGCCGAGGAACTCAGGCAGCAACGGGCCAAAAGCGTTCAGGGTGTTCTGGCTGGCTTTACGGCTGGCGATAGTCTCGCCCTTGGCCGCGACTTCAGCGATGTAGGCCGAGGCCTTTTCCGAGAAGTCGGCAGGCAGGTCACCGGCCAGGCGGCGTACCAGCTCGTTGGCCAATTCAGGGAATTCGGCGGAGTACGCAGCGAAACGCTGGTCCCACTCGGATTCAGCCGCCAGGCCTTTTTCCTTGGCATCCCATTCGGCGTAGATGTCGGCCGGGATTTCGAACGGGCCGTGGTTCCACTTCAGCGCTTCGCGGGTCAGGGCGATTTCCGCGTCACCCAGCGGGGCGCCGTGGCAATCTTCTTTACCTTGCTTGTTCGGCGAGCCGAAACCGATGGTGGTCTTGCAGCAGATCAGGGTTGGCTGCGCGCTCTTGCGAGCGGTGTCGATGGCGATCTTGATTTCTTCCGGATCGTGGCCGTCGACGTTGCGGATCACCTGCCAGTTGTAGGCTTCGAAACGCTTTGGCGTGTCGTCGGTGAACCAGCCTTCGACTTCACCGTCGATGGAGATGCCGTTGTCATCGTAGAAGGCAATCAGCTTGCCCAGGCCCAGGGTACCGGCCAGGGAAGCGACTTCGTGGGAGATGCCTTCCATCATGCAGCCATCACCCAGGAATACGTAGGTGTGGTGGTCAACGATGTCGTGGCCGGGGCGGTTGAACTGCGCGCCCAGGACTTTTTCCGCCAGGGCGAAACCAACCGCATTGGCCAAGCCTTGGCCCAGGGGACCGGTGGTGGTCTCGACGCCCGGGGTGTAGCCGAATTCCGGGTGGCCCGGGGTGCGGCTGTGCAGCTGACGGAAGCTCTTGAGGTCGTCGATGGTGACATCGTAGCCGGTCAGGTGCAGCAGCGAATAAATCAGCATCGAGCCGTGGCCGTTGGACAGCACGAAGCGGTCACGGTCGGCGAACGACGGGTTGCTCGGGTTGTGTTTCAGGTAGTCACGCCAAAGTACCTCGGCGATATCCGCCATGCCCATCGGGGCACCGGGATGGCCGCTGTTGGCTTTTTGCACGGCATCCATGCTGAGGGCACGAATGGCGTTGGCACGCTCACGACGGCTGGGCATCGCTGATCTCCTGGAGTTTGCTGAAAAGAAACGGAAAAAAGGACCGGCATTTTCCCTCAGCCACCGCCTGCGGGCAATGACAGATAGTCACTTGAGGGCGTTTTTCCTGTGCTTTGGGCATCAATCCCTTGCAGAAACCTTTAACCGGTTCGTCTAAAGGTTATAGCGACAGCTTATAACCGCCACTTATCGATCAATATCAAAACTTTTTGATATTGGCCTTGCGGGGATCTACACCCGTCACTAGACTGCTGGCCTTATGAACCTACCCGTGCCCTCCCTGCGTCCTGACGACGGCGATGAACTGGCTGCCTTGTGCAAGGCCGCTGGCGATCCGTTGCGCTTGAACGTACTGCGCGCACTGGCCAACGATTCTTTCGGGGTACTGGAGCTGGCGCAGATCTTCGCCATCGGCCAGTCCGGCATGAGCCACCATTTGAAGGTGCTGGCCCAGGCCGACCTGGTGGCTACCCGTCGCGAAGGCAATGCGATTTTCTACCGGCGTGCCCTGCCCCATACCGAACTGCTTGGCGGCAAATTGCACGCTGCCCTGCTCGACGAAGTGGATAACTTGTGCCTGCCCGGCGATGTGCAATCGCGCATCGGCCAGGTGCACGGACAACGCGCCGCCGCCAGCCAGGATTTTTTCTCACGGGTGGCCGACAAGTTTCGCGCCCAGCAGGATCTGATCGCCGGCTTGGCCCAGTACCGCGAAAGCGTACTGGCGCTGCTGGACAAGCTGAGCTTCAGTGAAGAGGCCACGGCCTTGGAAGTCGGCCCTGGCGACGGCGGGTTCCTGCCCGAACTGGCGCGTCGCTTCGAGCAGGTCACCGCGCTGGATAACAGCCCGGCGATGCTTGAACTGGCGCGCCAACTCTGTGAGCGCGAAGCCTTGGGCAATGTGCGCCTACAGTTGGCCGACGCCCTGAGTGACACCGGCCTGCGAGCCGATTGCGTGGTGCTGAACATGGTCTTGCACCATTTCGCCGCACCGGCAGAAGCTCTCAAGCAAATGGCCGGGTTGCTGCACCCCGGCGGTAGCCTGCTGGTTACGGATTTATGCAGCCACAACCAGAATTGGGCCAAGGAGGCCTGCGGTGATCTCTGGCTGGGTTTTGAACAGGACGATCTGGCCCGTTGGGCCACCGCTGCGGGACTCGTTCCCGGGGAAAGCCTCTATGTAGGTTTACGTAATGGTTTCCAGATTCAGGTCCGCCATTTTCAGCGACCGGCTGGCGACACTCACCATCGGTAAATATCAGGAAAACATCGAGATGAGCGAATACTCCCTTTTCACCTCCGAGTCCGTGTCTGAAGGGCATCCGGACAAAATCGCCGACCAGATTTCTGACGCGGTGCTGGACGCTATCATCGCTGAAGACAAGTTCGCCCGTGTGGCGTGCGAGACGCTGGTGAAAACGGGCGTGGCGATCATCGCCGGCGAAGTTACCACCACTGCCTGGGTCGACCTGGAGCAGATCGTGCGTGACGTGATCACCGACATTGGCTACAACAGCTCCGACGTCGGCTTTGACGGCGCAACCTGCGGTGTGATGAACATCATCGGCAAGCAGTCCCCGGACATCAACCAGGGCGTTGACCGGGCCAAGCCTGAAGACCAGGGCGCCGGCGACCAGGGCCTGATGTTCGGCTACGCCAGCAACGAAACCGACGTACTGATGCCCGCGCCGATCACCTTCTCGCACCAGCTGGTACAACGCCAGGCCGAGGCGCGTAAATCCGGCGTACTGCCATGGCTGCGCCCTGACGCCAAGTCCCAGGTGACCTGCCGCTACGAAGGCGGCAAAGTCGTGGGCATCGACGCCGTCGTACTGTCGACCCAGCACAACCCGGACGTGTCCTACGCCGACCTGCGTGAAGGCGTGATGGAACTGATCGTCAAGCATGTGTTGCCTGCCGAACTGCTGACCAAGGACACCCAGTTCCACATCAACCCGACCGGCCAGTTCATCATCGGTGGCCCCGTGGGCGACTGCGGCCTGACCGGCCGCAAGATCATCGTCGACAGCTACGGCGGCATGGCCCGTCACGGCGGTGGTGCATTCTCCGGCAAGGACCCTTCCAAGGTTGACCGCTCTGCGGCTTACGCCGGTCGTTATGTGG
The DNA here is from genome assembly GCF_012985385.1 of Pseudomonas sp. WS 5503. Classification (NCBI taxonomy): domain Bacteria; kingdom Pseudomonadati; phylum Pseudomonadota; class Gammaproteobacteria; order Pseudomonadales; family Pseudomonadaceae; genus Pseudomonas; species Pseudomonas sp. WS 5503. The sequence continues at coordinate 179,018 of NZ_JAAQWI010000002.1, forward strand.
CCAAGAACATCGTGGCTGCCGGCCTGGCCGAGCGCTGCGAAATCCAGGTTTCCTACGCCATTGGCGTGGCCCAGCCTACGTCGATCTCGCTGAACACCTTCGGCACCGGCAAGATCAGCGATGACAAGATCGTCAAGCTGGTGCGTGAGATCTTCGACCTGCGCCCTTACGCAATCACCACCATGCTCGACCTGCTGCACCCGATGTACCAGGAAACCGCAGCCTACGGCCACTTCGGCCGCACCCCTGCGCAGAAGACTGTAGGTGATGACACCTTCAGCACCTTCACGTGGGAAAAAACCGACCGCGCCAACGACCTGCGTACCGCCGCCGGCCTGTAATCGTTCGCGGTAAATAGAGCCCCGCCAGGTCTGCCCGGCGGGGCTTTTTGTTGCCTGCTGGGCCACTTCGGGCTTTTTTGGATCCAAGGCTTGCAGGCCAAATGATGGCCCACTAGAATCCGCGCCCTCTCGGGCCCTTCACCTTATTTGGATATTGCACTGCGCCCGCCCGGGATGGATAAGCGCGCAGGCAATCGAACATTGAGGTTTTCATGCGCATTTCCACGCTCGCCCCTGCCGCCCTTCTGCTCAGCCTGTTCACCCTGTCGGCCCAGGCCGCTGACCTGAACGCTCTGAGCGGCGCCCTGAGTGCCCAGCTCGGTGGCGGTAATGCCGGCGACTGCCAGCAGCAACCCAAAGACCTGCAAGCCAAGATCGACGCGGCCAATGCCAAGAACGATCTGCTGAAAGTGCGGGTGTATGAGACTGCGTTGGAGCAGGTCAACAAAGCTTGCAACAAACTCGCCGACAGCCAGGCAAAAGTCGACACCAAGCAGCAGAAGCAGCAGGCCAAGGCTGAAAACAATGATGCTGTGAAGGCCTTGGGCGGCCTGTTCAAGTAAACAGAAACACCCGGTAAAAAGCCCCGCTCGGTCGGGGCTTTTTTGTGGGCGCGCGGATCACTTAGGCTGGCCCCCCTTTTCGAGCAAGGATGCTCATGATGCACGTATTACTGGCTGTTCTCATAAGCGCCGCACCAGCCTGGGCCTGGGCCGAAACCTGCCCCGATGACGTTCACTCACAGCTGGAAACCCTGTCCAGGCAAATCCAGCAGTGGGACGACAGCTACCATCGACAGGGCCAAGCCCTGATCAGCGATGAGCTCTACGACCAGGCCCGCAGACGCCTGGCGCATTGGCAAGAATGCACTCGCGAGCAGACACCCAAGCCTGATAACCCGCTGGCCAGTGCGCGCGGTACCTTACCTCACCCGGTCGCACACACTGGCCTACAAAAGCTGCCGAGCGAGCCGGCCGTCAGTGACTGGCTCAGCACTCGACAGGATGTCTGGGTCCAACCCAAGGTCGATGGCGTTGCGGTGACACTGGTGTATCGCCAGGGCCGCTTGCATCAGCTCATCAGTCGGGGCGACGGCCTGCTGGGCCACGATTGGTCAGCCTCCGCCGCCAAGATCCCCGGCATTGTCCAACAGTTGCCCGACGCCGTTGATGTGGTGCTGCAAGGCGAACTCTATTGGCGCCTCAACCACCATGTGCAATCGCTCAAGGGCGGGTTCAATGCGCGCAGCAAAGTGGCTGGCCTGATGAACCGTCGTCAGTTAAGCGATGCCGAGGCTGTCGGGATCGGCCTGTTCGTCTGGGCGTGGCCAGACGGCCCGACGGACTTCACCGAACACCTGACCACCTTGGCGCGCTGGGGCTTCACCGATAGCCAACAGTACAGCCAACCCGTCAGCACCATCAGCGAAGCTGCGCATTGGCGCACGCATTGGTACAACGCGCCATTACCCTTCGCCAGCGACGGCGTGGTGCTGCACCAGGCTGCGCGAGCGCCCGCCGAGCGCTGGCAAGCCAGTGCGCCCTACTGGTCGGTTGCCTGGAAATACCCGGCTATCAAGGCACTGGCCCTGGTGCGCAAGGTCGAGTTCAGGGTGGGACGTACCGGGCGTATTACACCTATCCTCGAATTGGAGCCCGTACGGCTGGATGATCGGCAGATCAGCCGAGTGAGCGTCGGCTCCCTGAAACGCTGGCAAGCCCTGGATATCCGCCCCGGCGATCACGTGTCGATCAGCCTGGCGGGCCAGGTCATACCGCGACTGGACGAGGTGATCCTGCGCAACGAGACACGTGTAGACGTGGAGGTACCCAACGCTCAAGACTTCCACGCCTTGAGCTGCTGGCAACTGGACCCTGGCTGCGAAGACCAACTGCTCGCCCGCCTCACCTGGCTGAGCGGTAAACACGGCCTGGCCTTGCCCCACATGGGGCGCGAAACCTGGAACGTATTGATCCAGGCCGGTCTAATCGCAGGCTTTCTCGATTGGTTGACACTTGATGCGGCCGAGCTTGCTACCATTGAGGGCTTAGGCGAGCGTACCCGTGCGCGGGTGCTCGACAGTATTCAAAGCGCCCGGCAACGCCCTTTTTCACTATGGCTCAAGGCCTTGGGCGTGCCGCCGGCGGCGCGCAACAACCTGGAAGGAGACTGGCAGACGCTGGTCGCCAAAGACACTCAAGCCTGGCTGGCCTCAGATGGCATCGGCCCGGGACGCGCGGCGCAACTCAGCGCTTTTTTTCGCGACCCGCAGGTACAAGCCTTGGCTGAAACATTAAGCGGAGCCGGGATAGATGGGTTTTGATCCCCTCCGCCACCTGATTGCGAACCTGGAGTCTTATATGAAATTTCTCGCCCCCTTTGCCTTGCTGACCTTCGCGAGCTTCATGGCCACGCCGCTGTTGGCCGCCGAAGACGCACAACCCCTCACCGGCTGCGCCGCCAAGCGCCAGGCCATCAGCAGCCAGATCGAACAAGCCAAGGCCCACGGCAACAGCGCGCAACAGGCTGGCCTGGAAAAAGCCCTGGCCGAAGTTACCGCCCACTGCACCGATGCCGGCTTGAAGAAAGAACGTGAAAACAAGGTGCTCGACGCCAAGCACGAAGTCAGCCGCCGTCAGGCCGACCTCGACAAAGCCATGAAAAAAGGCGACCCGGACAAGATCAACAAACGTAAGGAGAAACTGGCCGACTCGCGTAAAGAGCTGCAGGACGCAGTGGAAGAACTCGACCAGTAAAACCGATCAATGATCGCGGAACTGTTTATGGCAGGCGCTGCAGGCATCTTCAACTTTTTGCACCGCAGGTTGAAGGCTACTGGCTTTATAAGGTTGCACCTGGCTGGCGATCACCAATTCACCGGTGGCCGCCTCAAGTTCGCGGGCCAGTTGCTGGAACTGCGCCTGTTTTTGCCACACATCATCTTTGGCACTGGTGTGGTCTTCTTCGCGTACGCTCGGGAAATGTTTCCACGGTTCATGGGACAACGCATCCAGCTTGACCGCACCCTCGGCGAACTTGGCGCCATCAAATGGGATACGTCCGCGCAGCATGCCGCCCAGGTCTTCACCGGTCTTGAGCATCTGCTTGAAGATCGCCTTGCGCTGGCCCAGGGGGGAATTGGGATCAACACCGCCACAGGCAGACAAAGCCAGGCAGGCCAGCAATACAACGGTCAGTTTTTTTAACATCATCATGGCTTCAAGGTCACGGGAAACGGCGGCCAGTATCCTCGCACCGCCCACAAAGACCAATAGCCCTATTAATAATAAGGTTGCCCGGATGCAGTGAAGCGCGGGCAATCGTTTCAGGAATTGCTTGCATGAATGTCACCTTCAAACCCTGGGGCCGCCGCCTGGCTTGGGCTCTGCCAATGTTCGCGCTACTGGCCGGCTGCGATGCCGGTAAAGACACCGATAAAGAAGTTGCCCAGGAGCCAACCAAACCTCACGCCGTTGCCACCTATGTGAGCGCACCGTGGGAAGCCCTGCCGAGCGTTTCCGACAGCGACTTGCTCGCCGGGTTTGAATCCTGGCGCAGCGCCTGCCAGCGCCTCAAGGCCGACCCGATCTGGGGCCCAACCTGCGCGACAGCGGCCAGCGTACCGGGCGATGCCGTAGCGGTTCGTAGCTTTCTCAAGGAACACCTGGATGTCTTCGGCCTGCGTTCGGCCAACAACACGCCAAACGGCTTGATCACGGGTTATTACGAGCCGGTCTACCCCGGCAGCCTGACCAAGACCGCCACCGCCCATGTGCCGGTATACGGCGTGCCGGACGACCTGATTGTCGTCAACCTCGAAAGCATCTATCCGGAGCTCAAGGGCAAGCGCCTGCGCGGGCGCCTGGAAGGCCGTGTGCTCAAGCCGTATGACGACGCCAGCACTCTCAACAGCCAAGGCTCCACCGCCAAGCCGATCGCCTGGCTGACCGACCCGATGGACCTGCAGTTCCTGCAAATCCAGGGCTCGGGGCGTATTCAACTGGCCGGCGGGCGTCAACTGCGTGTGGGTTACGGCGACCAGAACGGCTACCCGTACCGCCCTATTGGCCGTTGGCTGGTGGAACAAGGCGAACTGAAAAAAGAAGACGTGACCATGGGCGCCATCAGCGCCTGGGCCAAGGCCCACCCGCAGCGCATTCCAGAACTGCTGGCGAGCAACCCCAGCTACGTATTCTTCAGTGCCCGCCCCGACAGCAACGAAGGCCCACGCGGTTCGCTGAACGTGCCATTGACCGCCGGCTACAGCGTGGCAGTGGATCGCAAGGTAATTCCGCTGGGCAGCCTGTTGTGGTTGTCGACCACCAAACCAGACGGCACGCCACTGGCACGCCCTGTCGCCGCGCAGGATACCGGCGGCGCAATCACCGGAGAAGTGCGCGCAGATCTGTTCTGGGGCACAGGCAATGCCGCAGGCGAGTTGGCGGGGAATATGAAACAGCAAGGGCAGATCTGGATGCTGTGGCCCAAAGGCGCGGCGTTGCCCCAGGTGCCGGATGCGCCTGCCGGAACCTGACAATCACTGGCGCTTTTTGTAGGAGCGAGCTTGCTCGCGAAAAACGCACAGGCGCCGCGCTTACTCAGGAAGCACGCGTTATCGTTGACGTTCTTCGCGAGCAAGCTCGCTCCTACAACACCCCTTACATCGAAACGAAGAAGAAACTCGCAATCAACGCCATACCCACGGCCCACACCAGCGAACGCAAGATCGCCCAGTCCGCCAGGTAGCAGATGATGTACAGCAGGCGGCTGGTGATAAACAGCACTGCCAGCACGTTGATCGTCACCAGTTCGGCGTTGCCGGCCAGGTGCGCAATGATGACTGCAGCGGCAAACGCCGGGGTCACTTCGAAACTGTTGAGTTGCGCGCTATGAGCACGCTTGGCGACGCCTTCCAGGCTATCGAGGAAGGCACGCGGGTCGTGGTTATCCCGTGGCCCGAACTTGCCTGTGCTGAACTTGGCCACACCGGTGCAAATGTACGGCAGAAAGATTGCGATCAATACACACCATAAAGCGACTGTCATCACCGATTCCTTTTAGTTTTATCCGACGGTTAGAGTTTCATCACCAACATGCCAATCAACACCACCCCACAGGCTATGAGCCGTGGACGGCCAAAAGGTTCTTTCAAGTAACGCATACCGAACAGCACCACCAGAATCACACTGACTTCGCGCAGCGCGGCGGCTTCGGCAATCGAGCCCAACTGCATGGCCCAAAGTACCAAAGCGTAGCTCAACAACACGCACAGCCCCACGCTCAAGCCCAACCGCCACTGGGTGCGCCAGAACAGGCTGAAGGCTGCACGCTCGCGCACCAGCGCCAGCAACGGAAACGGCCAGGCGCTGATCAGCGTCAGCCACACCAGGTAATCCAGCGGATGCGACCAGCGCCGCAGCGCCTGCCCGTCCAGAAAGGTGTAGCAGCCGATGCACAGACCAATCAACACCACCACCGGTAGCATCGACCAGGGCAACCGGTCACCGCCGCCGCCCTGCCACAGCAGGCACACCATGCCGAACGGAATCAGCAGAATCCCCAGAATCTGCTGGCTACTCAACACTTCGCCGGCAAACACCAGGGTCAGCACCAGCACCACCAGCGGCGACAAACCGCGCATCAACGGATACACCAGGCCCAGGTCACCCACCCGATAGGCCTGGATCAACAAATAGCGATAGAGCAACTCAAACAACGCAGAAGCAATGATCCACGGCCAGATGTCCAGCGGCGGCAAGGACACGAAGCCCACCGCGAATACCACTAACAGCAGCGCCACACTGTCCATGCAGGCAATGACTAAAAGGCGCTCGCCGCTGAACTTGATCAAGGTGTTCCACGTCGCATGCAACAGCGCCGCTACCAGCACCAGGGCTGTCGCTACCACCAGAACCTCCTTAATTGATACGTCATGTAACAGCACCTGTTTATACTAACTACCGATTCGACGCACCCCGTGCGCCTATATTTCCCTGCTCCAAGGACCCCGGATGCTTGAACTTGTCGCCGCCTTCATCTGCCTCACCACCCTGCTCACTTATGTGAACTTCCGCTTTATCGGCCTGCCGCCCACCATTGGCGTGATGGTCACCGCACTGTTGTTCTCGCTGATCCTGCAAGGCCTGAGCGTGCTCGGCTACCCAGGCCTGGAAGAACGTATCCAGCAGTTGATCGGCCAGATCGACTTCGGCGATTTGCTGATGAACTGGATGCTGTCGTTCCTGCTGTTCGCCGGCGCCTTGCACGTCAACTTGAACGACTTGCGCAGCTACCGCTGGCCCATCGGCCTGCTGGCAACCTTTGGCGTATTGATCGCCACCGTGGTCATCGGCAGCCTGGCGTACTACATCTTCGCCCTGTTTGGCTGGCACGTGAGTTTCCTTTACTGCCTGCTGTTCGGTGCGCTGATATCCCCTACCGATCCCATTGCGGTGCTCGGCGTGCTACGGACCGCCAATGCCTCCAAACCGCTGAAAACCACCATCGTCGGCGAGTCGCTGTTCAATGACGGCACCGCCGTGGTGGTGTTTACCGTGCTGCTGGGTATCGCGCAGTTGGGTGAGACGCCCACCGTGAGCGCCACGGCCATGCTGTTTGCCCACGAAGCCATTGGCGGCGTGCTGTTTGGCGGGCTGATCGGCTATCTCGTGTACCTGATGATCAAGAGCATCGAACAGCACCAGATCGAAGTCATGCTGACCCTCGCCCTGGTGATCGGCGGCTCGGCCATGGCCTCGGAGCTGCATGTGTCCGCACCGATTGCGATGGTGGTCGCGGGGCTGATCATCGGCAACCTGGGGCGCAAACTGGCGATGAACGACATGACGCGTCGCTACCTGGATGGTTTCTGGGAACTGCTCGATGACATGCTCAATGCCTTGCTGTTTGCGCTGATCGGCATGGAGCTGCTGCTACTGCCATTCAACTGGCTGCATGTGTTCGCGGCCAGCCTGCTGGCAGTGGCGATCCTGCTCTCGCGCCTGCTGACCGTGGCCCCGGCGATCCTGTTGCTGCGCCGTTGGCGCACGGTACCGCGCGGCACTATCCGTATCCTTACCTGGGGTGGCTTGCGCGGCGGGGTTTCGGTGGCACTGGCCTTGGCCCTGCCTCTGGGCCCGGAGCGTGACTTGTTGCTGAGCATCACCTACATCGTGGTGCTGTCTTCGATCCTGTTGCAGGGGTTGAGCATCGGCAAGCTGGTCAAGCACGTGACCCGGGACGAACCCCAGGCCACGCCTGAGCATCACTGATCCTTGTTGATCTGCTGCGGATGCCTCGGGTCCGCAGCCTTTTTACCTGGCAGGCTGCTTTCGCTGCGAACCTGCGCATGGCTGATCAACGCGAAGATGAAACTGCCGCCGATGATGTTGCCGGCCAGGGTCGGCCCGGCGAAGACCAGCCAGAAATCCTTCCATGGCAACTCGCCGGCAAATACCAGGTAGGACACTTCGGCTGAACCGACGACGATATGGGTGAAGTCACCCAGAGCCATGAAGTAGGTGATCAGAATGATGATCCACAGCTTGGCACTCTCCATCGACGGGATCATCCAGACCATGGTGGCGATCATCCAACCGGAGACGATGCCCTTGGCGAACATCTGCGCGGGGTCGTTCTCCATGACCTTGCGCCCGATCTCGAGGAAGGCCAGGTCGGTCTTGGTATCGAAGATCGGCAGGTGCAGCATCACGTAAGCCACCAGCAAGGTGCCACACAGGTTGCCCACCAGCACCACTGACCACAGCCGCAACAGACGCCCGGCATTCGCCAGGGTTGGCTTGCTCATCACCGGTAGCACGGCGGTCAGGGTGTTTTCGGTAAACAGTTGCTGGCGTGCCAGGATCACCGCGAGGAAGCCCGCGCAGTAGCCGAAGCTGGCAATTACCTTGAAGGCTTCGCCCTCAGGCAGGCGTGAATTGAGCAGCCCCATGGCCATCAGTGACAAACCCATGGTCAGCCCGGCGGCCAATGCCGACCACCACAACGCGGCGACACTGCGCTCCAGCTCCTGGTCGCCCTGGGTACGAATGATTTCGTGCAATACCGCTGCGCGGGGCGGCTGGTTCTTGTCGACGTCCTGCTGCTCTTCCTGGGACAGGTTGGGGGTCTTGCCGTCTTCTTGCGTAGCCATGGTGATACCTGAACGGGGGGCGATGTTCAGGTACGACCTATGGTTGATGAAGAGCGTTCACTGGTCCTGCGCGGGATTACTCGCTGAGGCCGTCTTCCTGGAACTGATCCTTGACGTACTTGATCTCTGTACGGCCGTGAGGCGCTGGCAAACCGTCTTCGCCGAGGTTGACGAAGACCATTTTTTCTACCGTCAGGATGCTTTTGCGCGTGATCTTGTTACGCACTTCACAGGTCAGGGTAATAGAGGTACGACCAAACTCGGTGGCCGTGATCCCCAGCTCGATGATGTCGCCCTGGCGCGAGGCGCTGACAAAGTTGATTTCCGAGATGTACTTGGTGACCACGCGCTGGTTGCCGAGTTGGACAATGGCGTAGATGGCCGCTTCTTCGTCGATCCAGCGCAACAGGCTGCCGCCGAACAGTGTGCCGTTGGGGTTGAGGTCTTCGGGTTTTACCCATTTGCGGGTGTGGAAGTTCATGGGGGGACGAGCTCCGAGCTGTTTGAACGATAGATTTCACCCCCCAGCTTCAAGTTTCAAGCGACAAGCTGCAAGTAAAAGCCGATTCGCTTTAACTTGCCGCTTGTAGCTTGCCACTTGCCACTTGCCGGTCATAGGCCGTTATAATCGCCCCCGATTCAGAACGGCCACCACCGTTCTCCCGCCACCTGTCCGAGGGGCGCTGCAGCAGGTTCAACCTGTCAGGCTCGGATGGGGCGTTGTCCGGCCTGGTTGCCCTGGCCTGATACTAAACGCACAACGGCGCCCATTCGCACACTACGAATGGAGGCTCTCTATGAGCGCTGTAATGACGCCTGCAGATTTCAACGACTACAAAGTCGCCGACATGTCCCTTGCTGCCTGGGGCCGTCGCGAAACCTTTATCGCCGAATCCGAAATGCCAGCCCTGATGGGCCTGCGTCGCAAGTACGCCGCTGAGCAGCCGCTCAAGGGCGCCAAGATTCTCGGCTGCATCCACATGACTATCCAGACTGCCGTGCTGATCGAAACCCTGGTTGCCCTGGGTGCCGAAGTGCGTTGGTCGTCCTGCAATATCTTCTCGACTCAAGACCAGGCCGCTGCCGCTATCGCTGCTGCCGGTATCCCGGTATTCGCCTGGAAAGGCGAGACCGAAGAAGAGTACGAGTGGTGCCTGGAGCAAACCATCCTCAAAGATGGCGCACCTTGGGATGCCAACATGATCCTTGACGACGGCGGCGACCTCACCGAGTTGCTGCACAAGAAATACCCGCAGATCCTCGACCGCGTCCACGGCGTGACCGAAGAGACCACCACCGGCGTACACCGCCTGCTGGACATGCTGGCCAAGGGCGAGCTGAAAATCCCGGCCATCAACGTCAATGACTCGGTGACCAAGAGCAAGAACGACAACAAGTACGGCTGCCGTCACAGCCTGAACGATGCGATCAAGCGCGGCACCGACCACCTGCTGTCCGGCAAGCAAGCCCTGGTGATCGGCTACGGTGACGTGGGCAAGGGTTCGTCCCAGTCCCTGCGTCAGGAAGGCATGATCGTCAAGGTCTCCGAAGTCGACCCGATCTGCGCCATGCAAGCCTGCATGGACGGTTTCGAAGTGGTTTCGCCGTTCATCAACGGCCAGAACGACGGCACCGAAGCCAGCATCGACAAAGCCCTGCTGGGCAAGATCGACCTGATCGTCACCACCACCGGTAACGTGAATGTGTGCGATGCGAACATGCTCAAGGCCCTGAAGAAGCGCGCCGTTGTCTGCAACATCGGTCACTTCGACAACGAGATCGACACCGCTTTCATGCGCAAGAACTGGGCATGGGAAGAAGTGAAGCCGCAGGTACACAAGGTTCACCGTACCGGCGCTGGTGATTTCGACCCACAGAACGATGACTACCTGATCCTGCTGGCCGAAGGCCGCCTGGTGAACCTGGGCAACGCCACTGGTCACCCAAGCCGCATCATGGATGGCTCGTTCGCCAACCAGGTGCTGGCGCAGATCTTCCTGTTCGAACAAAAGTACGCCGACCTGTCGCCAGCCCAGAAAGCCGAGCGCCTGACTGTGGAAGTACTGCCGAAGAAACTCGACGAAGAAGTGGCCCTGGAAATGGTCCGCGGCTTCGGCGGCGTGGTGACTCAACTGACCAAGACCCAGGCCGACTACATCGGCGTGACGGTTGAAGGCCCGTTCAAGCCGCACGCTTACCGCTACTGATCGGCCTTGCTGGCGCCGGCTCTTCTGTGGGAGCCGGGCTTGCCCGCGATGCAGACGCCTCGGTGTTCCAGTAACACCGAGCTGATGCTATCGCAGGCAAGCCAGCTCCCACAGAAAGCCAGGCACCCGCATCGATTGTGTATGCCTTCCAGGCTTTCGAGTTTCCAAGGGTATGACCATGTCCCAAGACCGTCGCTACAGCTTCGAGTTCTTCCCGACCAAGACCGATGCTGGGCATGAAAAACTGATGGCAACTGCCAAGCAGTTGGCCAGCTTCAGCCCTGACTTCTTCTCCTGCACCTACGGCGCTGGCGGTTCGACCCGTGATCGCACGATCAACACCGTGTTGCAGCTTGAAAGTGAGGTCAAAGTTCCCGCCGCTCCGCATTTGTCCTGCGTGGGCGACAGCAAGGCCGACCTGCGTAGCCTGCTGACCCAATACAAAGCCGCCGGCATCAAGCGCATCGTTGCCCTGCGTGGCGACCTGCCATCGGGTATGGGCATGGCCAGCGGTGAGCTGCGCTACGCCAACGACCTGGTGAGCTTCATCCGCGAAGAAAGTGGCGATCACTTCCATGTCGAAGTAGCCGCTTACCCGGAGATGCACCCCCAGGCGCGCAATTTCGAAGACGATTTGCAGAACTTCGTGCGCAAGGCCAATGCCGGCGCCGACAGCGCGATCACCCAGTATTTCTTCAACGCCGACAGCTACTTTTACTTCGTCGAGCGTGTACGGGCGATGGGCGTGAACATCCCGATCGTGCCGGGCATCATGCCGATCACCAATTACAGCAAGCTGGCGCGCTTCTCCGACGCCTGCGGTGCCGAGATCCCGCGCTGGGTGCGCAAGCAACTGGAAGCCTATGGCGATGACGTCAAAAGCATCCAGGCGTTCGGCGAGCAGGTCATCACCGAGATGTGTGAGCAATTGTTGCAAGGTGGTGCACCAGGGTTGCATTTCTATACCCTGAACCAGGCTGAACCCAGCCTTGCCATCTGGAACAACCTCAAGCTGCCACGTTAACGCTTGACCGGTTGTACCAAGGCCCTCGTTCTGACGAGGGCCTTTGTCGTTTTACGTTACCCACGGAACCACGCAGTCCATGAATACAGTGCCCTCGACGTCCCGCCCGCAACTGGTCTACCTGGTCTTCGGCGCCGACACCTACCATCAGGAAGCCGTATTCAGCATCGCCAGCGCACTGGCATTCCTGCAGGACACGCCGGACGCGAACATCGACATTCAGGTATTCAGCGACAACCCCGAACCCTATCGCTTGCTGCCGGTGCGCGTCCGCCCGCTGGACGAGGCCACCCGCAAACGCTGGAGCGAGCCCCACGGCTATCACTTTCGCACCAAACACGTGGTGCTGCGCCAGGTGCTGCAAGAATCCCCGGTAGCATTGCTCATCGACACCGACACCTTCTTCCATCATTCGCCCATGGCCCTGTTCGAACGCGTACAGCCCGGCACCCTGCTGTGCAACGCTTTCTACACCAAGTACGGCGACAATCACGAAAGCATCCTCTACACCGCCCTGCGCCAGCGCCTGCTGGACATGGGCGTGGCCGACGATGACATGATGACCCTCAACTCCGGCGTCATGGGCCTGACCCAACAGGATGCGCACATCCTCGACCACTCCATCGAGTTGATGGATGAACTGTTCCCCCACGCCCAGGGCGCCTACACCCTGGAAGAGTTCTGCCTGTCCATCGCCGCCTACCGTACCCTCAAGGTGCGCGAGTGCCCGGACCTGATCCACCACTACTGGAGCCGCAAACAGCTGTTCCGGGCCAAGGTCAAGGCGTGGATCGCCAAGCACGCCAGCGCGCCCACCAGTGTGCAAGCCCTGGCCGATACGCGCCAAGTCTCCTCGCACCTGCCGCGCCCGCCGCGTTTGCAGCGTTTGATGTACAAGCTGATCACCCTGCTGCTGCCCAAGCATCAGCAACAGTTCATCCGCGAGATTCTCTACGGCTGCTACGAACACGAAAACGAGTTCGACCAGGCGTGCGGCCCGGTTTGGTGGGACAAGGCCCGACAAAACCAGGAAGAACGCCAGAAGCGCCCGATTGATGCCCACCAGTTGGAACACTGGTTCGCCAACCCCGTGGTGCGTTTGATTCTGGGTGAGCGCCGGGCCGCGATCCACGAACACCTGCTGAACGCTCCCGCGAAGTAAGACCGCCCGCCAATGCGCGTGCCAGAGCTTCTCTTTCTTCGGGGAGCGTCGTAACCTCAGGGTATGCCCGTCCTCTTCAAGCTGTTGACCGCTGTGCTGTTTTCTTGCCTGAGCCTGGCCGCTCATGGCGAGAAACTGCGCATTGTCACCGAACCCTGGGCGCCCTATGTCTACGAAGACAACGGCACCATGGCCGGCCTGGATTATGAAACCACCCTGATCGTGTTCCAGCGCCTGGGGGTGGAGGTGCAATGGCAGTTCCTGCCCTGGAAGCGCTGATTGGCGATGCTCGAGCAGGGCCACGCCGACGGCGCGCTGGATATCTTTCACAGCCAGGAGCGCGACGCGTTGCTGCTCTATCCCAGCGAGCCGTTGTCGGAAGTCGAATTTGTCTTGTTCTATGCCAACGAACGCCCTCACCCCGCCGCCACGCTCGACGACCTGCGCGGCCTGACCGTTGGCGTTTCCCCTGGCTACCTTTATGGCGACGCGTTCAGTAAGTCCAACACCTTCCAGCGCGAACCCGCCCCCAGCCATGAAGCCAACTTTGGCAAACTCATGCTGGGGCGCGTCGATATGGTGGTGACTGACCGGCGCGTGGGGCACCACGTGCTCAAGGCCCTGGGCCTGGAAGGTAAAGTCAGCCAGGCATCGGTGGTGGTCAGCCGCCAGCAGCAATTTCTTGCGGTACGCCGTGGCGCAGGCATGGACCTGCTGGTGCAACGCTTTGCCGCCGAGCTCAAGCGCTTCAAGCAAGAGCCCGCCTATGCCACATTGAGCGCCAAATATGGCCGGATGCACGAGCAAACGGCACCCATACCAGCCCCCGAACACGCCGTTGAGCAGCAGGAAAGCAGCGCGCAGTGATTGCTCTGTTATACTGCGGCCTTTCCGCCAGGCTTACGCCCGGCCGCTCGGGTCTTGAAAACGGCACCCAACCCAGCTACTGCGCAGCTTTGCAGCCCGCGCGAGCCGGTGGAGTGCCCGCCAGACGCAGCAGGACCGGACGGGGTTGCGCTCCCCTAAGCGCCATTCACGCCCGGCAAGATTATCCCTTTGGGCCAAGCCCTAACTAAAACAGGATTACTCATGTCCTTTGCTTCCCTCGGTCTCTCCGAGGCTTTAGTCCGCGCCATCGAGGCAGCGGGCTATACCGAGCCTACTCCGGTGCAACAGCGGGCCATTCCCGCCGTGTTGCAAGGTCGCGACCTGATGGTCGCGGCTCAGACAGGTACTGGTAAAACCGGCGGTTTCGCCCTACCGATCCTGGAGCGGTTGTTTCCCAACGGTCACCCGGACAAATCCCAACGTCACGGCCCGCGCCAACCGCGTGTACTGGTCCTGACCCCAACCCGCGAACTCGCCGCTCAGGTGCACGACAGCTTCAAGCTGTATGCCCGCGACTTGAAGTTCGTCAGCGCCTGCATCTTCGGCGGCGTCGGCATGAACCCTCAGGTTCAGGCCATGTCCCGTGGCGTCGATGTACTGGTGGCCTGCCCGGGTCGCTTGCTCGACCTGTGCGGCCAAGGCAGCGTCGATTTGTCCCACGTGGAAATCCTCGTGCTGGACGAAGCCGACCGCATGCTCGACATGGGCTTTGTCCATGACGTGAAAAAGGTCCTCGCCCGCCTGCCGGCCAAACGTCAGAACCTGCTGTTCTCGGCAACGTTCTCCAACGACATCACCGCCCTGGCCGGCAAGCTGCTGCACAACCCGGAGCGCATCGAAGTCACGCCGCCCAACACCACGGTCGAGCGTATCGAGCAACGCGTGTTCCGCCTTGCCGCCAGCCACAAGCGCTCGCTGCTGGCGCACCTGATCACCCAGGGTGCCTGGGAACAGGTGCTGGTATTCACCCGCACCAAGCACGGCGCCAACCGCCTGGCCGAGTACCTGGACAAGCACGGCCTCACCGCCGTCGCCATCCACGGCAACAAGAGCCAGAACGCGCGCACCAAAGCCCTGGCCGACTTCAAGGCCGGCAGCGTGCGTATCCTGGTGGCCACCGATATCGCCGCACGCGGCCTGGATATCGACCAGTTACCACACGTGGTCAACTTCGAGCTGCCAAACGTCGATGAAGACTATGTGCACCGTATCGGCCGTACGGGCCGTGCCGGTCGTTCGGGCGAGGCCATTTCGCTGGTCGCGCCGGACGAAGAAAAACTGCTGAAAAGCATCGAGCGCATGACCAAGCAGAAAATCGCCGATGGCGACCTGATGGGCTTCGATGCCAGCGCCGTGGAGGCCGAGAAGCCAGAAGCGCGCGAGCGTCCGGATGTGCGCAACCCTCGCAACCCACGGGGTCCGAAGGGCGATGGCCCGAACGGCGGCGGTGGTGGCGGTGGTCGTCGCGACAAAGGCAAGGACAAGGGCAAGGAAAAATCCGCGACCAGCAGCCGTGGCGAACGCCCGGCTCGTGAGCAGAAGCCCCGTGAAGGCACCCCGGCCCGCGAACAGCGCCAGCCGAGCCAGCCGCCACGCGCCGCGGCCGACCGCGCCCCGGACGAGTTCCTTGACGACGATATCGATAACTTCGGTAACCGCGTCGACTACGTGCCCCAGGCCAAACCGGCCCAGGGCCGTGGCCGTCGTCCAGGGGCTCCTGCCCAGGGCACAGGCGCTCCACGTAGCGGCCAGCCACAGGGCGGTCGCCAGAACGCCCCGCGCAACAGCAGCGGCGGCACCACCGGTACCCCGCCTGCCAAGCGCAGCGGCCCGCGCAATGGCGCACCGCGTGACGGCCAGGCCCGTCGCGAAGATTCACGCAGCAACAACCGCCGCCCTGCCCGTGACGATCAGCCTCGCTCGTCCGAGCCTGCAGTACAAAACCCACGGGGTGGCCCGGCGCCGAAGATCATCCACAAGGAGTCGAAAGCGGATCGCTTCCCGACACCTGAGCAGTTGGATCAACTGCCAGGCCGCCCTCGTGGTGAGAAACCAGCGCTGCTGACTCGCAACCGCGAAGCATAAAAAAAACCCGTATCGTGAGATACGGGTTTTTTTTGCCTGTAGGAGCTAGCTCGCGAAGGTCGTCAACGATAACGCGGGCATCCTGGTTTAACGCGGTGTCCTTGCGGCCTTCGCGAGCAAGCTCGCTCCTACATACGAAGCATTACTTCGCTTTCACACCTTCAAACGTGATGTACAACTGCACGTTGTCAGACTGTGGACCTACGTCCATGCCGTCTTTGTTGAATTCCTTGCGGCTGATGTTGGTGGTGCCTTCGAAGCCGGCACGGTAGCCGCCCCATGGATCCTTGCCTTCGCCCAGGAACGTGGCTTTGACCAGGATCGGCTTGGTCACGCCGTGGAAGGTCAGGTCCCCGGTCACATCAGCAGTCAGCTTGCCATCAGCATTTTTGCCAGTTGGCTTGACGCTGGTGGAAACGAACTTGGCATCAGGGAATTTGCCCGACTCCAGGAAGTCCTTGCTGTTGACGTGCTTGTCGCGCTCGGCGTGGTTGGAGAACACGCTGGCAGTACGCACGTTGACTTCAATCTTGGCGTCTTCGGGCTTGGCGGCGTCAAAGCTGAACTTGCCATCCAGGTCCTTGAAGGTACCGGTGATGTAGCTGTAACCCAGGTGGCTGATTTTGAAATCGACGAAGGCGTGCTGGCCTTCCTTGTCGATCACGTAGTCAGCGGCCATCGCCGAACCTGCGGACAGCAGGGCAGAACCGATTGCCAGCGCAGCGAGTGTTTTTTTCAACATGCTTTCTATTCCTTGTGAGTCGAGGTTGAACATCAGGCTTTGCGTCCCAGCATTCGCGCAAGGGTCGCATCACGATCGATAAAATGGTGTTTCAGTGCCGCCACGCCGTGCAAGCCAGCGAAGACCACCAACACCCAGGCGAGGTACAGGTGCACCCAACCGGCGGTATCTGCCTGGTCCGGTAGACCGGAAACCACGGCAGGAATTTCAAACAGGCCAAACACCGGAATACCGACACCGTCTGCGGTGGAAATCAGGTAACCGGCAATCATCACGGCAAACAGCCCGACATAAAGAAACGCGTGCCCAAATGCGGCACCGATCCGCGTCATGCGGCTATAGGTGGCCAGCGGCGGAGGCGGCGGGCTGACCAGGCGCCAGACGATCCGTACCAGCATGATGGCGAACAGCGTGATGCCAATGCTCTTGTGCAAGTCGGGCGCATCTTTGCGCCAGGCGCTGTAGTAATCGAGTCCGACCATCCACAAGCCCAAGGCAAATAAACCGAACACCACCAGGGCTACACCCCAGTGCAGAACCATGCTGACCCAACCATAGCGGGCCGGCGAATTACGTAGCTGCATGTACTTAATCCCGTAAGAACTGTGCCCAAGACTAGCGCTTTACCTATCGAATTAAAGCGGAAAATTTTGCTTTGAAATATCGAAAAATACGATAACGAGGCTAGGCATCATAAATTAACAAGGGATTAAGACTATCCCTGGGAAACGTGACAGACCGTCCTGCATTTACCGCGAATTTCCCCACAATGGCTTGTGACCCAAGCCACCATTGCATAGGCTTGCGCGATTGTTTCGCCTGCGCCCGCCGCAGGACCGCTTCGAGGAGATCACCGATGGGCTTGAATAACCAGTGGATGCAACGCGACCTCGCGGTGCTGTGGCATCCCTGCACCCAGATGAAAGACCACCAGCAATTGCCCCTGGTGCCCATCAAGCGCGGTGAAGGCGTATGGCTGGAAGACTTCGAAGGCAAGCGCTACCTCGATGCCGTCAGTTCCTGGTGGGTCAACGTATTCGGCCACGCCAACCCACGGATCAACCAGCGTATCAAGGATCAGGTCGATCAGCTGGAGCACGTGATCCTCGCCGGTTTCAGCCATCAACCGGTGATCGAGCTGTCCGAACGCCTGGTCGCGATGACGCCCGAAGGGCTGACCCGCTGCTTCTACGCCGATAACGGTTCGTCCTGCATCGAAGTGGCGCTGAAGATGAGCTTCCACTACTGGCTCAACCGCGGCCAGCCGAACAAAAAGCGCTTCGTCACCCTCACCAACAGCTACCACGGCGAAACCATCGCCGCGATGTCGGTGGGCGACGTGCCGCTGTTTACCGAGACCTACAAGGCGTTGCTGCTCGACACTATCAAGGTGCCGAGCCCGGACTGCTACCTGCGCCCCGAAGGCATGAGCTGGGAAGAACACTCGCGCAACATGTTCCTGGCGATGGAGCAGACCCTGGCCGAGCATCACGACACCGTCGCTGCCGTGATCGTCGAGCCGCTGATCCAGGGTGCCGGTGGCATGCGCATGTACCACCCCGTGTACCTCAAGCTGCTGCGCGAAGCCTGCGACCGCTATGGCGTGCACTTGATCCACGACGAGATCGCCGTGGGCTTTGGCCGCACCGGCAGCATGTTCGCCTGTGAACAGGCCGGCATCCGCCCGGACTTCCTGTGCCTGTCCAAGGCGCTCACCGGCGGTTACCTGCCACTGGCCGCCGTGGTCACCACCGAAGAGGTCTACAGCGCCTTCTACGACGACTACCCGACCCTGCGTGCCTTCCTGCACTCCCACAGCTACACAGGCAACCCGCTGGCCTGTGCGGCGGCGTTGGCGACGCTGGATATCTTTGAAGAAGACAACGTCATCGAAAACAACAAGGCCCTGGCCCAGCGCATGGCGACCGCCACCGCGCACTTGGTCGACCATCCTCACGTGTCCGAAGTGCGCCAGACCGGCATGGTGCTGGCTATCGAGATGGTGCAGGACAAAGCCACCAAGGCCGCCTACCCGTGGCAGGAGCGCCGTGGCCTGAAGGTCTTCGAGCACGCGCTGGAGCGCGGGGCGCTGTTGCGGCCACTGGGCAGCGTGGTGTATTTCCTGCCGCCGTATGTGATTACCCCGGAGCAGATCGACTTTCTGGCCGAGGTGGCCAGCGAGGGGATAGATATCGCCACCAACAGCAAGGTCAGTGTGGCGGTGCCCAAAGATTTTCACCCGGGCTTCCGTGATCCGGGTTGATTGCCGAAATCCTTGTAGGAGCGAGCTTGCTCGCGAAGGCATTCCAGGCGCACCGCTGCGTCGGATGTACATTTTTCGCGAGCAAGAACTAGGCGTCCCCCTCGCTCCTACATAAACAACCTCTTCAGAGAACAGACATGAGACTGTCCCGCTTTTTCACCGACACCCCGCTGAGTCTCGGTGACCACGAACTGCCCGAAGCCCAGGCGCATTACATCAGCCGTGTGCTGCGCATGAGTGAAGGCGATGCCGTGCAATTGTTCGATGGCTCCGGCCAGGAGTTTCGTGGCACCTTGCTGGAAGTCGGTAAAAAACGCGTCACCGTGCAACTCACGGATAGCTTTGCCGGCCAGGCCGAATCGCCCCTGCATATTCACCTCGGCCAGGGCCTGTCCCGGGGCGAGCGCATGGATTGGGCGATCCAGAAGGCCACTGAACTGGGCGTCAATGCCATCACACCGATCTTCAGCGAGCGCTGCGAAGTGCGCCTCAAGGACGAACGCGCCGACAAGCGCTTGCTGCACTGGCGCCAGGTGGCAATCAGTGCGTGTGAGCAATGTGGGCGTTCGACGGTGCCGGTGATTCACCCCCCGCTCTTGCTGGCAGACTGGCTCAAGCAAACCGAGGCGGATTTGAAGCTGGTGCTGCACCCGGTGGCAGAACCGATGATCAGCCACGCCAAGCCATCGAGCCTGGCGTTCTTGATCGGCCCCGAGGGTGGGCTCACCGACAATGAAGTCGAGACCGCCCAGGGCGCCGGCTACCACGCCGCTCGCCTCGGCCCGCGGGTGTTGCGTACCGAGACCGCGCCCGTCGTCGCACTATCCATCGCCCAACAACTCTGGGGCGACTTCTAACCTCACCCTGTAAACCCAATCAACTGTGGGAGCTGGCTTGCCTGCTCCCACAGTTTTATCGGGTTACCCCAGGCTTACTCCACTGGGTCACTCACCGGCTTGGCGATGATCGCTTTCAACTCGCTGGTCATCGGGAACTCCAGGTTCAAGCCCTTGGGCGGAATCGGCTGCTCGAACCAGCGCTGGTAAATCCCGTTGATCTCTCCCGAGCGGTACAGCTCGCCCAGGGTTTCGTTGACCACCGCGAGAAACTGCGGGTCATCCTTGCGCACCATGCAGCTGTAGATCTCCCGCGACTGCTCCTCGCCGACGACCACCCAGTGATGCGGGTCCTTGGCCTTGGCGCGCTCGCCGTAGAGCAACGCGTCGTCCATATAGAACGCTACCGCCCGGCCAGTCTCGAGCATCTTGAACGCTTCGCCATGGTCCTTGGCGCTGATCACGAACATATTGGCTTTGTGTTCAGCGTTATAACTTTTGAGAAAGCGCTCATTGGTGGTGCCGGCAGTGGTCACCACATTCTTGCCCGCAAGGTCGGCAAAGCCTTTGATCCCGCTGTCCTTGGCCGTGAGCAACTGGCCCTTTACGTAGATAAACTCGTAGGAGAATGCCACCTGCTTCTGGCGCTCAGCCGTCACGCCGGTGGACCCGCACTCCAGGTCGACAGTGCCGTTCTGCACCAGCGGGATGCGGGTTTGGGACGTCACCAGGTTGTA
Organism: Pseudomonas sp. WS 5503; assembly: GCF_012985385.1. Taxonomy (NCBI): domain Bacteria; kingdom Pseudomonadati; phylum Pseudomonadota; class Gammaproteobacteria; order Pseudomonadales; family Pseudomonadaceae; genus Pseudomonas; species Pseudomonas sp. WS 5503. The sequence goes on from NZ_JAAQWI010000002.1 coordinate 199,455, forward strand.
CTTCACCTTGAGGTCGCCCACTGCGGTTTTCTGCTGAATACGCTCGACAATCCTGTTTGCCAGGTCCACCGAGTAGCCCATCGGTTTACCACTGTTATCCCCCACGTAGGAAAACGGCACCGACGCATCGCGGTAGCCAAGGGTGATGGACTTGGCGCTGGCGATCTTGCTCAAAGTGCCCTCCAGTGGCGCTTCGGTTGCATGGGCCTGTGCGCTCAACAAAAGCCCCAGCGCGCAGCCGGTCAACAGGATTGTTTTCATTGTTATTCTCCGTGGGTCTTTGAGGTTATTTACGGACTGCAATCACGCTGATTTCCACCAGCACACTCGGCCGCGCCAGCTCTGCTTGCAAGGTAGTGCGCGTGGGCGCCATGCCTGGCGAGAGCCATGCGGACCAGACTTCATTCATCGGCGTAAAACCGGCAGCGATGTCCTTCAGGTAGATCGTCGCGTTGAGCAAGTGGTCCTTATCGCTGCCCGCCTCGGCCAACAGCGTATCAATCCTGGCCAGCACTTCCCGGGTCTGGGTGGCCACATCCAGGCCGTCGCCGGGCACCTGGCCCGAAAGGAACACCAGTTCCTTGAACGTCACGGCACCGCTGAGTCGTTCGTTGCTGTTGATTCGGGTAATGGTCACGGCTGCATCCTCAAGCGGCGCGGGGCGTCAGGCCCTGCATATCAATGGAAGGGGTGCGCTGGTCGATCAATTCGGCCAGCAATTGGCCGCTGCCGCAGGCCAGGGTAAAGCCAAGCGCGCCGTGGCCCAGGTTCAGCCACAGGTTGCGATAGCGACTGGCGCCAATCAGCGGCACGCCCGTTGGCGTGGCCGGGCGCATGCCAGCCCATTCGAGCGCGTGTGCGTAGTCAGCTGCATGGGGAAATGTCTCTACTGCCTGGCGCTTTATCAACGCCAAGCGCGAAGGCTCAAGGCCGGCATCGAATCCCACAATATCCACCATGGCCGCGACCCGTAGTTGCTCGCCGAGGCGCGCGTAGACGATCTTGCGGTCGTAGTCGGTGATGCTCACATTCGGCGCCTTGTGTTGCGGGCCAATCGGCGCGCTCAAGCTGTAGCCCTTGAGCGGGTATAAGGGCAGTGACAGCCCCGGCAGTGCCAACTCAGCGCTGCGATAACCGGCCGCCAGGACCAGTTGCTCGACTGGCATCACCTCATCACCCAGTTCGATGGCCTGCACCGCACCGCCAGCATGGCGCAGCCCGGTGACCTTGCGCCCGAGCAAGAACCTGCAACGCCCCGACGCCTCAAGCCGGGCCGCCAATTGCCGGCAAAAAGCGTGGCAATCCCCCACTTCCTCGTTCGGCGTGTAGATGCCGCCGACAAAGCCACCGGCCGCCAGTGCGGGCTCCAGGCGAGCGCACTCAACAGACGACAACACCTGTTGCTGCAGGAAATTTGTGACCTTGGCGCGGGCATGTTCGAAGGTGCTGGTACTGCGAAACATCACCAGCTTGCCGTTGCGCCGCCAGTCGAAGCCGCCCAGGCGATCATCCTCGCGCCACTGCTGTAACGTGCCCTGACTCAGGGTAGCCAAGCGCAGAAGATGGGCACCGTTACGCGTGTTGACCGAACCTCGGCAAGCGCCGATAAAGGCCGCCATCCAGCGCCATTGCTGTGGGTCAAGGCGGGGTCGCAACTTCAAGGGCGAGTCGCCCCGCAGCAACCACCCGATTGCCTGCAAGGGCACGCCCGCGTCGGCCAGTGGCGCAACATAGCGATAGGACAGTTGTCCACCGTTGGCAAAACTGGTTTCGCTGCCCAAGGTACCACGGGCATCGATCAGCGTGACCTCATGGCCAGCCCGCACCAACGCATAAGCGCTGGCCAAGCCGATAACCCCACCGCCGATGATGCAAACCTGCCTGGCCATCCCAGCCCCCAACCGTTGATTAAGAGCGCTCAGCGTAGAGCCAGGTGACAGGTCACCGACAATGAATAAAGATGGCTCACCTATAAACAAAGGTTATGGGACTCCCCATGCGCTTGCGTCATATCGAAATCTTCCAGGCCATCCGTCAGACCGGCTCCATCAGTGCCGCCGCGCAGTTGCTGCACGTCTCGCAACCGGCGGTGACCAAAGTGCTGCAGCACGCCGAGCTGCAGTTGGGCTTTGCGTTATTCCTGCGGGTACGGGGTAAATTGCAACCCACCCCGGAAGCCCTGGCGCTGGAACGCGAAGTCGAGAAAGTCAGCGCAAGCCTGCAAGGCGTGCGGCGCCTGGCGAAAAGTTTGCGCCGCGAACCGGGACAAAGCATTCGCATCGGCGCAATCCCGGCGCTGGCGCTGGCGCTGCTACCGCCGGCGGTCCTGGAATGGAAGCGCGATTACCCGGACATTGCCTGTGAACTGTCCAGTGACCATAGCCACGAGCTGGTGCAAAAGCTGTTGATGCGCGAGATCGACCTGGCGCTGACGCTCAACTTTTCCGGGCATCCGGGGCTTACCACTCAAGTATTGGCCAACGGGGTGTTGGTGGCATTGGCGTCCAAAGGCTATTGGCCCGATGCCGAACGGCATCAGCCCCTGCCGTTGGCCGAACTGGCCGGCGCGCCCTTGATCGGCCTCTCCAGCGCTGACCCGCTGGCCGCCAAGCTGGAGAGTTATCTGGAAAGCGTCGACCCGCCACCACGCGTGACGATCTCGGTGCAGACCTATTCACTGGCCCGCGCGATGGTCGAATCCGGCGCGGGCCTGACCGTGATCGATCCGTTCACAGCATTGGGTGCTTCAACGGCCACCACCCATATCCGAACGCTCACCCCGCCGCTGCCGATCACCCTCTACGCGCTGACCCGTGCCAACGAACCTCCACCGCATATGCTGGCCAAGTTGCTAGAGATTTTTGGTCGCCGCGCCCAGGTGCTACTGGAACGCCTTTAAGTGTGGGAGCCGGGCTTGCCCCCTCCCACAATCAGAGCACGTAATGCATGATCGCCACGAAATGCAGCAGGCTTCCGCCAATCACAAACAAATGCCAGATGCCGTGGGAATGGCGCAAGCGATCCTCCAGGGCAAAAAAGATAATACCTACGGTGTACAGCACCCCACCGGACGCCAACCAGATAAACCCTGCCGTACCCAACGCCGCCATCAGCGGCTTGACCGCTACCAGTACGATCCAGCCCATCACGGCGTAGATCACGATGGACAAAATCCGCGCCTCCGAACGCGGCTTGATCTCCTGCAGGATGCCGATCACCGCCAGCCCCCACACAATCCCGAACAACGTCCAGCCCCACGGCCCGCGCAGGGTCACCAGGCAGAAAGGCGTATAGCTGCCGGCAATCAACAGGTAAATGGAAAAGTGATCGACCTTCTGCATGATCGCTTTTCGCCGGCCTCGCACGCTGTGGTAAACCGTCGACGCGCTGTACAGCACCATCAGGGTAAAGCCATAAATCGCCACGCTGACGATCTTCCAGGGGCTGCCGTCCAGGCTCGCCACTACCAACATCCACACGGCGCCAATACAGGCCGCGACTGCACCGAGCAAATGGCTCCAGGCGTTGAATCGTTCCCCGTGGTACATCTGTCACTGACCTCCCGTAACCCTCAAGAACAAGCGGACAAGCGTCCAGCCTTGCGCATCAGAGTGCAAGCGGCACGTGACGTTCCGGCGACGACAGCCGCGTTTACGGGCACAATCGAGTGCAATCGAACAAGAGCCCAAGGCCATGCTGATCGACGAAGAATTCACCCTCAAGAAGCTGGAGATCTTCCTGGCGTTCATGCGCACCGGCAACCTGGCCCGCGCCGCCGCCGAGTTGCAAACCAGCAATGTCAGCGTGCACCGCGCCATTCACTCCCTGGAAAGTGCCCTGCGCTGCCCGCTGTTCAAACACGAAGGGCGCAACCTCACCCCGCTGGAAAGCGCCTACGTGCTCGAAGAGCGTGCGCAGAAACTGGTGGCTGATGTGGTCGACAGCGTGCGCCTTACCCGCGAAGCCGCTGGGTTCTCGGCCGAACGTTTCAAGCTCGGCTCGCTGTATTCGCTGACGGTCAAGACCGTGCCGCAATTGATCATGGGCCTGAAAATCCGGCGCAGCGAACTGAATATCGACCTGATCCTGGGCTCCAACTTCGACCTGCTCTATAAGCTCAAGAACATGGAAGTGGACGCGATCCTCATCTCCCTCGACGAACACGCCCACGACCCCGACTGCGAGCAGATCGCGCTGTTCAGCGATGACATCTTCCTCGCCACCCCGGCCGATTCGCCCCTGGACCGCGATCAGGAAATCGACCTGGCCGACGTGCGCGATGCCACCTTCATCACCCTCACCCAGGGCTTCGCCACGCATCAGGACGGCAACCGGGTGTTCCATCAGGCCGGGTTCGAGCCGAAGGTGGCGATGCAGGTGAACGATATCTTCACCTTGCTGAGCATGGTCAGTTCAGGGGTGGGTTATGCGCTGCTGCCAGGACGTATCGCAGCGGTGTATGAGAACCGCGTGAAGCTGATACCGTTGCAGCCCAGGTATCGCTTGCAACAGCAGATCGGTGTGGTGTTCCTGAAAGCCAAGGAGCGCGATCCGAACTTGCTGGCGTTGTTGGCGGAGTGTCGGATGTACGCCAATCGCCAAAGCTGAGGACGATCGCTCCCACGCTCTGCGTGGGAGCGCAGCTTAGGAAGCTCCGCGTCCGCTTTTTGACCGTGACGCAGAGCGTCACAAGAGGCGTTCCCACGCGGAGCGTGGGAACGATCATCCCCTATCAGCCCACCAACCCACGCATCAGCAAAAACAACAACGACGGCCCCAACAAACACCCCAGCGCCGTATAGAACGCCGCCGTCAAACACCCATAAGGCACCAGCTTCGGATCAGTCGCCGCCAGGCCGCCCGCCACACCGCTGGAGGTGCCCATCAAGCCACCGAAGATCACCGCGCTGCGTGGGTTGTTCAGCCCGATCAGCGGCGCCACGAACGGCGTCATCACCATTACCAGAATGGCCTTGATCAACCCCGCGGCAATGGACAGCGCCATCACCTCGGAGCTGGCCCCAATCGCCGCGCCGGTCACCGGGCCGACGATGTAGGTCACGGCCCCGGCGCCGATGGTGGTGAGGCTCACCGCATCGGTGTACCCGAACGCCATCGCCACCCCTACCCCGGCAACGAACGACGAGCCCACGCCGACAAACAGCGCCAGCACCCCCACGAAGCCGGCGCGTTTGAGCTCATCGACACTCACGCCAAAGGCCGTGGCGACAATGGCAAAGTCGCGCAGCATCGCACCGCCCAGCAGGCCGATGCCCGACAACAGTGGAATATCCACCACGCCCTTGGAACCACCCGTAAACGCACCGCCCACATACGACAGCGCCAACCCCAGCAGAATGGCAATGGCCGAACCATGCAGGCGGCCCTTGGTGAAGGTATCGGAGATCCAATAAGACACCCACATGGTCAGGCCGATCACGGCGAAACCACTGATCAAGCCGTAGCCGGTGATCACTTTCATCATCGATTCGTACATGGCGATCACCCGGCTTCTTTGGTGGGAACAGGAGCAACCGGCTCGCGGTTACCGATACGCACCAGCACGGGCACCAGGGCAAAGCCGAGCACCACGGCGAGGGTCCCGGCCAGAATCGCCATAGGCCCACCGCTGATGGCGCCATACACGTTTTGCTGGGCAGCCATCGCCACCACAATCGGGATATACACCGCCGCCCAGAAACTCACGCCTTGCTCTGACTTGCCGGTAAACAGGCCGCGTTTGCTCAAGTAGCTGCCCAGGCCGATCAACAGCAGCATGGCAATACCCACCCCGCCGACGTTGGCCGGAATACCCAACAGCTTGCCCAGCAGTTCACCCACAAACAGCCCTGCCAGCGTGCAGAACGCCAAAAAAGCCACACCGTAGATAATCATGGTTGTTGTCCTCAAAGTGCTCGTTCGAAATTGTTGTTTTTGTGCTTCGAAAGCCTTGGGTACTGCGTTATCGGTGGCGGCGTTCCTCCTCTTGCAGCAGGGCCTGCAAGGTGTCCAGGCGGGCGCCTTCGCAGGCGATCACCGTGCCTTGTTCAAAAACACGGCGTGACAGACCGGTGAGCACCGCGCCCGGAGGCAGCTCGATTTGCAGGCGCACACCACGCTCGTAGGCGCTTTGCACGGTGCCGCGCCAATCGACGACGCGGCACATATTGAAGGCCAGGTCGTCACGCAGTTGTTCGGGGTTGTGGATAGGTCGCGCGCGGGTGCTGCTCAGGTAAGTAATGCGCGGCGCCTTGAGTGGGACGAAGGCTTGGAACAGTGCCTGGGCGGGTTGCTCCAGCAACGGGGAGTGAGACGGCACGCTGACGGCCAGGCGCTTGGCGACACCGTTGCCTGTGATGCGCTCGGCAACTCGCTTCATCGCCTCGTTGCTGCCGGCGATGACGGTCTGGTTGTCGGCATTGATATTGGCCAGGTACACCGGCGTTTGCGGGCTGTGGATATCCGCCAGCAAGGCCTCGACCCTGGAAAGATCAGGGCCGATCAGCGCCGTCATGCCATAGCCCTGTGGATAAGCCTGCTGCATCAGTTCGCCACGCAGGCTGACCAGTTTTATCGCATCAGCGAAGTCCAGGGCCCCGGCCATCACCGCGGCTGGGTAGGCGCCGATGGACAGGCCCGCCACATAATCCGGCGTGCACTCTAATCGCCGGGCATGGGCCACGCCGGCGATCAACAGGCACAGTTGCACAGCCCGCGTCGATTCAAGCGCCTGCGCCGAGTCGAGCCGACGAACGTCTTCACCCAGGGCATCGCTGGCCTCTTGCAGAATGTTGGCCGGCAACACCTGGAGCATGCCGCTGCGTTGGGCGCCCTGCCCCGGAAACACCAGAAGGCTGCTCATGCCACGGCCTGCCAAGGGTCGAGCACAAGGTGCGCACCGCTGACGGTCTTGAGCAGTACACGGCGTGAGGGGCCGGCCCATTCGCGCAACGCGACGGCGCCGAAAGGGGTTTGCAGTTGCAGGTCGACGGCACAAGGCGCGGTGTCCAGGATCGCCAACAGCGCTCGCGCCTCGCTACGATCCAGGGGCTTGGGCGTGCACAGGATCAAATCCAGATCACTGTTGGCATGCAGCGCTTCAATGCCACTGGCCAATTCAAACCCGGCACTGCCGCTGACGCCCCAATCTTGCGGCGCCAGCACCGGCCGCAGTTGATCGAGGGCCCGCAGCGCCGGTAAATCCCGTGGTGAGACCGCCGCTCGCAAAGCTTGCGGCGCCACCCGCCGTTGCACCGCCGCCACGGGCATCCGGGCGGCAAAACGCTGCTCACGCAAACGCCCACGCACACCGACCGCCACATGGCCCGGCTCGGCGATAGCACGCCGCACCACTACCGGATGCCCGGCACGGATCGCGTCCCGCACCCAGGCCGGGGCATCGGCAGGCAGATGCGCCAGGGTCATGCCCCAGAGCAAGTCGTGGGCGTTCACCATTGCTCCCGCAACAGCTGGCGCACTCGGCTGGAGGCGGCTCGGTTGGTGGCGCCAAGGCGTGAGCTCAAGTCGGTACTGCCGATATCCTTGACTGCCTGCACCAGGCAATCGCTGACTCGCGCCACGTCATCCGCCGTGGGCTGTTCAATCTGGGTGACTGTCAGCGTCTCCCACAGCAAGCCCAGGCTGGCATAGCTGTCGATGTCATAGGCCATCGGCGGCACGCTGGCGGCCAGGGTTTCCAATTCCTCGACGCTGCGCAAGGTCACCCGGGCGGCCGAGGCTTTGCCCATGGCATGCACCATCACGCCCGGGTCGCGCAGGGCGATCAGGCGATTGGCCTGGTAGCCGTGGGCGAGGAACGCCCCCGACATGGCCTTGCCCACCAGCAGGGCGATCACCGGGTGGCCGGCGAGCCGGGCGCGAGCGTAGCTGTCAGCGGCGGCGGCCAGGGCCTGATGAATGCCGAGGGCTTCTTCGCGACGGCCATAGGCTTGGCTGGGTACGTCGACGATAGCGATGATGGGCCGTTTGTCCCCCCGGGCGATGGCTTCGTACACCGCCTTGGCCAAGCCCCAGCCTTCCAGCAGGCCGACTTCGCCATGGCGGGCGCGGGGAAAACGGTTTTGCGGGTCGGGAACCACGGCGATATAACGCACCGCCTGTTCACCCAATACTCCGTCCGCCACTTTCAATGAGCCCGGCAAACCTTCGAGGGGCGTTGCGTTGGCGCTCAATGCGTTGAACCACTGCAAGCCTCTCATGAGCGTTCTCCCTGATACAGCGCGCGAACAGTCGCCGGCTCGATTTGCGCGCTCGCGTCCAGTTCGGCCAGGCGCGCCAGGTAAAAATCAGCGCGCCGGCTGCGCGGTTGTGTGGGCACGCCCTGCTGCAGCAGTGCGCTGACAGTCTGCTGGATCTGCGCCACATCGTCCGTCACATAACGGTCGGCCAAGCCACTGTTGAAGCGCTGCTCGCCGCCGGTAAGGCTCCAGATAAACGGGCGGTCGCGGGAGTCATATTCCTCCAGGCCAGCCTCCTGCTCGATCACTTGGGGGCCGTTCAAGCCCAGACGTGCTTCGCGAGTCACCACCAGATAGCTGCACAAGCCAGCCGCGATGGACATGCCCCCAAAGCAACCGACACTGCCGGCCACCACGCCGATCACCGGCTGGTACTGGCGCAGGTCGACAATCGCCGCGTGAATGTCGGCAATGGCAGCCAGGCCCAGGTTGGCTTCCTGCAAGCGCACGCCGCCCGTTTCCAGCAGTAGCACCGCGCAGGTGGGGACGCCGTTGCGGTTGTCTTCGGCCGCCAGCTCCAAGGCGCCCGCGATTTTCGCACCCCCAACTTCACCCAGGCTGCCGCCCTGGAAATTACCTTCGATCGCGGCAATCACCACAGGCTTGGCGCCGATGCTGCCCTTGGCGATCACCACACCATCATCGGCCTGGGGCACCACGCCCTGGCGGCTGAGCCACGGCGACATGACCCGCTGGAACGGGTCGATCAACTCGCGGAAGGTGCCTGCATCCAACAGCGCCTTGGCGCGCTGCCGGGCGCCAAGTTCGACAAAGCTGTGTTTAGCGAGTAAGTCAGTCATGGCCGATCTCCTCGAAACCTTGCTCCAGGCGCAAGCGCACCACACCGGGTGTGGCACCGAAGTCGTGGATATCAATGTTCAGGGCCGGTGGCGTCTGCTCCTGGAAGATGCGTTCGAACAGGTGCTGCCAGCGTTGCTGCGCGCCATTGACCGAGGTTTGCACCTGGATGGTCAAGGTGCCGGGCGTGCCCGGCTCCAGCAGCACTTCCAGGTCGCCCGAGCCGACGCAGCCCACCAGCGCACGGCCTTTGGGGGGCTGCCCGGCGGGGAATTCAAAGGATAAGGTTTCCATCACAACGCTCCGTCGAGGCGGTCGATAAACAGGCAGGCGGCCAACAGGTCGGCGGCGCCGCCGGGGGAGGCATTCAAGGCCAGCAGTTGCAGGTCCAGTTCATGCAGTTGGCGGCGTCCGGCCAGGGTTGCGCTGCCACCGGCGTCGAGCACGGCCTGGGCGCCCTGTTGCATGGTAGCCAGGCCTTCGGTACCGGCGCGGTAGAGCACGCAGGTGTCTGCCAGGTCCGTCATGATCGCCAGCAAAGTATCCAGCCGGGCGTTCTGCTCACCGGCGTTTTCGCGGCGGCTCTTGTGCAGTTGCGGCAGGCCGCGTTGCGTCACTGAAGGGAAGCCGAGCTGGGCTTCTTCACGGGCGCCGCGTGCGCCGTAGCGCTGGGCAACCTGGGCGCCATGGCTCATGGGCTGCGGGGCGAAGCGGTCGTTGAGCAGGGCCAGCTTGGCGGCGGTCAGGGTTATGGCGCGGGGCTCCAGGGCCGCCGCAGCAGTGAGCAAACCCAGCGCCCAGATCGCACCGCGATGGGTGTTCACGCCCTGGGTGGTGGCGAGCATGGCCTGCTCGCCTTCCCGGCCAATACGCCCGAGCGCTTCGCGCAGGGGCAGGCCGACTTCGCCGATGTCGAGCGCGGCCTCGACCATTTCCTTGAACATCGGCCACAGCGACAGCGCCGAGGCGTGCATCAGCCCCAGGTGCAAATCGCTGTGAGCGCCGTTGCCGCGCCGGTCTACCAGAGCGGGTTTAGGCGACAAATCCGCTTCGTCGATCAGCGCATCCACGGCCATATCCGCCAGGCGATCGGCCAGGCTCAGTTCATGCTGTTTGAGCGCGCGCATTTACCAGCTCCTGAATTTGGCGGGCGGGTTGTAGAGGCCACCAGACCAGTCCACCAGGTCGGCCACGCTCTTGGCGGCCAACAACTCGCGGGTGGCGTCGGTGCGGCGAATACCCAAGTCTTCGGGCAAGGCAATCAAGCCTTCGCGGCGCATGCGCGCAGTGTCCTTGGGGTTGTGGCGCATACCGATGGCGGTCACCCCGGCGACGGCGGCGATCATCGCCTGACGTTCTTCCAGAGAGCGTGCCTTGTACAGGTAGGCGATGCCTTCTTCGGTGAGCAAGTGGGTGACGTCGTCGCCGTAGATCATGATGGGCGCCAGGGGCATGCCGCTTTTGCGGGCCACTTCCACCGCGTCCAGGGTGTCGACGAAAGTGGGTTTACCGCCTTCCTGGAAGGTCTCGACCATCTGCACTACGAGTTTTTTGCCGCGTTCAAGCAAGGCCTCAGGCGCATCGTCGTGGCGCATATCCAGCCAGGCCGGTGTGCCATGACGGCGGCCGCGTGGGTCGTGGCCCATGTTCGGCGCGCCACCGAAACCGGCGAGGCGGCCACGGGTCACGGTGCTGGAATGCCCGTCGCCATCCACTTGCAGGGTGGCGCCGATAAACAGGTCCACGGCGTATTGGCCGGCGAGTTGGCAGAACATGCGGTTGGAGCGCATCGAGCCATCGCGGCCGGTGAAGAACACATCCGGGCGTGCGGCAATATAGTTTTCCATGCCCAGTTCGGTGCCGAAGCAATGCACGCTTTCTACCCAACCGCTTTCAATCGCCGGGATCAATGTGGGGTGCGGGTTGAGGGTCCAGTTGCGGCAGATCTTGCCTTTGAGGCCCAGGGATTCGCCGTAGGTGGGCAGGATCAATTCGATGGCGGCGGTGTTGAAGCCAATGCCATGGTTGAGCGACTGCACATTATGTTTTTCGTAGATGCCACGGATCGCCATCATCGCCATCAGCACATGCACCGGCTTGATATGGCGCGGGTCGCGGGTGAACAGCGGCTCGATGTAGAACGGCTTGTCGGCCACCACCACGAAATCGACCCAGCTTGCGGGGATGTCGACGCGGGGCAAGTCGGTGACGTCATCCACCAACTGGTTGACTTGCACGATGACGATGCCATCGCTGAAGGCGGCGGGTTCGATCAGCGCCGGGGTGTCTTCGGTGCTGGCGCCGGTGTAAATGTTACCGGCACGGTCGGCCATGAAACCGGCCGAGAGCACCACGTTGGGGATCAGATCCACCACCAGCCGCGCATAGAGCTCGATGTAGGTGTGGATCGCGCCGATCTCCAGCATGCCGTCTTCCAGCAACTGGCTGATGCGCAGGGATTGGGTGCCAGCGAAAGAGAAATCCAGCTTACGGGCAATGCCCTTTTCAAACAGGTCCAGGTGCTCGGAACGGCCCACGCTGGGCATGATCATGTGCAAATCGTGGAGCTTGGCGGGGTCGGCCTGGGCCAGGGAGCGCGAGAGGAAGTCGGCCTGCTTCTGGTTGTTGCCCTCCAGCACAACGCGGTCGCCGGGGAGGATCAAGGCTTCAAGGGCCTCGACGATCTTGTCACTGGGCAACACCGCCCCGTCTGCGTATTTTTTGACCAGCCCGAGCCGCCGCTGCTTCTCGTCGCGCCGCCGCGTCCAGCGCGAGTCGGGGGTGATGGTTGTTGTCATGGTCGCTCCACGGGGGGTTGCTGTCGTGGGGCTTACCTTAGGAGTGAAGCGTTAAGGCATCAATCAAGCTGGAGGACGAACCGTTACGCCTGGAGTAACGAAGATCAAACTGTGGGAGCTGGCTTGCCTGCGTTGATGGTAGGTCGTGCATAACTGATCGTTCCCACGTTCCGCGTGGGCATGCATCCTGTGACGCTCTGCGTCACCCTTATGCTGACTGGCGGGACGCGGAGCGTCCCCGGCGGCATTCCCACGCGGAGCGTGTGAACGATCAGTCAGGCCAGGCCGGACTCTACCAGCAGCGCTTCAAGCCCCATCAAGTCCGGCACCTTCGCCACCTGCTCGCCCACTTGCACCGCCGCCTCCTCGAGCGTTCGCCCGTCACGCTGGCTTCGCCGCAGGCCGCTTCAAAGCTGGTCAGCGGAATCTGCCGATCGCGCCACGTGACCTGGCGGCGCATAACTGATCGTTCCCACGCTCCGCGTGGGCATGCATCCTGTGACGCTCTGCGTCACCCTTGTGCTGGCTGGCGGGACGCGGAGCGTCCCCGGCGGCATTCCCACGCGGAGCGTGTGAACGATCAGTCAGGCCAGGCCGGACTCTACCAGCAGCGCTTCAAGCCCCATCAAGTCCGGCACCTTCGCCACCTGCTCCCCCACTTGCACCGCCGCCTCCTCGAGCGTTCGCCCGTCACGCTGGCTTCGCCGCAGGCCGCTTCAAAGCTGGTCAGCGGAATCTGCCGATCGCGCTACGTGACCTGGCGGCGCATAACTGATCGTTCCCACGCTCCGCGTGGGCATGCATCCTGTGACGCTCTGCGTCACCCTTATGCCGACTGGCGGGACGCGGAGCGTCCCCGGCGGCATTCCCACGCGGAGCGTGGGAACGATCAGTCAGGCTAGGCCGGACTCTACCAGCAGCGCTTCAAGCCCCATCAAGTCCGGCACCTTTGCCACCTGCTCGCCCACTTGCACCGCCGCCAGTTCCAGCGGGCACAGGGGCACGTCCACGTAGCTCAATTCGCTGTCGAGCTTGTACGAGCGGGGAATACCCTGGATCACCAGGGCAATGAACTTCAACGTGGGCCTGCCACCCAACGCATTCAACACCACGATCCTCGAGCGTTCGCCCGTCACGCTGGCTTCGCCGCAGGCCGCTTCAAAGCTGATCAGCGGAATCTGTCGATCGCGCCAAGTGACCTGCCGCAGGTACCACGGCGGCGCGTCGCTGGCCGGTTCGCCGCGCTGAAAGTCGATCAGCTCGGCTACGGCGACGTTGGGTAGCACCAGATGGCGGTCGGCCAAGGGCAGCAGCAGGCCGGTGAGTTGGCTGGTGCGGTGTTCAAGCATGGGACTTGCTCCAATAGGCGATGCTTTCCAGCAGCACCGACTCTTGGTACGGCTTGCCGAGGTAGTCGTTGACGCCAATGGCCATGGCGCGGTCGCGGTGTTTCTGGCCGGTGCGTGAGGTGATCATGATGATCGGCAAGCGCATCAGGCGCGGGTCATTGCGTATCTGAATGGCCACTTCGAAGCCGTCCATGCGCGGCATTTCGATGTCGAGCAGCATCAGGTCCGGGGTGTGTTCTTCCAGGATGGCGAGGGCGTCGATACCGTCCTTGGCGGTGAGCACGTTCATGCCGTTGCGCTCCAGCAGGCGGCTGGTGACTTTGCGTACGGTCACCGAGTCGTCCACCACCAGCACCAGCAGCGGGCGTTTTTTCAGTGGGTCGTTGAGGATCAGCGGCGCATCCACTGCCTGGGCCGGCAAGGCCGGTTGCCGAGCGCGGATGTGCGCCAGCAGGTCGATGATCAGCACCACATGGCCGTCGCCCAGGATGGTCGCGCCGGTCACGCCCTGCACCCCGGAGAACTGCGGCCCCAGGCCCTTGACCACGATCTCGCGAGTACCGGCCATGGCATCCACGTGCACCGCCACGCGGCGTTCATTGCAGTGCACCAGCAGCACCGGCACCGGCTGGTACTGGCCCAGCAGTTTAGGGCGGCTGGCGGTGTGCAGCAGGTCACCGAGGTAGAACAACTCGTAGCGCTGGCCGGCGTATTCATAGTGCGGCGGGTCTTGCTGGTAGTGCCCCGCCAATTCGTGGGGCAGCACGCGCACCAAGCCTTCGATGGTGTTGAGCGGGATCGCGTATTGGTCGTCCGCGCAGTGCACCATCAGCGCACGATTGACCGACACGGTAAACGGCAGGCGAATGCGAAAATGCACGCCCATGCCCGGCGTCGAGTCGATCACCATCGAGCCGCCGAGCTGGCGCACTTCCTCATGCACCACGTCCATGCCCACGCCGCGCCCGGAAATCTGGGTGATTTTTTCGGCAGTGGAAAAGCCCGGTTGCAGGATGAACTGCAACACGTCACGGTCGCTGATCTCTTGATGGGGGGCGAGCAGGCCGCGCTTGATCGCCTTGCGTCGCACCGCTTCGAGGGGCACACCCGCGCCGTCGTCACGCATGTCGAAGACGATGTCGCCGCCTTCGTGGGTCAGGTCCAGGGTGATGCGGCCCTTCTCCGGTTTACCCGCAGCCAGCCGCACTTCGCGGGACTCCAGGCCGTGGTCGACCGCGTTGCGCAGCATATGCTCCAAGGGGGCCGCCATGCGTTCCAGCACATTGCGGTCCATCTCGCCTTCGGCATTGCCGACGATAAACTCCACGTCCTTGCCCAACTCGCCCGCCACTTGCCGCACGATGCGCTTGAGGCGTGGCAACATGCGCTCGAAAGGCACCATGCGCGTGCGCATCAGGCCTTCCTGCAATTCGGTGTTGATGCGTGCCTGTTGCTGCAGCAGGTTGTAGGCATCCTGGTTGCGACGCTCAAGGGTCTCTTTGAGATCGAGCAGGTCGGAGGCAGATTCGGACAGCGCACGGGCCAGCTGTTGCAGCTGCGAGTGGCGGTCCATTTCCAGCGGGTCGAACTCTTCGTAGCCCAGGCGTTCGGCCTCGGCTTGCTGGCGGCTCAAGAGGCGGCCCTGGGTTTCGCTGTCGAGCCGGCGCAATTGGTCGCGCATGCGCTCGATGGTGGTTTCCATCTCACTCAAGGCAATGCGCGCATCCTTGACTTGCTGCTCGATACGCCCACGGAAGATCGAAGTTTCGCCGGCCAGGTTGACCAGGTCATCGAGCAAGTCGGCAGAGATTTTCACCAGGTCGGCGGCCGGGTCGGCGACCGCTTCGGCCTTGCCCGCCGGCAGCGCCACCGGTGTGACCGGCTCATCACTGGGGTGCACCAGGCTCTTGATGCGCTCGATGAGTTTATCCACCGAACCCACCGGCAATCCCTCGGCCACGGCGTCGATCATTTGCGCCAGGCGATCATGGCAACCTTGCAGCAGTGCGAACAACTCAGGGGTCGGCGCGAGCAAACCGGCGGAAAGCCCTTCGTAGAGAAATTCCAGCTCATGGGCCAGATCGCCGATCGGCCCGATCTCGACCATGCGTGCACCGCCCTTGAGGGTGTGCAGGTCACGCAGCAGGGTTTCCACTTCCTGGCGATTGCCCGGCTCGTCCTGCCAGCGCAAAAGCGCGCTGCCTGAGCTGTCGAGGATATCGGCGGCTTCTTCGAGGAATATATCCAGCAATTCCGGGTCGGCACCCGAGGCTGGCGCCACCGCAGCCGGCGCTGCCGGGCTGCTGGCCTGGCGCAATTCCCGCAGCCTTTCGACCAGTTCGGCGCCGTCACTCAGGGGTTGCTGTTGTTGCAGCTCTTCCAATTGTTGAGCCAAGCGTTCGTGGCTGGCCATCAGTGCCTGGGATAGCTCGACAGAGTAGCTATAGCGGCGGTCCACCAGCCCCTCATAAACGCATTCCAGCTCGTGGGCCAAGTCGCCCACCGGGTCGATTTCGGCCATGCGCGCGCCGCCCTTGAGGGTGTGCAGATCCCGCTGCAACGAGGACAAGGGCGCAGCGCTGTCGGGCTCCAGTAACCATCGCTTGAGCGACTGGCCGGCGCTGTCGAGGATGTCTACGGCCTCCTCAAGGAAGATCTCAACAATCTCGTCGTCCATCGCGGTGGCGTGATCCAGCTGCGCGGTGGCCGCGCCCAATTCGGAGATACTCAGGGCGCGGCTGCCGTCGCTTTTGATCAGGCCTGTGGCGGACGGGTCTAAGGCTTCGTCCAGCAACGCGCGTAACGCCTGCAGCCGTGCAGGCGCGGGGCTGATTTCCTGGCCGGCGGCCAACTGGTCGAGCATGTTGATCAGCGCGTCGTGGGCCTGTTCAGCCTCTTGGAAGAACCGGGCGCTGACCGCCAGGCTGCTTTCCTCTACCGCGCCATACAGGTCGAGCAAGGCTTCGCACAACGCGTCGATAGGATGCAGGTCGGCAAGGTGCGCACCCTCGCCCAGGGTGGTCAGTTCGTCCAGCAACGCCGTGAGTTCCAGACGGTCGCCGGGGTGTTGCTGCCAGCGACGCAGCAGGCTTTCGGCGTCGAGCAGGATGTCCATGCCCTGGGCCAGGAAGTTGGTGATCAAGTGCGGGTCACGCTTGACGCGCAGGCCGGCCGTGGGGGCGTCGAGCAAGGCGGCCAGTTGATGCTCCAGCAGGTGTTGGGTGCGGCTGATCACGCTGGCCGCGCCGTGGATCGGCGCCAGGGGATTGTTGTCCAGGTCACGCACCCCGCGCTGGAACAGCCCTTGTGCCTCAAGCAACAACGCCACTTCGTCCTTGTCCAGCGGCACGCGGTGGGCCTTGTACTCACGGGTGAGGTGATCCAGCGGGCGCGCCAGTTCGGCAATGGGCAACACGCCGGCCATGTAGGCGCTGCCCTTGAGGGTGTGCAAGGCGCGTTGCAGTTCATCACTGACCTGCAGCGGCACCTGCTCGGCGGCCTGTTGCAGGAAGTGGTCGAGGCTGTCCAGATGGCCCTGGGCTTCGTTGCGAAAGATCTCCAGCAGCATTGGGTCATGGGGCTCGGTGGTCGATGTTGCAGCGCCACTGGCCAGGGCATGGGCACGGGCGGCCAAGGCGTCGACTTCATCGCGCTGGCGCTGGTCGTCGCTAGCGAAATCGGCGATCAGCTCCGGCAGCAGGGCCACGGCCTCATCCAACACCTGCCGCACCTCAGGGCCAAGGACTACACTGCGTTCCAGCACGCGATTGAGCAGGTTCTCCACGGCCCAGGCCAGCTCGGCCAGCACCAGGGCGCGCACCATGCGGCCGCTGCCCTTGAGGGTATGGAAAGCCCGGCGCATTTCGCCCTGGGCGGCTTTGTCCGCGCTGTCGGGCAGGTAGCGATGCAACACGTCGAGGACTTCATCGGTTTCTTCAAGGAAGACTTCGCGCAGTTCATCGTCAATCGGTTCTTCACCGGCCGGCGGCGGCAACAGGCTACCGGGACGCTGCAAGGCTGGAGGGTTGAGACGTGATGCAGGGCTGGCCAAGGCATCGAACTGGGATTGGTTTGGCGCAGCCTCGGTGGACAGCGCCCCCTCGGGCGCAGCCAGGGCCTGCCGCCAGGGTTTTTCCACCGGCAGGTAGCCCAATGCATTCAAGCCCTGGGTGGCCAACTCCAGCACTTTTTCCCCTGCCGCGTCAGGGTCTTGAAGCATGCGCTCGAGGTAGTACTCAAGGCTGCTGACCACCTCGGCGAAATGCGCCAGTTGTGTCGCCGAAGGGGCGGCCTCGTTGATCATCAATTGCTCGTCGACGTAATCGGTGCAACCGCGCATCAGGCTCGCCGCACGCGGCAAGGGAATCATCGCCAGGGCACCACGCACCTGGCTCAGTAGCTCGGGCAAGGACTCCAGGCGCTGACGATCCCAATCAGCCTCAATGCAGTCGATCACCAGCTCCTTGGCTTGGCGCAGGCACTGGCACGATTCACGAATCACCAACTGATGGATCTGAGTCAGGTCGGTGGTGGGCAAGCGGCTGTCTTCACTGCTTTGCGGTTCGACGGTGCCGATCATCCCGGCCAACGTCGCTTCGACATACAGCAACGCGCCGGCCACATCCATCAACACCGCGTCATTGGGTTCGCGCTGCCCCTGGACCAGGCTCAACACCACGGCGAGTTGGTCGATGATCACTTTGCGCGGCTGGCCGAAACCCAACACCGCGAGGGTATCGGCGATCTGCCGCAAGGGCGCCAGGAACGGATCGAGGTCCTGGGTGTGCTGGCGATCACTGCGCACGAACAGATCCAGGCGTTCCTTGACCCGCACCAGTTCCTCACACAACGCCCCGAGTACCGAGCCCATGGCATTGCGATCCGGCCCGGCCAGCCGTGCACGTTCAGCATCGACCACGGCGCTGTCGGGCAACGCTTCGTCCAAGCCGTAGCGCTCCTTCAGGCTCTGCATGCGCGGCGTCGGCCGGGTGACTTTGGCGACGTAGAACAACAGGCTCTTGAGCAACTCGTCCGGTGCCGGCTGGTTGATGCCATTGATGCCTTGAACCAGCAAGCGCTTGAGTTGCTTGTCGCTGGCCTTGAGCAGGCTGCGCAGCGCCGGACTGTTGGCGACCACGCCGGTGAGCATGCCTTCGACCAGCGCCGAGGTGACCTGCCACAACGGCAGCAGCGGCGCACCCTGGCATAGCGCTTCAAGGCGTGCGAACACCCGCGCCATGTCTTCCAGGTTGCTGGGGCCGTGGTCTTCACGCAGCAATCCGGCGAGGGCTTGTTGCAGCAGGTGGCGCCATTGGCGCAACTGCTCATGCAGATCCGGCGTGGCCCGCTGGGCCAGGGCTTGCTCAGGCAACGGCTCGATCGATAGCAGTTGCGGGCTGAACAGACTGGTTTCCGATAGCAGGCTTTCACCACGGGCGCTGCGCAGGTCGTTGAGCAGCGGTAGCACCACCAGCGGCAAGTCGCGGCGGGCACTGTGCACGCGGTCGAGGTACAGCGGCAGTTGGCCGAGGGCTTGTTGCAGCAGCCGGATACCTTCATCGCGTTGGCCAACGTGCCCGGCCTGTAGTGCCAGGGCCAGTTCCTCGATTTCTTCGGCCAGCAGCGCCGCGCCGTAGAACTCGACTATTTGCAGCGCGCCATGTACCTGGTGAATACCGGCCAGGCATTCGTTTAGAGCGTCGTCGTCATGGGTTTCAACGTACGCGTCCAGGGCCGACCGGGCCTGCTTCAGGGTTTCGGCAATATCGCCCTTGACCCATTCGAGGGCCACATAGTCGTGCCGATCAACCATAACTGCTCCGCTTAGAATTCATGAGTTGCTGGTATCTCACAAACAATGGAGATCCAATGTGGGAGCTGGCTTGCCTGCGATAGCGGTGGGTCAGCACTATTTCTGTATCTGACAGACCGCTATCGCAGGCAAGCCAGCTGCCATAGTTGGACTGTGGTGTTCTTCAGGTCGTATTTCAATCATCGACCTGCTTGGGCGGCGGCAAGGTAAAACCCGATACCGACCTGCGCAACTGGCTGGCCATCTTCGCCAGGTTACCAATGCTTTCTGCGGTGGCGGTGGAACCCGACGACGTCTGTGTGGTGATCTGCTGGATCACGTTCATGGTCAGGGAAATCTGCCCCGCCGATGAGGTCTGTTGCTGCGCCGCGTTGGAAATACTCTGGATCAGCGCTGCCAGGGTTTTCGACACGCCTTCGATCTCCTCCAGCGCCACCCCGGCGTCCTGGGCCAGGCGTGCGCCGCGCACCACTTCGGTGGTGGTCTGCTCCATGGAAATCACCGCTTCGTTGGTGTCGGCCTGAATGGTGCGCACCAGGGTTTCGATCTGCCGGGTGGCCGCCGAGGAGCGCTCGGCCAAACGTTGCACTTCATCGGCCACCACCGCAAAACCGCGCCCGGCGTCGCCGGCCATGCTGGCCTGGATCGCGGCGTTGAGAGCGAGGATGTTGGTCTGGTCGGCGATGTCGTCGATCAGGCTGATGATGTCGCCAATTTCCTGGGACGATTCGCCCAAACGCTTGATGCGCTTGGCGGTGTCCTGGATCTGCTCGCGAATGTTGTCCATGCCGTGGATGGTGTTGTGCACCACCTCGTTGCCTTTGTTGGCGATCTCTACCGAGCGTTCAGCTACCGCCGAGGATTCGGCCGCGTTGGCCGACACCTGGTCGATGGACTGCGCCATCTGATTGATCGCCGTGGACGCTTCGGCAATCTGCTGGGCCTGATGCTCCGACGCCTGGGCCAGGTGCATGGCGGTGGCCTGGGTGTCTTGCACCGCACCGGCGACCTGCCCGGCAGTGAGGTTGATGGTGGCGACCAGGTCGCGCAGTTGATCCACGGAATAGTTGATGGAGTCTGCGATGGTGCCGGTGAAGTCTTCGGTGACCGAGGCGGTGACGGTGAGGTCGCCGTCAGCCAGGTCTTCGATTTCATCCAGCAGGCGCATGATCGCGTTCTGGTTGCGCTCGTTCTTCTGCGCGGTTTCATGCAGTTGGCGGTTGGTCTCGCGCACCATGACCAGGCCGATCAGGATGATCGAGGCCAGCGCCAGCAAGCCCAGCACGTAACCGCCGATGGTGTCGAAGCTGCGCCCGCTGGCGAGGTTTTCAAAACCCGTGGCCAGGTGCGAGGCTTCATCGAGCAGGGTTTGCGACAGGTTGAAAATATTGCTCGCCGAGGCGCGCACCTGGAACAACTGCGGCGAGGTCTCGAGAATTTCATCCACGGAGCCGGAGACAAACTCGAACAGCTCGGCGATGTCCGCCAGCCGCGCCCGGGCATCCGGGTCTTCGACCTGGGTGATACGCAGCCCCGGGTTGCCGTTGAGCATGCCATTGAGCACCACGCCAAAACGGTTGGCATCGCGACCGAAGGCATCGGCGGCCTGCCCGGCGGTTTCATCCCCCGCCAGCACCGTGTTGACCGCCCCCAGGATACGTTCGGCCAGCAGCGACTGGCGTTGGGCCAAGGCTACCTGGCTGGCCGGGGCGCCGCGTTGCAGCAGGATATCCACGACTTTTTCCGACTCGATCTGCAGTTGCGGTACGGTTTCGGCCAGGGTCGCCGCCACCTGGTGCAACGACAACACGGTCTGCTCGCTGGCCAGGATGGCGTCGGTGTTTTTCAGCAACGCCTCCCAGTCGGTCTGCACCGCCCGCATTTCGGCGCGCACCGCACTGGGCGCCGCCGGCAAGCCGGTTTGCGGGTCACCTTTTTTCAGGTAGCCCCAGCGCTGGGCAAAATCGTTGCGCGCATCGCCCAGCAGCTTGAACGCCGCCGCTTTCCCGGCAGCGGCCTCGGTGGCGTTCTTGGCAATGCGCTGGGACAGCACGCGCAGCTCACCGGCGTGGCCGATGTACTGCTTATCGTAAGTGGACTGGGTGTTGAGGTACGCGAAGTTGGCGAACAGCAGCATGATGAACACGATCAAGGCGATAAACAGCACGATGATCTGCGAACGGCTGCGCGAAGCGGCCTGGGGTTTGGGCGTGGTAGCGGTGCTCATGCGGCAACATCCATGAAGCCAGGGGCCTGGGCCAGGGCGAAGGGGCTGAAGACTTGCCACGGCGGGTCGCCGTCGAACTGGCCCTGAATAAACGGCGCGCTCGAGGCAGCGCTCGCCACCCAGGCATCCAATGGGAAATGCTGCATGCCTACCACCTCATCTACCAGCAGCCCGACAAACAGGTCGTTGAACTCCACCACCAGCACCCGCCGTTGCTTGCGCGCCCTGGACAACTCAAGGCCCAGGAAACCGCCCAGGTCCATCACCGGAAGCAAGCGCCCGCGCAGGTTGGCCACGCCCTTGACCCAGGGCTTGACCCCCGGCATCAAGGTGCAACGTGGCTCATGCAACACCTCGGCGACTTCGCCCATGGGCGCCACGTAGGCGTTTGGCCCTATGCGGAAAGCGATGCCGCTCCAGCGTTGCAGGCGCGTTTCCTGGGACGGCAGGTCCGCGGCCAGCAAGCGGCAGCGGCGGTCGATGTCCAGCAGCAGCTCGAAGGCGGTTTGCGACTCGGTCATGATCGCAAGCCTTAGCCGGCCAGCACCTTGTTCAGGGTGGCAATCAGGGTTTCTTCATCCACAGGCTTGGTCAGGTAGTCCTTGGCGCCCTGGCGTGCGCCCCAGATCTTGTCGGTTTCCTGATCCTTGGTGGTGATGATGATGATCGGGATACCGTTGGTTTCCGGCTCCTTGGACAACTGGCGCGTGGCCTGGAAGCCGTTGAGGCCGGGCATCACGATATCCATCAGCACCGCGTCGGGCTTTTCCTGACGGGCCAGGGCCACGCCGTCCGCGCCGTTTTCGGCCTTGAGCACCTGGTGGCCATGCTTTTCCAGCATGCCGGTGAGTTTGTACATTTCGGTCGGCGAATCGTCGACGATCAGAACACGTGCCATGGTTTTCCCCGCTACATTGGTCGGCGCCGGCCCTCGTGAGGCGGCGTCAGTGTGCTTGTTCTACTGCGGCGAACCCAGGCACATAGGCCTTGATCGCCCCCAGCAGTTCTTCCTTGCTGAAAGGCTTGGTCAAAAATTGATCGACACCCACGATGCGCCCCTTGGCCTTGTCGAACAGGCCGTCCTTGGAAGACAACATGATCACCGGGATCGACTTGAACGCCGGGTTGTTCTTCACCAGGGCGCAGGTCTGGTAGCCGTCCAGGCGCGGCATCATGATGTCGACAAAGATAATGTGCGGGTGATGATCGACAATACGGGCCAGGGCGTCGAAACCGTCGATCGCCGTGATGACCTCGCACCCCATGTTCTTCAACAGCGTCTCGGCGGTGCGGCGGATCGTTTTCGAATCGTCGATTACCATCACCTTCAAGGCGTTGGAATGCTGTTCCATATCTGCTCTACCATCGCCACAGCGAATCGGTTTTCGGTGTGTACTGCCTGATGTTGCACAGGATGAACGCCGCAAGCCTTGGAATTCAAGGGCTGCTGCGCCGTGCCAGCCTTTTTAGCACAGTCTCCTGGCGCAATCTATCGAGGCACCCGCCCAGTGGTTTTTCCTTGACCCACAACAGCCGCAGCGCCACTCTGACGCCACTTTTATGCGCCCTAATTTGCTAGAGGAAATCCCCATGAGCGTTCGCGTCGGCATTGTCATGGACCCTATCGCCAGCATTTCCTATAAAAAGGACAGTTCGCTGGCCATGCTCCTGGCCGCCCAGGCCCGCGGCTGGACCTTGTTCTATATGGAGCAGCGCGACCTTTACCAGGGTGACGGCGAGGCCCGCGCACGCATGCGCCCGCTGCAGGTGTTTGCCAACCCCGAGAAGTGGTTCGAGCTTTCTGACGAAATCGACAGCCCGCTGAGCGACCTCGACGTGATCCTGATGCGCAAGGATCCGCCGTTCGACATGGAATTTGTGTACTCCACCTACCTGCTGGAGCAGGCCGAACGCGCGGGCGTGTTGATCGTCAACAAGCCGCAAAGCCTGCGCGACTGTAATGAAAAACTGTTCGCCACCCTGTTCCCGCAGTGCACGCCACCGACCGTGGTCAGCCGCCGCGCCGATGTACTGCGTGAATTCGCCGCCAAGCATGGCGACGTGATCCTCAAGCCGCTGGACGGCATGGGCGGCACCTCGATCTTCCGTCACCGCGCCGGCGACCCGAACCTGTCGGTGATCCTCGAAACCCTGACCGCCCTGGGCACCCAGCAGATCATGGGCCAGGCCTACCTGCCGGCGATCAAGGATGGCGACAAACGTATCCTGATGATTGACGGCGAGCCGGTGGATTATTGCCTGGCGCGGATCCCGGCAGCCGGCGAGACCCGTGGCAACCTGGCGGCCGGTGGTCGCGGTGAAGCGCGGCCGTTGTCAGAAAAAGACCGCTGGATCGCCGCTCAAGTCGGTCCAACCCTGCGGGAAAAAGGTCTGCTATTTGTCGGACTAGACGTAATTGGCGAGAACCTCACTGAAATCAACGTCACCAGCCCGACCTGTATTCGCGAGATCGACAACGCATTTGGCACGAACATCGGCGAAATGCTGATGGCCGCCATTGAACGCAAGCTACAAGCCAAGTGACATAGAACAGCCGGACACCTACCAACATTGCGTTATCATGCGCAACCTGTGAAACGCGCGATGTTGGTTTTCTTGTCATGACACTCCCGTCCGATCTGCCCCCCGAATTCTCCCCCAGCGGCGTGCGCCCGGCCGATCGTCTCGGTTTTACCCTGTTTCTCGCTGCCTTGATTCATCTCGCCCTGCTCCTGGGTGTGGGGTTCACCCTGGTCGAACCCAAGCAGATCACCAAGACCCTGGAAATCACTCTCGCCACGTTCAAAAGCGAAAAGAAGCCCGAAAAGGCTGACTTTCTCGCCCAGGACAACCAACAGGGCAGCGGCACCCTCGACAAGAAAGCCGTGCCCAAGACCACCGAGGTAGCGCCCTTCCATGACAACCAGGTCAAGAAGGTCACTCCGCCGCCAGCGCCCAAGCCTGAGGTCAGGCAGGCCACGCCCAAGGCTGCGGTGACGACTGTCGCGCCCAAACCGCAAAAAGCCCCGACCCAGCGCGAAAAGGCCAAGACCGAACCCAAGCCCGAGCCAGTGAAGCCTGCGCCGACGTTCGACAGTTCGACGTTATCCGACGAAATTTCCAGCCTGGAAGCCGAACTGGCCCATGAGCAACAGCTTTATGCCAAGCGCCCCCGCATCTACCGTCTGAACGCCGCCTCAACCATGCGCGATAAAGGTGCCTGGTATAAGGACGAGTGGCGCAAGAAAGTCGAACGCATCGGCAACCTCAATTACCCGGACGAGGCGCGGCGCCAACAGATTTATGGCAATTTGCGCTTGCTGGTGTCGATCAACCGTGACGGCTCGCTGTATGAGGTGCAGGTGCTGGAGTCCTCCGGCCAGCCGCTGCTGGACCAGGCTGCGCAACGCATCGTGCGCCTGGCCGCGCCCTTTGCGCCGTTCAGCGGCGACTTGAGCGACGTGGACCGCCTGGAAATCATCCGCACCTGGCGGTTCGCCAAGGGCGACCGGTTGTCCAGCAACTGATCGCACAGATCGTTCCCACGCTCCGCGTGGGAATGCCGCCATGGACGCTCTGCGTCTGCTCTTGGGACGCGGAGCGCCCCGGGATGCATTCCGACGCAAAGCATGGGAACGATCAGCGATCAGGCTCGCGCCCGCACTTGTCAGTTCGCCCCTCCAACGCCACACTAGCGGACATGAAAAACGTCAGCCCGACCTACCTCAAGCACCAATTCCTGATCGCCATGCCCCATATGGCCGACCCGAACTTTGCGCAGACCTTGACCTACATCGTCGAGCACACGGCCAATGGTGCCATGGGGTTGGTAGTCAACCGCCCGCAGGAGCTGAACCTGGCCGATATCCTTGAGCAACTGCGCCCGGAAATCGACCCGCCGGCGCGTTGCCAGGGCGTACCGATCTACATCGGCGGGCCGGTGCAGACCGATCGCGGTTTTGTGCTGCACCCCACCGGGCCCAAGTTCCAGGCCACGGTAGACCTTGAGGGGGTGTCATTGTCCACATCCCAGGACGTGCTGTTCGCCATCGCCGACGGCGTCGGCCCTGAGCAAAGTGTGATCACCCTCGGCTACGCCGGTTGGGAAGCCGGGCAACTGGAGGCCGAACTGGCCAGCAATGCCTGGCTGACCTGCCCGTTCGACGCTGACATCCTGTTCAACACCGCCAGCGAACTGCGCCTGGAAGCGGCAGCAGCCAAGCTGCGGGTCAACCTCAGCCTGCTGACCAGCCAGGCGGGGCACGCCTGATGGCCTTGCGTCTGATCCTCGGTTTTGACTACGGCACCAAACAGATCGGCGTAGCGGTTGGCCAGGTCATCACCGGCCAGGCCCGCGAGCTGTGCACCCTCAAGGCCCAAAACGGCGTGCCGGACTGGAACCAGGTCGAAGCCCTGATCAAAGAGTGGAAGCCTGACGCGGTAGTGGTCGGCCTGCCCCTGAACATGGATGGCACCCCCAGTGACATGTGCCTGCGCGCCGAGAAATTCGCGCGCCGCCTCAATGGCCGCTACAACCTGCCCTTCTATACCCACGACGAACGCCTCACCACCTTCGAAGCCAAGGGGGAGCGCCGCGACCGTGGCGGGCAAAAGGGCAGTTACCGCGACAACCCGGTAGACGCCATCGCCGCGGCCTTGCTGTTGCAGGGCTGGCTGGATGAAAACACCGCTTTATTTGAATCCTGACCCGCCGCGATCCTGTGGGAGCGGGCTTGCCCGCGAAGAACGTTAACGATACCGCGAGAAGACTGGATGAACGCGGTGCCCATGAGTTTTTCGCGAGCAAGCTCGCTCCTACACACTTGATAAGGAGCCACCATGAGCTTGCCGAACCCTGCCGAACTGATCAGCCAGATGGCGATACGCCTCAAGGCGCACCTGGAACACCGTGCCATCAGCGAACCGCGTTTTATCGGCATACGCACCGGTGGCGTGTGGGTAGCCCAGGCATTGCTGGAAGCACTGGGCAGCGATTCGCCCCTGGGCACCCTGGACGTGTCCTTCTACCGCGACGATTTCAGCCAGAACGGCCTGCATCCACAAGTACGCCCTTCGGCCCTGCCCTTCGAGATCGAAGGCCAGCACCTGGTACTGATCGACGACGTGCTGATGAGCGGCCGCACCATCCGCGCCGCCATGAACGAACTGTTCGACTATGGCCGCCCGGCCAGCGTGACCCTGGTGTGCCTGCTGGACCTGGATGCCGGCGAACTGCCGATCAGCCCGGACGTCGTAGGCGCGACCCTGTCGCTTGCCCCCCAGCAGCGGGTAAAATTGTCCGGTCCCACGCCGCTCGAACTCGAACTGCAAGACCTTGCCCTTTAAACCGCCTTGTAAAGAGTCCCCGCGATGACGCCTCTAGATGCCAAGCGCCCGCTGCAGCTCAATGCTCAGGGCCAGTTGCAACACTTCTTGTCCCTCGACGGTTTGCCCCGCGAACTGCTCACCGAAATCCTCGACACCGCCGATTCGTTCCTGGAAGTCGGTGGCCGGGCAGTGAAGAAAGTCCCGCTGTTGCGCGGTAAAACCATCTGCAACGTGTTCTTCGAGAACTCCACCCGCACCCGCACCACCTTTGAACTGGCGGCCCAGCGGCTGTCGGCCGATGTGATCACGTTGAACGTGTCCACCTCGTCGGCGAGCAAGGGCGAAACCCTGCTCGATACCCTGCGCAACCTGGAAGCCATGGCAGCCGACATGTTCGTGGTACGCCACGGCGACTCCGGCGCTGCGCATTTCATCGCCGAGCATGTGTGCCCGAACGTGGCGATCATCAATGGCGGCGACGGCCGTCACGCGCACCCGACCCAGGGCATGCTCGACATGCTCACCATTCGTCGGCACAAGGGCAGCTTTGAAAACCTCTCGGTAGCCATCGTCGGCGACATCCTGCATTCGCGGGTTGCACGTTCGAACATGCTGGCTCTCAAGGCCCTGGGTTGCCCGGATATCCGCGTGATCGCGCCCAAGACCCTGTTGCCAATCGGCATCGAACAGTATGGCGTGAAGGTCTACACCGACATGGCCGAGGGCCTCAAGGATGTGGACGTAGTGATCATGCTGCGCCTGCAACGCGAGCGCATGGCCGGGGGCTTGTTGCCCAGCGAAGGTGAGTTCTACCGCCTGTTCGGCCTGACCACCGCACGCCTGGCCATGGCCAAGCCGGATGCAATCGTGATGCACCCGGGGCCGATCAACCGCGGCGTGGAAATTGAGTCGGCGGTGGCCGATGGCCCGCAGTCGGTGATTCTCAACCAAGTGACCTACGGCATCGCCGTGCGCATGGCCGTGCTGTCCATGGCCATGAGCGGGCAAACCGCGCAACGTCAATTCGAGCAGGAGCAGGCCCAGTGAAGCTCAGCATTCTCGGCGCCCGAGTCATCGACCCGGCCAGTGGCCTGGACCAAGTTACCGATCTACACCTGGACGCCGGCAAGATCGTCGCCATTGGCGCCGCCCCCGCAGGCTTCAACGCCGGCCAGAGCATCGATGCCAAGGGCCTGGTGGCCGCGCCTGGGCTGGTGGACCTGAATGTCGCACTGCGCGAGCCGGGCTACAGCCGCAAAGGCAATATCGCCAGCGAAACCCAGGCCGCCGCGGCCGGTGGCGTGACCAGCCTGTGTTGCCCGCCCAACACCAAGCCGGTGCTGGACACGTCGGCCGTGACCGAGCTGATCCTCGACCGCGCCCGCGAAGCCGGCAACTGCAAAGTGTTTCCCATTGGTGCCTTGAGCAAGGGCCTGGATGGCGAACAACTCGCCGAATTGATCGCCCTGCGTGACGCCGGTTGCGTGGCCTTCGGCAATGGCCTGGAAAGCTTTCGCAGCACGCGCACCTTGTGCCGCGCCCTGGAATACGCGGCCACCTTCGACTTGACGGTGATCTTCCATTCCCAGGACCGCGACCTGGCCGAAGGCGGCCTGGCCCACGAAGGCGCAGTGGCCAGCTTCCTCGGCCTGCCGGGCATTCCGGAAACAGCAGAAACCGTGGCCCTCGCCCGTGACCTGTTGCTGGTGGAACAAAGCGGCGTGCGTGCGCATTTCAGCCAGTTGACCAGCGCCCGGGGCGTGGCTCTGATCGCCCAGGCCCAGGCCCGTGGCTTGCGGGTCACCGCGGATGTCGCCCTGTACCAACTGATCCTGACGGATGAGGCGCTGATCGACTTCTCCAGCCTGTACCACGTACAGCCCCCGCTGCGCACCAAGGCTGACCGTGACGGTTTGCGTGCGGCGGTGAAGTCGGGTGTGGTGTCGGCGATTTCCAGCCATCACCAACCTCACGAGCGAGACGCCAAGCTGGCACCGTTTGGCGCGACCGAGCCAGGCATCAGCAGCGTGGAGTTGTTGTTGCCACTGGCGATGACGCTGGTGGAAGACGGCTTGCTGGACCTGCCGACACTGCTGGCACGCCTGAGCGCCGGCCCGGCCGAGGCCCTGCGCTTGCCGGCGGGCCAGTTGGCGGTGGGTTCACCGGCGGACCTGGTGCTGTTCGACCTGGCAAGCTCGACGGTGGCTGGTGAGCGTTGGTTGTCCAAGGGCGAAAACTGCCCGTTCATCGGCCACAGCCTGCCGGCGACGGTGCGGTATACCTTGATGGATGGACGGATCAGCTACCAGGCTTGACGCGCAAGCTCGTTCCCACGCTCTGCGTGGGAACGCATCTTGTGACGCTCTGCGTCAGCACTCCAAAGGTGGACGCGAAGCGTCCTGGGCTGCATTTCCACGCGGAGCGTGGGAACGATCAGTGCTCAGCGCCCGCTGTTGCGCTCGGCATTGCGGATCGAGATCTGCGTGTTCAGCGTCCAGAAGTCATACAGCACCCCGATCAGGAACAAACCGCCGGTCAGCAGGTAGATCAGGCCGGTGATCCATTTGCCCTGATACATACGGTGCACACCAAACACCCCCAGGAACGCCAACAGAATCCACGCCACGCTGTATTCAATCGGCCCTGCGGTAAACCGCAGGTCGGCTTCACGGTCCATGGCCGGGATCAGGAACAAGTCGATCAACCAGCCAATGCCGAACAAGCCGAAGGTGAAAAACCAGATCGTGCCCGTCACAGGCTTGCCGTAATAAAAGCGATGAGCCCCGGTAAAACCGAAAATCCACAGCAGGTAACCAATCGCCTTGCTGTGGGTGTCTTGATGCTGAGCAACCTGTTGATAGGTGTTCATGAAGGACCTCTTTTGCTTCGATAGATAAATTTTTTCATTTTCTTTGTGACTTTTTTACGGGCGCCCGACGAACGGCAAATGGTATCGTTCTGCCCTCAAAGCCTTGTAGCGCCTGACTTGTGTAGGACAATTGCGGCGAATCGTCGCGTTTTTCCTGAATTTGACCCCAAGGTTCAGTCGACAAACGGGCTGAGAACAGCACAAAAAGCTGTTATAAAGTTGCGCGCAAACCCATAAGAGCCACGCCTAATGCGACCATTTTTCAAGACATGGCTAACCATTTGCCTATTAATGCCACTGGCCGCCCACGCCACCAATCGTGAGCAACGACTTCCGAACGTTAACGGTTTCACCCCTAAAGTCCATAGCACGCCCAGCACTGCCAAATCGGCAAAGCCGACCGTCAGCCGCCCGACTCAACTGAGCAAGGCCCACGGCAAAGCGCTTTCCACCCAGTTGGCCGTGAACACCAAGCAAAGCAGCAACGTCTTGAGCCGTGCCGTCAACGTGCTCGGTACACCTTATCGTTGGGGCGGCAGCAGCCCAAGTAAAGGGTTCGACTGCAGCGGCCTGGTGAAATATGCATTTAACGATGTAAAAGCGGTGGACCTGCCACGCACTTCCAACGCCATGGCGGCCGGTCATGGGTTGAAGGTGGACCGTAAAGACCTGAAACCGGGCGACCTGTTGTTTTTCAAACTCAAGAGCCGCCAGGTCAATCATGTCGCCATCTACCTGGGCAACGACCGCTTTATCCACGCACCGCGCCGTGGCAAGTCGGTGAGCATCGACACACTGAAAAAGCCGTTCTGGGACAAGAACTACGTGATTGCCAAGCGGGTACTGCCTAAAGAGCAGAACAACAACCTGCGGATCGTGCAGCGCTAAGCCAGGCGCCACTGAAGCTCCCCATTTGAAATGCAATCAAATGTGGGAGCTGGCTTGCCTGCGATGACGGTGTGTCAGTTGGCCGAGAGAGTGCCTGACAGTCCGCTATCGCAGGCAAGCCAGCTCCCACATTGTGTATCTGCCTGTTCTAGATATCTGCCGGTACCCTCGCCTTCTCCCGCGCCTCTTCCCGACTGACCAGCCCCGCGCCGACCAACGCCTTCAAACTCATATCCAGGGTCTTCATCCCCAACGCCCCTCCCGTCTGGATAGCCGAAACCATCTGCGCCACCTTGTCTTCGCGAATCAAGTTACGAATTGCCGGGGTGCCCAGCATGATTTCATGAGCGGCCACGCGCCCACCGCCCACCTTCTTCACCAGCACCTGAGACACCACCGCCTGCAACGACTCCGACAGCATCGAGCGGACCATGGCCTTCTCCCCGGCCGGGAAGACGTCTACCAGCCGGCCCACTGTCTTTGCCGCCGACGAGGTGTGCAGGGTGCCGAACACCAGGTGCCCGGTCTCTGCCGCCGTCAGCGCAAGGCGGATGGTTTCCAGATCGCGCAATTCACCCACCAGGATCACATCCGGGTCTTCTCGCAGGGCTGAACGCAGGGCCACCGAGAAACTGTGAGTGTCGCGATGCACCTGGCGCTGGTTGACCAGCGCCAGTTTCGGCCGGTGGATAAACTCGATGGGGTCTTCCAGCGTAAGGATATGCTGGCGTCGATGCCGGTTGAGGTCGTCGATCATCGCCGCCAGGGTCGTAGACTTGCCCGAGCCGGTGGGCCCGGTCACCAGCACCAGTCCGCGAGGAAGGCGGGCGATACGCTGGAACACCTCGCCCAGTCCCAGGTCCTCCAGGCTCTGGACCTCAGTCGCAATAGCCCGGAACACCGCACCCACACCGCGATCCTGGCGGAACACGTTCGCCCGGAACCGGGCGACGCCTGGCAATTCGAAGGCAAAATCCGTTTCAAGAGATGTTTCGAAATCCTTTTGTTGATGTTTATTCAGCAAAGGGCTCAATAAATCGACCACTTGGGTAGCGTTCAGCGCTGGCCCATCCAGCGGCCAAACCTCACCATCAATGCGCAGCATCGGTGCCAGGCCGGCTGACAGATGCAGGTCTGAGGCGCCTCGGCTTACGCTGGCCGTCAGCAATTGCGTGATATCCATAGGGCTTTCCATTTCCAGTAGAATGCCGCGGACTCCATATCCACAGGCGCATCTTGAATGTCGACGATAGCAGACAACATCGGCCTGGTTAGCCAGCGCATCCTCGCCGCAGCCGACGCCGTGCAACGTGACGCAAGCAGCATCCACCTGCTGGCCGTGAGCAAGACCAAACCCGCGCAGGCGGTACGCGAAGCCTATGCTGCCGGGCTGCACGACTTTGGGGAAAACTACCTGCAGGAAGCCTTGGGCAAACAGGCGGATTTGACCGACCTGCCCTTGAGTTGGCACTTCATCGGCCCCATTCAATCGAACAAGACTCGCGCCATCGCCGAGAACTTCGCTTGGGTGCATTCCGTGGACCGCCTGAAAATCGCGCAACGCCTGTCCGAGCAACGCCCGGCCGACCTGCCGTCGCTCAATATCTGCATTCAGGTCAATGTCAGTGGCGAAGCCAGCAAGTCCGGCTGCACACCCGCCGACCTGCCGGCCCTGGCCACGGCGATCAGCGCCCTGCCGCGCTTGAAGCTGCGGGGTTTGATGGCAATTCCCGAGCCGACTGAAGACCGGGCGGAGCAGGATGCGGCGTTTGCCACGGTGCGCGACCTGCAAGCCAGCCTGAACCTGCCGCTGGACACACTTTCCATGGGCATGAGCCATGACCTTGAGTCGGCCATTGCCCAAGGCGCCACCTGGGTGCGGATCGGTACCGCCCTGTTTGGCGCCCGCGACTACGGCCAGCCGTGAAATGGCTGACATCCCTCGAAAATAAGGACCTGTCATGAGCAACACGCGTATTGCCTTTATCGGCGCCGGTAACATGGCGGCCAGCCTGATCGGTGGCCTGCGGGCCAAGGGCCTGGACGCCGAGCAGATCCGCGCCAGCGACCCGGGCGCCGAGACCCGCGAGCGCGTCAGCGCCGAACACGGTATCCAGACCTTCGCCGATAACGCCGAGGCCATCCACGGCGTCGATGTGATCGTGCTGGCGGTCAAGCCCCAGGCCATGAAGGCCGTGTGCGAGAGCCTGCGCCCGAGCCTGCAACCTCACCAAATGGTGGTGTCGATTGCCGCTGGCATCACCTGCGCCAGCATGACCAACTGGCTCGGCGCCCAGCCCATCGTGCGCTGCATGCCCAACACCCCGGCGCTGCTGCGCCAGGGCGTCAGCGGTTTGTATGCCACTGGCGAAGTCACCGCGCAGCAACGTGACCAGGCCCAGGAACTGCTGTCTGCGGTGGGCATCGCCGTGTGGCTCGAGCAGGAACAGCAACTGGACGCGGTCACCGCCGTCTCCGGCAGCGGCCCGGCCTATTTCTTTCTGTTGATCGAGGCCATGACGGCCGCCGGCGTCAAGCTGGGCCTGCCCCACGACGTGGCCGAGCAACTGGCGGAACAAACCGCCCTGGGCGCCGCGAAAATGGCGGTCGGCAGCGAAGTGGATGCCGCCGAACTGCGCCGTCGCGTCACCTCGCCAGGTGGTACCACACAAGCGGCTATCGAGTCGTTCCAGGCCGGGGGCTTTGAAGCCCTGGTGGAAACAGCACTGGGTGCCGCCGCACATCGTTCAGCCGAGATGGCTGAGCAACTGGGCAAATAGTCGTCCCTTACCAAGGTAATCAAACATGCTCGGAATCAATGACGCTGCCATTTTCATCATCCAGACCCTGGGCAGCCTGTACCTGCTGATCGTGCTGATGCGCTTTATCCTGCAACTGGTGCGTGCGAACTTCTACAACCCGCTGTGCCAATTCGTGGTGAAGGCCACCCAACCGCTGCTCA
Source organism: Pseudomonas sp. WS 5503 (assembly GCF_012985385.1). Lineage (NCBI taxonomy): Bacteria > Pseudomonadati > Pseudomonadota > Gammaproteobacteria > Pseudomonadales > Pseudomonadaceae > Pseudomonas > Pseudomonas sp. WS 5503. The sequence goes on from NZ_JAAQWI010000002.1 coordinate 232,744, forward strand.
AGCCGCTGCGCCGGGTGATCCCGAGCCTGTTCGGCCTGGACATGTCGTCGCTGGTGCTGGCGCTGTTGCTGCAGATTTTGCTGTTCGTGGTGATCCTGATGCTCAATGGCTACCAGGCCTTCACCGTGCTGCTGTTGCCATGGGGCCTGATCGGTATTTTCTCGCTGTTCCTGAAGATCATTTTCTGGTCGATGATCATCAGCGTGATTCTTTCGTGGGTCGCGCCAGGCAGCCGTAGCCCGGGCGCCGAATTGGTGGCTCAGATCACCGAACCGGTGCTGGCACCCTTCCGTCGCCTGATCCCGAACCTGGGTGGCCTGGATATCTCGCCGATCTTCGCGTTTATCGTGATTCAGCTGCTGCAGAGCTGGGTGATTCCGCGCCTGGCGTACTTTGCCTACATGCCAAAAGAGTTGTTTGGCCTGATCTGACCGATAGATCGTTCCCACGCTCTGCGTGGGAATGCAGCCCGTGATGCTCCGCGTCACAAGGACGGGACGCAGAGCGTCCCAAGAGGCATTCCCACGCGGAGCATGGGAACGATCAAACGCGGAGCGTGGGAACGATCACGCTAACCCCCGACCATTGCTTGCCGCTAGGGTCCCCGCTCTTTAGACTTACGCCTCATTTAAACGAGAGCAGGGTCGATGCCAGCTGCCTTCCCCCCCGATTCTGTTGGACTGGTCGTGCCACAAGTGGCGCACTTCAGCGAACCGCTGGCCCTGGCCTGCGGCCGTTCGTTGCCGGCCTACGACCTGATCTACGAAACCTATGGCCAGTTGAACGCCACGGCGAGCAACGCCGTGCTGATCTGCCATGCCTTATCCGGCCATCATCACGCCGCCGGCTTCCATAGCGTTGACGACCGCAAGCCCGGCTGGTGGGACAGTTGCATCGGCCCCGGCAAGCCCATCGACACCAACAAGTTCTTTGTGGTCAGCCTGAACAACCTCGGCGGCTGCAACGGCTCCACCGGCCCCAGCAGCCTCAACCCGGAAACCGGCAAGCCGTTCGGCGCCGACTTCCCGGTGCTGACGGTAGAGGACTGGGTGCACAGCCAGGCACGCCTCGCCGACCTGTTGGGCATCAGCCAGTGGGCCGCCGTGATTGGCGGCAGCCTGGGCGGCATGCAGGCCCTGCAATGGACCATCACTTACCCGGACCGTGTGCGCCATTGCCTGGCTATCGCCTCGGCGCCCAAGTTGTCAGCGCAGAACATCGCCTTCAACGAAGTGGCGCGCCAGGCAATCCTCACCGATCCCGAGTTCCACGGCGGTTCGTTCCAGGAAGCAGGCGTGATCCCCAAGCGCGGCTTGATGCTGGCGCGGATGGTCGGCCACATTACCTACCTGTCCGACGACTCCATGGGCGAGAAATTCGGCCGTGGCCTCAAGAGCGAGAAGCTCAACTACGACTTCCACAGCGTCGAGTTCCAGGTGGAAAGCTACCTGCGTTATCAGGGCGAGGAATTCTCAGGGCGCTTTGACGCCAACACCTACCTACTGATGACCAAGGCCCTGGACTACTTCGACCCGGCCGCCAACCACGATGACGACCTGGCAAAAACCTTCGAGCACGCCACGGCCAAGTTCTGCGTGATGTCGTTCACCACCGACTGGCGCTTTTCGCCAGCGCGCTCCCGTGAGCTGGTGGATGCCCTGATGGCAGCCAAGAAAGACGTCTGCTACCTGGAGATCGATGCACCGCAAGGCCACGACGCCTTCCTGATTCCGATCCCACGCTACCTGCAGGCGTTCAGTAACTACATGAACCGTATTTCGCTTGTGAGAACGCCATGAGAGCCGACCTGGAAATCATCCAAGACTGGATCCCCGCCGGCAGCCGCGTGCTCGACCTGGGCTGCGGCGACGGCGAACTGCTGAGCTGGCTGCGCGACCACAAGCAAGTCACCGGCTACGGCCTGGAAAACGACCCCGACAACATCGCCCAATGCGTGGCCAAGGGCATCAACGTGATCGAGCAGGACCTGGACAAGGGCCTGGGCAACTTTGCCAGCAACAGCTTCGATATCGTGGTGATGACCCAGGCCCTGCAAGCGGTGCACTACCCGGACCGCATCCTTGACGAAATGCTGCGCGTGGGCCGCCAATGCATCATCACCTTCCCCAACTTTGGCCACTGGCGCTGCCGCTGGTACCTGGCCACCAAGGGGCGCATGCCGGTTTCCGACTTCCTGCCGTACACCTGGTACAACACGCCGAACATCCACTTTTGCACCTTCGAAGACTTTGAAGCCCTGTGTGGCGAGCGTGAAGCCAAGGTGATCAACCGCCTTGCCGTCGATCAACAGCACCGCCACGGCTGGGCGAGTAAGCTATGGCCCAACCTGTTGGGCGAAATTGGTATCTACCGGGTCAGCAGTCCTGGCCTGACCGACCACAAAGTTGCCGTCTAATCATCTTCAAGAGGGACGTTCATGAGTCGTTTGGCTATTTTTCTATTGACCGCATGCCTGGGCGCCAGCGCCATGGCCGCCGACACTATCGACGCTAATCGCAAAAAAGACTTTGGCGATATCACCGTTCATTACAACACCTTCACTTCAAGCTTCCTGCCACCCGAGACCGCCCAGAAAGTCGGCGTGGTGCGCAGCAAGGAGAAGGGATTGATCAACGTGACCGTGATCAAGGGCGTAAGCCCAGTGGCCGCGCAAGTCACCGGCACTATCAAGGACCTGGGCGGCAAAAGCGAGATCCTGACGTTCAAGCAGATCGAAGAAAAAGGCGGCATCAGCTACCTCGCGCCCTACACCGTGACGCAACGGGAATACAAGACCTTCACCATCAACGTTGAAACCGGCGGCAAGGCCCACGGCTTCCAATTCAACCAAGAACTGTTCCCCGCCCAATGATGAACCTTACCCAACTCGTACTCGCCAGCCATAACGCCGGCAAACTCAAAGAACTGCAGGCCATGCTCGGTGAGTCTGTGCAACTGCGTTCGATCGGCGAGTTCAGCCAGGTCGAACCGGAAGAGACCGGCCTGTCGTTCGTCGAGAATGCCATCCTCAAGGCCCGCAATGCTGCGCGCATCTCTGGCCTGCCGGCCCTGGCGGATGATTCGGGCCTGGCCGTGGATTTCCTCGGCGGCGCCCCTGGTATCTACTCGGCCCGTTACGCCGACGGCCAGGGCGATGCAGCCAACAACGCCAAGCTGCTCGACGCCCTCAAAGACGTGCCGGAGGCCGAGCGTGGTGCGCAGTTCGTCTGCGTGTTGGCCCTGGTACGGCATGCCGACGACCCGCTGCCGATTCTGTGCGAAGGCTTGTGGCACGGGCGCATCCTGCACGCGGCCAGCGGTGAACATGGCTTTGGCTATGACCCGCTGTTCTGGGTGCCGGAGCGCAATGTCTCCAGCGCTGAACTGAGCCCGGCCGACAAAAATCAGATCAGCCACCGCGCCCGCGCCATGGCATTGCTGCGCCAGCGCCTGGGTTTGAAATGACCCAGAACACCTCTGCGCAGCCGCTGATCCACGGTGGCGCGCAAACACCACGGGCGGCCCTGCCCCATCTGCCGCCCCTGGCGCTGTATATCCACATCCCGTGGTGCGTGCGTAAATGCCCGTATTGCGACTTCAACTCCCACACCGCGAGCAAAGTGCTGCCGGAAGAAGAGTATGTGGATGCCCTGCTGGCCGACCTGGACCAAGACCTGCACGCCGTATATGGCCGTAAGCTGAGTTCGATCTTCTTTGGCGGCGGCACGCCCAGCCTGTTCAGCGCGGCTGCACTGGGCCGCCTGCTCAAGGGCGTTCAAGCGCGTATCCCGTTTGCTGACGATATCGAGATCACCCTGGAAGCCAACCCCGGGACGTTCGAACAAGAGAAGTTCGTGGCGTACCGCAAACTGGGGATCAATCGCCTGTCCATCGGCATCCAGAGCTTCCAGCAAGAGAAGCTTGAAGCCCTGGGCCGTATCCACAATGGCGATGAAGCCGTGCGCGCAGCCGGCATGGCGCGCCAGGCCGGGTTCGACAACTTCAACCTGGACTTGATGCACGGCCTGCCCAACCAGTCCCTGGAGGACGCCTTGGGCGACCTGCGCCAGGCCATTGCACTCAAGCCGACGCACCTGTCTTGGTACCAACTGACCCTGGAACCCAACACCGTGTTCTGGAACCAGCCGCCCGCGCTGCCGGAAGACGACACGCTGTGGGATATCCAGGAAGCCGGCCAGGCACTGCTCGCCGAACACGGTTACGCACAATATGAAGTCTCAGCCTACGCCCAACCGGGGCGGCCGGCGCGGCATAACCTCAATTACTGGAGCTTTGGCGACTTTATCGGCATCGGCGCCGGGGCCCACGGCAAGCTCAGCCACCCGGACGGGCGCATTATCCGCACCTGGAAAACCCGTGCACCAAAGGACTACCTCAACCCGGCCAAAAGCTTCCAGGCCGGCGCGAAAGAACTGACCGCCGATGAACTGCCGTTCGAGTTTCTGATGAACGCGCTGCGCCTCACCGAAGGGGTTGATGCCAAGCTCTACGCCGAGCGCACCGGCCTCGATCTGGCGAGCCTCGATGAAGGCCGCCGCGACGCAGAACAAAGTGGATTAATGCAGGTCGAACCGTCACGCCTGGCGGCCACCGACCGCGGGCAACTCTTTCTCAATGACCTGTTGCAGAAGTTTTTGAGCTGATAGCTTTTAAGGAAATCGAATGGATCTGGTACTCGACCTGCTCGCCACCGTATCCCGCTGGAGCCGTAGCAACCTGTCGGAAATCTCGTTGGCCCTTGTGGGCTGTTTGCTGGTGCTGTTCGGCGCCGACATCAAGGGCTGGGTCGAAGCGCGCCTGGGCAGCATCGCCGGCGCCTTGCGCGTACCCTTGATGGCCCTGCTGTGCCTGATCGGCAGCGGTGCGGCGTTGATCTATGCCACGCCGTGGATTGTGCGGGGGTTGAGCCAGTTCAATAACTACAGCCTGGCGCCGGTGTTGATCGTGGTGCTGGTGTTGATTGGCGTGGTAGCAGACCGCCGCTGACCCAGCAGGCACTACAAAACACATGTGGGAGCTGGCTTGCCTGCGATACAGACACCTCGGTGTATCAGTGATACCGAGGTGATGTTATCGCAGGCAAGCCAGCTCCCACATTTGATTGCGTTTCAAGCTGATGACTGTTTAAGCCAGCTTCTCGAATTTCAAATCCCACACCCCATGCCCCAATCGCTCGCCACGGCGTTCGAACTTGGTGATCGGCCGCTCGGCCGGGCGTGGCACGCATTTGCCGTCTTCGGCCAGGTTGCGGTAGCCGGGGGCGACGTTCATCACTTCCAGCATGTATTCCGCGTACGGTTCCCAGTCGGTGGCCATGTGCAGGATGCCGCCCACTTTCAGCTTGCTGCGCACCAGTTCCGCGAAGGACGCCTGGACGATGCGGCGCTTGTGGTGACGGGCCTTGTGCCATGGGTCGGGGAAGAACAGCATCAGGCGGTCGAGGCTGTTGTCGGCGATGCAGCGGTTGAGCACTTCAATCGCATCGCAGTCGTAGACCCGCAGGTTTTTCAGGCCTTGGGTCAACACACCGTTGAGCAATGCGCCGACGCCTGGGCGGTGCACTTCCACACCGATGAAATCCTGCTCCGGCGCGGCTGCGGCCATTTCCAGCAGAGAATGGCCCATGCCGAAACCGATTTCCAGGGAGCGTGGGGCTGAACGGCCGAACACTTGGTCGTAATCCACCGGCGCATCGGCCAGGGGCAACACGAACAGCGGCGTGCCCTGCTCCAGGCCCTTTTGCTGGCCTTCGGTCATGCGGCCGGCGCGCATCACAAAACTCTTGATGCGGCGGTGCTTGGACTCGTCGCCCTCTTCCACGGTGTTCGGCGTTTCGTTTGATTCAGTCATCAATAGCTCTTACTTGATCAGACCATCCAGCGGCGAAGAGGCGCTGGCATAGAGTTTTTTCGGCATGCGCCCGGCGAGGTAGGCCAGGCGGCCCGCGACGATGGCGTGGTTCATGGCTTGGGCCATCATGATTGGTTGCTGGGCATGGGCAATGGCCGAGTTCATCAGCACCGCGTCGCAGCCCAGTTCCATGGCGATGGTCGCGTCGGAGGCAGTGCCCACGCCCGCATCCACCAATACCGGGATCTTGGCTTCTTCGAGGATGATCTGCAGGTTATACGGATTGCAGATCCCCAGGCCGGAACCGATCAGACCGGCCAGCGGCATCACCGCGATGCAGCCGATTTCTGCCAACTGACGGGCGATGATCGGGTCATCGCTGGTGTAGACCATCACGTCGAAGCCTTCCTTGACCAAGGTCTCGGCGGCCTTGAGGGTTTCGATCACATTGGGGAACAGGGTTTTCTGGTCGGCCAGCACTTCCAGCTTCACCAGGTTGTGGCCGTCGAGCAGCTCACGAGCCAGGCGGCAGGTGCGCACGGCTTCGATGGCGTCGTAGCAGCCAGCAGTGTTTGGCAAAAAGGTGTAGCGCTCCGGCGACAGCACTTCGAGCAGGTTCGGCTCGCCCTCGATCTGGCCGAGGTTGGTGCGGCGTACGGCGAAGGTGACGATCTCGGCACCCGAGGCTTCGATGGCCAGGCGGGTTTCTTCCATGTCGCGGTACTTGCCGGTGCCGACCAGCAGACGGGACTGGTAGGTACGACCGGCCAGGACGAAAGGCTTGTCGCTACGAACGATGCTCATGGGAAATCCTCTGATTGGATGAGGTTCTGCAGAATGCGTTGCGGCCGTGGCGGGCTAGCCGCCGCCGATGGCGTGGACCACTTCGACCTGGTCGTTGTCTTTCAACAAGGTCTCGGCGTGCTGGCTACGCGGGACGATATCCAGGTTGAGCTCCACTGCGACGCGACGCCCGGTCAGGTCCAGGCGGGTCAGCAGGGCCGCAACGGTTTCGCCGTCGGGCAGTTCAAAGGGTTCGCCGTTCAACTGAATGCGCATGCCACGGGCCGCCATCGTTTTTAGGGGCCCGCATTCTAGCGCGATTGGAACCTGAAGGTCAGCTCCAAGCGTCAAGCGGTCAAAGCTGCAAACGCCACGCCGCCAGGCCCAGGAAGAACCAGCCGAGCAGGAACGCCAGCCCGCCAAACGGCGTGATGATCCCCAGTTTACTGATGCCGGTCATCGTCAGCACATACAGGCTGCCCGAGAACAGCAGGATACCGACGGTAAACGAAATACCCGCCCAGGTGACCAACCGGCCCGGAATATGCGCCGCCAGCAAGGCCACGCCGAACAGTGCCAGGGCATGCACCAACTGGTAGGTCACGCCGGTATGGAAGATCGCCAGGTAGTCGGCGCTCAGGCGATTTTTCAGGCCGTGGGCGGCGAAAGCGCCCAGCGCAACGCCGGTAAAGCCGAAAAAGGCAGCCAGCATCAGAAAGCTACGCAGCATGGGGAACTCCAGTCAGACTCATCGGGCAGGGTCTGTATAATGGCCCGCTCAACGGGTTCGGCCAAGCCATCTCTATGCTGCGTGTCCTCTTCAAACGCTTTCTCAACGTCGTGAAATGGTTTGCCATCGGCAGTGTGTTGCTGGTGCTGCTGTTTCGTGTGGTACCGCCACCGTTCACTGCGCTGATGGTGGAGCGCAAGGTCGAGTCCTGGGTCGACGGCGAACCCATTGACCTGCAACGCAGCTGGGTTCCGTGGGACGAAATCTCCGATGATCTCAAAGTCGCGGTGATGGCCGGTGAAGACCAGCGTTTCCCGCAACATTGGGGTTTTGATTTCGGCGCGATCCAGGCGGCGATCCTGCACAACGAGCGTGGCGGCTCGATTCGCGGCGCCAGCACCCTGAGCCAGCAGGTGTCGAAAAACCTGTTCCTGTGGGCCGGCCGCAGCTATTTGCGCAAAGGCCTGGAGGCGTGGTTTACCGGTTTGATCGAAGTGTTATGGCCCAAGCAGCGGATTCTTGAGGTGTACCTCAACAGCGTGGAATGGGATGAAGGTGTGTTTGGCGCAGAAGCGGCGGCGCGGCACCATTTTGGCGTGAGTGCCAAAGGGCTTTCGCGGCAGCAGGCCAGTTACCTGGCGGCGGTGTTGCCCAATCCACGGGTGTGGAGTGCCAGCCATCCGACGGCCTATGTGGCACGGCGGGCGGCGTGGATTCGCCAGCAGATGAGCCAATTGGGCGGGGATGGTTACCTGGTGGAGCTGAACAACTCTCGAAAGGCACCCTGGTCCGACTGACACAATATGGGACCTGTGGGAGCTGGCTTGCCTGCGATAGCGGTGGGTCAGTAACCCATGCTTCATCTGACACGGCCTCATCGCAGGCAAGCCAGCTCCCACATTAAACCGAGTTGTACTTGAGACTTTTCGAGCACATACAAAAATGCCCCGATCTTTCGACCGGGGCATTTTTTGTTCGCTGCGTTTTAGGCGGCGATCGACAACTTCAGCTTGTTCATCGCGCTTTTCTCAAGCTGACGAATCCGCTCTGCCGACACGTTGTACTTCTGCGCCAGGTCGTGCAGCGTGGCTTTTTCTTCTGCCAGCCAACGCTGGTAGAGGATGTCACGGCTGCGGTCGTCCAGCACTTCCAGCGCTTCGTGCAGGTTGTGGTTGGAGTTGTCGCTCCAGTCGGCGTCTTCCAGTTGACGCGCCGGATCGTACCGGTGGTCTTCCAGATAGTTGGCCGGCGATTGGAAGGCGCTGTCATCATCCGCTTCGGCGGCTGGGTCGAAGGCCATGTCATGACCGGTCAGGCGGCTTTCCATCTCGCGCACTTCACGCGGCTCCACACCGAGGCTTTCGGCCACGCGGTGGACTTCTTCGTTGTTCAGCCACGCCAAGCGTTTTTTCTGGCTGCGCAGGTTGAAGAACAGCTTGCGCTGGGCCTTGGTGGTGGCCACTTTCACGATGCGCCAGTTGCGCAGGATGAACTCGTGGATTTCCGCCTTGATCCAGTGCACGGCAAACGACACCAGGCGCACGCCCATTTCAGGGTTGAAGCGCTTTACAGCCTTCATCAGGCCTACGTTGCCTTCCTGAATCAGGTCGGCTTGGGCCAGACCGTAGCCGCTATAGCTACGGGCGATATGTACGACAAAACGCAGGTGGGCGAGCACCATCTGCCGAGCCGCCCCCAAATCCTGCTCATAGTAGAGACTCTCGGCCAGTTCACGCTCCTGCTCGGGCGTCAGCAATGGAATGCTGTTGACCGTGTGCACATAGGCTTCCAGGTTCGCACCCGGGACCAAGGCATAAGCAGGTTGCAAAGAAGTGGTCATACGAAAAAACCTCCGACTCACATAACTCGTGCAGTTCAGCACTGCGAAAATTGACCTGGGAACCGTAGGACAAGTTCCCTAAACCGCTGATACGGTCAATACAAACGAAACCACATTAATCTGGCATTAACTACTTCGGCGCCAGCTCACGTAAATGCCGTGCCACCGCAATCCACGCACCGATATACCCCAACAACACCGCGCCAAGCAAGAGACTCAGACCATCGGCTACCGGCACACCGGCCAACGCGAAATCACTGCCGTAGAGCCCCGCCAGGCCGACAACCGCGTCGTTCAACCAATCCAGGCCAAACGCCAGTACGCCCCAGGACAAGATCCCCGCACCCAGGCCATACAGCGCGCCCATGTACAGGAAAGGCCGACGCACATAGCTGTCTGTGCCGCCCACCAGTTTAATCACTTCTATCTCGGTGCGACGGTTTTCAATATGAAGACGAATGGTATTACCTATCACCAAAAGTAATGCAGACACTAATAACACCGTCAGGCCGAACACAAAGCGGTCGCCCAGCTTGAGGATCGCGGCCAGGCGCTCTACCCAGACTAGATCAAGTTGCGCCTGTTGCACCTTCGGCATCTCTGCGAGTTTTTGTCGCAGGGCTTCCAGCGCCGGTTTGTCGACCTCGTTCGGGGTTACCAGCACCACGCCCGGCAGCGGGTTCTGCGGCAGCTCCTTGAGCGCCTCGCCCAGGCCCGATTGCTGCTGGAACTCTTCGAGAGCCTGGTCGCGGCTGATGTACTCGGCCTCGGCTACCCCCGGGATGTTCTTGATATCGTCACGCAGCGCTTCGCCTTCCTTGCTGCTGGTGTCCAGGTTCAGGTACAGCGAAATCTGCGCCGCCCGCTGCCAGGAACCGCCCAGGCGCTCCACGTTATTAAGCAACAGCGACAAGCCCATCGGCAGGCTCAAGGCCACGGCCATGACCAGGCAGGTGAAAAAGCTGCCGATCGGCTGCTTGCCCAGGCGCCGCAGGCTGTCCAGCAGGCTGGCGCGGTGGCTTTCGATCCAGGCGTGCACCAGGGTGCCGAAGTCCGGGCCGTCGTCTTCGTCGTGTTTTTTCTTTTTCGGTTGCGGGTCGGCCGGCTTCGGAGCTACCCGTTCGGATACTTTAGGGCTGCGTGTAGCACTCATACGCCCGCCTCCCCATCGCCGATCAGGCGGCCGCGTTGCAGGGTCAGCATGCGATGGCGCATACGGGCAATCAGGGCCAGGTCGTGGCTGGCGATCAAGACGCTGGTGCCCAGGCGGTTTATGTCTTCGAACACCCCCATGATCTCGGCCGCCAGGCGCGGGTCGAGGTTACCGGTGGGTTCGTCCGCCAGCAGCAAAGCCGGGCGATGGACGATGGCGCGGGCGATACCGACACGCTGTTGCTGACCAGTGGACAGGTCGCCGGGGAAGAGGTCGGTCTTGTCCGACAACGCCACGCGCTCCAGGGCCGAGTCCACGCGCTTGACGATCTCGGCCTTGGACAACCCGAGGATCTGCAACGGCAGGGCCACGTTGTTGAACACCGTACGGTCGAACAGCAACTGGTGGTTCTGGAACACCACGCCGATCTGGCGGCGCAGGAATGGAATTTGCGCATTGCTGATAGTGGCCAGGTCCTGGCCCGCCAGCAGCAACTTGCCGGTAGTCGGGCGTTCCATGGCCAGCAGCAGGCGCAACAGCGTACTTTTGCCCGCGCCCGAATGGCCGGTGACAAACAAGAATTCGCCGCGACGCACTCGAAAGCTCAGCTCATGCAAGCCCACATGCCCGTTGGCATAGCGTTTACCGACCTGTTCGAATCGAATCATGAACGCTCCCGCTCGGCAAACAGTGCCTGTACAAAGGGTTCGGCTTCAAAGGTGCGCAGGTCGTCGATGCCTTCACCGACGCCGATATAGCGAATCGGCAACCCGAACTGTTTGGCCAGGGCGAAAATCACACCGCCCTTGGCCGTGCCGTCGAGCTTAGTCAATGCCAGGCCGGTCAGCTGCACCGTCTGGTTGAATTGCTTGGCCTGGCTGATGGCGTTCTGGCCGGTACCGGCGTCGAGCACCAGCAGGACTTCATGGGGTGCATCGGCGTCGAGCTTGCCGATCACGCGGCGCACTTTCTTCAGCTCTTCCATCAAGTTGTCTTTGGTGTGCAGACGGCCGGCTGTATCGGCGATCAGCACATCAATGTTGCGCGCCTTGGCGGCTTGCACGGCATCGAAGATCACCGACGCAGAGTCGGCACCGGTGTGCTGGGCGATCACCGGGATCTTGTTGCGCTCGCCCCACACCTGCAACTGCTCGACGGCCGCGGCACGGAAGGTGTCACCGGCGGCGAGCATGACTTTCTTGCCCTCACCCTGCAGCTTCTTGGCCAGTTTGCCGATGGTGGTGGTCTTGCCAGCGCCGTTTACGCCTACCACGAGGATGACGAACGGCTTTTTCGGCGTGATCACCAGCGGCGCTTCAACCGGTTTGAGCATGGCGGCCAGCTCAGCCTGCAGGGATTTGTACAGGGCGTCGGCGTCGGTCAACTGCTTGCGCGCGACCTTCTGCGTCAGGCTCTGGATGATCACGGCGGTGGCTTCGACGCCCACGTCGGCGGTGAGCAGGCGGGTCTCGATGTCTTCCAGCAGCTCGTCATCAATGACTTTCTTGCCCAGGAACAGGCTGGCCATGCCTTCGCCAATACTGGCGCTGGTCTTGCTCAGGCCCTGCTTGAGGCGGGCAAAAAACCCGGTTTTGCTGGTTTCAATGGTGGCGACGACAGGCTCTGGCTCGACGACGGCAGGTGCGGCAACAACCGGTGCCGGCACTTCAACGACGGGCGGTACTTCAGCCACAACCTCTACCGGCGCCGGCTCAACCACTGCAGGAATCGGCGGCACGACGTGCTCGGCCTGAACATCCTCCACTAACGCCACAGGCTCTTCGGCCACCGGCAGTTCCAACCAAGGCTTGTGCTCAGGCGCAGGCTCAAGTTCCGGCTCGGCCTCGACGACCGGCTGCAACACCGGCTCAGCCATCGGCAACACCACCGGAACTGGCGTCTCGACAACCGGTTCGGCTTCTATTACGGGTTCAGGGGTGGGTTCAGCGTGAACCTGTGGCTGTTCGACGACGGTTTCCTGCGGCTTTTTGCGCAGCCATCCGAACAGGCCTTTCTTCTCGCCAGCCGCAGCTGGGGTCTTCTTGTCGTCGTTGGAACCAAACATGGAGACGGCTATCTCAAGGTAGCGACGCGCCAAGGGGCGCTTCGGTAAATAAAATTCGATGCGTAACAGACTGTTTTTTAGCCAGCTCGTTCATGCGCAACATTTTGTAAGGCCTAAATAGGGCCTCAACAAGACAGCCACAGTGGCCGTCCCTAGGTCGGATCAGTATCCTAGCACCTCCTCGCCCGCCGACGCTAAGACCAAGCGGGCAGCCCAACAGGTTTAAAAACGAATGAATGCTCTAGCCCGCCGCGCCGCAGGCCTGCTGTTCAGCACAGTTTGTCTGCCTCTCTCAGCTTTGGCTGCCGATCCACAACCCACCCATGAATTCACCCTCGATAACGGCCTCAAGGTGGTCGTGCGCGAAGATCATCGCGCGCCGGTGGTGGTTTCCCAGGTCTGGTACAAGGTTGGCTCAAGCTACGAAACCCCGGGCCAGACCGGTTTGTCCCACGCCCTGGAACACATGATGTTCAAGGGCAGCGCCAAGGTTGGCCCCGGCGAAGCCTCGCTGATCCTGCGCGACCTGGGCGCCGAAGAAAACGCCTTCACCAGCGACGACTACACCGCGTATTACCAGGTATTGGCCCGTGATCGCCTGGGTGTGGCCTTTGAGCTGGAAGCCGACCGCATGGCCAGCCTGCGCCTGCCGGCCGACGAGTTCAGCCGGGAAATCGAGGTAATCAAGGAAGAGCGCCGCCTGCGCACCGACGACAACCCGATGTCCAAGGCCTACGAGCGCTTCAAGGCCATGGCCTTCCCCGCCAGCGGCTACCACACGCCGACCATCGGCTGGATGGCCGACCTGGACCGCATGAAGGTCGAGGAACTGCGCCACTGGTACCAATCCTGGTACGTGCCGAACAACGCCACCCTGGTGGTGGTCGGCGACGTGACCCCGGACGAGGTGAAAAACCTCGCCCAACGTTACTTCGGCCCGATCCCCAAGCGTGACGTGCCGCCGGCAAAAATCCCGATGGAACTGGCCGAGCCCGGCGAGCGCCTGCTGACCCTGCACGTGCAGACCCAATTGCCAAGCGTGTTCCTGGGCTTCAACGTGCCTGGCCTGGCCACCGCCGAAGACAAACGCTCGGTGCAGGCCCTGCGCCTGATCTCGGCTCTGCTGGACGGCGGCTACAGTGCACGGATCTCCGAGCAACTGGAGCGCGGTGAGGAACTTGTGTCCGCGGCTTCCACCAACTACGACGCCTACACCCGTGGCGACAGCCTGTTTACCCTCTCGGCCACGCCGAACCAGCAGAAGAAGAAAACCGTCGCCCAAGCCGAAGCCGGCCTGTGGCGCCTGCTCGATGAGTTGAAGGCCAAGCCGCCGACTGCCGAAGAACTGGAGCGCATCCGCGCCCAGGTCATTGCCGGCCTGGTGTACCAGCGTGATTCCATCACCAGCCAGGCCACGGCCATCGGCTCCCTGGAAACGGTCGGCCTGTCCTGGAAGCTCATGGACACCGAACTGGCCGACCTGCAAAGCGTGACGCCGGAAGATATCCAGAAAGCCGCGCGCACCTACTTCACCCGCGAACGTCTGAGCGTCGCCCATGTTTTTCCTGAGGAGACCGCTCATGAGTGATCGCAAAAACAGCCGCCTGATCCTGCCCGGCCTGATCGCCGTCACCCTGATGGCGGCCAGCGCCGTTTACTTTTTGCGCCCGAGCGAGTCGGTCGCCAGCCAGGCCCTGGACAAGGCTCAAACGGCCAGCACCCTGCAGTCCCTGGCGGAACTGGATGGCAAGGCACCGACCAACCGCAAGCTCGACGTACAAACCTGGACCACCGCCGAAGGCGCCAAGGTGCTGTTCGTCGAAGCCCACGAATTGCCGATGTTCGACATGCGCCTGCTGTTTGCCGCCGGCAGCAGTCAGGATGGCGACGTGCCAGGCCTGGCGCTGATGACCAACGCCATGCTCAACGAAGGCGTGCCGGGTAAGGATGTCAGCCAGATCGCCAGTGGGTTCGAAGGCCTGGGGGCCGATTTCGGCAACGGCGCCTATCGCGACATGGCGCTGGTGACCCTGCGCAGCCTGAGCGACAACGATAAGCGCACCGCCGCTCTGGCCCTGTTCGACCAGGTGATTGGCCAGCCGACGTTCCCGGCGGATTCCCTGGCGCGGATCAAGAACCAGATCCTGGCCGGTTTCGAGTACCAGAAACAGAACCCCGGCAAACTGGCGAGCATCGAGCTGTTCAAGCGTCTGTACGGCGACCATCCTTACGCGCATCCGAGCGAAGGCACCCCAGAAAGCGTGCCGAAAATTACCCTGGCACAGTTGCAGGCGTTCCATGCCAAAGCCTATGCGGCGGGCAATGCCGTGATTGCGGTCGTCGGCGACCTGACCCGTGCAGAAGCCGAGGCCATGACGGCCAAAGTGTCGGCATCGCTGCCCAAAGGCCCGGCCATGGCCAAGATCGCTCAACCGACCGAGCCAAAAGCCGGCCTGAGCCGTATCGAGTTTCCGTCCAAGCAAACCCACCTGCTGTTTGCGCAATTGGGCATCGACCGCGCCGACCCGGACTACGCAGCCTTGTCCCTGGGCAACCAGATCCTTGGCGGCGGCGGCTTCGGTACCCGTTTGATGAGCGAGGTGCGTGAAAAACGCGGCCTGACCTACGGCGTGTACTCCGGTTTCTCACCGATGCAGGTGCGCGGCCCGTTCATGATCAACCTGCAGACCCGCGCCGAAATGAGCGGCGGCACCCTGCGCCTGGTTGAGGATGTACTGGCTGATTACCTCAAGAACGGCCCAACACAAAAAGAACTGGACGACGCCAAGCGCGAACTGGCCGGCAGCTTCCCGCTGTCCACCGCCAGCAACGCCGATATCGTCGGGCAGTTGGGCGCCATGGGTTTCTACAACCTGCCGCTGAGCTATCTGGAAGATTTCATGAAACAATCCCAGGCCCTGACCGTGGATCAGGTCAAGGCTGCAATGAACAAACACTTGAGCGCCGACAAGATGGTCATCGTGACCGCCGGCCCGACGATTGCGCAAAAGCCACTACCGCCCCCCACTGATAAACCTGCCGAGCAGCCGCTCGGGGTTCCGGAGCATTAATGGCCAGTTCATCTCGCCCGAAAAAACCTGTCCACAACGTGCATAACGGTGTGGGCCAACTGCGCATCATTGGCGGTGAATGGGGCAGCCGCAAGCTGAGCTTCCCCGACGTCGTGGGCCTGCGCCCGACGCCCGATCGCGTGCGTGAAACCCTGTTCAACTGGCTCGCGCCGTACATAGGCGGGGCCAAAGTGCTGGACCCGTTCGCCGGCAGCGGCGCACTGTTCCTGGAGGCGCTGTCCCGTGGCGCGGCCCAGGGCCAGGCGCTGGACGCCAGCAATGTGGCGGTGTCCAGCCTCAAGGAGCACCTGGGCACGCTGCGTTGCACCACCGGCCAGGTGCAGACGGCCGACGCGCTGCGCTACCTGGAAACCCAGGCGGCCACTGAATACGACGTAGTGTTCCTCGATCCACCGTTCAACCAGAACCTGCTGCCGACCGTCTGCACACTGCTGGAAGAACGCCAGTGGCTGGCACCGGATGCCTGGATCTACACTGAGAGCGAGACCGCGCCCTCCACGCTCGGCCTGCCAAGTGGCTGGCGCCTGCACCGGGAGCAGAAGTCCGGGCGGGTGTATTACGCGTTGTGGCATCGTTTGGTCGAAAACGCCGCCTGATCGTGTGGCTAGAGATTGCTCCCGCTGGGCTGCGAAGCGGCCCTGAAACCTGCCAAGGTGTTCCGACTGAATAAACGCAGTGTTCTTGATGGGGCCGCTACGCGGCCCAGCGCGAGCAAGCTCGCTCGCCACAGTGAGTTCACTTGCCACCGAGAGCGTCATGACCCCTTCTTGCGACCTGTTCAAACCCGCCTTCGGCCTCGGCAACCCTCACTTGCAGACACTGTGGGGACCGCTGTGGCGGCCGACCACCCACATCGAGCGTCAGCGTGAGCGCCTGTGGCTGGAGGATGGCGACTTCCTCGATCTCGACTGGCACGGGCCTCATGACGTGCAAGCGCCTTTGGTACTGGTGCTGCATGGGCTGACCGGTTCGTCCAATTCACCCTATGTGGCCGGCCTGCAAAAAGTCCTCGCCGCCCAAGGCTGGGCCAGTGCTGCGTTGAACTGGCGCGGCTGCTCGGGCGAGCCCAACTTGCTGGCTCGCAGCTATCACTCCGGCGCCAGCGAAGACCTGGCAGCCGCGATTGCTCATCTGCGCGCCAAGCGGCCTTTGGCGCCCTTGTACGCGGTGGGTTACTCCCTGGGCGGCAACGTGTTGCTCAAGCATTTGGGGGAAACCGGCGAGGCCTCAGGGCTGCAGGGCGCGGCGGCGGTGTCGGTGCCGTTTCGCCTGGATCAATGCGCGGATCGCATTGGGCTGGGGTTCTCGCGGGTGTATCAAAAGCACTTCATGCGCGAGATGCTGGCGTATATCCGCGTCAAGCAACGCCAATTCCTGCAGGACGGTCGTGAGGATGGGCTCAAAACCCTGGAGGCCCTTGGCTCCCTGGAAAAGATGCGCACGTTCTGGGACTTCGACGGGCGGGTAACCGCGCCGCTGCACGGTTTCTTGAGTGCCGAGGATTACTATCGCCGCGCTTCCAGCCGCTATTACCTGGGCGGTATCCGCACGCCGACGCTGATTATCCAGGCGGCTGATGATCCGTTTGTGTTTGCGCACAGCTTGCCTGACGCCAGTGAGCTGTCGGCCTGCACCGAGTTCGAGTTGCTGGCCAAGGGCGGGCATGTGGGGTTTGTGGAGGGTTCGCTGAAGCGCCCTGGTTACTACCTGGAGCGCCGGATCCCGCAATGGCTCCAGACCCAATACGGTCAATAGTGTGGGAGCTGGCTTGCCTGCGATAGCGGTGGGCCAGCCAACGTTGAGGTGGCTGACACTCTGCTATCGCAGGCAAGCCAGCTCCCACATTTTAAGCAAGTGTTCACACCGATCGTTTAGTCGCCCTTCGCAATTTCCCGCGCCGGATTGGTAATCCACTCACTCCACGACCCCGCATACAACTTACCCAACGGGTACCCCGCCAGGCTCAACGCAAACAGGTTATGGCACGCCGTCACCCCAGACCCGCAATACGCCACCAACTCCTGCGGCGGGCGCCCTTGCAGCTGCGCGGCAAAGCGTTGCTTGAGCTGATCAGCCGGTAAGAAACGACCATCACTGCCCAGGTTTTCACTGAACGCCGCGCATTGCGCGCCAGGGATATGCCCGGCAATCGGGTCGATGGGTTCTACTTCGCCACGAAAGCGCGGCTGGGCGCGGGCGTCGATCAAGGTCAGGCCGGGTTGGCCCAGGCGTTTTTGCAGGTGTTCGGCATCCAGCAACAGACGATGATCCGGCGTACCGGCGAAGGTACCTGGCTCAACCACGGGCGCGTCCAGGCTCAGGGGGAAACCGGCGGCATGCCAGGCCTT
Organism: Pseudomonas sp. WS 5503; assembly: GCF_012985385.1. Classification (NCBI taxonomy): domain Bacteria; kingdom Pseudomonadati; phylum Pseudomonadota; class Gammaproteobacteria; order Pseudomonadales; family Pseudomonadaceae; genus Pseudomonas; species Pseudomonas sp. WS 5503. Next base: position 250,626 of record NZ_JAAQWI010000002.1, read on the forward strand.
GAGGCCACCATCCAGAATAAACACACCATCACGCTTGCCCAGCCAGGCCAGCAGCCACCAGGCACGGGCGGCGTAGGCACCGGGGCCGTCGTCATACAGCACCACATCGGTGTCGGCACTGATACCCCAGGCCCGCAGTTGCCTGGCGAACGTGTCCGCCGCCGGCAAAGGATGACGACCGGTCACGCCCTTGGTCACCGGGCCGCTCAGGTGGCGCTCCAGGTCGGCGTATTGCGCGCCCTCGATATGCCCTTCGGCGTAACTGCACAAGCCGTAGTCCGGGTCTTCCAGGGCAAAGCGGCAATCCAGGATCACCCACCCGCTCGACTGTTGGCGCTCGGCCAATTGCTGGGGGCTGATCAGTTGGGCAAGCGGCATGACTGACTCCTGTGAATACAAAGGGGAAAGGTCTTACTTCACTTCTTCCAGTGCCTGATTCAACGGCACGTAAAACTCTTTGAACAAGGCGTCCACCGCCTCTTTGGCCTGTGGCGTGACAAACCCCGCCTCCAGCACCAGCACCTGATAAACCCCACGCTTGATCGCCTCGGCGCTCAGGTGGGTGGATTTTTCATTGGTGGTACACAAAAAGCGCACCCACGAGGTGAGGATGATCCACGCATTCAGGGTCAGGGCTTCTGTTTGCACCGGGTCCATATTGAGAATGCCGGCATCGACAAAGCCCTGGTAGATCGCGCCGCCCTGGATCAGGCAACGCTGGGAAAAACGCCGGTAGCCGGTCGCCAGTTCCGGGTCGCTCTCCAGCAGGTGTTCGAGGTCGCGATGCAGGAAGCGATAACGCCACATGCCGGCCAATACGGCTTGCAGGTAAAAGCGTTTATCCTCCACCACCATCGTGCGTCCCTGGGGCGGGCGCAGGAAACTGTCTACCAACGCTTCATATTCGCGGAACAGCACGGCGATGATCGCCTGCTTGTTAGGGAAGTGGTAGTACAGGTTGCCCGGGGAAATTTCCATGTGGGCGGCAATGTGGTTGGTACTGACACTGCGCTCGCCCTGCTGGTTAAAAAGCTCCAGGCTGGTTTGCACAATGCGCTCGCTGGTCTTTACTCGTGGTGCCATAGGGGATCAGCTTCTATACACGGGATGGGGCATCTTACGGCCTAACCCGGCCAGGATAAATCTGGATGTTACTGCAATGTTATTTGACAATTTAGAGCAATGACTCTAAAAATCCAGGCAGACCAATAACAATCGGTGCCGCGCCATGTCTGCCAACGTTGCCTACCTGCAAGATTCCCAGGCGCTGGATCAACTCCAGGACCTGTTCGACGCCCAACGCCGCGCCTATGCCGCCAACCCGATGCCGCCGGCCGGGCAGCGCCAGCAATGGCTCAAGGCCCTGCGGGATCTGCTGAGCGACGAACGCCAGGCGCTGATCAATGCGATCAGCCAGGATTTCAGCCATCGCAGCGCCGACGAAACCCTGTTTGCCGAATTGATGCCTAGCCTGCATGGCATTCACTACGCGAGCAAACACCTCAAGGGCTGGATGAAACCTTCCCGCCGCGCTGTAGGCATTGCCTTCCAGCCCGCCTCAGCCAAAGTCATTTACCAGCCACTGGGCGTCGTCGGCGTCATCGTGCCGTGGAACTACCCGCTGTACCTGGCCATCGGCCCGCTAGTTGGGGCATTGGCTGCCGGTAACCGGGTGATGCTCAAGCTCAGCGAATCCACGCCGGCCACCGGCGAGCTGCTCAAGGCGTTGCTGGCCAAGATCTTCCCCGAGGACCTGGTGTCCGTCGTGCTGGGCGAAGCTGACGTGGGCATGGCGTTTTCCAAGTTGCGCTTCGATCACCTGCTGTTCACCGGCGCTACCAGTATAGGCAAGCACGTGATGCGTGCGGCGGCTGAAAACCTCACGCCGGTGACCCTGGAGCTGGGCGGCAAATCGCCAGCCATTGTCTCGGCCGACGTGCCGCTCAAGGATGCTGCCGAACGCATCGCTTTCGGCAAAGCCTTGAACGCCGGACAAACCTGCGTGGCGCCGGATTATGTGCTGGTACCGGAAGATCGCGTGGAGGGCTTTGTCGAGGCGTATTCCAAAGCGGTGCGCGGGTTTTATCCGACGCTGGCCGACAACCCGGACTACACCGCCATCATCAACGAGCGCCAACTGGCCCGGCTCAATGCCTACGCCAAGGACGCCACCGACAAAGGCGCCACCTTGATCCCGCTGTACGAGCAAGGCCAGGCGCGGCGAATGGCCCACAGCCTGCTGTTGAATGTCAGCGACGACATGACCGTGATGCAGGACGAAATCTTCGGCCCGCTCCTGCCCATCGTGCCGTATCGCGGCCTTGACCAAGCCTTTGCCTACATCAACCAGCGCCCTCGCCCACTGGCCTTGTATTACTTCGGCTACAACAAAGGCGAACAAGCGCGGGTGCTCCACGAAACCCATTCCGGCGGTGTGTGCCTGAACGACACCTTGCTGCACGTCGCCCAGGACGATATGCCGTTCGGTGGCATCGGCCCGTCAGGCATGGGCCATTACCACGGTCACGAAGGTTTCCTGACGTTCAGCAAGGCCAAGGGTGTGCTGGTCAAACAGCGCCTGAACGCGGCGAATTTGATCTACCCGCCCTATGGCAAGTCGATCCAGAAGCTGATCCAGAAACTGTTTATCCGCTGATAACCGCCACCTTCGGGACAATAAAAACAATGAACCCCAGCCTGACTGATTCACCTGCGCTGTCACGGCGCGGCGTCTTGAAAATCGGCCTGTGTGCCAGCGCCTTCCTCGCCACCGCCGGGTTGGGCGCCAGCCTCAGCGGTTGCTCCAGCAGTACGCCGGCCAGCGGCTTTGCAATGTTGCGCACCAGCGACTTGCCGTTCTTGCGGGCAGTGATCCCGGTGCTGCTGGAAGGCGCGGCCAGCGCAGAGCAAGTGCTTGCCGGTATTGAAGACACCCTGAAAAAGCTCGATTACAGCCTGCAGCACTTGTCGCCCGAAATGTTCAAGCTCACCCAGCAATTATTCGACGTACTGGGCATGGGCATTACCCGCGGCCCGCTGACCGGTATCTGGGGCAGTTGGGAAAACGCCAGCAGCGAACAGATCCGCAATTTCCTGCACCGCTGGGAAAACAGTTACCTGAACCTTTTGCGCATGGGCCAGGGCTCGCTGCTCAAACTGGTGATCATGGCCTGGTACTTCCGGCCCGAGTCCTGGGCCCATTGCGGCTACCCCGGCCCGCCCAAGATCTAGCCTGGGCAATCCCCCAAGATTGCATCTTCCAACAAGAATAAGAGAGCACACCTATGCCCGTACCCGATCTGTTCCGCGACGGCCTGGCCCGTGGCTGGAAAACCCACAATGGCGCCGCCCTGGATCACGACCTGACCCTGGAAGCGGATGTCGCCATCATCGGCAGCGACGCCGGGGGCGGTACCACCGCCGAAATCCTCAGCGCCGCCGGCTACAAAGTGTTGCTGATCGAAGAAGGCCCGCTCAAGACCAGTAGTGATTTCAAGCTGCTGGAAGACGAAGCCTACGCCAGCCTTTACCAGGAAGGCATCGGCCGCATGAGCAAGGACGGCGCTATCACCATCCTGCAGGGCCGGGCGGTGGGCGGTACCACCTTGATTAACTGGACCTCCAGCTTTCGCACCCCTGACGCTACCCTCGCGCATTGGGCCAGCGAATATGCGGTCAAAGGCCACAGCAGCGCCGAAATGGCGCCCTGGTTCGAAAAAATGGAACAGCGCCTGGGCATCGCGCCCTGGGCGCTGCCGCCGAATGCCAACAACGATGTGATCCGCAAAGGCTGTGAAAAGCTCGGCTACAGCTGGCATGTGATCCCGCGCAATGTGCGCGGCTGCTTCAACCTGGGGTATTGCGGCATGGGCTGCCCGGTCAACGCCAAGCAGTCAATGCTGGTGACGACCATCCCGTCCACCCTGGAAAAGGGCGGCGAACTGCTTTACCTGGCCCGCGCCGAACGGCTCACATACAGCGGCGACACCATCAGCAGCCTCGAATGCGTGGCCATGGACGAACGCTGCGTAGCGCCCACAGGGCGCAAGATCAGGGTGAAAGCCAAGCACTATGTGCTGGCGGGCGGCGGCATCAACAGCCCGGCCCTGCTGATGCGCTCCGACGCGCCCGACCCACACTCGCGGCTGGGCAAGCGCACCTTCCTGCACCTGGTCAATTTCTCCGCCGGGCTGTTCGACGAAGTGATCAACCCCTTCTACGGTGCGCCGCAATCCATCTACTCCGACCATTTCCAATGGCAGGACGGCACTACCGGCAAAATGTCCTACAAACTGGAAGCACCGCCCCTGCATCCAGGCCTGGCGAGCACCCTGTTTGGTGGCTACGGCAACCAGAACGCCCTGGACATGAACCAATTACCCCACACCCACGCCATGCTCGCGCTGCTGCGCGACGGCTTTCACCCCGACAGCCCGGGCGGTACGGTGGAGTTACGCGGTGACGGCACCCCAGTGCTCGACTATCAGGTCTCGCCCTACGCCTGGGACGGCCTGCGCCGGGCCTTCCACAGCATGGCCGAGATTCAGTTCGCGGCGGGGGCCAAATCGGTCAAGCCCCTGCATCACGACGCGCGCTTTGTGAACAACTTGGCCGAAGCGCGCAGCGTGATCGACGGTCTGAACCTGGAACTGCATCGCACCACCCTGGGCAGCGCCCACGTGATGGGCGGTTGTGCCATGGGTGAAGATCCGAAAAATGCCGTCGCCGACAGCCTGGGTCGCCATCATCAGTTGCGTAACCTGTCGATCCACGATGGCTCGCTGTTCCCCACCAGCATTGGCGCCAACCCGCAATTGTCGGTGTACGGATTGACCGCGCAACTGGCGAGCGCATTGGCCGAACGTCTGAAAACGGCATGAAAAGACAGGGTATTCACGGTATCTATCTACATAAGTCGACTTGGCCCACCGGTAATGCTGCGATACCATCCGGTTCCCCAACGGACTCCGCCAGGACGACGCGATGAACCGAGTGTTGTACCCAGGTACCTTCGACCCGATTACCAAAGGCCATGGCGATCTGGTCGAACGCGCCTCTCGCCTGTTCGACCATGTGATCATCGCGGTCGCGGCCAGCCCCAAGAAAAACCCGCTGTTTCCCCTGGAACAACGTGTGGAGTTGGCGCAAGAGGTCACCAAGCACCTGCCGAATGTGGAAGTAGTGGGCTTTTCGACACTGCTGGCGCATTTCGCCAAGGAGCAGAACGCCAATGTGTTCCTGCGTGGCCTGCGCGCGGTGTCGGACTTCGAATACGAATTCCAGCTGGCCAACATGAACCGCCAATTGGCGCCGGACGTGGAAAGCCTGTTCCTCACGCCGTCGGAGCGTTATTCGTTCATTTCCTCGACGTTGGTTCGTGAAATCGCTGCTTTGGGCGGAGATATCACCAAGTTCGTGCATCCAGCTGTAGCAGACGCACTGACATTGCGCTTCAAGAAGTAAGGCTCATTGTGACGAGGGAGCTTGCTCCCGCTGGACTGCGCAGCAGTCCCAATCCTTTCATCCCTCACCACAGAGACAGGCTCGCACTGCGGGCGTCAATGCGGCACAATTGCGCGCATTAGTTTTCAGATGCCTTGGCAGAGTGCCCTGGCAGGAGTTTCCATGTCCCTGATCATCACCGACGATTGCATCAATTGCGACGTCTGCGAACCCGAGTGCCCGAACGCCGCCATTTCCCAAGGCGAAGAGATCTACGTGATCGACCCCAACCTGTGCACCCAGTGCGTCGGCCACTACGACGAACCGCAGTGCCAGCAGGTATGCCCGGTCGATTGCATTCCTCTGGACGAGGCACACCCTGAGACTGAAGAGCAGTTGATGGAGAAGTACCGCAAGATTACCGGTAAGGCCTAAGCCTCTTCATTGCCCGTAAAGGCCTCATCGCAGGCAAGTCAGCTCCCACACTTGGATATGTGAATACATTCAAATGTGGGAGCTGGCTTGCCTGCGATAGCAATCTCAGCCCTCACCCAACCATCAGCTCTGACACCTAGGGCAAAACACACTCGCCCGCTGCCCCAGCACCACATTGCGCAGCTCAGTGCCGCAGACCTTGCACGCCTCGCCGCCCCGGCCATACACGAACAGTTCCTGCTGGAAATACCCCGGCTGCCCATCGCCGCCGATAAAGTCCCGCAACGTGGTACCGCCCCGCTCGATGGCAGCGGCCAGCACCCGCTTGATCTCAATCGCCAGCTTCAAATAACGCCCGCGTGAAATTCCCCCGGCGGCGCGGCGCGGGTCAATACCCGCTGCAAACAGCGCCTCGGTCGCATAGATATTGCCCACGCCTACCACCACCGCGTTGTCCATGATGAACGGCTTCACCGCCATCGACTTGCCGCGAGACAGCTGGAACAAACGCTCGCCATCAAACAGGTCGGTCAACGGCTCCGGCCCCAGCCGCATCAGCAACTCATGGTTGTGCGGGTCGAGGCTCCAGAGCATCGCACCGAAGCGCCGCGGGTCGGTGTAGCGCAGGGCCATACCCGATTCCAGCTCGATATCCACATGTTCATGCTTGGCCGCCGGCATACCTACCTCAACCAGGCGCAAGTTGCCCGACATGCCCAGGTGGCTGATCAAGGTGCCCACCTCGGCATTGATCAACAGGTATTTGGCCCGGCGCTCCACCAGCACGATGCGCTGCCCTGACAGGCGCACATCCAGGTCTTCCGGAATTGGCCAGCGCAGGCGCCGCTCACGCACTACCACGCGGCTGACGCGCTGGCCTTCCAGGTGCGGGGCAATGCCGCGTCGGGTGGTTTCGACTTCTGGTAACTCGGGCATGTGTACCTCTTGAATGACGGGTCAGTGCGCGCCCAGTTCGCGGATCGACAACTTCAGGCTCTCGAAGTCGTAGTCCGACAGGCCCACGTAATCCAGCACCAGGTGGCCGATGGCATTCCACTCATGGTCCACCGGCTGGTTACCCAGTACGCGGTAAGACGAACAGATATGCTCGGCCATCTTCAAAATGGCCAGCAGGTTCTTGAGCTGCGGGTTGCGCGTCGTCTCATCGCTGAAAATCACCAGGGCGTTATGGTGATTGGCGATGGCGTCGGTGACATGCTCCGGCAGGCGCCAGGACTTGGCGGTGTAGTAGCCGACTACCGCATGGTTGGTGTGGAACGCATTGTTCTCGGTATCGACCACGCGGCAATCCGGGCCGGCGTTGGCGTATGCCTGTTCCAGCACGGACATGTAGTTGGGGAAGCGCTTGAGCATCAACGGCACGCCGCAATCGTGGAACAGGCCCAGGGCATAGGCTTCGTCGACGGTTTGCGAGCCGGTGCGCTTGGCCAGTGTGAGGCAGGTCATGGCCACATCCTGGGCAGTGTCCCAGAAGCGGTTGAGGGTGACGATAGTGTCGTCGCACATCTCGCCCTTGATTGACTGCGCGTTGATCAAATTGATGATCGAACGGCTGCCCAGCAGGTTCACCGCACGCTGGATCGAAGCGATCTTATTGCTCAGGCCGTAATACGGCGAATTGACGATCTTCAGCAGTGCACCGGACAAGCCAGGGTCTTGGGAGATCAACCTTGCAATCACTTCCAGGTCCGGGTCGGGCATGTACTGCTCCATCTGCAAATCCACCATGATTTGCGGTTGGGGCGGCACGCTGATGCCTTGCAGGGCCTGTTGGATCTGCTCGGGGGAAAGCTCTTGGGACATAAGTACACACTCTGGGCTAGGCGCGAATTCTACCCCTTATGCAGACGTGGCCGACACCCAAAAACCCAACTGAAACCCGATCGAATGTGGAAGCTGGCTTGCCTGCGATAGCCTCACCACCGTACGTCTGATACACGGCGCCGCCCATATCGCAGGCAAGCCAGCTCCCACATGAAAGAGTGCGCAAAGGGTATACTCCCGCTCTTTTTTCCGGAGCGACGTCATGTCCCTGCCAAGCCTGCGTCTCAAAGCCAACGCCGATCGTCGTTTGCGCAACGGCCACCTATGGGTCTACAGCAACGAAATCGACGTGGCCGCCACCCCACTCCACGGCTTCCAGGCAGGCGACCAGGCTATCCTGGAAGCGGCCGGCGGCAAGACCCTGGGCATCGTGGCCATGAGCCCGAACAACCTGATCTGTGCCCGCCTGCTGTCGCGCGACATCAAGTTGCCGCTGGACAAGTCGCTGCTGGTGCACCGCCTCAACGTCGCGCTGTCCCTGCGTGACCGCCTGTTCGACAAGCCGTTCTACCGCCTGGTCTACGGTGATTCCGACCTGCTGCCGGGCCTGGTGGTCGACCGTTTCGGCGACATCCTGGTGGTACAGATCGCCTCGGCGACCATGGAAGCCCACAAAGACGACGTGATTGCTGCTCTCACCCAGGTACTCAAGCCCAGCGGCATCCTGTTCAAGAACGACTCCGCCGCGCGTGACGCCGAAGGCCTCAACCGCTACGTCGAAACCGTGTTCGGCCTGGTGCCGGAGTGGGTGGCGCTGGAGGAGAACGGCGTCAAGTTCGAAGCCCCGGTGATCCAGGGCCAAAAGACCGGCTGGTTCTACGACCACCGCATGAACCGCGCCCGCCTGGCCCCGTATGCCAAGGGCAAGCGAGTACTGGACCTGTACAGCTACATCGGCGGCTGGGGCGTGCAAGCCGCCGCCTTTGGTGCCAGTGAAGTGTTCTGCGTCGACGCTTCGGCCTTCGCCCTCGACGGCGTAGAGCGCAACGCCGCGCTGAACGGCTTTGCCGAGAAGATGACCTGCATCGAAGGCGACGTCTTTGAAGCGCTTAAAGAACTGAAAGCCAGCGAAGAACGCTTCGACGTGATCGTCGCCGACCCACCGGCCTTCATCAAGCGCAAAAAAGACATGAAAAACGGCGAAGGCGCCTACCGCCGCCTCAACGAGCAAGCCATGCGCCTGCTCAGCAAAGACGGCATCCTCGTCAGCGCCTCGTGCTCCATGCACCTGCCGGAAGACGACCTGCAAAACATCCTGCTCACCAGCGCCCGCCATCTGGACCGCAACATCCAGATGCTCGAACGCGGCGGCCAAGGCCCGGACCACCCGGTGCACCCGGCGATTGCCGAAACGCGCTATATCAAGAGCATTACGTGCCGGTTGTTGCCCAATAGCTGATTAAAACCGACCCCTTTGTAGGAGCGAGCTTGCTCGCGAAGAACGAATAGATGCCACGGGCTACCTGATAGCGCTGCGTTATCGTTGACGATCTTCGCGAGCAAGCTCGCTCCTACAGGGAAGGGTGCCTTATAGCCAGATGGCGTCCCATAGTGGGTATTGGCCAATGTGCTCGGCCAAGCCTGCGCGCAAGGGGTTTGCGACGATGTAGCGAGCCATTGCCTTCAAGTCTTCCTCACGGTGCAGCGCTCGGTCGAAATAGCCTTTTTGCCAAAGCACTCCGAAGGACTGTCTTGCCTTATTGACTGCACGCGCACTTCGCGATCTGGTTCGCTGCATGAGCCTGGGCAAATCGCCGTTGTGCAATTCCACCAGCCAGTGGAAATGGTCGGGCATGACCACCCAGGCGAGTGACGTTGCATCTGCGTCTTCCTGAGCCTTTCTGAATTCGCGGACCAGTAAGCGACCGACAAGCCAGTCTTGAAAAATGTGTTGCCGTTGATGGGTGACAGCCGTTAGCAAGTAGATACGGCCCGATTCTAAATAGCGCCCTTTACGCAGCCGATGCGCATTTTGCTGGTTGGACATTCCTTCGTCCTCTTCTGTGATTGGAAAAGAAACGGTAGGAGCAGCAGCGCCAACCAGCCTTTAAACAGTAGTTCTGAATATGTCCCCCTGTAGGAGCGAGCTCGCTCGCGAAAAACCCACAAACGACACGGACTACCTGATAGCACAGCGTCATCGTTGACGATTTTCGCGAGCAAGCTCGCTCCTACAAGAAGTCGGTGTAGAATCGGCCCTATTCATCGCCAGTCATCCCCCGGCGGGTTTATGAGCTCGAGGCCCAAGCAAGCGGCGATCCCGCGATGCGAGTGGCAACTTCCGGACACACGGCCATTTTCTGAGTGTTCCAGTCGTCAATTAGAAGCTCACTCCCCTTTAGTACTTGATTAGCCGCCCGGAGTGCTCCAATGCCTGATTACCGCTCGAAAACATCCACCCACGGCCGCAACATGGCCGGCGCGCGCGCACTGTGGCGTGCCACGGGGATGAAAGATGACGACTTCAAAAAGCCGATCATCGCGATTGCCAACTCGTTCACCCAGTTCGTGCCGGGCCATGTCCACCTCAAGGACCTCGGCCAACTGGTCGCCCGCGAGATCGAACGCGCCGGTGGCGTGGCAAAAGAATTCAACACCATCGCCGTGGATGACGGCATCGCCATGGGCCATGACGGCATGCTGTATTCCCTGCCGAGCCGCGAGATCATCGCCGACTCCGTGGAGTACATGGTCAACGCCCACTGCGCCGACGCCATCGTGTGCATTTCCAACTGCGACAAGATCACCCCCGGCATGTTGATGGCTGCCTTGCGCCTGAACATCCCGGTGATCTTCGTCTCCGGCGGCCCGATGGAAGCCGGCAAGACCAAGCTCGCCTCCCACGGCCTCGACCTCGTCGACGCCATGGTGATCGCCGCCGATTCCAGCGCTTCTGACGAGAAGGTCGCGGAATACGAGCGCAGCGCCTGCCCGACCTGCGGTTCGTGCTCCGGCATGTTCACCGCCAACTCGATGAACTGCCTGGTGGAAGCCCTGGGTCTCGCCTTGCCGGGCAACGGTTCCACACTGGCCACTCACAGCGACCGCGAGCAGTTGTTCCTGCAGGCCGGCCGCACCATCGTCGAGCTGTGCAAGCGTTACTACGGCGAGAACGATGAGTCGGTGTTGCCGCGCAATATCGCCAACTTCAAGGCGTTCGAAAACGCCATGACCCTGGACATCGCCATGGGCGGTTCCACCAACACCATCCTGCACCTGCTGGCCGCGGCCCAGGAAGCCGAGATCGACTTCGACCTGCGCGACATCGACCGCCTGTCCCGTCACGTGCCGCAACTGTGCAAAGTCGCGCCGAACATCCAGAAGTACCACATGGAAGACGTGCACCGCGCCGGCGGGATCTTCTCGATCCTCGGCTCCCTGGCCCGTGGCGGCCTGTTGCACACCGACCTGCCAACCGTGCACAGCAAGTCCATCGCCGAAGGCATCGCCAAGTGGGACATCACCCAGACCGACGACGAAGCCGTGCACACCTTCTTCAAGGCCGGCCCGGCCGGTATCCCGACGCAGACGGCGTTCAGTCAGTCGACCCGTTGGGACACCCTGGATGACGACCGTGAAAACGGCTGCATCCGCAGTGTCGAGCACGCCTACTCGCAAGAAGGCGGCCTGGCCGTGCTGTACGGCAACATCGCCCTCGACGGCTGTGTGGTCAAAACGGCGGGCGTGGATGAGTCCATCCACGTCTTCGAAGGCCGCGCCAAGATCTACGAAAGCCAGGACAGCTCGGTACGCGGCATCCTCGCGGACGAAGTCAAGGAAGGCGATATCGTGATCATCCGCTACGAAGGCCCTAAAGGCGGCCCGGGTATGCAGGAGATGCTTTACCCCACGTCCTACCTGAAATCCAAAGGCCTGGGCAAAGCCTGCGCCCTGCTGACCGACGGCCGCTTCTCCGGCGGCACATCGGGCCTGTCCATCGGCCACGCTTCGCCGGAAGCTGCTGCCGGTGGCGCGATTGGCCTGGTGCAGGATGGCGACAAGGTGCTGATCGACATCCCGAACCGCTCGATCAACCTGTTGATCAGCGATGAAGAACTGGCAGCACGCCGCGTTGAGCAGGACAAGAAAGGCTGGAAGCCAGTGGAGAAGCGCCCGCGCAAAGTCACCACCGCATTGAAGGCCTACGCGTTGTTGGCCACCAGTGCCGACAAGGGTGCCGTACGCAACAAAGCCATGCTCGACGGCCTGTAAGCCCCGCGCATAAAAAAGCCCCGCCAGGTGCGGGGCATTTTTATGCCTGGCCAAAACCTCCACAACACCGAGGATCAACTGTGGGAGCTGGCTTGCCTGCGATAGCTATAGGCCTGCCGGTGAGTTCTTGTTTGGCACACCGCCATTGCGGGCGAGCCAGCCCCCGCATTGGATATAGGTAATCTCTTAGAACTGTGGGGTATAGGTCATGGTGAACATCACATTGCGTGGGTCCCCGTAGTAGTTGCTGCCCCAGTTCGCGTTGTAGGCCGGGATGTAATACTTCTTGTCGAACATGTTGTTCAGGTTTGCCGCCACGGTGAATTCCTGATTGATCTTGTAGGCCACCCGCGAATCCCACAATGCATTGCCCGGCACGCTGAACGTACGGTCATAGGCTTCGGTGCTGCTTTGCGCGGTCACACCGGCACCCACGCTCCAATGTTGCCAATCGCCCGGCAACTGGTAATCACCCCAGACCTTGAGCAAGTGCTTGGGGGTCCAAGTGCTGAAAATCTTGCCTTGGTAGGTGTCGTCCTTGAGGAATTCAGTGGTGTTGTAGGTGTAGCTAGAGGCCAGCTGCAGGCCTGGCAGCACCTCACCACTGAGTGTGGCTTCAAAGCCTTGGCTGCGGACCTTGCCAGAGGCGACCGAGCAGTACCAACCATTGCAGTTCATTGGCCCTTGCAGGTCCTGCACGCTACGGTTTTCCTGATCGTAACGGAAGATCGCAAACGAGGTATTGAGGCGCCCGTCAGCCAGCTCTCCCTTGATGCCCAACTCGTAGTTTTTGCCCTCGATAGGCTTGAGCAGGGAGCCGGAGGTGGTCAGGTTGGTTTGCGGCTCAAAGGCATCGGCATAGCTGGCGTAGGCCGACCACTGCTCGTTGAGCGCATAGACCAGGCCGGCGTAGGGCGTAACCTTGCCATTGGACTGGGTGGTATTGTCCTGCGGGGCACCATATGTGCCTTTGAAACCACTCTGGCCAATGTAGGAATAGTCATACCAACTGGTACGCGCACCGACGATCAACGTCAGCGGGTCCAGGACTTTCACACGCCAGGTGCCATAGATGCCTTTCTGGCGAATGTCATACCAGCTCTTCGAGGCGGCACCCTCCTGGAACAATTGGTATTTGTCGCGCTGTGGGCGGTTGTGGTCGATGTTGAAGATATCCGCGCCGGGGTTTGAAGCCCGTGCCCACTGGTCGTCGGTGGTGAGCTTGGAATAGTTGGCGCCCAGCACCACTTCCTGCTGGAAGCCCAGCCCCTCAAACTTGCCGTTTACATACACATCCGCGCCGCGGCTCTTGGTATTGAAGTCGGTGATCCAATCTACATAGGGCACAGTGCCACCGCCGACGGGTACCGTGTCCCACGTCGCCTGGTAGGTTGCGTCGTTGTGCTCATCCATGGCTACCAGTGCGGCTTTCACTTTCCAGTTATCGTTGAAGCGGTGCTCAATGTCGGCAAACACCTGAGTCTGATTGTTGACGCTGCGGTTCCAACTGGCGCCGACAAATGTCGAACGCGGCAGACCGATATCACTGCCGTCGGCATAACGGGGCAACGACATGAAGTTGGGGCGCGAATGGCCCTTCTGGTTACTGATGCCCAGGCCGACGGTGGTGTCGGGAGTGAAATCGTAGTCGACGGCACCATAAACCGTCTGGTTCCAGCCGCCCGCATAGTCGACGAAGGAGTCGGTGGTGTCGTAATCCGCCACGAAGCGTCCGCGCAAGGTGCCTTCGGCGTTCAGCGGGCCACCGACATCGACCTGAGTGCCGTAGTGGTCCCATGAGCCAGCCTTGGCGGTAATGGTCGCCGTCGGCGCTTGCTGCCCGCGCTTGCGCACCAGGTTCATGGTGCCGCCGGGGCTGTTGGCACCTTGCAGCAAGGCGGCCGGGCCGCGCAGCGTCTCGACGCGGTCGTAAATGGCCATGTTTTCGGTGAGATAGCTGCCCAAGGTGTAAGTGTTACGTGGAATCCCCACACCGTCGTATTGCAGGGTGCCAACCTCGAAGCCACGGGAGAAGATGAACATACCGGAGCCGGGAGACTTGGTCGCTGTCAGGCCGGGCGTGCGCTTGACCACTTCAGAGAGCTTGGTGGTGTTCTGATCATCCATCTGCTTGCGGGTCATGACGCTGACCGACTGCGGGATGTCCTTGAGTTTTTGCTCGCCCTTGCCCAGGGTCACAGCCCCCGTGGTGTACGAGCCCGTGCCTTCGGTGGTGATGCCCAGGCGTTCGGCCGTGATGGTGGTGGCGCCCACTTCCAGGGCAGAACCTGGCACCACACGTTTTTCCAGGGTGACGGTATCGGCATTGATAAACGCCGCGCTCAGTCCCGTGCCGCCGAGCAGCTGCCCCAAGGCTTCACGCTGCCCCCGGTTGCCCTTCACACCCGGCGATATCACCCCCTGGGTCAACTCCCCATTCACTAGCACCTGAACCCGCGTCACCGCCGAGAACGCCGCCAGCGCAGCGTCCAGGCCCTGCCCGGGAATATCGAAGCGGTAGGTCTGGGCCTGGTTGGCCTCAGCGGCCTGCAGGTACGACGGCGCGATACAGCTGGCCAAGGAAATGGCCAAGGCCAGCAAGGGCCGTGTGGCGAATCGGTGTGCCATGAATGGTGCTCCCCAGTACAAAAGTCTGTGATCGGCGCCGCACTACTTGAGAGTGCTTACTATTTACGCCTCAGTGATCAAGGACGATGGCTTGCGGGGAAACCCTGAAAATATTTTGAGAAATTGCCGTCAGGACGCATTGCCTTCACGCAACACCAGCAAATACGGGGTGTAGTGCTCGGCGCGCAGGTTGAGGGTGTATTCCAACGCCTTGAGCACGGCATCGGGCTTGTCGATTTCGAACACGCCGGACACTACCCGACTGCGCAACGCATCACCGAGCACCAGCGTCTTGCCGGGCCAGTAACGGTTCAGTTCAGAGACCACCACCGACAAAGGTTGCTGACGGAACACCAGTTGCCGCTGACGCCAGGCAAAGCCGCTGGCCGGGTCGAAACCGTGGACGTGTGCAAGGTGCCGGCTCTGATACTCCACGGCCCGCCCCGGTTCCAGATAGACCGGCGTGCCGCTCCCTGCACTGACTTCAACCTTGCCCTGCGCCACCTGCACACGCGTCTGGTCATCACGCCGCGCCACACTGAACTGGGTGCCGACCACTCGCACCCAGCCGTCGCCCGACTGCACCACGAAGGGCCGTGCGGGGTCCTTGGTCACATCGAAGAAACCTTCGCCACGCAGCAAACGAATCTGCCGCTCACCCGCAGTCATGCGGATTTGCACCGCACTGTCGGTGTTGAGCTGAAGGTGGGAACCATCGGCCAGTTCGATGGTGCGCGACTCGCCAGTGCCGGTGGCGTAGTCGGCGCGCAAACGGTCAAGCCAGGGAGTGTTCTGCACGGTCAGGCCCACGGCCAGCAATACGGCAGCCGCATACGCCCAGCGCCGCAGCGGTTTACGCCAGGTGGCCTGCTCGGCACGGCGAATGACGCGCGCCGGCTCACGCAGGCCACCGAGCATCGCCTGCACTTCCTGCCAGGCATCATCCTGCGCCTGGCCCTGACCGAGCCACGCAGCAAAGGCGTCCATTTCAGCCGGGGTCAAGTCCTCGGCGTGCAGGCGGAAATACCAGCCGGACGCCTCTTCGAACAACACATCAGCAGTAGGCAGGGCAGTCATGACCGACGTCCTTGTGCATCGCAGGCTAGGCGCGTCTTGATGTACCCACGGCATTCAATCAAGGCGCGACGCAATTGGTATTCCACACTGCGCGGGCTGATCGACAGGCGTTCGCCAATCTCGCGGTAGGAAAGCTCGTCGACATGATAGAGCAGGAAGATCTGCCGAGTCGCCTCGGGCAGGCCCAGGATCGCATCCTGCATCAGTTGCTCCTGCTGATAGGCGGCCAGCTGTTCGTCGGCACCGGGGTTGCTGCAGGGCAGTTCTTCGCTCGGTGCGCCGGCATCCAGACGCTCGCGGCGGATAGCCTGGCGCTGGTGGTCGCGCACCAGGTTGCTGGCAATGGTGAAGAGGAACGCGGGTAGGTTATCGATCTTCTCGCCGGACTCCAGGCGCGCCAGGCGCAGGAAGGATTCCTGGGTCAGGTCGGCAGCCACCTGGGCGCTGCCGGTGCGGCGCGTGACGAAGGCTTCGAGGGCTTTCTTCTGCTCCGCGAACAGGCGCGCGATCTGCGTATTCCAGGAGGACACAGCACTACCTTGAGAAGAACGGACGGTTCAGGGAGTGCGCACGCTAGCAAAGAATGAGATTAGTTCGCAATTGATATCTATTTTGCCTTTGAGTCTGCGGTGTTCTTAAGACCGCCTTCGCGGGCAAGCCGCTCCCACAGTTGACCGCGCCCCAACATGAGAATGCGGTCGACGGTGGAAGCTGGCTTGTCTGCGATGCAGGTGACTCGGTCTTACTGGATCTCTTCCGGCTTGACGATCACCCAGTTCTTGTCCGCCGTCACCGGCAGCCCTTCCTTGGCTTGCGCCGCCGCGTGCTTGGCGATCATACCGTTGAGTTGGGTCATGTACTTGTCTTTGCGGTTGATCCACAGGTGGACGCCGCCCTTGGCCACGTCCACATCGTGGAACAGCATGTAGCCGTCGCTGGTCGGTGTGTCACCGCCGACAATCACTGGTTTTTTCCATTCGTCGATGTAGGTGAGGATCGCCGCGTGCTTGCCGGCCATCCAGGTCGCCGGGGTCCACAGGTAGGGGGTCAGTTCCAGGCCGAGGTTGCTCTTCTCGTCATACTTGCCGGCAGTGATCTGTTTGCGTGCGGTGGTCAGCTCGTCGGTCTTGCGATCCTTGAGCAAGGTGGTCACGCCGATGACGTTCTGGGGTTTGACGTTGTAGCCGTACTTCGGATCAGCCGCGACCATGCGCACCAGCTCCTCGGACGCGGCGGTCATCACATAGACCTCGATGCCGTTTTCCATCAGTTTGTTGTACAGCTCGGCCTGGCCGGTGAAGACTTTCGGCGGCTGTACCTCGGATTTTTTCACCACGTCGCCTTCGAAATAGCTGACCGGCACGGGCTTGCCGGAGGCCATCAGCTCGTCGACCTGCACTTTGAGTTCCTTGAGGGTGAAGCCGGAAAAAATCTGCGCAACCCAGGGGTAGCAGACCATGTCGTCGACTTCGCACAGGCGATAGTAGTAGCTGAACAGACTTTCCTTATGGTCGGCGGTGTCTTTGAAGGGGATAAGCTTGAGCGAAGGGTCCATGGTTTCGCGGGTGATCAGGCCCTTGTTTTCCATGAACGGCAGCAAGGACTCCTCAAGGTCGTAGCGGTAACTGGTGTTGTCCATATCGAACACCGCGTAGTTACCCTTGTTGGCGTTGGCGGCGATCATTTCGTTGATTTGTTTGGCGGCAGGTGCCGGCCAGTGCTTCAACTCGGTGGCGGCAAACGCCTGGCTGGCGAGCCCGAGGCAAAAGGCGGCGGATACCAATAGTTTCGGCGCGAGCTTCATAGGCGTTGTCTCCCTCAAGTGAAAGACATCGACGCTAACAAATCCGTATGACAGTTATCGCCCGAGCGCGACCGCTGACGTCGCGATTGCGCCAAGGGCATACGCCTGGGCGTCAAACGCTTATTCCAAAAACGACAGTCGCCATTCCATATTGGTATTAAATCAATATATTTCAAGCTGTTAGGCTTCCCGGTTCGCAATCGCAGGCTCACGCGATTGGCTGCCTTCTCAACGGAGCTTCAATGAATCTGCCCCTGATTCTCAATTTATTGGTGTTCGTGGCCCTGTTGCTGGGCCTGGCACAAACTGGCCGTACTAACTGGAGCCTCGCCAAGAAGGTGCTGTTCGCCCTGGTGCTTGGCGTGCTGTTCGGTGCGGCGTTGCATACGATCTACGGCGACGGCAACCCGGTGCTCAAAGCTTCGATCGGCTGGTTTGACCTGGTCGGCAACGGCTATGTGCAACTGCTGCAAATGATCGTGATCCCGCTGGTATTCGCCTCGATCCTCAGTGCCGTGGCGCGCCTGCACAACGCCTCGTCCCTGGGCAAGATCAGCTTCCTGACCATCGGCACGCTGCTGTTCACCACGGCCATCGCGGCCCTGATCGGCATCGGCCTGACCAACCTGTTCGGCCTCACTGCCGAAGGCCTGGTGGCCGGCACCCAGGAAATGGCGCGCCTGCAAGTGATCCAGAGTGATTACGCGGGCAAGGTTGCCGACCTGAATATCCCGCAGTTGCTGCTGTCGTTCGTACCGGCCAACCCGTTCGCCGACCTGGCCCGGGCCAAGCCGACGTCGATCATCAGCGTGGTGATTTTCGCCGCGTTCCTTGGGGTTGCCGCGCTGCAACTGCTCAAGGACGACGTGGAAAAAGGCCAGAAAGTCCTTAACGCCATCGACACCCTGCAAGCCTGGGTGATGCGCCTGGTGCGCCTGGTGATGAAGCTGACCCCCTACGGTGTGCTGGCGCTGATGACCAAAGTGGTCGCCGGTTCCAACCTGCAAGACATCATCAAGCTGGGCAGTTTCGTGGTGGTGTCGTACCTGGCCCTGGGCCTGATGTTCGTGGTGCACGGCCTGCTGCTGTCCTTGGCCGGGATCAACCCGCTGCGCTTCTTCCGCAAGGTGTGGCCGGTGCTGACTTTCGCCTTCACCAGCCGCTCCAGCGCTGCAAGCATCCCGCTGAGCATTGAAGCGCAGACCCGTCGCCTGGGCATCCCGCAATCCATCGCCGGCTTCGCCGCCTCGTTTGGCGCGACCATCGGCCAGAACGGTTGTGCCGGTCTTTACCCTGCGATGTTGGCGGTGATGGTCGCGCCGACCGTGGGCATCAACCCGTTGGACCCGCTGTGGATCGCGACCCTGGTGGCGATAGTGACCTTGAGTTCGGCGGGCGTTGCCGGCGTGGGCGGCGGTGCGACCTTTGCCGCGCTGATCGTGCTGCCGGCCATGGGCTTGCCGGTGTCACTGGTGGCGCTGTTGATTTCCGTGGAGCCGCTGATCGACATGGGCCGTACGGCGTTGAACGTCAATGGTTCGATGACGGCGGGGGCGATTACCAGCCAGATCATGGGGCAGACGGATAAAGCGTTGCTGGATGCCGATGAGCATGCCGAACTGGCGCAGGCATAAAGGCTTATAACCTGTAGGAGCGAGCTTGCTCGCGAAGAACCTGAGGGCGCCGCGTTCATTCAGAATGCACGCGTCATCGTTGACGATCTTCGCGAGCAAGCTCGCTCCTACACTAGTTGCGCTCCCACACCTCGAAGTTGTAGGCCGGCTTATCACCCTCAGCCGGATTCTCGACATTCGACACCAGCTTCCACTGGTTCCCATCAAACTGCGGAAACCACGCATCCCCTTCCGGGCTCAGCGCCACGCGGGTCAGGTACAAGCGATCGGCCTGTTCCAGCCCCTGCGCATACAACTGCGCGCCGCCGATCAGCATCAGCTCGTCCACGCCTTGCGCCTTGGCCCATTCCTCAGCGCGCTCGACCGCTGCACCCAGTGAAGGAAAAACTTCCGCACCTTCCAGCACAAGATCGGTCTGACGGCTGACCACCAGGTTCAAGCGCCCCGGCAGCGGTCGGCCCAGGGAATCCCAGGTCTTGCGCCCCATGATGATCGGCTTGCCAAGGGTGGTGGCTTTGAAATATTTGAAATCCCCCGGCAAATGCCAGGGCATGCTGTTGTCGACGCCGATCACACGGTTTTCACCGAGGGCTGCGATCAGGCTTAAAGGGAGAGTTTTTTTCATGGCGACGAGAATACCAGAGCGGCGAGCCAGCGGTTATGCTCCAACCTCATCAACACGGCAGGACGGCGCGTGACTGCACTGAACCCGCTGCACAGACTTTGGCTGACAGAAACCGTGCGCCTGCGGGAAGAACACGCCGGCCCCCTGGAAGACCTGGAAGCCAACCGCTTGGCCCGCACCGCCGGGGGCGACCTGGCCACGCGCATCCAGCAGCGTGCGCTGCACCTGGCCGAGCGCGATGGTTTGGCCGCCGCGCTCAGCCGCTGGCTGCAAGGCGCACGCCTGGCGCTGTTGTTACTGGCGGCGGTGGCCGTCATCAGCGGCGCCGGTTTGGCGTTCGCCGCGCTGGGTAATGGCCTGGCCCCGGTGAATGTGTTCTGGGCCTTGGGCAGCCTGCTCGGCCTGAACCTGATCTTGCTGATCAGTTGGGCCCTGGGGCTGTTGTTTGCCGGCGAACACAGCGCCAGCCTTGGCCGGCTGTGGTTGTGGCTCAGCGAGAAACTGGCCCGTGACGCCAAGGCCGCGCAACTGGCCCCGGCGTTGTTGCTGTTGCTGCAACGGCAAAAACTCAATCGCTGGGCGGTGGGTGTGCTGGTCAACAGCTTGTGGTTGCTGGCCTTGCTCAGCGCCCTGGTGATCCTACTGACTCTGCTCGCCACCCGCCGCTATGGGTTTGTGTGGGAAACCACCATTCTCGGCGCCGATACCTTTGTCGCCGTGACCCAGGCCCTCGGCACACTCCCGGCTCTGCTCGGTTTCAATGTGCCCACCGTGGAGATGATCCGCGCCAGCGGCGACTCCGCGCTGAATATCGAAAGCGCCCGCCAGGCCTGGGCGGCCTGGCTGGTGGGCGTGTTGCTGGTCTACGGTCTGCTGCCGCGGTTGATCCTTGCCTTGCTGTGCCTGTGGCGATGGAAACGCGGGCGCGCAGCGTTGCACCTGGACCTCAACCTGCCCGGCTACGCCCAACTGCGCGAACGCCTGATGCCCAGCAGCGAGCGCTTGGGGGTCAACGATGTGGCGCCCGATCACCTGCACCCGATCAGCGGCGGCGCAAGTGAGCTGGAGAGTGATGGCGCCTTGCTGGTCGCCATCGAACTCGACGACCAACACCCTTGGCCCCCCAAACTGCCTGCCAACGTCAAGAACGCCGGCATCCTCGACAGCCGCGAATCACGCAACAAACTGCTGGAGCAACTCAGCCGTTTCCCACCCGCGCGCCTGGCCATCGCCTGTGACCCGCGCCGCTCGCCCGACCGTGGCAGCCTGGCACTGATCGCCGAGCTGGCACGCAGCGCCACCGACACTCGCGTATGGCTGCTGCAGGCACCACCGGGCCAGGCGCTGGACGCCGAGCGCCTGGGCGACTGGCATGCCGCGTTGCAACAGCTTGAAGTGTCGTTTGCCGATTGCGCGCCGCTCACTTGGCTGGAGACAGGTCATGACTAAACCGCTGAAACTCGCCGTGGTCGGCCATACCAACGTGGGCAAAACCTCATTGTTGCGCACCCTCACCCGCGATGTCGGCTTTGGCGAAGTGTCCCATCGCCCCAGCACCACGCGGCACGTGGAAGGTGCACGCCTATCGGTAGATGGCGAAGCTTTGCTGGAGCTGTACGACACTCCCGGCCTGGAAGACGCCATCGCCCTGCTCGATTACCTGGAACGCCTCGACCGCCCCGGCGAACGCCTGGATGGCCCTGCGCGGCTGGCGCGTTTCCTGGAAGGCAGCGAGGCGCGCCAGCGTTTCGAACAGGAAGCCAAGGTGCTGCGCCAGTTGCTGGCCTCCGATGCCGGCCTGTACGTGATCGACGCTCGCGAGCCGGTGCTGGCCAAGTACCGCGACGAACTGCAAGTGCTGGCCAGTTGCGGCAAGCCGTTGTTGCCGGTGCTCAACTTTGTCAGCAGCAGCGACCACCGCGAACCGGACTGGCGCGAAGCCCTGGCCCGCCTCGGCCTGCATGCGCTGGTGCGTTTCGACAGCGTGGCACCGCCCGAAGACGGCGAACGCCGGCTGTATGAAAGCCTGGCCCTGCTGCTGGAAAACTCACGGCCGCAGTTGGAACGCCTGATCCTCGATCAAGAAGCCCAGCGCCAGGCTCGCCAGCAAAGCGCCGCCCGCTTGATCGCCGAACTGTTGATCGACTGCGCGGCCTGCCGTCGCAGTGTGACAACCGAGAATGAGCCCCAAGCCGTCAGCGACTTACGCAAGGCCGTGCGCCAACGCGAACAAAAGTGCGTTGAAGCCCTGCTCAAACTGTTCGGCTTTCGCCCACAGGACGCGGCGGCCAGCGACCTGCCGCTGCTCGACGGTCGCTGGGGCGATGACTTGTTCAACCCCGAAACCCTCAAGCAACTTGGCGTGCGGGTCGGCGGCGGGATAGCTGCCGGAGCCGCTGCCGGTGCTGGCGTGGATCTACTGGTCGGCGGCCTGACCCTTGGCGCCGCGGCCCTGGCAGGCGCTATCGCCGGTGGCGCCCTGCAAACCGCACGCAGCTACGGCAGTCGCCTGCTCGGCAAGATCAAGGGCCAGCGCGAGCTGACCGTCGACGACAGCGTGCTGCGCCTGCTAGCCCTGCGCCAGCGCCAGTTGCTCAAGGCCCTGAACCTGCGCGGCCATGCGGCAATGCACAGCATCAAGGTCGATACGCCCCAGGACAAAACCTGGCGCGAGGGCAAACTGCCCGACGCCTTGAACAAAGCCCGCGCCTATCCGCAATGGTCATCCCTCAACCCTCACGCGAAACTAAGCCAGGCCGAGCGCCAGGAGCAGGTTGAAGCCCTGGCCCAACGCCTGGACCAGACCTGAACCGCCAATGCCTGCCTGTTCCGGGTTCATCACGCTTCTCCCCATAACCTGCGGATATTGCGCTCGGCCATGGCCGGCCCCACGCTCATCCCTACGCCGGTGTGCATCAAGGCAGCGCTGACGCCAGGTGCCGCCTGCACAAACGAAAACGGCCCGGGGCCGCGAGCGCCGTAGACGCCTTGCCAGCGCTCGACCACCTGGATGTTGCACCCCAGGGTCTGCTGCGCCAGCTCGATCATCCAGTCATCGATCTGCTCGGCATTGAAGGGCGACGGGTCGCTGTCGTAATGGTGGGAGTCGCCGATGATCAGTTCGCCATGGGGCGTGGGGCTGATCAGTAGGTGAATGCCGTGTTCCTGCAGATGTGGCGTTTCGCGCAGAATCTGCGCCTGGACCACAGCGGCTTCCGGCAGGTCGGCGAAAGCGCCGTAATGCACGCAACTCAAGCCGGTGAGCAGCGCGTGTTGCAGGTTCAGATTAAGCACCGGCCGCGCACGCAGCATTTGCAGGCGGCAGGTGTGCGGGTTGAGCGGGGCGATGGATTCGGCCAGCAGGGTCTGATAGTCGTGGCCTGAACAGACAACGATCTGCTCCCCGCGAAAGCTGCCGGCCGTGCTGTGCAGCTGGCCCGGCTCTACCTCACGTACCAGCGTGGAGAAGTGAAACTCCACGTGCAAGTGCTGGCTCAGGTAATGGATCAGCGCCGGGATCGCCTCGCGGGAGTACAGCTGCTGGTCATCCTTGCCATGCAAGGCGGCGCGGTGATGGCGGAACTGGCCAGCGTACAGGTCGTTCATGGCAGCGCCCTGCAGCAGCTCGACGTTGTAGCCGTGCTCCCGCGCGCGCCCGGCGCAGAAGGCTTCGAGCAGATGTTCTTCGGCTTCGGTGCGGGCGAACAGGTAGGAGCCATTGCGCTTGAGCGCCAGGCCCGCCGCTTGCGCCCACTGGCCCCAGATTTCGCGGCTTTCCCGCGCCAGGTCGAGCATTGGCCCTGGTGGTTGACCGGTGACCAGTGCTTGGCCGAAGTTGCGCACTGAGGCGCCCAATGGCGTGGCGCTGCGCTCGAACACCTTGACCTTGAGGCCGCGCCTGGCGGCGGCATAGGCGTGGGAGAGGCCGAGGATGCCGGCGCCGACGACTAACAGATCACTACTCATACTGTCCTCTGGTTCCCGCGCTCCGCGTGGGAATTCATCCGGTGACGCTCCGCGTCACGACCTTTAAAAGCGGACGCGGAGCGTCCAGAGCGGCGTTACCACGCGGAGCGTGGGAACGATCGGTTACTGTTTTTCCGACTTACCGTCATAACGCTTACGCCATTCGGCCAGGATGCTGTCACGGTTCCTGGAAGCCCAGACAAAGTCGTTCTTGATCAACCGTTGCTCATAGTCCGCCGGCAATTCGGTCTGCGGCTTGGCGATACCCGGTTGCGCGAGCACGGCGAAGTTTTCCTTGTACAGGTCCATCGCCGCGGTGCTGGCAGAGAAGTCGGCGAGTTTTTTCGCCGCGTCGGCATGGGCAGTGCCCTTGATCACAGCGGTGGCTTCGATCTCCCAGCCCAGGCCCTCTTTGGGCAGGATGATCTCCAGCGGCGCGCCCTGGCGTTTGAGCTGAACCGCCGGGTATTCGAAGGAAATGCCAATCGGGAACTCACCGGACGCCGCCAGCTTGCACGGCTTGGAGCCGGAGTGAACGTACTGGCCGATGTTCCGGTGCAGGTCGTCCATGTACAGCCAGCCTTGCTTCTCGCCGAAGGTCTGGAGCCAGGCGCTGACATCCAGGAAGCCGGTGCCTGAAGACGCCGGGTTAGGCATCACGATCTTGCCCTTGTATTCGGGCTTGGTCAGGTCCTGCCAGCTCACCGGTTTGGTGAGGCCCTGCTTCTCGGCTTCGACGGTGTTGAAGCAGAGGGTGGCGGCCCACACGTCCATGCCCACCCAGGCCGGAGGGTTGGCGGCGTCGCGGTAATGCTTGCCGATCTTGTCCAGGTCCTTGGGCGCGTAGTTGTCGAGCATGCCTTGCTGATCGAGGATCGCCAGGCTGGAGGCGGCCAGGCCCCACACTACGTCAGCCTGGGGGCGGTCTTTCTCGGCCAGCAGTTTGGCGGTGATGATGCCGGTGGAGTCGCGCACCCACTTGATCTCGACGTCGGGGTTGGCCTGTTCGAAAGCTTTTTTGTAGGTCTTCAATTGCTCGGCTTCAAGGGCCGTGTACACGGTCAACTCGGTCTTGGCGAAGGCATTCAGACTGAATGCCGTGAGGACTGCAGCGACCAGCGCCAGGGGCTTGAACATGGAGCACCTCCTTCAGGGATGTTTATTGGCCAGGTGCGCGCTGGCGCCAGGCTTGGGAGCGGCGCAGCGCGCCACGTGAAGCCCACGCCAGCAGCAGCGAGACGCTGGCCGAGGTGAACAGGATCAGGGTCGACATGGCCGCCGCGCCGCCCACATTGCCGGCGTCGTCCATGTTCAGCACGGCGACGGCGGCGAGGATGGTGTCGGGGCTGTAGAGGAAAATTGCGGCGGACACGGTGGTCATCGCCGAGACAAACAGGTAGCGCAGGATGTCCAGCAGCGCCGGTAGACAGATCGGCACCGTGACGCGCAGATAGTGGCGGTACAACGGTGCCTTGAGGGACAACGCAGCGGCTTCGAACTCGGCGTCCAACTGGCGCAAGGCGGTGGTCGCGGTCATCTGCGCGGTGGTCAGGTAGTGCGCAATGGTGCACACCACCAGCAACGCCATGCTGCCGTACAACACATGCAGCGGGTTGCCGTTGAGGTTGAAGAAAAACACGTAGCCCAACCCCAGGACCAGGCCCGGCACGGCCATCGGCACGAAGCTGAGCATGCGCAGCGCCAGGTTCAGGTTCTTCTGGCCCTTGGTTTTTTCCATCAGGTAGGCGCCGGTGAAAATCAGCACGCTGCCGATCAACGCCGTACACAGCGCCATGGTCAGGCTGTTGCGATAGGCCAGCCAGCCGCCGCCGGCGGTGTCTTCGAATTGGTAGTGGTTGAGCGACAGCGACAGGTTGTAGGGCCAGAACTTCACCAGCGAGGAATAGACCGCCATGCCGAACACCAGCAGCAACGCCGCGCAAATCAGCAGCACGATGGCCAGGTAGCACCCGTCGCGCAGCCTCGATGACGCTGGCTGGAACACCTGGGCGCGGCCGCTCATCGCGTCGCCATGCCGACGGCGCAACCACGCATCCACACCAAAGCTGAACAGCGCCGGCAGCAGCAACACCATGCCGATCAACGCGCCGCGACCGAACTGTTGCTGGCCCACCACCGCCTTGTAGGCTTCCAGCGCCAGCACCTGATAATCGCCGCCCACCACCACCGGTACTCCGAAGTCGGTGATGGTCAGGGTGAACACCAGGCAGAAAGCGGCGAACACCGCCTGGCGCGTGGCCGGCCAGGTAATGCTGCGAAACGCCCGTGCCGGGCTGGCGCCCATGCTCGAAGCGGCGTCGAACAAACGCGCATCCGCCAAGGACAGCGCGGACAGCAAAATCATCAAGGCATGGGGAAAGGTGTAGATCACCTCACCGAGCACAATGCCCCAGAAACCGTAGATATTCTCCGAGAACAAACCCCGCAGCAGGCCCTGGTTGCCGAACAGATAAACCAGGGCAATACCCGGCAGCATCGACGGCGCCATCAATGGCAGCAATGACAGGCCACGCCAGATGGACTTGCCGGGGATCAGCGTGCGTTGCAGGGCATAGGCAAACAGATAGGCCAGCGGTACGACGATGGCCGCCACGCTGAGGGAAACTTTCAGGCTATTGCCCAGCAACCAGTGAAAGTTGGTGCTGCTCAGCAGTTCGCGAGCGGCTACCAGGCCACCGCCCTGCCCGGCTTCGCTGCTGAAGCCGCGCCAGAAGATAGCCAACAGCGGCAACAGCACCGCCACCATTAACAGGCCCAGCCAGAGCCATTTGCCGCCGACCACGAAGAGGCGGTCGCCCCACTCGGCTCGGGACACCTGGCGCGGTACCGGCAATGTCATCACAGCCCCCATCTCAGGCAAACACCTGCAGGCTGCGCGGCGGCAACGCCACCCAGATGTCCTGGGCGCCCAGGCGCGGCATCGCTTCCGGCGCCAGTTCAGCCAGCAACGGATGGCCCGGCAACTGTTCCAGCTCAAAGCTCATGCGGCAGCGGTTGCCGAGAAAGGTGATCTCGCGAACCTTGGCCGGGAACAGGTTTTCTTCATGCACCGGTGGGTTGACGCAAATGGCTTCCGGGCGGCAGAACAAGCGGCCGGACTGGGCGACACCGGCGTCCTCAGCCAGGCGCATGTTCAACCCACCCACCTGAGCATGGCTGGCGCTGTTACGGCTGAACGGCAACCAGTTGCCCTGGCCGACAAACTCTGCCACGAACGGCGTGGCCGGGCGGTCGTAGATTTCCTGGGGCGTGGCGTACTGCTCGACCTTGCCGTTGTTCATCACGGCAATGCGGTCGGCCATCAACATGGCTTCGTCCTGGTTGTGGGTCACCATCAAGGTGGTGATGCCCAGGCGCCGCTGCAGTTGGCGCAGTTCGGTGCACAGGTGCTCGCGCACCCGGGCATCGAGGGCCGACATCGGCTCATCCAACAGCAATAACGACGGCGCCGGCGCCAGTGCGCGGGCCAGGGCGACGCGCTGTTGCTGGCCGCCGGAGAGTTGGCCGGGGTACTTCTTTTCGCTGCCCCCCAGGCCCACCAGCTCAAGCATCTGCGCGACCCGCTTGCGCACTTCATCGCGGCCGCTGCCGGTGAGGCCGTAGCCGATGTTCGCTTCAACGCTGAGGTTGGGAAACAACGCATAGGACTGGAACAGGATGCCGTAGTCCCGCGCCTGGGGTGGCAGCAGGGACACGTCCCGCTCGCCCAGGTAAAGCTCACCGCTGTCCTGGCGCTCCAGGCCGGCGATGCAGCGCAGCAGTGTGGTCTTGCCACAGCCGGAAGGGCCCAGCAGGCACACCAGCTCGCCAGCGGCGACGTCCAGGGAGACGTTGTCCAGCGCGGTGAAGGCGCCAAAGCGTTTCTGGATTGCGCGCACTTTCATCGGTGCGCCGGGTTGGGTCAGGGCTGTGTGCATGGTGGCACCTCATCGAACGGATGAAGGCCATGCTAGGGAGGCAATGCGTAGCGGGTGTGGCAGAAAGGCAAAAAGAGGTGATAGTGGTATTGGTGGATTTGTGTAGGACTCACGACCGCTATCATGATCGTTCCCACGCTCTGCGCGGGAATGTCTCTAGTGACGCTCCGCGTCACGGACGCGGAGCGTCCTGGGCGGCGTTCCCACGCGGAGCGTGGGAACGATCAGAGGGGTGACATTTCCTGAGCCAGGCCAAGGAACGCCGCCGGCAGGCGCGCTCCTTTGCGCTCCTTGAGGCAATACAGATACTCCGGAATCTGCGGTGCATTCTCGATAGTCAGCACGCGCAACTGCGGGTCATGGGGCACTTCCTGGCGGGCGATGATGCTGATGCCGATATTGCGCAGCACCGCCTCGCGAATCGACTCACGGCTGCCAATCTCCAACAACGGGCCATATCCGACGCCCGCATTCTTCAACATCTCTTCCGTCAGCCTGCGGGTAGTGGAGCCCGCTTCACGCATCAGCAAGGTATGCCCGACTAGCGCGCTCAACGTTACGTGATCGAGCTTGGCCAACGGGTGATTGCGGTGCACCGCCAGCACCAGCGGGTCGGTGCCCAGCACGCGGCGGATCAGCCGGGCGTCTTCCAGCAATTGCGATGAGGCCGCGACATCGACGCGGTAATCGTCCAGCGCCTCAAGCACCTGCTGGGAGTTGCCGATTTCCACCGACACGTCCACCTGGGGCAGGCGCTCGCGAAAGGCTTTGACCAGATCGAGGATGTAATACGGCGCCGTTGCGGCAATTCTCAGCGCACCCTGGACCTGGCCGTTGTTGCGCAGGAAAAACTCGATATCCGCTTCCTGCTGCAACAGCGCCTTGACCATCGGCAATAGCCGCGCGCCTTCGTCGCTGACGGTGAGGCGGCGGCCGCCACGGTAGAACAACTCGACGCCGTAGTGGCTTTCCAGGTTGCGAATCTGGGTGGTCACCGTGGGCTGGCTCAAGCCGAGTTTCTTCGCCGCCTGGGTAATGCTGCCCAGGCGGGCGACCATGAAAAACGCCTTTAACTCAGCACTCAGCACACCACCCTCTCATCCTCTATTTGCGCACCAGGCGCAGGCCATTGAACACCACCAGCAGGCTCACGCCCATGTCGGCGAAGACCGCCATCCACATGGTCGCCATGCCCATGAACGTGACGGCCAGGAAGATCGCCTTGATCACCAGCGCCAGGGCGATGTTCTGCTTGAGGATACTCGACGTTTGCCGCGACAACCGAATGAAAGCCGGAATCTTGCGCAAATCATCGTCCATCAGCGCCACGTCGGCGGTCTCGATAGCGGTGTCAGTGCCCGCCGCGGCCATCGCAAAGCCGATCTCGGCACGGGCCAGGGCCGGGGCGTCGTTGATGCCATCACCCACCATGCCCACCCGATGGCCCTGGCCGTAGAGGGTTTCGATGGCTTGCAGCTTGTCGGTGGGCAACAGGTCGCCCTGGGCCTGGTCGATACCCACCTGGGCCGCAATGGCCTTGGCAGTGTGGGTGTTGTCGCCGGTGAGCATCAGGGTCTTGATGCCTAGGTCGTGCAACTGCTGAATGGCTTCGCGGCTGCTCTCCTTGACCGTGTCGGCCACGGCAAACAGCGCCAGCGGGCCAGACTTGTCCAACAGCAACACCACGGACTTGCCTTGTTTTTCCAGGGCAAAGAGTTTCTCTTCCAAGGCCTCGGAACACAGACCGAGGTCTTCCACCAGGCGGTGGTTACCCAGGTGATAGGTCTGGCCGTTGATATCACCCCGCACACCGCGCCCGGCCAGGGCTTCGAAGTTATCCACAGCGTGAGTCGACAGGTTTTTATCCACAGCCGCGTTGGCAATCGCCAGGGACACCGGGTGATCGGAACGCGATGCCAAGCTGGCCGCCAGGGCCGGCGCGCTGTCTTCGATGTTCGGGAACAGCGGCAGGTAGTCGGTTTGCACCGGTTTGCCGTGGGTGATGGTGCCGGTCTTGTCGAGGGCCAGGTAGTCGAGCTTGTAGCCGCCCTCCAGGTACACTCCGCCCTTGATCAGGATGCCTTTGCGCGCCGCCGCCGCCAGGCCGCTGACAATGGTCACCGGGGTGGAGATCACCAAGGCACAAGGGCAGGCCACCACCAGCAGCACGAGGGCGCGGTAGATCCAGTCAAACCACACGCCCGCCATGAACAGCGGCGGAATCACCGCCACACCGAGGGCAAACAGGAAGACAGCCGGGGTGTAGACCTTGGAGAAACTGTCGACAAAGCGCTGGGTCGGTGCGCGTGCGCCTTGAGCCTGTTCCACCGCGTGGATGATCCGCGCCAGCGTGGAGTTGTTGGCCGCGGCGGTGACCTTGTACTCCAGGGAACCGGCCTGGTTGATGGTGCCGGCAAACACCTTATCGCCCACGGTTTTTTCAATCGGCAGGCTTTCCCCGGTGATCGGTGCCTGGTCGATGGTGGACTGGCCGGCCGTGACTTCACCGTCGAGCCCGATGCGCTCGCCGGGTTTTACTCGGACAATCGCGCCAAGATCAATGCTCTTGACCTCTTGTTCCAGCCAGGAACCATCGGCCTGGCGCACCGTGGCCTGTTCCGGGGTCATCTGCATCAGGCCGCTGATGGCGTTGCGCGCTCGGTCCAGGGACTTGGCCTCAATCAACTCGGCCACGGTGAACAGGAACATCACCATCGCCGCTTCCGGCCACTGGCCAATCAGGATCGCGCCCGTCACCGCGATGCTCATCAAGGCATTGATATTGAGGTTGAAGTTCTTCAGGGCAATCCAGCCCTTCTTGTAGGTGGTAAGGCCGCCGCTGAGAATCGACACCAACGCCACCAGCGCGATTACCCAGGTGGGCGCCACACCAGTGAAGTGCAACACCTCTGCCCCCAGGGCACCCACGCCCGACACCGCCAGCGGCCACCAATGTTTCTTGGCGGGCGGCGCGGCGGCGGGGCTGCCTTCTTCGATAGGGTCGGCCTGCATGCCGATGGACTTGATTGCCTCAATGATCGGCGCCGTGTTCGGCAGGTCATGGGTGACGCCGAGGATGCGGTTGATCAGGTTGAATTCCAGTTGCTGCACGCCAGCGAGCTTGCCCAGCTTGTTCTGGATCAGCGTCTGCTCGGTAGGGCAATCCATGGCTTCGATGCGGAAGGTGCTCAGGCGCGAGCCGGCGGTGGGCGCTTCACTCAAGGTCACGATGGCAGGCCCGGCAGCGCCGGAGCAGCAGGAGCCGGAATGGCCGTGGTTATCCACAGGCGTGAGTTTGGCGGGCCCATGGTCATGTTTGTGATCATGGTCATGAGCGTGATCGTGATCGTGATCGTGATCGTGATCGTGATCGTGATCATGCTTGTGGTCGTGCTTGTGCGGGGTATGAATGGAGTGGCTCATCAGGTCGCGTCCGTAAAGGTGCCTGTTGCCAAGTAAAGACCCTGTAGCCACTATAGGGTCAAGCACCCATTTGGAGATTGCTGCGATGAAGATCGGCGAACTGGCCAAACTCACCGATTGCCCGGTGGAAACCATCCGTTATTACGAGAAGGAAAACCTGCTGCCGCCCCCGGCACGCACCGACGGCAACTACCGCGTATACACCCAGGCGCATACCGAGCGACTGACCTTTATCCGCAACTGCCGCAGCCTGGACATGACCCTCGAAGAAATCCGCAGCCTGCTGGGGCTGCGTGACAGCCCCCAGGACCAGTGCGAAAGCGTGAATGCGTTGATCGACGAGCATATCCATCATGTGAAAGCGCGGATCGACGGATTACTGGCCTTGCAGGAACAACTGCTGGACTTGCGTCAACGCTGCGGCGGCGGTAACCAGTGCGGGATCTTGCAGCAGTTGGAGGTCAGCGGCGGGATTGCGGCCAGCGAGGCCGAGCCTTCGCATGTGGGCAGAAGCCACGGCCATTAACTCAGGTGAACACCAAACCCATGTGGGAGCTGGCTTGCCTGCTCCCACAGTTTCCTACTGCAACAGGCTTTAGATCGCCACGTCGGCCTTGATGCTTGGGTCGGCGTCGTAGCCCACGATTTCGAAGTCTTCGAACTTATAGTCGTAGATCGACGCAGGCTTACGCTTGATCACCAGTTCCGGCAGTTTTTTCGGCGTACGCGCCAACTGGGTCTGGATCTGCTCCATGTGGTTGCTGTAGGCGTGGGTGTCGCCCGTGGTGACGATGATCTCGTGGGGGATCAGGTCGCACTGCTGGGCCAGCATGTGGGTCAGCAACGCCAGCGCGGCAGTGTTGTACGGCAGGCCCAGGAACACGTCGGAGCTGCGGATATACAGCTGCATCGACAGATGGCCGTCATGCACGAACGCCTGGTAAAGCAAATGGCACGGCGGCAAGGCTTGCTTGCCATTACGCGCGTTTTCCTGCGGGCTCTGGGTTTCGTCCGGCAGGTATTCAACGTTCCAGCCGTGGAACAGGATGCGACGGCTGTTGGGGTTGGTCTTGAGCGTGTGCACCATGTAGTCGATCTGGTTGATCGTGCCGCCGTCCTTGGTCGGCCAGGCAGTCCACTGCTCGCCGTAGACCGGGCCCAGGTCGCCGTCTTCGGTGGCCCACTCATCCCAAATCTTCACGCCATTTTCGTTGAGCCACTTGATGTTGGTGTTGCCGCTCAACATCCAGATCAGTTCGTTGGCGATGCTTTTGAAGTGCAGCTTCTTGGTGGTCAGCAGCGGGAAGCCGTCGGCCAGGTTATGCCGATACTGACGCGCAAACACAGCCTTGGTACCGGTGCCCGTGCGGTCGCCCTTGGTCAGGCCATTGGTCACGACGTCCTGCAGCAGTTCGAGATATTGCTTCATGTTTTTACCCGTATCGTTGAAGCCAAGACCTCCTGGTCTTGGCATTCGAATTTAAAGCGCGGCGTTCTTCAGCGGCTGCGGGCGATTGTACGCCCACCACAGCATGCCCAGGCCCGCCAGGATCATCGGCAGGCTAAGCACCTGACCCATGGTCAGCCAGCCCCACGCCAGGTAGCCCAACTGCGCATCCGGTACCCGTACGAATTCGACGATAAAGCGGAAAATCCCGTAGAACAGCGCGAACATGCCCGACACGGCCATGGTTGGGCGTGGCTTGCGCGAGAAGATATAGAGAATAAGGAACAGCGCCACACCTTCCAACGCGAACTGGTACAGCTGCGACGGGTGGCGCGGCAATTGCGCCGGGTCGCTGAACGGCGGGAACACCATCGCCCACGGTACGTCGGTCGGCTTGCCCCACAACTCGGCGTTGATAAAGTTACCAATGCGCCCGGCGCCCAGGCCGATCGGCACGAAGGGTGCGACGAAGTCCATCAGTTGGAAGAACGACTTGCCATTGCGCCGACCAAACCACCAGGCGGCAATCATCACACCGATAAACCCGCCGTGGAACGCCATGCCGCCCTTCCACACTTCGAAGATCAGGGTCGGGTTGGCGAGATACGCAGACAGGTCGTAGAACAGCACATACCCCAGGCGCCCGCCGACGATTACGCCCATCGACATCCAGAACACCATGTCGGAGAGCTTCTCCTTGGTCCAGGTCGGGTCGAAACGGTTCAGGCGCCGGGAAGCCAGCAGCCAGGCACCGCCGATGCCGATCAGGTACATCAACCCGTACCAATGGATTTTCAGCGGACCGATGGCCAGGGCCACCGGGTCGATCTGCGGGTAAGGCAGCATTGCGACTCCTCGTTAAAACATTTAGTCATGACGCACCGGACCATGCCGATGTGCGATTAAGCCTGCGTTACAGCTGCGAGATCAAATTAAGAAGTACACATACACACCAAACAGCCCGGCATGTTAACGGATCAGAGGTGCGCGGCCCAACTTCGAGACGATGGAACACCGGCGCGTCTGTGGGTAGAGTGGCAAAAACACAAAAGGGGTCACCCGATGTGCCTGATTGTTTTCGCCTGGCGACCGGGCCATGCCCAACCGCTGATCGTTGCGGCCAACCGCGATGAGTTCTACGCCCGCCCCAGCCTGCCGCTGGCCCAGTGGGCAGATGCGCCCCAGGTCTATGCCGGTCGCGATCAGGAGGCCGGGGGCACCTGGCTAGGGATGAACGCGGATGGGCGCTTTGCCGCCCTGACCAATATCCGCGACCCGCACCAGCCACCGGCACGCAAGTCTCGCGGCGAACTGGTTGCGCGGTTTCTCAGCGGTTCGCTGCCGATCGACGATTATTTGGCCGATGTAAATGGCCGCTCGATTGAATATGCCGGGTTCAACCTGCTGGTGGGCACGCGGGATGAGCTGTGGCACTACAACGCCAATGATACCGAGCCGACGCGATTGAAGGCTGGGGTGTACGGGTTATCCAATGCCGGGCTGGATACACCATGGCCGAAGCTGGTGAAGGCCAAAGCAGCGTTCAGCGCCGTGCTGGAAAACCCCGAGCCTGAGGCACTGCTGGGAATTCTCAGCGACCCGCAGACTGCCCCGTTTGCTGAGTTGCCGGACACCGGCGTAGGCCTGGCGACCGAAAGCCTGCTGTCGAGCGTGTTTATCGCCAGCCCCAGTTATGGGACACGGGCGAGCACGGCGCTGATCGTGAATGCCGATGGGACGCGGCGGATGCTGGAGCGCAGCTTTGGCCCGCACGGGGGGCGGCTGGGTGAGGTGGACCTGATGTTTTAGCGCCAATTGCAGCGAGCTGTGGATAACTTGCGGGTTGTCGATGGTCATCAACTCGGCGAGCAAGTCCTTGGCCCTGCTCAATTCCATCTGGCGCAGCGTCCACTTCACTTTGATCGTTCCCACGCTCTGCGTGGGAACGCCTCTTGTGACGCTCTGCGTCACGCTCTAAAAGCCGACTTTGATCGTTCCCACGCTCTGCGTGGGAACGCCTCTTGTGACGCTCTGCGTCACGCTCTGCGTCACGCTCTAAAAGCCGACGCGGAGCGTCCAGGGCTGCATTCCCACGCAGAGCGCGGGAACGATCTGCTAGAAGCTCGCTCCTACAGGGTCTTGGCCGAGGCCGGGTTGATCATCCGGGTCAACCCCAGGTTTTTCAGCGCCAATTGCAGCGAGCTGTGGATAACTTGCGGGTTGTCGATGGTCATCAACTCGGCGAGCAAATCCTTGGCCCTGCTCAATTCCACCTGGCGCAGCATCCACTTCACTTTGATCGTTCCCACGCTCTGCGTGGGAACGCCTCTTGTGACGCTCTGCGTCACGCTCTAAAAGCCGACGCGGAGCGTCCAGGGCTGCATTCCCACGCAGAGCGCGGGAACGATCTGCTAGAAGCTCGCTCCTACAGGGTCTTGGCCGAGGCCGGGTTGATCATCCGGGTCAACCCCAGGTTTTTCAGCGCCAATTGCAGCGAGCTGTGGATAACTTGCGGGTTGTCGATGGTCATCAACTCGGCGAGCAAATCCTTGGCCCTGCTCAATTCCACCTGGCGCAGCATCCACTTCACTTTCGGCAAGTTGGTGGCGTTCATCGACAGGCTGTCAAAGCCCATCGCCATCAACAGCACCGCCGCCGCCGGGTCACCGGCCATTTCGCCGCAGATACTCACCGGCTTGCCTTCGGCATGGGCGTCGCGCACCACGTGTTGCAGCGCTTGCAGCACCGCCGGGTGCAGGTAGTCGTAGAGGTCGGCCACCCGTGGGTTGTTACGGTCCACGGCCAGCAGGTACTGGGTCAGGTCGTTGGAGCCTACCGACAGGAAGTCCACCTGCCGCGCCAGTTCCTTGGCCTGGTACACCGCCGCAGGGATTTCGATCATCACGCCAATCGGCGGCATCGGCACATCGGCGCCTTCGTCGCGCACTTCGCCCCAGGCGCGGTGGATCAGGTGCAGGGCTTCTTCCAGTTCATGGGTGCCGGAGATCATCGGCAGCAGGATACGCAGGTTGTTCAAGCCCTCGCTGGCCTTGAGCATGGCACGGGTCTGGACGAGGAAGATTTCGGGATGGTCGAGGGTAACGCGAATACCGCGCCAGCCAAGGAAGGGGTTGTCTTCCTTGATCGGGAAATAGGACAGTGACTTGTCGCCGCCAATATCCAGGCTGCGCATCGTCACCGGTAACGGGTGGAAGGCTTGCAGTTGCTCGCGATAAATCGCCAGCTGCTCCTTCTCGCTCGGGAAACGCTGGTTGATCATGAACGGCACTTCGGTGCGGTACAGACCCACCCCTTCGGCGCCGCGTTGTTGCGCACGGGCTACATCCGCCAGCAGGCCGGTGTTGACCAGCAGCGGTACGCGGTGGCCGTCGGGGGTGACACACGGCAGCTCGCGCAGCGAATCCAGGCCCTGGGCCAGTTGCTTCTCTTCTTCCACCACCTCGGCGTATTGCTTGCGCAGCACGTCGCTGGGGTTGGTGAACACCTCGCCGCGATGCCCATCGACGATCATGTCGATGCCATCGACCTTGGAGTACGGCAGGTCCACCAGGCCCATCACCGTCGGGATACCCATGGCCCGGGCCAGGATCGCCACGTGGGAGTTACCCGAACCCAATACCGAAACCAAGCCCACCAGCTTGCCTTCAGGCACTTCGCCAAGCTGGGTGGCGGTCAACTCTTCACTGACCAGGATGGTGTTATCGGGGAAGACCATGTTGGTGCTGCGGTCTTCCTGCAGGTACGCCAACAGACGTCGCCCCAGGTCGCGCACATCCGATGCGCGCTCGCGCAGGTAGGCGTCGTCCATCATTTCGAAACGGTTGACGTGATCGGTGACCACCTGGCGTAACGCGCCCTGGGCCCACTGGCCGGTCTTGATCACGGTCTTGACTTCGTTACCCAGGGACGCGTCGTCGAGCATCATCTGGTACACGTCAAACAGCGCACGCTCTTCGGGGCGCAGCTGGGTGGCCAGCTTGGTCGACAGGTTGCGCATGTCGGCGCGCACGCCTTCGAGGGCGGTCTTGAACAATTTGATTTCGGCGTCGATGTCACTGACGGTCTTGTCCGGCACCACATCGAGGTCGGCGGGCGGCAGCATGACCACCGCGGTACCCACCGCAGCGCCTGGCGAACCCGGTACGCCGACGAACTTGGCTTCCTGGATGCCCTTGCCCTGGCGCCCCAGGCCGCGAATCGAGCCGGTCGCTTCGGCGTGGGCGATAACCCCGGCCAGTTGCGCGCTCATGGTCACCAGGAAGGCTTCTTCGCCTTCGTCGAACTGGCGACGCTCTTTTTGCTGGATGACCAACACGCCGACAACACGGCGGTGGTGAATGATCGGTGCGCCAAGGAACGAGGCGTAGCGCTCTTCACCGGTTTCGGCAAAGTAGCGATAACGCGGGTGATCGGCCGCGTTCTCGAGGTTCAGGGGTTCTTCACGCGTCCCCACCAGGCCCACCAGACCTTCATTGGGCGCCATGCTGACCTTGCCGATGGAGCGCTTGTTCAAGCCCTCCGTGGCCATCAGCACAAAACGGTTGGTCTCGGGGTCCAGCAGGTAAACCGAGCAGACCTGGCTGCCCATGGCTTCCTTGACGCGCAACACAATAATCCCCAACGCCGCCTTGAGATCCTTGGCGGAGTTAACTTCCTGGACGATCTTGCGCAGCGTATTGAGCATGGCTCGGGGTCGAACTCCGTCGTCAGTCGCGCGCTAAAAGGCGCGGGGCAAGCTCTTTGAGAGCGCGACGATAAACCTCGCGCTTGAATGTCACCACCTGGCCCAACGGATACCAATAGCTGACCCAGCGCCAGCCATCGAACTCCGGTTTACCGGTCAAATCCATCCGCACCCGCTGCTCGTTGGAGATCAGGCGCAAAAGAAACCATTTCTGCTTCTGGCCGATGCACAGCGGTTGGCTGTGGGTACGCACCAGGCGTTGCGGCAAACGATAGCGCAACCAGCCACGGGTACAGGCCAGAATTTGCACATCTTCGCGCTCAAGGCCGACTTCTTCGTTCAACTCACGGTACAAGGCGTCTTCAGGGGTTTCGTCGGGGTTGATTCCACCTTGAGGAAACTGCCAGGCATCTTGGTTGATTCGGCGAGCCCATAGCACCTGTCCGGCATCATTCGTCAGAATAATGCCGACATTAGGACGGAAACCATCGGGGTCGATCACGGCAACA
The DNA here is from genome assembly GCF_012985385.1 of Pseudomonas sp. WS 5503. NCBI lineage: Bacteria > Pseudomonadati > Pseudomonadota > Gammaproteobacteria > Pseudomonadales > Pseudomonadaceae > Pseudomonas > Pseudomonas sp. WS 5503. The sequence goes on from NZ_JAAQWI010000002.1 coordinate 288,316, forward strand.
ACCTCGCAAACGCATGTCGCCGCATTGTTCCACAAAGGTTGTTCCAGCGGCAACGAGGCTTCTTACCTTATGTGCACTCTTGTGAAAAGACCGTATTCTGGACGCCTTTTTACAGACTTTTCAGCGAGTAACTGCAATGCGCCTGGCTTTATTCGACTTGGACAATACCCTTCTGGGCGGTGACAGCGATCACGCCTGGGGCGATTACCTGTGTGAACGCGGGATTCTCGACGCGGTAGCCTACAAGGCCCGCAACGACGAGTTCTACCAGGACTACCTGGCCGGCCGGCTGGATAACGCCGCCTACTTGAACTTCTGCCTGGAAATCCTCGGCCGCACCGAGATAGCCCAGCTGGACGCGTGGCACAACGACTACATGCGCGACTGTATCGAGCCCATCATGCTTCCCAAGGCCGTTGAACTGCTGGCCAGGCACCGCGCCGCCGGTGACAAGCTGGTGATCATCACCGCCACCAACCGCTTCGTCACCGCGCCGATTGCCGAACGCCTGGGCGTCGAGACCCTGATTGCCACCGAGTGCGAAATGGTGGATGGCCGCTATACCGGGCGCAGTACCGATGTGCCGTGCTTTCGCGAGGGCAAGGTGACACGTTTGAACCGTTGGTTGGAAGAAACCGGTTATAGCCTGGAAGACAGTTACTTCTACAGCGACTCGATGAATGATTTGCCGTTGCTGGAGCAGGTGACGCACCCGGTGGCAGTGGATCCGGATCCGAATCTTCGTGCTGAAGCCCAGAAACGGGGTTGGCCGGTGATTACGCTGCGCAGTTGACAACGCTATCGCAGGCAAGCCAACTCCCACATTTTGACCCTGTTTTCATGTTGGAATCCGGTCAAGTGTGGGAGCTGGCTTGCCTGCGATGAAGGCGACGCGGTTTCAAACAGGCTTGGCGCCCATGAGCCCTGCAATCGCCACAAACCCCACCAGGCTGACCACCGCCAGCACCAGGGTGAAATTCAGGCTCCCGCCCTCGCCCTTGCGCAGCCGATTGAGCCGCGCCACCAGCCAGAACCAGGCCAGCGCCGCCACGGTGTAGAGGATGCTGGAGCCCAAGATCCAGGTTTGCCCCAATGGCCAGCCGAGCAAGTGCACCAGCCACCATCCGGTAAAGGGCATGCTCACCAGGCAAATTCCCATCAGCAGCCATACAAATGCCCAGGGGCGCTGCACGGTCGCGGCCGGGCCGGCGCTGCGTTTACGCCACGCCAATACGGCCAGGCCGAGGCCGCTGAGCAGCAGCAATGCGGTGGCGGTGATGTGGATCACCTTGAGGGTGGTCAGCGTTTCCATGGTCTCTATTCCTTATAGGCCGCTCAGTCAGCGTAGTCGCTCAACCGAGGAACAGCTGGTAAGCCGGGTTTTCGCTTTCATCCCAGTACGGGTAACCGATTTGCGCCAACGCGGCAGGCACCAGGTGGCGCTCGTCCGCCGGTACTTGCAAGCCCGCCACCACTCGGCCGTCAGCCGCGCCGTGGTTGCGGTAGTGGAACATCGAGATGTTCCAGCGCCCGCCGAGCTTGTGGAGAAAGTTGAACAACGCCCCCGGCCGCTCCGGAAACTCGAAACGAAACACCAGCTCGTCGCTGACTTTGGCAGCATGCCCGCCGACCATATGGCGAATGTGCAACTTGGCCAGTTCGTTCTCGGTAAGGTCCAGCACCGGGAAACCCTGGCTGGTCAGGCTGGCCACCAACGCGCTGCGCGGGTCGTTCTCCGGGTGGGTCTGCACGCCGACGAAAATGTGCGCTTCGCTGCCGGAGTGGTAGCGGTAATTGAATTCGGTGATCTGGCGCTTGCCCACCGCCTCGCAGAAGGCCTTGAAGCTGCCCGGCCGCTCGGGGATGGTCACCGCGATGATGGCCTCACGACCTTCACCCAGTTCGGCGCGCTCGGCCACATGGCGCAAACGGTCGAAGTTGACGTTGGCGCCCGAGTCGATGGCGACAAAGGTCTGGCCGCTGACACCGCGGGTCTCGACGTACTTTTTGATCCCGGCCACGCCCAGCGCGCCGGCCGGCTCGGTGATGGAGCGGGTGTCGTCGTAGATGTCCTTGATCGCCGCACAGATTTCATCGGTGCTGACGGTGATCACTTCATCCACATAGTCTTTGCAGATGTCGAAGGTGTGCTGGCCGATCTGCGCCACTGCCACGCCGTCGGCAAAGAGGCCGACGGTCGGCAATACCACGCGCTCGCCCGCCGCCATGGCGGCTTGCAGGCAGTTGGAATCGTCCGGCTCCACGCCGATGATCTTGATCTCCGGGCGCAGGTATTTCACGTACGCCGCAATCCCGGCGATCAGGCCGCCGCCGCCCACCGGTACGAAAATCGCGTCCAGCGGCCCTGGGTGCTGGCGCAGGATTTCCATCGCCACGGTGCCCTGCCCGGCAATGGTGTGCGGATCATCGTAGGGGTGGATGTAGACGTAGCCTTTTTCGTCGACCAACTTGAGCGAGTAGGCCAGGGCTTCCGGGAAGGAATCACCGTGCAACACCACTTTGCCACCACGGGAGCGCACGCCTTCGACCTTGATCTCCGGGGTGGTCTTGGGCATCACGATGGTGGCTTTCACCCCCAGCACCTTGGCCGCCAGGGCCAAGCCCTGAGCATGGTTGCCGGCCGACGCGGTGACGACGCCGCGCGCACGTTCTTCGGCACTGAGCTGGGTCAGCTTGTTGTAGGCGCCGCGAATCTTGAACGAGAACACCGGCTGCAAGTCTTCGCGCTTGAGCCAAATCTTGTTACCCAGCCGCTCGGAGAGCTGGCGGGCAGTCTGCAAGGGGGTTTCGACAGCGATGTCGTAAACGCGCGAGGTGAGGATTTTTTTGACGTAGTGTTCAAGCATCGGCAGGCATCTACTTCACGGGTTGGGCAGGGCCAAGGAGTCTAACCCAGCGTTTGGCCGGGCGACCACACGAATCCCGAGGTTTTGTTGGGTTATACTCGCCGCCCTCGTTAACTCCCCGCCCGTTCCGGAGCCCGCATGACCCAGGATCAACTCAAACAGGCAGTGGCCCAGGCCGCTGTCGATTTAATCCTTCCTAAGCTCGACGACAAGAGCATCGTCGGTGTCGGCACCGGTTCCACCGCCAACTGCTTTATCGACGCACTGGCCCGGCACAAGGGCGCGTTCGACGGCGCCGTGGCCAGTTCCGAAGCCACCGCCGCCCGCCTCAAGGGCCATGGCATTCCGGTGTACGAGCTCAACACCGTGAGCGACCTGGAGTTCTACGTCGACGGCGCCGATGAAAGCGACGAGCACCTGAACCTGATCAAAGGCGGCGGCGCGGCCCTGACCCGCGAGAAGATTGTCGCGGCCGTGGCCAAGACCTTCATTTGCATCGCCGACGCGAGCAAGCTGGTTCCCGTGCTGGGCACGTTCCCACTGCCGGTGGAAGTCATCCCCATGGCCCGCAGCCACGTGGCCCGCGAGCTGGTGAAACTGGGCGGCGACCCGGTGTACCGCGAAGGTGTGTTGACCGACAACGGCAACATCATCCTCGACGTGTTCAATATGCAGATCACCAACCCGGTGGAGCTTGAGACGCAGATCAACGCCATTGTGGGCGTGGTCACCAACGGCCTGTTCGCAGCGCGCCCGGCGGATGTATTGCTGCTGGGCACCCCGGAAGGCGTAAAAACCCTCAAGGCCTGACCCTGTGGGAGCCGGGCTTGCCCGCGATGCAGACGACTCGGTGTATCAATGGATACCGAGGCGATGCCATCGCAGGCAAGCCAGCTCCCACATGTGTTAGCGCTCGACTCTAGAGCGATGTAACAAAAACGCTACTTTTCGCAGCACTCCTCGCCAAAACCGTGCGCTCTGTCACGGCATCCCCTGCCACGCCTGGTATCCAATCCGTTACAAATTACAGCCACGCGACCCACGCGTTTAACAATGCGCCAATTCGCAGCCGCCCATGGAATGAGGCGCGCATTGTGCAAAGGGTCTGGGCTTGCACATTCCCATCACCTCAAGGAAGACCTTGTGATAAAGCCTCTAGCCTTCGCCATCAGCGTTGCCGGTGCCCTGCTGTCCACGCATACCCAGGCCTACGATTACGGCCAGCACGCCAACACCACCCTGGAAAAACTGATCAACGACTACCCTGGCCGATATCGAGGCACGGCAAATTTTGCCGGGGCAGCCGACTGGATGCAGAGCCAGATGGGCACGGCCTATAGCTTCAGCCGCCAGGACTTCACCTGGAACAACGGCAGCCGGGCTTCGCAAAACGTGGTGGCCTCTGCCGCTGGTACCAAGGCCCAGTACGTGGTGATTGGCGCGCACTTCGACACTTACTTCGGCCGCCCGACCCTGCAAGGCCTGGATGACAACGGTTCCGGCGCCAGCGTGTTGACCGAGGTGGCGAAGAACCTCGGCGGCCTGTCACTGGAAAATGGCCTGCAAATCGTTGGCTTCGGCGCCGAAGAAGAAGGCCTGCGCGGCTCCCGTGCCTTTGTCGACTCACTCAGCGCCAGCCAGCGTGCCAACATGCTCGCGATGATCAACCTCGACAGCCTGATCACCGGCGACATGATGTATGCCCACGCCGGCCAGAACAGCACCGCCAACCCGGCCTTGGCCTCCTTGCGCGAGCACGCCTTCCAGATCGCCAAGGAGTTGAACATTCCCTTGTTCAGCAACCCCGGCCTCGACCCGCAGTACCCGAAGGGCACGGGCTGCTGCAGCGATGGTGAAGCGTTCGAACCGCTGAATATCCCGATCCTTTATATAGAGGCCACCAACTGGGAACTGGGCGACCTGGACGGCTACACCCAGACCGACAACCCGAAAATCCCCGGCGGCTCGACCTGGCACGACCCGAACGAAGACAACAAAGCCGTGCTGACCGATGCGTTCGGCCAGGCGCGCATCGACCAGCGCCTGCGCGACTATTCACGCCTGCTCAGCCGCCTGGTACTGGAACTGACCAACGCCGACCTGATGGCCTCGACCGCTTCTGGCGGTGCCGTTGCGCGCAATATGCAAGACAACCTGCAGCGCCAGCATCAGGCCCTGGTGCGCCTGCATGATCGCCGTTGGCTGACCCTGCAAGCGGCCAGCCGCGAGGTCGGCAGCTTCGATGGCGAGATCGGCGTGGATGGTGAATACAACCCGGACAGCGGCTTCGACAGTACCCCCAACCCCGAAGCCCGGCGCGTGGGCCTGCATGCCCTCGGCGACTACCAACTGACTTCAAGCCTGAATATCGGCGCCAGCCTCAGCTACCTCAATGGGCGCGACAAACTGGAGCATCGCGGCAAGCTCGACAGCGACACCTGGCAGGCAGCCGTCTATGCACTGCTCAACGATGGCGGGCCAAGCTGGCTGGCCGGTGACCTGAGCGTGGGCCACACGCGCTTCGACTCCAAGCGCAACCTGGTCATCCAGGCCAATGGCGGGCCGATCCTGCTCAACCAGCAACTGACGGGCGACACCGATGCCCTGGCGTTGGGCGCACGAGTGCTGGGTGGCTATGACTTTGACTTTGGCGCGATCAAGAGCGGGCCGTTCGCCGGCCTGGACTACAGCCATTACCGCATCGACAAGTTCCACGAAAAGCAGAGCCTGCGCACGGCCCTGGAGTACGAAGAGCAGTCTTTCGACTCGCTGGAAGCCAGCCTCGGTTGGCGCGTGCGCGGCGCTGTTGCCCTGCCCTATGGCCTGAACCTGATGCCCTACGGCGACATCGCCTGGGTCAAGGAATTGGCCGACGGCCGCCTGGACGACCTGCAACTCACCGCACGCGCCGATGGCCAGGCCCGCACCGCCAGGCTGGGTTCAGTGGATAAGAGCTTCGCTCGCGCACAACTCGGCAGCCAACTGGCGATCACCCCACAGTTGGGCGTGTTTGCCGAGGTCAATGGCCGCCTAGGGCATGCTGAAGGCAGCCAGACCGGTTATTCACTGGGTGTGCAATGGATGTTCTGATCAGGGTTTCTTGAACACGTAAAACAGGTTGGGCTCGCTGACCATGTACAGCGTGCCGTCGTCATCCATGGCGATCCCTTCGGCCTGGGGCACGCGCTTGCTCAGCCCATGACGCCCTTTAAGCAACGACAGACTGCTTAGAGGGCGACCATCAATATCCAGCTCCAAGACCAGGAACGACTCATCCGACAGCGCCAACAGATGGCCACTGCGCTCGTCGTATTGCAGGCTCGACAGGTCGCGCACAAACAGCCCGGCATCGCGCTTGGGGTTGTTGATCACATGTACCGAATAGGTTTTTTCCGGCTTGAAATGGGGAAACCCGTGCACCTCGTAGATCAGCATGGGGTCGCGTTCCTTGGCCACGAACAAGCGCTTGCCCACCGAGTCGTAGGCCAACCCTTCAAAGCCCTTGTTGCCGCCAACGTGCACGCCCAGGGTCATTTGCTCCGCATCGGCGGCGTCGAGGAACGTGGTGTCATCGTCCACATGCACTTTGATCAAGCGCTGCTGGCGCTCATCGCTGATGACGTAGATGTTGTCGCTGATAAATTCCACCGCTTCGGCATCGCCAAAGCCCACCAGCGGAATGCGCCGCAGGATCTTGCCCTCCAGCGACAACTCGACCAGTTCGGCGTTTTTATTGGTGACGGTAAACAGGCTTTTGCGCACGGGGTCGTAGGTCAGGGCCGAGACATCGTCGTCGAGCCCTTCGATCACCTGGCCTTCGAGGGTGACACGGTAGTCCGCCAGGCCAATGGCGCGCTCATCCGCAGGCTGGTACCACACCTGCCAGTTGAACCAGGCGCGTTCGAACAGACGGAACTGCTGTGCCACCAGCCCGGCAGCGACCAAGGCGAGCAATAGCAGGATAAAAACAGCAGGTTTGGGGCGGGCAAGTCGACGCATCGGGGCGGGCTCAGAGAAAAAACTGGCGAATAGATATCAAGGTCACCTGAATTTAAACTTAAACGCACCGGACTGCCTGGCGAATGCCGTTTATAAAGAAAACTCTGACGTAATTCGTCAGTTATTTCTGCTTTTCAAAGCGATAGAACAGGTTTGGCTCACTGACCATGTACAGATTGCCGCTCTCGTCCATGGTCACGCCTTCGGCACGTGGGATCGTGTCTTTCAGGCCATTGAAGCCGCCAAGCAAGGTCATGAAGCTGACTTGCTCGCCCGTTTCATCCAGTTCCAGCAGCAGGTGGGAATCGGCCGACAGCACCAGCAAATGCCCGGTACGTGGGTCGATGGACAGGGCCGACAGGTTGCGCACATCCAGTTCGGTGCTGGCCAGTTTTTGCTTGTCGCCGGTCAGCGTATTGCCATCGCTTTTCCAGGTGAACAAGGCCGGCGGACGCTCTTCGCCCAGCACCAGCTGCTGGTTGCGCTTGTCCCAAGTGACGGCTTCAAAGGCTTTGTTCTGATCTTTGGACGGGCCCAGGTCATGGCTGGGGAAATCGGCCTTGTTCAGCGCCGTAGTACCGGCGTCGACCTTGACCACGGTCAGGCTGTGATCGCGTTCATCGACTACCGCCATCAAGCCGTTTTCCATCACCGCCACGCCTTCCGGGTTGTTCCAACCGTTGAGCGGCATTTTGCGCAACACATCGCCTTGCAGGCTCAGTTCGACCAAGAAGGGGTTCTTGCCCATCACTGAAAACAGGGTTTTGGTCTGAGGGTTGTAGGACAGGTCCGAAGCCTCATCCTTTTCCATACCGGGCAGCAACTTGGCGTCGATCACCGCGTGATAGTCGGGCAGCCACACACTCTCCCGGCGCTCAGCCGAACTCTCGAAACGCTCCAGCACCCACAGCAGACCGCGATCGTCCCAGTGCATGGCCCAGGCCACGCCATACAAAATGGCACCGGCCAAGAACACCCAGGAATACCAGCGCATAGACAAGCGGGAGCGGAGCGAGGTTTTCGAAGTGGGCAGAGGCACGACCATTGAGCGCTTTTCCGGAAAGTCAGCTTTAGGGGACAGCACAGGATTCAAGGACCCGCGCGCAAGAGCAGGGAATTATCCGGATGGCGTGTGAAAAAAATGCAAAACGCCGAATCCTGCAGATGTACACAAACAACTGTGGGAGCGGGCTTGCCCGCGATTGAGGGTGTTCAGTCAACTATTCAGTGACTGTCACACTGCCATCGCGGGCAAGCCCGTTCCCACAGTTTAATTGCAGTTTGGCAGTGATTTAGCGCACAACGCTTTCGAAGCGATTGACACCCGCCAGCTCCAACACCACTTCATCCCCCACATTCAACGGGCCAACGCCCGCCGGGGTGCCGGTCAGGATCACGTCGCCCGCTTGGAGGGAGAAGCAACCCGCCATGTACTGAATCATCGGCACAATCGGGTTGAGCATCTGCGCGCTGTTGCCGTCCTGGCGCACTTCACCGTTGATGCTCAGGCGAATGCCGATATCGGTCACGTCTGCAAAGGTACTGCTGACCACGAAGGGGGCAATCACCGCCGCGCCATCGAAAGACTTGGCGATTTCCCACGGCAGGCCCTTGGCTTTGAGCTCGGCCTGTTTGTCGCGCAGGGTCAGGTCCAGGGCCGGGGCGAAGCCCGAGATGGCGTCCAGCACTTCTTCCCGGCTCGGCTTGGCGGACAAAGGCTTGCCGATCAATACGGCGATTTCCGCTTCGTAGTGCACCGAACCGCGCTCGGTCGGAATGGCAAAGCCGCCTTCCAACGGCACCACGCAACTGCCCGGTTTGATGAACAGCAGCGGCTCGGTGGGCACCGGGTTGTCCAGTTCCTTGGCGTGTTCGGCGTAGTTACGCCCGATGCACACCACTTTACCCACCGGGAAGTGGATGTTGGTGCCGTCGACATACTTGTGCTGGTAGCTCATGGAACGACTCCTTCAGGTGCGATTAAACAGCGAAGATCTTGCCGGGGTTCATGATCCCGTTAGGGTCGAACACGGCTTTGACGGCCTTCATGTATTCGATTTCAACCGGTGAACGGCTGTAGGTCAGGTAATCGCGCTTGGTCATGCCCACGCCGTGCTCGGCGGAGATCGAGCCGTTGTACTTGGCGACGGTCTCGAATACCCACTTGTTAACGGTGGCGCACTTGGCAAAGAACTCGTCTTTGCTCAGGTTTTCCGGCTTGAGGATGTTCAGGTGCAGGTTGCCGTCACCGATATGGCCGAACCAGACGATTTCGAAGTCCGGGTAGTGTTCACCGACGATCGCGTCAATTTCGCTCAGGAACGCTGGCACTTTCGACACGGTCACCGAGATGTCGTTCTTGTACGGCGTCCAGTGGGAAATGGTTTCGGAGATGTACTCGCGCAGTTTCCACAGGTTGTGCAGTTGGGTTTCGCTCTGGCTCATCACGCCATCCAGCACCCAGCCCTGCTCCACGCAATGTTCGAAAGTTTCCAGAGCGTGGTTGGCGACTTCTTCGGTGGTGGCTTCAAATTCCAGCAACGCGTAGAACGGGCACTCGGTTTCGAACGGCGCCGGCACGTCGCCACGGCCAAGGACTTTGGCGAGGGCCTTGTCGGAAAAAAATTCGAAGGCGGTCAGGTCCAGCTTGCTCTGGAAGGCGTGCAGCACCGGCATGATCGAGTCGAAATCAGTCGTGCCGAGCACCATCGCCGTGAGGTTCTTTGGCGCACGGTCCAGGCGCATGGTGGCTTCGACCACAAAGCCCAGGGTGCCCTCAGCGCCGATAAACAGCTGGCGCATGTCGTAGCCGGTGGCGTTCTTGATCAGGTCGCGGTTCAGCTCCAGCACATCGCCTTTGCCGGTGACGACCTTCATGCCGGCCACCCAGTTGCGGGTCATACCGTAGCGAATCACTTTGATCCCGCCGGCATTGGTGCCGATATTGCCGCCAATCTGACTGGAACCGGACGAGGCGAAGTCCACCGGATAATACAGGCCGTTTTCTTCTGCGACGTTCTGCAGTTGCTTGGTGACCACACCCGACTGGCACACGGCGGTGCGGTCGGTGAGGTTCACGTCGAGGATCTGGTTCATATAGTCGAACGACACCACCACTTCGCCGTTGGCGGCAACGGCAGCAGCCGACAAGCCCGTGCGCCCGCCCGATGGCACCAGCGCCACCTTGTGCTCATTGGCCCAACGCACGATGGCCTGTACCTGCTCGGTGGTCTTGGGGAACACGATGGCGCTAGGTGCGGGAGCGAAGTGCTTGGTCCAATCCTTGCCGTAAGCCTCCAGGGAGTCGGCGTCGGTCAGCACTTTGCCGGGCTCAACCAGGGTCTTTAGCTCATCAATCAGGGCAGGATGGGTCATCGACAGAACTCTCGAACAATTCATGGTCATCCTGAGAACGCTTCACGTCGCAGGAATAGGTGTTTAGCGGGGTGCGTATGCTAGCATACCGCCCCCGCAGGACAGACCCAAAGGGCGTTTCTGCGGTGACGGCTTTCCTGCCGTCCGGGTCAGCTTGCGCTGCTCGACTCCCTGCCAATTTTCTCCGGGATACAGGTTTACGCAGATGAGCAAGACTTCTCTCGATAAGAGCAAGATCAAGTTCCTTCTTCTGGAAGGCGTCCACCCATCGGCTGTCGACGTTCTGAAAGCCGCCGGGTACACCAGCATTGAGTACATCACCAGTTCTCTGCCGGAAGCCCAGCTCAAGGAAAAGATCGCCGACGCGCACTTTATCGGCATTCGCTCCCGCACTCAGCTGACCGAAGAGATCTTCGACCACGCCAAGAAACTCGTGGCTGTCGGCTGTTTCTGCATCGGCACCAACCAGGTCGACCTCAATGCAGCGCGCGAGCGCGGCATCGCGGTGTTCAATGCACCGTACTCCAACACCCGTTCCGTAGCGGAGCTGGTGCTGGCCGAGGCCATCCTGCTGCTGCGCGGTATCCCTGAGAAGAACGCTTCCTGCCACCGTGGCGGCTGGATCAAGAGCGCGGCCAACTCCTTCGAAATCCGCGGCAAGAAGCTGGGCATCGTCGGCTACGGCTCGATCGGCACGCAACTGTCGGTGTTGGCTGAAGGCCTGGGCATGCAGGTGTTCTTCTACGACACCCTGACCAAGCTGCCATTGGGCAACGCCACCCAAGTGGCCAGCCTGACCGAGCTGCTGGGCATGTCCGACATCGTCACCCTGCACGTTCCGGAAACGGCCGAGACCCAGTGGATGATCGGTGAGAAGGAAATCCGCGCGATCAAGAAAGGCGGGATTCTGATCAACGCCGCTCGCGGCACCGTGGTCGAGCTGGATGCCCTGGCCGACGCGATCAAGGACAAGCACCTGATCGGCGCTGCCATCGACGTGTTCCCGGTGGAGCCACGCTCCAACGATGACATCTTCGAAAGCCCGCTGCGTGGCCTGGACAACGTGATCCTGACCCCGCACATCGGCGGCTCCACCGCTGAAGCCCAAGCCAACATCGGCCTGGAAGTCTCGGAAAAACTGGTCAAGTACAGCGACAACGGTACCTCGGTATCGTCGGTCAACTTCCCGGAAGTGGCCCTGCCGGCTCACCCGGGCAAGCACCGTCTGCTGCACATCCACCAGAACATCCCTGGCGTGATGATGGAGATCAACAAGGTCTTCGCGGAAAACGGCATCAACATCTCCGGTCAGTTCCTGCAGACCAACGAGAAGGTCGGCTACGTGGTAATCGACGTCGACGCCGAGTACTCGGACCTGGCGCAAGAGAAGCTGCAGCACATCAACGGCACTATTCGTAGCCGCGTGTTGTTCTAAGGCTTCAAGCGCTGGATAAAAAATGGGAGACCCGCAGGGGTCTCCCATTTTTTTGCCCGAATAACGCTTATTTGACGTTAACGGTGATCACTTTCGAGGCGACTGTGGGTTCGAACTGGCGATGCACGTTGTCGCCGGCCACCAGTTGCAGGGTGTGCTTGCCTGGCGTCAGGGTCAGCTCGGTTTCGGTCTGCGCCTTGCCGAAGTGAATCGAGGTAGGCGTGGCCGGGATCGCCTCATTGGCGTTGAGCGACTCCACCTTCTGGTCTACCAACAGGTGGTGGTGCCCGGCGTTAGGCACTTGCTTGTCGATCGGTTCCAGGTCCAGCTTCTTGACGCCGAATTTGACGGTGAAGGTTTTATCAACGGTGGCGCCATCTTTCGGCGAGACGATGAACACTTCGGCACCTTCAGGCGCAGGCGTACGAGGAAGGTCTGCGGCACTGGCCAACATCGAGGTACCCAGCAAAAGGCTGGCAATCGTTGCACGGGACAAAAGGGCTTTCATTCGCTTCTCCAGTTTTTCTGTGAAATCTGTAGGGTTATGACAACTTCGCGATAAATTGCGGTCCAAGGCACCCGACACCATAACAAAACGTTGCTGAGCGGCGCCTCGCCTGTACGAATTCTTTAGGAGTGACCATGCGCTTTTCGCCTGGCCTGTTGCTGTTGCTTCCTCTTCTGAGCCCCTTGGCTCATGCCGAACTGATTGACGACGTCAACGATCGCGGTGAACTGCGCATAGCCCTGGAAGCCAATACCCCGCCGTACAATTTCAAAGAGGGCGACAAACTCGCCGGCTTTGAAGTGGAGCTGGGTGAACTGCTGGCCAAGGAAATGGAGGTGCGCTCCTCGTTTATCACCACCGATAACGCGGACCTGCTTTCCGGTGTGGAAACCGGCAAGTACGACGTGGCCATTAACCATATGGCTATGACTGCCGAGCTTGAGGATCGTTTCGATTTCAGTGAGCCTTATCACCAGAAGCCGGCATTGGCGATCCCCTTCCAGAAGGGCAACCCGGCGTTCAAGACCAGTTTGAACGGGGCGTTGAAGCGGGTTAAGGACGATGGCCGGTTGAAGGCGCTGTCGCAGAAATGGCTCAAGGCGCAATAAATGTGGGAGCTGGCTTGCCTGCACCCACATTTGATCTGTTTAAGCTTCTTAAAGCTGCGTGAGGGCAATCGCCGCCTGTGGCAACTCCAGCTCACTGAACACCTGCACACCATGGCGCTTGAGCAGCGCCGCCGTGACGCCTTCGCCACTGACCTTCACCCCGCTGAAGGTGCCGTCATAGGTCAACAGATTGCCGCAGGATGGGCTGTTGGCCTTGAGAATGGCGATGCGGATGTGATGGCGTTGCACCAGCGCCAAGGCTTGGCGGGCACCGTCGAGAAAGGCGCTGGTGAAGTCTTCGCCCTCGGCCGTCAGCACCTGGGCGCGGCCTTCCCACACGTCGATGCCCTGCCCGCCTGGGATTTCGGCCGAGGGCCGCGGTGTGGGCAAGCCGCCCGCCACTTCCGGGCAGATGGCAACCACGCGACCTTCAGCTTGCCACGCCGCCAGTTGATCGAACGGGCCGCTGGCCCCGCCGTCATAGCGCACCTTGTGCCCGAGCAGGCAGCGGCTGACCAGAATCTTTTCCATGTTTAAAACGGCTCGTTGCCCCGCCGGCGAAACCAGCCCGTCAAGGACAGGCGTTCGCGCGTAGCGGGCAGGACTTCGTGAGGCACCTCGCCCGACAGGAATACCACCAGGCAGCCCCCGGTGGGCACCACGTCGTATTCGACACCGCCCTTGAGGTACATGCGCAGTTGGCCGCCATGCTCGGGCAGCCAGGCGTCGTTCAAGTAGATCACCGCCGAGACCATGCGCCGGTCATCGTCGCGAAAACGGTCTACATGCTTGAGGTAAAACGCGCCCGGCGGATACATCGCGAAGTGGCTTTCGAAATCTTCCAGGCCCAGGAACAGGCTGCGATTCATCGCCAGGCGCAGGCCGTCCATCACGCCCATGTAGGTATCGCAGATAGGCGCGTCCCCCTCCTCCAACCACTGGATATGGTCACCGCGAATGCCCTCGCGAATCTCCTGGGCCGGCCCACGACCTACCGCTGCGGGCGCCAGTTCACCTTGTGCCGCACGTTTACGGCACTCAGCCGCCAGCTCCAGGGTCAGAGCCTGGGGCAGGAAGCCATTTTGCTGCGACCAGCCTTTTTCGGCCAGGTCGTCGACGATGCGTTGCAGCAGCGGGTGATCGAGGGGTATTTGCATGGCGCGCATAGTATCCATACGCCTGAAAATCCGACAGCGCCGTTGAGCGTCTGAATACACTTTAGTCAGGTGACTGATAGGACTTCTCGACAAATCCTACGCCCGACACGGACAATAGTGGCCGACTGACAGGAGTCCTTATGCGTCGTTTGTTTTTTTCTGTGTTGATGTTCTGCGTTTTGCCCGCCTGGGCAGACGGCCATGACCAGTTGTACAAGGTCGCCGGCTGGGCCGAACAACGTGCGCACTTCAATGACGCCCTCAGTGCCGCCCAGCAGCGCTACCGCAATAGCCTGCCGCCGGTGGTGTACCAGGCGCTGGTGGACAACAGTAATAAACGCTTTGCCGCCCAGGCCATGGACCAGCGTGCCGAGGCGCAATTGCGCAAGCACTTGCCCGACCCGAAACCTGCCCTGGCGTTTTTCCAATCGCCCCTGGGCCGCAAGATCGTCGCCGCCGAGTTGCTGGCCACGCGCCGCGACCAACTGGCAAAAAACGCCCAGGGTCTGCCTAAACTCGAAGCCGATGCCACCCGCAGCCTGATCATCGGCCACTTGGCCCAGGCCCTGCCCGCCCGCGAGGCCGGCGCCGAGGTCAGCCTGGCGATTGCGGGCGTGGCGGCCGACAGCTTGAGCCAGATGATCCCAGGCCTGCTCGGCGGCGATCAGGCGCAAGGAATGTTGAATGGCCAGCGTGAGCGGTTGATGCAGCAGATCGACAAGGATTTGAACAATACCTTGCTGTATGTCTATCGGGATTTGTCCGACCCGGAGCTGGAAGAGTTCGCCACCTTTGCCGAGTCGCCGGAGGGCAAGGCGTATTACCAGGCCGCCCTTGCAGCCATTCGCGCAGGGCTTGCCGTTGGTCAAAGCACCTCAAGCCTGACGCAGTAAACCCTGTCGGAGCTGGCTTGCCTGCGATTGCGCTGTGTCAGTGACACCGCTATCGCAGGCAAGCCAGCTCCCACATTTGGACTGCGTTATTTCAGGTGATCCGTGAGGAAGTTAAAATATGCTTCGCGAATCTGCGGAATTTCATTGGCCAAGTGATGCCTACCCCGCTTGAGCATCAACACCTCAGGCCGGTCGAACTTACCCCGCAACACCTGCAAATTGTGCTGCCAGTCCACCGTCATATCTTCCTCACCCTGCACGATCACCGGGCGCCGGGGGCTGCGTGGTGCGGCTTCGATGCGTTTGATCCAGCGCGCCAGCGACCCCACCCAGGCGGTCGGCAATTGGCGAGGCTGCAGCGGGTCGGCTTCCAGGAACGGCTTGAACGCAGGGTCGTTGGAGTTATCGCTGAAACGCCGGGCGATGCCTTTGACGAACGGGCGCAGCAGGTAATAGCTGACCTGCGACCAACCCCAGGCACGCGGCCGCACCAAAGGCGACAGCAGGAAAGTCTTGCCCTGGGCCGGACTCTGGGCGCCGTGGTTGAGCAGGTGGTCCACCACGATGGCGCCGCCGGTGCTTTGCCCGAACAGGTGCCAGGGTTGCGGCAATTGCAACGCCTTGGCCTCGACGAACAAGGCCTGCACCACGCTCTGGTACACCGCAAAGTCATCGATGCTGGCGCGTGCGCCGCTGGACAAGCCATGGCCAGGCAGGTCGCAGGCGATCACCACGAAGTCCTGGTCCAACGCCCAATCCACCACATGGCGATACAGCCCCATGTGATCGTAGAAACCGTGGAACAGGAACATCGTCGCCACTGGCGCTGGCGGCCACCAGACCTGGGCCACCACCTCGAACCCATCCACCTGCAAGCGCCCCAGGCGGCTCACCGCCGGCACCTGGCGTGCGGCCAGGTCGAGCCCGTAGAAACGCTGGTAAACCCTCGCCTCGGCTGACAGCGGTTGCGCATCCACCAGGGGGCGCAAGCTTTCGCGCAGATGATCAGGGTCAAAGGTGACGGGCATAAAGGTTTCCAGACTTGCGGTGAAGATGAATATCGAGCTGCGATATTCATCTGTCAGGACAAGCATGGCAAGCTACGCGACCTGCGAGGATACATTCAATGCGACCGCCCTACCGTAACGCCCTGTTCGCCAGCCTGATCCTGGTTATCTGCGCCGGGGTGCTGTGGGTGGCCTATGACTGGTTCCAGGGCCGCTACCTGCGCGCCTTCAGCGAACACACCGCGGTATTTTCCGGCGATGCGCTGCAACTACCCGCAGCTCTCAGCGGCCCTGGCCCGATTCGCCTGGTGCACTTCTGGGACCCGGCGTGCCCGTGCAATGTCGGTAACCAGCAACACCTGGGCGAGTTGATCGAGCAGTACGCGCCCCAAGGGGTGGAGTTCTATGCCCTGCAAAAACCCGGCAGCCACGGCCAGTTGCCCGAGAACCTGCGCCATCTGAAAGTCCTCGATTCCCTGCCCGGCGCGGACCAGATCCCCGCCAGCCCGGCCGTGGGCATTTGGGACCGCACCGGCAAGCTGGCGTATTTCGGCCCCTACAGCGAAGGCCTGACGTGCAACGCCAGCAACAGTTTTATCGAGCCAATCCTCAAGGCCCTCGGAGCCGGACGCGAAGTGAATGCCACTCACACCCTCGCGGTAGGCTGCTATTGTTCGTGGCCTAAGGATCTGTAGTCCGTCCACTTTGGTAAGGAATGTTCATGAAGCGCGTCTTGCAGGTTTTTGCGGTGCTGATTGTGCTGGTCGCCCTGGGCGTCGGTTGGTACGTCTACAGCAAACAACCCACGCGCCAGGGCACGGTGACGCTGGCGCACCTGCAAGGCTCGGTCACGGTGCGCTACGACGACCGTGGCGTACCGCATATACGCGCCGAAAACGAAGCCGACCTGTACCGCGCCCTGGGCTATGTGCATGCCCAGGACCGCCTGTTCCAGATGGAGATCATGCGGCGCCTGGCCCGTGGCGAACTGGCCGAGGTGCTGGGGCCCAAGCTGCTGGAGACCGATAAGCTGTTTCGCAGCCTGCGCATTCGCGAGCGTGCCTTGAGCTATGTGGAGCACATGGACCCTGGCTCAGCCTCGTCCAAGGCCCTGCAAGCCTACCTGGACGGGATCAACCAGTATCAGGACAGCCACGCCAGCCCCATGGAATTCGATGTGCTGGGCATCGCCAAGCGCCCGTTTACCGCCGAAGACAGCATCAGCGTCGCCGGGTACATGGCCTACAGCTTTGCCGCAGCCTTTCGCACCGAGCCGGTACTGACCTATGTGCGCGACCGACTGGGCAGCGCCTACTTGAACGTCTTCGATCTCGACTGGCAACCCAAGGGCGCCCTCAACCTGGCGGCCAGCGATTGGCAGACGCTTGGCGCCATCGCCGCCCTGAGCGAAAAGGCCCTGGCCGACAGCGGCCTGCCGCAGTTCGAAGGCAGCAATGCCTGGGCCGTCAGCGGCAGCCATACCCAAAGCGGCAAACCGTTGCTGGCGGGCGACCCTCATATCCGTTTCTCGGTGCCTTCGGTCTGGTACGAGGCGCAGCTGTCGGCGCCAGGCTTCGAGTTGTACGGCTACCACAACGCGCTGGTACCGGTGGCGTTCCTGGGGCACAACCTGGACTTCGGCTGGAGCCTGACCATGTTCCAGAACGACGACCTCGACCTGGTCGCCGAGAAGGTCAACCCGGACAACCCCAACCAGGTTTGGTATCACGGCCAATGGATGGACATGAGCAGCAGCGAGCAGCAGATCCAGGTCAAGGGCCAGGCGCCGGTAACCCTCACCCTGCGCCGTTCGCCCCACGGCCCGATCATCAACGACGTGCTCGGTGAGAACGCCGGCAGCACACCGATTGCCATGTGGTGGGCGTTCCTGGACAGTGAAAACCCGATCCTCGATGGCTTCTATCAGCTCAACCGTGCCGACACCCTGGCCAAGGCACGTGCCGCAGCCTCCAAGGTGTCGGCGCCAGGCCTGAACATCGTGTGGGCCAATGCCAAAGGCGATATCGGCTGGTGGGCGGCAGCGCAGTTGCCGATCCGCCCGGCCGGCGTCAACCCGGCGTTCATCCTCGACGGTAGCACTGCCCAGGCCGACAAGCTGGGTTTCTACCCCTTCAGTGCCAACCCCCAGGAAGAAAACCCACCGCGCGGCTATGTGGTGTCTGCCAATGCCCAGCCGGCATCGCCCACCGGCATGCCGATCCCCGGTTATTACAACTTGGCTGACCGCGGCCAGCAGTTGAACGCGCAGTTGAGCGACACAAGCGTGAAGTGGGATGTGACCAACAGCCAGGCCCTGCAACTGGGCACCACCACCGCCTACGGCCCACGCCTGCTGGCACCGCTGTTGCCGGTGCTGCGCGAGGTGGTCAAGGACCCGGCGCAACTCAAACTGGTGGAGCAGCTTGCCAACTGGAAGGGTGACTACCCGCTGGACTCCACCAATGCCACGCTGTTCAACCAGTTGCTGTTCAACCTCAGCGACGCAACCTTTCACCCCAAACTCGGCGATGCCTTGTTCAAGACCCTGCTCGGCACCCGCGTGATCGACGCCGCATTGCCCCGCCTGGCCGCGTCGGCAGACTCGCCCTGGTGGAACGGCAATCGGGCCGACACCGTCAAGCTCGCCTGGGACAATAGCCTGGCCCACCTCAAGGCTACGTTCGGCGATGACCCGGCACAGTGGCAGTGGGGCAAGGCGCACACCCTGACCCACGGCCACCCGCTGGGCCTGCAAAAACCGCTGGATAAAATCTTCAACGTCGGCCCCTTCCCGGCACCGGGCAGCCACGAAGTGCCGAACAACCAGACCGCCCCGATTGGCCCGGCGCCGTGGCCTGTGACCTACGGCCCGTCGACACGGCGCCTGATCGACTTCGCCGACCCGGCCCACGCCTTCACCATCAACCCGGTGGGGCAAAGCGGTGTGCCCTTTGATACGCACTATGGCGACCAGGCGCAGAGCTATATCGAGGGCAGGTATGAGCAGGCTCACTTCAGTGAGGAGGAAGTGACGGCCAATACCCGCGGCACCTTGAAACTGCTGCCCGCCCGATGATCGTTCCCACGCTCCGCGTGGGAATGCAGCCGTAGACGCTTCGCGTCCGCCCTTAGAAGCGGGACGCAGAGCGTCCCAAGAGGCGTTACCACTCAGAGCGTGGGAACGATCATCGGGTGTGAGCCCGCATGCGCCCTGGCGCTTGGCCGTAGGTGTCCTTGAATTTCTTGCTGAACGCCGCCTGGGACTGATAACCCACCTGGGCGGCGATATCGATCAGGCTCAGGCGTGACTGGCGCAGCAGGTTGAACGCCATCTCCATGCGCAATTGGGTGAGCAACACCCAGGGCGATACACCTGCCACTTTGACGAACGCACGCATAAAGGTCGCACGGGACATGCTGGCCGCCGACGCCAGACCATCGATGGTCCATTCATGCCCAGGTTCGGCCAGCATGGCTTGCCAGGCCTTGCTCAAGCGCTTGTCAGCGAGCAAGGCGAAGGTTCCCGCCCCTGGCGCCTGGTCGCTCAGCCAACTGCGCAGAATCAAGGTGAACAGGGCTGACGACAGTGCATTGATAAACGAACGGGCACCCACTTGCTGCCCGTCCGCTTCACTGCGCAGCAACGCTATCAACGCCGCCAGTTGCCCATCGCCTTGCCACTGGCGGCTGGACACCACCAGGTAGTCCGGCAACGCATCGAACAACAGCGATTGGCGGTTGTAGTGAAAGCTGCCACACAGCATATCCACATCCGGCTGTTCACCGCCCAAACGGTGCACGGTTAGCGCACCCCCTTCGATAACGCGAGGCTGCATCGGGCGGATCCGCGCGCCCTGGCTGCGCAGCAAGTGGGTACCGCCACCGGGCATCAGCAGGATATCGCCCTCCTCCAACGTTACATATTGCCCGCCAGACAACTCGGCGCGGCAGGTGCCGCTAAGCACGATGTGATAAGGCGCCACGCCGAGGTTTTCCGGCGCATGGTCCAACGCCCAGTCCCCTTGGAACTGGCAACGCAAATCCAGGCTGCCGCGCAGGTTGGCCAGCGCGATAAGGGTGTCGATGGCATTCATTTGCGAGCATCGGTCAAAAAAATGAGCGGATTGAACAATAGCCGCAGCCCTCAACGCTACAGACTGGCTTCACACCCAACCTGTTCAGGAGTTACCGCAATGTTCAATAACTGGTCCGACTTGCTGCCTACCGTGAAGAAAGCCTTTGGCTCACTGGGCAAGAGCAACCCGAAGATGGTCAAAGCCTACATGGCGCTGGGGGAAGCTGCCGAGGAAAACAATGTACTCGACGCCAAGACCCGTGAACTGATTTCCATCGCGGTGGCGATCACCACCCGCTGCGACGGTTGCATCGGCGTGCATGCCGATGCCGCGATCAAGGCCGGGGCAACCCGCGAAGAAGTGGCGGCCACGCTGGCCACCGCGATCTCGCTGAATGCAGGCGCGGCCTACATCTACTCGTTGCGCGCCCTGGAAGCCTACGACACGCTCAAACCGGCGCCGCAAAGTTAAGCCTGAACTGTTGCGGCGTGACGCCCAGCCGGCGGTTGAACACACTGCGCATGTGCTGGGCGTCGCGAAAGCCGCATTGATAGGCCACGGTTTTAAGCGGTGCGTGGCTGCTTTCAAGCATCACCCGTGCCGCATCCACCCGCGCCCTCTCGACAAATTCCGCCGGCGTAATCCGCGCTTCACGGGCGAACACCCGGGAGAAATTACGCGCACTCATATTGGCCGCCTTGGCCAGGTCGGCAATGGTCAAGTCTCCCGTCAGGTTGGCCAGCACGTACAACTGCACCAGCGCCACCGCCGAGGTGGTTTCGGCATGGGGCGTGAGGAACGGGCTGAACTGCGATTGCCCGCCCGAGCGCTGGGTGAACACCACCAGGCGCTTGGCCACGCTCAGGGCCACTTCCGGGCCGTGATCCTGGGCCAGCAAGTACAACGACAGGTCGATACCTGCCGTGACCCCAGCGGAGGTGTAGAGCTTGCCGTCCTGCACATAGAGACGGTCGGCTTCGACCTGGGCCGAGGGACACAGGCGCGCCAGGCTGGCGGCATCGTTCCAATGGGTAGTGACGGTCTTGCCGTCCAGCAGACCTGCACGGGCCAGCATGAAGGCGCCATTGCAGATCGAGCCGAAGCGCTGCGCCTTCGCGGCGGCCGCGCGCAGCCAAGCGTCAAACTCGAAGCCGAAATCCTCGAAGGGTAACTGCGGGCCACCGGCGACCAGCAACAGGTCATAGGGTTGCCGGGCTTCGCTGTAGTGCTTGTGCGCCTGCAGTGACAAACCGTTGGACGCCGCCATGGCGCCGTGGCCAAAGCCGAGTACTTCCAGCCGATAGTGATCCTCGGGCGCCAGGAAGCGGTTGGCCTCGCAGAACACATCCATCGGCCCGCTCACGTCCAGCGACTGGACACCGGGGAAGATCAGGATGGCGACGGTTTTGCCCATGGTCACAAACACCTTTTTCCAACTGGATAAACGCGACCCCCTTGTGGGAGCTGGCTTGCCTGCGATGCAGACGACTCGGTACCTCAGGTACACCGAGGTGATGCTATCGCAGGCAAGCCAGCTCCCACAGGGGATCGCCTACATGCTTGGCACGATGTGGCGGCACATTGGCCGGGATCGCCTCCCTGTCGCAATAGCCGCTTCAGGGTCATGGGACCAGACTGAAGTCTTTCCAGAGGAGATCCACCATGAGCATCACCATAGCCGGTATTCAGATCCCTGATAGCGCCTTGGCCAGGGCCACCACCGAATACATCCGCGACGTCGAATCGGACCTGCTCTACCACCATTCGCGCCGCGTCTTCCTGTTCGGCGCCTTGAGCGGTGAGCGCAAGCAATTGGCCTACAACCCGGAGTTGCTCTACGTCGGCGCGATGTTCCATGACCTGGGCCTGGTGGAAGGCCACCGCAGTGACGACGAGCGTTTTGAAGTGGACGGCGCCAACGCCGCCGCCGCATTTCTCAAGCCCTATGGGTTGAGCGATGACGATATCGAACAAGTGTGGCTGTCCATCGCCCTGCATACCACGCCGGGTGTGCCGCAACACCTGCGCCCCACCGTAGCGCTGGTTACCGCCGGTGTGGAGATGGACGTGCTGGGCATCGACTACGCCGCGTTCAGCAGCGCGCAGCGCGAAGCGGTGGTGCACGCGCATCCACGGGGTGAGGGGTTTAAGGAGTGCATTATCTGCGCGTTCGCCGACGGCTTGCGCCATCGCCCGCAGACCACGTTTGGCAATGTTAAGACCGACGTGCTGGTGGACCAGGAGCCGGGGTTCAAGCCGATGAATTTTGTGCAGGTGATCCGCACGTCGCCGTGGGCTGCATAGCTAAACCCCACTGTAGGAGCGAGCTTGCTCGCGAAAAACCTGAGAGCGCCGCTGGGTGTCAGGTACCCAGCGTCATCGTTAACGTTCTTCGCGAGCAAGCTCGCTCCTACAGTGGATCGCGTCGGCAGTCAGACCGGCGCTGGCGCCCGGCGCTTGTCCGGCTGCTGCCAGCCATCCGCTGCGGCTTCTTCAATCGCTTGCTGAATAGCCTTCTTGCGATGCTCTTCGGCCCGACGGCTGAAGAACCACACCAGGAAGGTCACCAGCGACACCGCCAACAGAATCAGGCTCGCCACGGCGTTGATCTCGGGTTTAACCCCCAGACGCACCGCCGAGAACACTTCCATCGGCAAGGTGGTGGAACCGGGGCCCGACACGAAGCTGGCCAGTACCAGGTCGTCCAGCGATAGCGCGAACGACATCATGCCGCCCGCTGCCAGCGATGGCGCGATCATCGGGATGGTGATCAGGAAGAACACCTTCCACGGCCGCGCGCCCAGGTCCATCGCCGCTTCTTCGATCGACAGGTCCAGCTCACGCAAGCGCGCCGACACCACCACCGCCACATACGCCGCACAGAAGGTGGTGTGGGCGATCCAGATGGTGACGATGCCACGCTCCTGGGGCCAGCCGATCATCTGCGCCATGGCCACGAACAGCAGCAACAGCGACAGGCCGGTGATCACTTCCGGCATCACCAACGGCGCCGTCACCAGGCCACCGAACAGCGTGCGGCCCTTGAACTGGCTGATGCGCGTCAGCACGAAGGCGGCCAGGGTACCCAACGCCACCGCCGCCACCGCCGTGTAGCAGGCGATTTCCAGGGAGCGGGCCACCGAGCCCATCAACTGGGTGTTGTCCAACAGGCCCACGTACCACTTGATCGACCAACCGCCCCACACTGTCACCAGCTTGGATTCGTTGAACGAGTAGATCACCAGGATCAACATCGGCAGGTAGATGAACAACAAGCCTGCGACCAGCATGAAGCTGGAGAAACGAAAGCGCTTCATATCTTGCCCTCCAGCTCTTTGGCTTGGCTGCGGTTGAACAGGATGATCGGCACGATCAGGATCGCCAGCATCACCACCGCCAGGGCAGACGCCACCGGCCAGTCACGGTTGTTGAAGAACTCTTGCCACAACACCTTACCGATCATCAAGGTTTCCGGGCCGCCGAGCAGTTCAGGAATCACGAACTCGCCCACCACCGGGATAAACACCAGCATGCAACCGGCGATGATGCCGTTCTTGGACAGCGGCACGGTGATTTTCCAGAAGCTGTTGAAGGTGCTCGACCCCAGGTCGGACGCGGCTTCCAGCAGGCTCTGGTCGTGCTTAACCAGGTTGGCGTACAGCGGCAGGATCATGAACGGCAGGTACGAATAGACCACGCCGATGTACACCGCGATGTTGGTGTTGAGGATCTGCAGCGGCTCGTTGATCAAGCCCATGGACATCAGGAAGCCATTGAGCAGGCCGTTGTTGCTGAGGATGCCCATCCACGCATACACCCGGATCAGGATCGCGGTCCAGGTGGGCATCATGATCAGCAGCACCAGCACGGTCTGCATCTCTTTGCGCGCGGTGGCAATGGCGTAGGCCATCGGGTAGCCGATCAGCAGGCACAGCAGCGTGCTGAAAAACGCCATCTTCAGCGAGCCCAGGTAGGCGGCGATGTACAACTCGTCGCCCGCCAGCAAGCTGTAGTTGGCCAGGTTCAGCACCACCTCCAGCTTTTGCTCAACGTAGGTATAGATCTCGGTATAGGGCGGGATCGCCACATCGGCTTCGGCAAAGCTGATTTTCAGCACGATGAAAAACGGCAGTGCGAAAAACAGGAACAGCCAGAGGAAGGGAATCCCGATGACCACCTGCTTGCCATTGGGCACGATGCGATCCAAGCGCCGCTTGAATTTCTTCATGTTCATGAGCGAAGTACCACGCCGCTGTCGTCTTCCCACCACACGTACACCTGGTCACCCCAGGTTGGGCGCTGGCCACGGCGTTCGGCGTTGGCGACGAAAGACTGCACCAGCTTGCCGCTCGGCAGCTCCACGTAGAACACCGAGTGGCCGCCCAGGTAGGCGATGTCGTGCACCTTGCCGCTGGACCAGTTGTGCTCGCAGGTTGGCATTTCAGTGGTCACCAGCAGCTTTTCCGGGCGAATCGCGTAGGTCACCGACTTGTCTTCCACCGAGGTGGCGATGCCGTAGCCCACGTAGATGTCGCGGTCCAGGTCCGGGCACTTGAGCACCGCGTGGCCTTCAGCGTCGTCCACCACTTGGGTGTCGAAAATGTTGACGTTACCAATGAACTCGCACACCAGGCGGCTGGTGGGCGTTTCGTAGATATCGATGGGGCTGCCGATCTGGGCGATCCAGCCCAGGTGCATGATCGCGATGCGTTCGGCCATGGTCATGGCCTCTTCCTGGTCGTGGGTCACCATCACGCAGGTCACGCCGACGCGCTCGATGATTTCCACCAACTCCAGTTGCATCTGCGAGCGCAGCTTCTTGTCCAGGGCGCCCATCGGCTCATCGAGCAGCAGCAGTTTCGGGCGCTTGGCCAGGGAGCGGGCCAGTGCCACGCGCTGGCGTTGACCGCCGGACAATTGGTGCGGCTTGCGCTTGGCATATTGGCTCATCTGTACCAGCTTGAGCATCTCGGCCACGCGTGCGTCGACTTCAGCCTTGGGGATCTTGTCCTGTTGCAGGCCGAAGGCGATGTTCTGCGCCACGGTCATGTGCGGGAACAAGGCGTAGGACTGGAACATCATGTTGATCGGCCGCTCGTAGGGCGGCATGTCGGTGATGTCCACACCGTCGAGGTAGATGCGACCTTCGGTTGGGCGCTCGAAACCTGCAAGCATGCGCAGCAAGGTGGATTTGCCCGAACCCGAACCGCCGAGCAAGGCGAAGATCTCGCCTTTCTTGATTTCCAGGGACACATCGTCCACGGCGATCGTCTCGTCGAACTTCTTCGTGACCCGGTCGATTTTGACCAGCACCTTTTTCGGTGTCTGGTCGCCCTCGAGGGCTTTCTTATAGGCGCCGGAGGCAACTGCCATTTACGAAACTCCCAAAAAAAACTGTGCAGCCGGCCCAATGCGGGCCAGCCTTGGATAGTTTTAGCCTTACTTGCCCGTCTTGACCTTGGTCCAGCTACGGGTCATTAAACGCTGCACTTTCGGGGGTAGCTCAAAGTTGACGAATGTCCGCTCGAGAACCGCCTGCGGTGGGTAAACCGCTTCGTCGGTGCGTATCGATTGCTCCATCAGTTTGTCCGCCCCTGGGTTAGGGTTGGCGTAACCGACTTGATCGCTGACCTGAGCGATCACCTCAGGCTGCAGCAAATAGTTGATGAAGGCGTGGGCTTCCTTGACGTTGCTGGCATCCTTGGGAATCGCCAGCACGTCGAACCACAGGTTGCCGCCTTCTTTGGGAATCGTGTAGGCGATGTTCACGCCTTTGCCCGCCTCCGCCGCACGGGCCTTGGCCTGGAACACATCGCCGGAGAAACCGGCCGCCACGCAGATGTTGCCGTTGGCCAGGTCCGAGATGTATTTGGAGGAATGGAAGTAGGTCACGTAGGGCCGCACTTTCAGCAGTTTTTCCTCGGCTTTCTTATAGTCGGCCGGGTTGGTGCTGTTGGGGTCCAGGCCCATATAGTTGAGTACCGCCGGTAGCATTTCATCGGCCGAGTCCATGAACGACACGCCGCAAGTGGCCAACTTCTTCATGTTTTCCGGTTCGAACAACACCGCCCAGGAGTCGATCTTGTCGACACCCAGCACTTCCTTGACCTTGTCGACGTTGTAGCCAATGCCGTTGGTGCCCCACAGGTACGGCACCGCGTACTGGTTGCCCGGGTCGTTCTTTTCCAGGCGCTTGAGCAGCACCGGGTCGAGGTTGGCGTAGTTTGTCAGCAGTGACTTGTCGAGCTTCTGGAACGCTCCAGCCTTGATCTGCTTGCCCAGGAAATGGTTGGACGGCACCACGACGTCGTAGCCGGTACGCCCGGCGAGCAACTTGCCTTCCAGGGTTTCGTTGGAGTCAAACACGTCATACACAGGCTTGATACCGCTGGCCTTTTCGAAGTTGGCCAGGGTGTCGGGGCCGATGTAGTCCGACCAGTTATAAATATGCACCGTCGGTGCGGCCTGTACGCTGGCAGCCAGCGTGATACCTGCACCCACCAGCATGGCTTTGCGAAATAAAGAAATTGGCAAGTGGAGGTCCTCTTGAATAGTTGGGGGCCTTGAAGTTGTTGCCCGGCAACAAAACCGGCGCGCAACTTACCGTCGATAAACCGATCCGGCAAAACTTTCTGTCATTTATTTTCTGTACGGCTGCCACTGTTTGTAGGAGCGAGCTTGCTCGCGAAGAACTCACAGGCATCGCGGGCTATCAGAGGCCCCGCGTTATCGTTGACGATTTTCGCGAGCGAGCTCGCTCCTACAGGTTTGTGCGTTATTTACCGGACTTGATCTTGGTCCAGCTACGGGTCATTTCACGCTGAGTTGCCGCTGGCATGTCGGCAATGGCGTAGAGCTTGGATTGCACTTCGGCCGACGGATAAATACCCGGGTCGCTGGTGATGTCTTTATCGACCAGGGCAGTGGCTTTCTCGTTACCGTTCGGGAAACGCACACTGTTGGTGATCGCGGCCATGACGTCTGGCTTGAGCAGGTAGTTCATGAATGCGTAGGCAGCCTCGACGTTTTCGGCATCCTTGGGAATGGCGACCATGTCGAAGAAGCTGCCAGCACCTTCCTTGGGAATGTCGTAGGCGATCTTGACCTTGCCACCGGCTTCAGCCGCGCGGGTTTTGGCCTGCTCGATGTCACCCGAGTAGCCCACAGCCACGCAGATGTTGCCGTTGGCCAGGTCGGAGATGTACTTGGAGGAGTGGAAGTAGCCGATCGAAGGACGGATTTTCATGAACAGGTCTTCGGCCTGTTTCAGATCAGCCTTCTTCGTAGTGTCGGTCGGCAGGCCCAGGTAATGCAGCGCTACCGGCAGCATTTCGGTTGGCGAATCGAGGAAGCTCACGCCGCAGCTTTTCAGCTTGGCGATGTTTTCCGGCTTCATCAGTACGTCCCAGGAGTCGATCTTGTCCACGCCCAGTGCGGCCTTGACCTTCTCCGGGTTGTAGCCGATGCCCATCGAGCCCCACATGTACGGGAAGGCGTGCTTGTTGTCCGGGTCGCTGACCGATACGGCCTTGAGCAGGGATTTGTTCAGGTTGTCGTAGTTGGACAGCTTGGACTTGTCCAGCTCCTGGTAGACACCGGCCTTGATCTGCTTGGCGAGGAAGCTGTTCGACGGCACAACGATGTCGTAGCCGGACTTGCCTGCCAGCAACTTGGCTTCCAGGGTTTCGTTGCTGTCAAAAACGTCGTACACCACTTTGATGCCCGACTCTTTTTCAAAGTTGGCGATGGTGTCCGGTGCAATGTAGTCGGACCAGTTGTAGACATGCAGCACTTTATTGTCTGCCTGGGCCGCGCCCGCCATTGCACCCATCAGGGACAAGGCGAGGAGGGTCTTGCCAGCGTTCTTCAAACCTAATGCCTTCATTTGGTGATGCTCCAATTTTTTCTTTTTTGGGCCACAAGCGTTGTATGTTTTACGGCCCAACCGAAGGGCAACAAAACAGGGCGACAGTCTGGCAAGTTCAGGGGCCGGCTTTCAACCAAAGCCCCTGCATTTTTAACTGCCCAGTGCACCGCGCACTGAGCCTAGCACTTAGCCCTGCAAGGCAGCCAAAGTCAGGTCCAGGCAATGGCGGGCCTTGGTTACCAGCTCGTCGATTTCAGCCTTGCTGATGACCAGTGGCGGCGAAATGATCATGGTGTCGCCCACGGCGCGCATGATCAGGCCATTTTCAAAGCAGAAGGTTCGGCAGATCATGCCGGCGCCTTTGCCTTCGTGACGCTTGCGCGTCGCCTTATCCTGCACCAGCTCGATCGCACCGAGCATACCGACGCCGCGTACTTCACCCACCAGCGGATGATCGCCCAGTTCCCTCAGACGCTTTTGCAAATACGGTGCCGTTTCGTCGTGCACACGGTTAACGATTTTTTCATCGCGCAGGATGCGGATGTTTTCCAGCGCCACGGCCGCGGCCACCGGGTGGCCGGAGTAGGTAAAGCCGTGGTTGAAATCGCCCCCTTCGTTGAGCACCGCCACCACTTCGTCACGCACGATCAGGCCGCCCATGGGCACGTAGCCCGAGGTCAGGCCCTTGGCGATGGTCATCATGTGCGGCTTGAGGTCGTAGAAATCGCTACCGAACCACTCACCGGTACGGCCGAAGCCGCAGATTACTTCGTCGGCGACAAACAGGATGTCGTACTTGGCGAGGATTTCCTTGATGCGCGGCCAGTACGTGGCAGGCGGCACGATCACGCCACCGGCACCCTGGATCGGCTCGGCAATAAAGGCGCCGACGTTGTCCACGCCCAGCTCCAGGATTTTCTCTTCCAACTGGTTGGCGGCCCACACACCGAATTCCTCGGGGCTCATGTCGCCGCCTTCGCCAAACCAGTAGGGCTGCGCGATGTGAGTAATGCCCGGGATCGGCAAGTCGCCCTGCTCGTGCATATAGGTCATGCCGCCCAGGCTGGCGCCGGCCACGGTAGAGCCGTGGTAGCCATTCTTGCGGGCAATGATGGTTTTCTTGTTGGGCTGGCCCTTGATCGCCCAGTAGTGGCGGACCATGCGCAACATGGTGTCGTTGCCTTCGGAGCCAGAGCCGGTGAAGAACACGTGGTTCATGCCAGCCGGCGCGACATCGGAAATGACCTTGGCCAACTCCAATACCGGCGGGTGTGCGGTCTGGAAGAACAGGTTGTAGTACGGCAGTTCTTTCATCTGCTTGGCGGCGGCATCGGCCAGTTCATCGCGACCGTAACCGATCGCCACGCACCACAGGCCGGCCATACCGTCGAGGATCTTGTTGCCTTCGCTGTCCCACAGGTAAACGCCGTGGGCTTTGGTGATGATCCTTGGGCCTTTCTCTTTCAATTGCTTGAAGTCGCTGAACGGCGCCAGGTGGTGATCATTGCTCAAGGCTTGCCATTCACGGGTTTGCGGGTTGTTGCTGGACATACCAATCTCCTAGACTTTTCAGTGAAGGCGCGCCGTTTGAAGGGCGCGCCCGGCGCATCAGACGGCGAAGAGCAGGAATTCCCGCTCCCACGAACTGATCACGCGCTTGAAGTTTTCATGCTCGGCCCGCTTGACCGCGACGTAGCCTGTGATGAATTTTTGCCCCAGATATTTCTCGATGGTCTTGCTGTTTTCCATACGTTCCAGGGCGTCTTCGATGGTCAACGGCAGGCGCAGGTTGCGTCGCTCGTAACCACGGCCCACCACCGGCGCGCTCGGGTTATGGCCCTCGACCATGCCGATGTAGCCGCACAACAGGCTGGCGGCAATCGCCAGGTACGGGTTGGCGTCGGCGCCCGGCAGGCGGTTTTCCACGCGGCGGTTCTGCGGGCCGGCATCCGGTACGCGCAGGCCGACGGTGCGGTTTTCTTCGCCCCATTCCACGTTCACCGGCGCCGAGGTGTCGGGCAGGAAGCGGCGGAACGAGTTCACGTTGGGGGCGAATAAAGGCAGCAATTCAGGGATGAATTTCTGCAGGCCGCCAATATGGTTGAGGAACAGTTGGCTCATGGTCCCGTCTTCATTGGAGAAGACGTTCTTGCCGGTGGCGATGTCGATAATGCTCTGGTGCAGGTGCATCGCGCTGCCGGGCTCGCCGGTCATGGGCTTGGCCATGAAGGTGGCGGCCACGTCGTGCTTGAGCGCGGCTTCACGCATGGTGCGCTTGAACACCAGGATCTGGTCGGCCAGGGACAGGGCGTCGCCATGACGGAAGTTGATTTCCATCTGCGCGGTGCCGTCCTCGTGGATCAGGGTGTCGAGGTCCAGCTCCTGCAGTTCGCACCAGTCGTAGACGTCTTCGAACAGCGGGTCGAATTCGTTGGCCGCTTCTATAGAGAAGGACTGGCGACCGGTTTCCGGGCGGCCGGAGCGGCCAATCGGCGGTTGCAGCGGGAAGTCCGGGTCTTCGCAGCGCTTGGTCAGGTAGAACTCCATCTCCGGCGCCACGATGGGCTGCCAGCCGCGGTCGGAGTAGAGTTTGAGGACTTTCTTGAGCACGTTGCGCGGCGACAGCTCGATCGGGTTGCCTTGCTTGTCGTAGGTGTCGTGGATCACCTGGGCGGTCGGCTCGATGGCCCAGGGCACCAGGAATACCGCGTTCTGGTCGGGGCGGCAGATCATGTCGATGTCGGCCGGGTCGAGCAATTCGTAATAGATGTCGTCTTCGACATAGTCGCCGGTCACGGTCTGCAACAGAACACTCTCGGGCAGGCGCATGCCTTTTTCGGCAATGAACTTGTTGGTCGGCGAGATCTTGCCCCGGGTAATACCGGTGAGGTCGCCAATCATGCATTCGACTTCTGTGATCTTGTGGTCTTTCAACCAATCGGTGAGCTGGTCGAGGTTGTTACTCATAAATGCCTCTGGGCTGGGTTTCCTGGCATCCATTAAAGGCCAGGCGTTGGTTGACGCAGCATCCGCGTCGTTTTTTCATTCAGGGTAGGAGCTTACCTGCCATTTGCCCATGGGTTGCATTCCTCAGGCCAAAGTTGTGCGCAATTATGATCGGCACGGCGGATGAGGGTCGCTCAGCGGCGTCGGAGATGGCAAAAAAGAGATCGGCCGGGCCGTCAAGAATATTGGCCGGTGCCTGGGCATTCACGCGGGGCGAACGAACTGCGGACAACGCCTGGCTGGAGCAGGCAGAGACGCCGATTGGCGGCAGGTGAAACATGAAGCACCCCGGTATTATTGCTGTTATGGGTTTGAATCGAGCTTAGCCTTGTTCATTTTTTTACACAACACCCCCGTAAAAAATCCTACACGGCCCGCTCAAGCCTGCAGGTCCCAAGCCCCTCAAACCCAAAAAATCGCCCCAAAACCCCGCAAAAAAGGCTTTGTGGCGCTTTTTTAGGGCAAAAAATGCCTCGCTTGACTTCGGCAGGCCGTTCGGGTTGACTGAAACCAGAAAAGATCAATGATTGATATTTTTAACAACAAAGGTGTTGCATCATGTCGGTACCCCCGCGTGCCGTTCAGCTTAACGAAGCGAACGCGTTCCTTAAGGATCATCCTGAGGTTCTGTACGTAGACCTTCTAATTGCGGATATGAATGGTGTGGTGCGCGGTAAGCGCATCGAACGCACCAGCCTCCACAAGGTTTACGAGAAGGGCATTAACCTGCCTGCCTCTTTATTTGCCCTGGATATCAACGGCTCTACGGTGGAAAGCACCGGCCTGGGCCTGGACATCGGTGATGCTGACCGAATCTGTTATCCAATCCCCGACACCCTGTGCAATGAACCCTGGCAAAAGCGCCCCACCGCGCAACTGCTGATGACCATGCACGAACTTGAAGGTGAACCTTTCTTCGCCGATCCGCGCGAAGTGCTCCGCCAAGTTGTCACCAAGTTTGACGACCTCGGTCTGACCATCTGCGCCGCTTTCGAGCTTGAGTTCTACCTGATCGACCAGGAGAACGTGAACGGCCGCCCACAACCGCCCCGCTCGCCGATCTCCGGCAAACGCCCGCACTCGACACAGGTCTACCTGATCGACGACCTCGACGAATACGTCGACTGCCTCCAGGACATTCTGGAAGGTGCCAAGGAGCAAGGCATTCCGGCCGATGCCATCGTCAAGGAAAGTGCCCCGGCGCAGTTCGAAGTGAACCTGCACCACGTCGCCGACCCGATCAAGGCCTGCGACTACGCGGTACTGCTCAAGCGCCTGATCAAGAACATCGCCTACGACCATGAGATGGACACCACGTTCATGGCCAAGCCTTACCCAGGCCAGGCAGGCAACGGGCTGCACGTACACATTTCCATTCTGGACAAGGACGGCAAGAACATCTTTGCCAGCGAGGATCCCGAGCAGAACGCCGCATTGCGTCACGCGATCGGCGGTGTGCTGGAGACCCTACCCGCCCAAATGGCGTTCCTGTGCCCCAACGTCAACTCCTACCGTCGTTTCGGCGCACAGTTCTACGTGCCGAACTCGCCGTGCTGGGGCCTGGATAACCGCACCGTGGCGATTCGCGTACCCACCGGCTCGTCCGATGCCGTGCGTATCGAACACCGTGTGGCTGGCGCCGATGCCAACCCTTACCTGCTGATGGCCTCGGTATTGGCGGGCGTACACCACGGCCTGACCAACAAGATCGAGCCGAACGCTCCAGTGGAAGGCAACAGCTACGAGCAGAACGAGCAGAGCCTGCCGAACAACCTGCGCGATGCGCTGCGTGAGTTGGACGACAGCGAGGTGATGGCCAAGTACATCGATCCTAAATACATCGATATCTTCGTCGCCTGCAAGGAAAGTGAGCTGGAGGAGTTTGAACACTCCATCTCCGACCTTGAGTACAACTGGTACCTGCATACCGTGTAAGCGGTTGCTGCAATAAAAGAACGCCGCTGATTTTGATCAGTGGCGTTTTTTTATGGGTTTCTACCGGTAGACCGAGTTGGCCTCTTCGCGAGCACGCCCGCTCCCACAGGGGTCGGGTTTCAACTTTGGAATGCAGTTAAATGTGGGAGCGGGCTTGCTCGCGAAGGCGGCTTGGCAGACAACACAGATTCCTGCTCATACAATGCCTGCTGCCTTGTAGGAGACATCCATGACCACCCGCCCCGCCACTGTTCGCAAACCCCGCGCCCGCAGCCAGGCCCGGATCGACGCGATCCTCGACGCCGCCCGCACCTTGCTGGCCGCCGAAGGTGTGGCCAGTTTGTCGATCTACAGCGTGGCCGAACGAGCACAGATACCACCGTCATCGGTGTACCACTTTTTCGCCAGTGTGCCGGCGTTGCTGGAGGCGTTGACCGCTGACGTTCACGCAGCCTTTCGCGCCGCCATCCAGGCGCCCATCGAGCATGAATCGCTCAAGCATTGGCGCGACCTGTCCTACATCGTTGAACAACGCATGCTCAGCATCTACAGCAACGATGCCGCGGCGCGCCAGTTGATCCTGGCCCAGCATGGGTTGACCGAAGTGACCCAGGCCGATCGCCAGCATGATCTGGAATTGGGCGACTTGATGCTGGCGGTGTTCAATCGCCACTTTGAAGTGCCAACGCTACCAAGCGATGTGGATGTGTTTGCCCTGGCACTGGAGTTGAGCGACCGCGTGTACGCGCGCTCGGTGCATCAGCATGGGCTGATTACGCCGCGCATGGCGGAGGAAGGGATGCGGGTGTTTGATGCGTATGTGGGGCTTTATTTGCCGGCCTATCTGCCCAAGCGCTGATCGTTCCCACGCTCTGCGTGGGAATACATCCGGTGACGCTCTGCGTCACCTTTGGCACAGCGGGACGCGGAGCGCCCCAGGCGGCATTCCCACGCAGAGCGTGGGAACGATCAGTGGGGTTATCACAACTTGGCAATCGACACCTCAGTGGATTTCACAAAGGCAATCACTTCACTGCCGATCACCAGCTCCAACTCCTTGACCGAACGGGTGGTGATTACCGAGGTGACAATGCCGGACGCGGTCTGCACGTCAATTTCCGACAGCACGTCGCCGACCACGATTTCCTTGATGGTGCCTTTGAACTGGTTACGCACGTTGATGGCTTTAATAGTCATGGTGTTTTTCCTGTGTGAGTTATTGAGCCCAACGCAATTGCGTCGGCAGCGGTGAAACAGGTTCGGGTTCCGGTGGGGAACCGGGTAGCGACAGCACGCGGTTGAGCACTTCGGCTTCCAGCGCGGCCAGGCGGTGTGAGCCACGGGCCCGTGGGCGTGGCAGGTCGATGTTCAGGTCGAGGCCGATTTCGCCGTTTTCAATCAGAATCACGCGGTCGGCAATCGCCACGGCTTCGCTGACATCGTGGGTCACCAGCAACACCGTGAAACCGTGCTTGCGCCACAGGTTTTCGATCAGTTGCTGCATCTCGATGCGGGTCAGGGCATCCAGTGCGCCCAGCGGCTCATCGAGCAGTAACAGGCGCGGCTGATGGATCAACGCCCGTGCGAGTGCCACGCGCTGTTTCTGGCCACCGGACAACGCCGCCGGCCATTCATTGGCGCGCTCGGCCAGGCCAACCGCTTCCAGCGCATCCAGCGCTTTGGGCCGCCAGTCGCCCTTGAGGCCCAGGCCGACGTTATCGATGATCTTCTTCCATGGCAGCAAGCGCGCCTCCTGGAACATCAACCGCGTATCTTCAATCGCTTCGTGCAGTGGCGCGGAGCCGGCCAGCAGCTCGCCGCCACTGGCTTTGTCCAGCCCCGCCAACAGGCGCAGCAAGGTACTTTTGCCGCAACCACTGCGACCGACCACGGCCACGAACTGCCCCGCGGGAATATGCAGGTCAATCTCTTTGAGCACTTCGCGGGTACCAAAGGCCTTGCGCAATTTGCGCACTGCCAGAGGGATGCCCTTCAACAGACGCGGAGGTTGTTGAGCCGTCATGCTGCGCCTCCTTTGACTTGGTACGCCGGGTGCCAGCGCAGCCACACACGTTCCAGCCCGCGGGCTGCCAGGTCTGCCAGTTTGCCGAGGATGGCGTACATGACGATGGCCAGCACCACCACGTCGGTTTGCAGGAATTCACGGGCATTCATCGCCAGGTAACCGATGCCGGAACTTGCCGAGATGGTTTCCGCCACGATCAACGTCAGCCACATGAAGCCCAGGGCAAAGCGCACCCCAACCAGGATCGACGGCAGCGCGCCCGGCAGGATCACTTGCCAGAACAGGCTGAAACCGGACAAGCCATAGCTGCGCGACATTTCCACCAGTGCCGGGTCGACATTGCGGATGCCGTGGTAAGTGTTCAGGTAGATCGGGAACAAGGTACCCAGGGCCACCAGGAAAATTTTCGCAGTCTCATCAATGCCGAACCACAGGATCACCAGCGGAATCAGCGCCAGGTGCGGCACGTTGCGAATCATCTGCACCGAGCTGTCGAGCAAGCGTTCGCCCCACTTCGACAAGCCGGTAATAAAGCCCAGGGCCAGACCGATGCTGCCACCGATCACAAAGCCCAGGCCGGCGCGCCAGCCGCTGATGGCCAGGTGCGTCCAGATTTCGCCGCTGACCACCAGGTTCACCCCGGCTTCGATCACCGCACTCGGCGCTGGCAGAATGCGCGTCGACAACCAACCCGCCGACACCGACAACTGCCACACCGCCAGCAATAAGATCGGCAGCACCCAGGGCGCCACGCGATGGCTGATTTTTTCTAAGTCCATAACGGCGCCTCAGCTCTGTGACGCAGCTTTGGGAAGGATGTCGTTGGCAACCATCTCGCCAAACGGGCTGACGTAGCCGGCGCTTTTTGGCAGCTCGGGACGTTCGATATCCAGGTGCGGGAACAACAGCTCGGCGACCCGATACGACTCTTCCAGGTGTGGATAACCGGAGAAGATAAAGGTATCGATACCCAGGTCCGCGTACTCCTTGACCCGCGCCGCAACCGTTGGGCCATCGCCCACCAGCGCCGTCCCTGCGCCGCCACGTACCAGGCCGACGCCGGCCCACAGGTTGGGGCTGACTTCCAGGTTGTCACGGCTACCGCCGTGCAAGGCTGCCATGCGTTGCTGGCCCACCGAATCGAAGCGCGCCAAGGACGCCTGGGCCCGGGCGATGGTCTCGTCGTCCAGGTGGGAGATCAGTTTGTCGGCGGCTTTCCAGGCTTCGTCGTTGGTTTCGCGCACGATCACATGCAAGCGAATGCCAAAGCGCACCGTGCGTCCCAGTTTTGCAGCCTTAGCGCGTACCTGCGCGATCTTTTCCGCAACGGCTGCCGGCGGCTCGCCCCAGGTCAGCACCATCTCGACCTGTTCGGCCGCCAGGTCCTGGGCGGCTTCGGAGGAACCCCCGAAATACAGCGGCGGGCGTGGTTGTTGAATCGGTGGGTAGAGCAATTTTGCGCCTTTGACGCTGATGTGCTCGCCGTCGTAGTCCACGGTCTCGCCTTCCAGCACACGGCGCCAGATGCGGGTGAATTCCACCGACGCCTGGTAGCGCTCTTCATGGCTCAAGAACAATCCGTCGCCAGCCAGTTCTTCCGGATCGCCACCGGTGACCAGGTTGAACAGCGCACGGCCACCAGACAGGCGATCCAGGGTCGCGGCCTGACGCGCGGCCACGGTTGGGGAGATGATCCCAGGGCGCAGGGCAACCAGGAATTTCAAGCGCTGGGTCACTGGGATCAGCGAGGCGGCCACCAACCACGAGTCTTCGCAAGAGCGACCCGTAGGGATCAACACCCCGCCGAAACCCAGGCGGTCAGCAGCCTGGGCCACTTGTTGCAAGTAACCGTGGTCGACAGCGCGGGCGCCTTCGGCGGTGCCAAGGTAATGACCGTCGCCGTGGGTGGGCAGGAACCAGAAAATATTGAGGCTCATGGAGTTGTCTCCTGAATGAAGTCGGATTACGGCGCTTTGGCAACCGCAGCGGGTGGCGTCCAGATCACGTCCTTGATGCTCAAGGGCTTGGGGATCAATTTGAGTTGGAAGAAGCTGTCTGCGATTTTCTGCTGGGCGGCGACCACTTCCGGGGTCAGGAACAGCGCGCCGTAGCCCTGGCGTTTCACCGATGTGAGGGTGATATCTGCCGGCAGGCCGAGCAGTGGGGCGACCTGCTCAGTCACTTCCTGCGGGTTGGCCTTGGACCATTCGCCTACCGCACGCACCTCTTCCACCAACGCCTTGATCACTTGCGGGTGTTGTTCGGCGTAGGGTTTGGTGGCCAGGTAAAACTGATGGTTGTCGGCAATCCCGGTGCCGTCTCGCAGGGTGCGCGCTTGCAGTTGCTTCTCGGCGGCGGCCTGGTACGGGTCCCAGATCACCCAGGCGTCCACGCTGCCACGCTCGAACGCAGCACGGGCATCGGCGGGGGGCAGGAACACGGTCTTTACGTCGGTGTAGTTGAGGCCGGCATCTTCCAGGGCACGCACTAGCAGGTAGTGCACGTTGGAGCCTTTGTTGAGCACGACCTTTTTACCCTTGAGCTCGGCCACCGATTTGATCGGCGAGTCCTTGGGCACCAGGATCGCTTCGCTGGTAGGCGCGGGTGGTTCGTAGGCGACGTAGAGCAGATCGGCGCCAGCCGCCTGGGCAAACACCGGTGGGGTTTCGCCGGTAACGCCGAAGTCGATGGAGCCAACGTTCAGGCCCTCGAGCAATTGCGGGCCACCGGGAAACTCGGTCCACTGCACCTGCACGCCTTGGTCGGCCAGGCGCTTTTCCAGGGTGCCCTTGGCCTTGAGCAGCACCAGGGTGCCGTACTTCTGATAACCGATCCGCAAGGTCTCGGCGGCTTGGGCTTGAACGATGGCGCCGAGGGACACAGCCGCAGCAAAGAGTGCGACCAGACCACGACGCAAGATGACAGTGCGCATGGCGCTCTCTCCAACTGTGCGATTAGGGTTTTGGCTGCACCTGCTTGGCCGTTGTCGGCTGAGTAAGGTGAGTGCTTCCAGCTTTTCGGGGTGAGGCTCAGATGCTCCAGCGAGCACTCAACAAACGTTCATTCAATACGTCAGGGTCCAGCGGTTTTGGCCGGCGCGCCATGGCGCTGTAGAGCTGCTCCAGGGCTTCGTGCAGACGCTGTTCGAGTACCGGCACCAGTTGCGCCTGCACGCTGCCTTCGCCATAGGCGATCTGGCTGTCTTCGGCAAAAATACCGTGGAGCAATTCCTGGGCCTTGAGGGCCGACAGCACCGGCTTCAGGGCGTAGTCCACCGCCAGCATGTGGGCGATGCTGCCGCCGGTCGCCATCGGCAGCACCACCTTGTGGGCCAACGCACGCTCCGGCAGCAGGTCCAGTACGGTCTTCAACGCCCCGGAAAACGACGCCTTGTACACCGGCGTGGCAATCACAAGGCCGTCGGCATTGGCGACTTGTTGCAGCAGGTCGATGACCTTGGGGCTGTCGAAGCGCGCATGCAGCAAGTCTTCAGCCGGGAAGTCCCGTACCTGGTAACTCACCACTTCCACGCCCTGCTGTTGCAGCCACTGACGGGTTTTATCCAGCAAGACCCCAGAGCGGGACCGCTGGCTGGGACTGCCTCCAAGTGTTACGACCAGCATGCAGGAGATTCCTTGAGCAAGTGTCGGCGGTTCGCTGTACGGCGATGGCGCCAAGATGGGATAGACCTTATCAGCAGATTTATATATCTATAAATCTTATTTATTCATTTGTTTATTCCATAAAAACATAAGCGATTGATCAATCCCCAGGCAAAAAAAAAGGCCGTGGAAACGGCCTGAAAACCCCTGCTGTGAGTCAGTGCTTTTTGGTAGGAGCGAGCTTGCTCGCGAAAAACTCACAGGCGCCGCGTTCATTCAGGAAGCACGCGTTATCGTTGACGTTTTTCGCGAGCAAGCTCGCTCCTACAGAGGGATGGTCCGTGATGCCTTAACGATTGGGTTGTGGGGTAAGACGCAGGTACGGCTTCACCGCGCGATAGCCCTTGGGAAAGCGTTTCTTGATATCTTCCTCGTCCTTGAGTGACGGCACGATGACCACCTCATCCCCATCCTGCCAGTTGGCCGGTGTTGCCACCTTGTGGTTGTCGGTCAGCTGCAGCGAGTCGATCACCCGCAGGATTTCATGGAAATTACGCCCGGTGCTCGCCGGGTAGGTGATGGTCAGGCGGATCTTCTTGTTCGGGTCGATCACAAACAAGGAGCGCACGGTGAGGGTATCGCTGGCATTCGGGTGGATCAGGTCGTAGAGGTCCGAGACCTTGCGGTCGGCGTCGGCCAGGATCGGGAAGTTGACCACGGTGTTCTGGGTCTCGTTGATGTCTTCGATCCACTTGTGGTGCGAGTCCACCGGATCTACCGACAGGGCGATGGCCTTGACGCCACGCTTGGCGAATTCATCCTTGAGCTTGGCGGTAAAACCCAGCTCGGTGGTGCACACCGGCGTGAAGTCCGCAGGGT
Organism: Pseudomonas sp. WS 5503; assembly: GCF_012985385.1. NCBI lineage: Bacteria > Pseudomonadati > Pseudomonadota > Gammaproteobacteria > Pseudomonadales > Pseudomonadaceae > Pseudomonas > Pseudomonas sp. WS 5503. The sequence goes on from NZ_JAAQWI010000002.1 coordinate 327,556, forward strand.
GGGAAAACAGCACACCCCAGCTGTCGCCCAGCCATTCGTGGAAGCGAATCTTGCCGGCGCTGGAATCCTGTTCAAAGTCGGGGGCGATATCGCCCAGTCTTAGGCTCATGGTGTGGCTCCTGATGAGTGCTTATGGAGCCCACTGTGCATGGATTTTTTGTGATTTAAAAAGAATAACTATCGATTTATCTAGACGATAAAAGAATATTAAAAATCAGTTCATTGGACTTGGGAACGGCCTGAGGCCAACATCGCCTTCAAGGTTCGAGAAGGCCTTGAGACGCTGCAAAAAAGAGGGATTCAGGAAGGGCTTGCGGGGGTTGAGCCCGACTTGAATAGCAAGACACCTTGCCCGGCATTGCGCCGGGCAAGGTTTTACAGTCTTACAACAGCGGGATCGAGTAGCTGACGATCAAGCGGTTTTCGTCCTGGTTACGCGCGTTGGCGATGTCGCTGCGCCACATAGCGTTTTTCCACGCCACGCCGACGTTCTTCAGCGGACCTTCCGGTACGACGTAGGCAACAGTGATGTCACGCTCCCACTCGGACTGGCCGGTGAACTCGGTACGGTTGCTGGCGACGGTGTCGATATGATCACCTTTCAGGTAAACCACACCGGCGGTCAGGCCAGGCACGCCGACTTTGGCGAAGTCGTAGGAGTAGCGAGCTTGCCAGGTACGCTCGCCGGCACGGGCGAACTTCTGGATTTGCATGTCGGTGGTGATGTAAGCCGACGAGCCGTCACCCTGGTTCAGCCAAGGGAAGTCGCTGCTGCCGTTGCTGACCTGGTAACCGCCACCGAAGGTGTGGCCGGCAACCGAGTACAGGAACAGGCCGCTGTACAGGTTGTTGTCGACTTTGCCACGGCCGGAGTTCACGCCGCTGTAGTTGCCCGTCGAGAAGTAAGCGGACTGGTTGCCGTTGTTACCATCGTCGGAGCTGTTGAAGTAGCGCAGGTCAGACTTCAGCACGCCAGGACCAATGGCCCAGTTGTGGGTCAGGCCCAGGAAGTGTTGCTTGTAGAAATCTTCCAGGTTGCCGTAGTAGTACTGGGCGGTCAGATCCTTGGTGATCTTGTAGTCGCCACCGGCGTAGTAGAACTTGTTGCTCGAACGCCAGTTCACACCACGGCTGTTGGCGCCGGAGATGGACAGGCTTTCGTTGTTGCTGGAGTTACGGCCCTTGGCCTTTTCGATCTGGCCAGCAACCAGGGTCAGGTCCTTGATATCGCTGGAGGTGATCTGGCCACCCTGGAAGGTTTGCGGCAGCATACGACCATCGTTGGTGACGATGACTGGCAGCTTGGGCTGCAAGGTACCCAACTTCAGTTCGGTTTGAGAGATCTTGGCCTTGGCAGTCAGGCCCAGGCTGGAGTAGTTATCAACGGCTTCGCCATTGGACTTGCTCGGGAAGATCGTGCCACCGTAGGAGCTGGCAGTCGCGCCGTTGGTGCCACCGCCGGAATCCAGGCGAACACCCAGCAGGCCGATAGCGTCCAGACCGAAGCCGACGGTGCCTTGGGTGTAACCGGAGATGAAACGCAGATCGAAGCCTTGGCCCCACTCTTCGTTGCGGCTCGGGTTGGCCGTGCCTTCGCGGTTATCGGTGTTGATGTAGAAGTTACGCAGGCCCAGTGTGGCCTTGCTGTCTTCGATGAAACCGGCAGCGCCTGCTTGCTGGGCGATTGCGCCCAACGTTACAGCCACAGCCAAGGTGGACTTCTTCATGTACCGCTCCTCTCATTTCTAATTTTTGTATTTCTTTGGTCTCGGGTCTGACGCCCTCGATCCACAGATGCGCGATTAGCGCCAGATAGTGACCACCAAGTCAATCGTAACCTTGTGTGTCTACTACCTTCGTCTAATCGCAGTTGATTTGGTCCCTGCAGGGTAATGAGTTTTTCATACACCCAAAAAGAATTATTTCATTCTTTTTCATACGATCCAGGAATAAGACTTTCCGTGAAGCTGGCCGGTCAGGATAGACGCGCCGCTCCATAAGCTAATTCCTAAAGGGTATTTACTGATGCTTTTTTAGATCGATTAGTGTTGCCGTACGGTTGCATACGTCACTCACGATCAAAAAGGCGACGCCATCATGGCCAAACGCACATCCTCCCGTCAATTTGTTACAGTTTTTGTATCGCTATTACTTTCTTTTGGTGTCAATGCCGCCGACCTGACGGTGGGCTACCAGACCGGCATCGATCCCAGCAAGGTTCCCCAGGCCGACGGCCTGTACGAAAAAGCCATCGGCGAAAAAATCGCCTGGCGCCGCTTCAACAGCGGGCCAGAGGTAGTCACGGCCATCGCTTCGGGTGATGTACAAATCGGCAACCTCGGCTCCAGCCCGCTCGCGGCGGCGGCCTCGCGCAACCTGCCGATTGTGGCGTTTATCGTATCGGCACAGATCAACGCTTCTGAAGCCTTGGTGGTGCGCAACGGCAGTGGCATCGATAAACCCCAGGACCTGATCGGCAAAACCATCGCCACGCCGTTCGTCTCGACCTCCCATTACAGCCTGCTCGGCGCGCTGAAACACTGGGGTCTGAACACCCAGCAAGTCAAAGTGGTGAACCTGCAACCGGCCGAAATCGCCGCCGCCTGGAAGCGTGGCGATATTGATGGGGCTTTTGTGTGGTCCCCGGCCTTGGGTGAAATCCGCAAGAGCGGCAAGACCCTGACAGACGCGGCGCAGGTGGGCCAATGGGGCGCGCCGACGTTTGAGGTGTGGGTGGCGCGCAAGGATTTTGCGCAAAAACATCCTGAGGTAGTGGCCAAGTTCGCCAAAGTTACCCTGGATGCCTTTGCCGACTATGCCGCCCACAAAGACAGCTGGACGGTGGATTCCGAGCCAGTGCAGAAAATCGCCAAATTGACAGGTTCAAATGCGGATGACATTCCGGAACTCTTGGCCGGTACGACGTTTCCGGATGCGCAGGCACAGCAAACCGCTGCGCTGCTCAAGGGCGGCACGGCGAAGGCGATTGAGGAGACGGCGAAGTTCTTGAAGGAACAGGGGAAGGTGGAGACGGTGCTGCCGGATTATTCGGCGTATGTGACCGACAAATTCATCACACAATAAATACAGTCTTCGGTGGGAGCTGGCTTGCCTGCGATACCAGCAACTCGGTCCTTCAGATAAACCGAGGCGCCACTATCGCAGGCAAGCCAGCTCCCACACAGAGCCGTACTCTTTTACAGGGCCTTTTCAAAGATCTTGGAGTTGCGCTGATAGTTGTACAGCGACGCTCGCGCCGACGGCAGGCGGTCCACGCTGCTGGGTACAAAGCCGCGTTCGCGGAACCAATGGGCCGTACGGGTGGTGAGTACAAAGAGGGTTTTCAAGCCTTGGGCGCGTGCCCGGGTCTGGATGCGTTCGAGCAATACATCGCCTCGCGCGCCGTGGCGGTACTCCGGGTTCACTGCCAGGCACGCCAACTCCCCCGCATCCGAATCCGCGATCTGATACAGCGCCGCGCAGGCGATGATCATACCTTCGCGCTCGACCACGCTGAACTGTTCGATCTCACGCTCCAGCACTTCCCGCGAACGGCGCACCAGAATGCCCTGCTCTTCCAGCGGGCTGATCAGGTCCAGCAAGCCGCCGACGTCTTCAATCGCCGCTTCGCGCACCAGTTCGAATTGTTCCTGGGCCACCAGCGTACCGCCACCATCGCGGGTGAACAGTTCGGTAAGCAAAGCGCCATCTTCGGCGTAGCTGACGATATGGCTGCGCCCTACTCCACCCCGGCAGGCTTCGGCAGCGGCATCGAGCAGTTCGGCTTGATAGTTGCTGCCCAGGCGTTGCAGGTGCGCGGGTACTTGTTGTGGGCGCAATTCACGCACCAGGCGGCCGTTCTCATCGATCAGACCGGGATCGGCGCCGAACAGCAGCAATTTGTCGGCGCCCAGGTCGATGGCGGCGCGGGTGGCGACGTCTTCGCAGGCCAGGTTGAAGATCTCGCCGGTGGGCGAATACCCCAGGGGCGAGAGCAGCACGATAGAGCGCTCATCCAACAGGCGGTTGATGCCCTTGCGGTCAACCCGGCGCACTTCGCCGGTGTGGTGGTAGTCCACGCCTTCCAGCACGCCAATTGGCCGTGCGGTGACCAGGTTGCCGCTGGCCACACGCAGGCGCGAGCCCTGCATCGGCGATGACGCCATGTCCATGGACAAGCGCGCCTCGATGGCAATGCGCAAATGACCCACCGCGTCGATCACACACTCCAGCGTCGCAGCATCGGTGATGCGCAAGCCTTCGTGGTAAGCCGGGGTAAGGCCGCGTGCTTCAAGGCGGGTTTCGATTTGCGGGCGCGAGCCATGCACCAGCACCAGGCGCACACCCAGGCTGTGAAGCAGCACCAGGTCGTGGACGATATTGCCGAAGTTGGGGTGGTCCACACCATCGCCGGGCAGCATGACCACAAAGGTGCAGTCGCGGTGGGCGTTGATGTAGGGCGAAGCGTGACGAAGCCAGTTGACGTATTCGGGCATAACACCTGGGCCTGTAATAAAAAGCAGCCAAATAAAGGATCAATCGTGAAAGCGCACAGCGGCTGATGGTTATCGTCGGAACAGGCTTGGCGACACGCTCACTCTCCTTATGTACGAATGGGCAGGGGTTAATTTATGCAGGTTTCAGGCAGTAGTGTTCGATCAGTTCCCGCAATAGACGCACTGTAGGCGTCAAGCGTGACATTTCAAGGTACTCGCCAGGCTGGTGGGCGCAGGCAATGTCGCCAGGGCCGAGCACCAGGGTTTCGCAACCAAGGCGCTGAAGATAAGGCGCTTCGGTGCCGAACGCTACTGCTTCGGCACGATGACCGGTCAAACGCTCCGCCACCCGCACCAACTCGGCGTCTTCGGGCTGCTCAAAGGGTGGCACTTCGGGGAACAACGGCGCGTAGTCGATCTTGACCTTATGCCGCTCGGCCAGGGGTTCGAGCTTCTGGCGGATCGCGGCGCGCAGCACCTCGGGGTCCATGCCCGGCAGGGGTCGCAGGTCGAACTCCAGGGAGCACTGGCCGCAGATGCGGTTGGGGTTGTCGCCGCCGTGAATGCAGCCGAAGTTCATCGTCGGCTGCGGCACGCTGAATTGCGCGTTGCGGTACTCGCGCTGCCAGGCCAAGCGCAGGCCGCGCAGTTCGCCGATGGCGTCATGCATGGCTTCCAGGGCGCTGTGGCCCAGGCTGGGGTCCGACGAGTGGCCACTGCGCCCGAGGATCTCGATGCGTTCCATCATCACGCCCTTGTGCAGGCGGATCGGCTTGAGCCCGGTCGGCTCGCCGATCACCGCTGCACGACCTAATGGGCGCCCCGCCTCGGCCAGCGCACGGGCACCGGACATAGAGCTTTCCTCGTCACAGGTGGCAAGGATCAACAGCGGTTGCTTGAAGGGTTGGTCCAGCAGCGGCAACACCGCGTCGATAACCAGTGCGAAGAACCCCTTCATGTCACAACTGCCCAGTCCTACCCAGCGGCCGTCGACTTCCGTCAGCTTGAGCGGGTCGGTGTTCCACAGCGCCGCGTCATACGGCACGGTATCGCTATGTCCCGCCAACACCAAGCCACCGGGGCCGCTGCCGAAACTGGCCAACAGGTTGAACTTGCCGGGGCTGACTTGTTGGATATCGATGGCAAAGCCCAGGTCGCCCAGCCAAGCGGCGAGCAGGTCAATCACCGGGCGGTTGCTCTGGTCGAGAGACGGCTGGGTGCAGCTCACCGACGGCGCGGCGATCAAGGCGGCGAACTGCTCTTTCATGGACGGTAACGGCATGCGCGGTCTCCCAACTTCCCGGATGAACCTCACTATAGAGGCATCTGCGCAACACAATAAACCGTTGCGGCACGTTGCCGGGCTCAGTCCTGTACACTGCACGACCTTGGCAGCCACACTTTTCCCCGGCTGCGCTCCCGATCCTGGATTTTCCGGCCATGCAGAAAGAAACCGAAATCAAGCTACGCGTCAGCCGCGAAACACTCGCCGCGCTGCGTGAGCACCCGTTACTGAAAAAACGCAACAAAAGTGGCTGGGAACGCCGTGAGTTGATGAACCAGTACTTCGACACCCCCGAGCGTGACCTGGCCCAGGCCAAGGTTGCCCTGCGCCTGCGCAAGGACGGTGACGACATCATCCAGACCCTCAAGACCCGCGGCCAAAGCGTCGCCGGCTTGTCGGAACGCAACGAATACAACTGGGGCCTGCCCAAAGCCAAGCTCGACGTGAAGAAACTCGATGGCGAGTGCTGGCCCGAGCAACTGGCCGAGCTGGACAAAAAGACTCTCAAGCCGATCTTCACCACCGACTTCGTGCGTGAACGCGCCGAAATCGCCTGGGGCCGTGGCAAGGCCAAGGTGGTGATCGAAGCCGCCCTGGACCTGGGCCATGTGGTGGTCGGCAAGCAGAAAGAAGAAATCTGCGAGCTGGAACTGGAACTGCGCGAAGGCGAACCGGCGGCCCTGCTGGAACTGGCCGCCGAGCTGGCCGCAACCCTGGCCCTGATGCCGTGCGACATCAGCAAGGCCGAACGCGGCTATCGCCTGTATGACGCCAGTAGCTATTCCCTGAGCCTGCCGGCGCCACAGATCCACGCCGAAATGCCATTGGACGACGCCTTCGCCGCGATCCTGTGGCACCTGCTGGGCAGCAGCCAGCGCCTGGCTGAGCAATACCGCTTCAATGGCCACTGGCGCCTGTTGCAGGACTGGGTCGAGAACCTCGGCGAGTTGCGCGCCCTGATCGGCAGCCTCGGCCAGGCCGCGCCACGCCAATCCACCAGCGAACTGCGCAGCACCCTGGATGCGTTGCTGGAAGACTGGCGCCCGCTGGTCCAGGCCGGTGACGACGATGAAGACATTCGCAAAGCCGCGCCGGAACAGTTCATCGAAGAGCTGCAAGACGTGCGCTGGGGCCTGTTCTCACTCAACCTCTCGCGCTGGCTGCTGGCTCGCACCTGGACGGCCGAACGTAACGTGCGCGGCAACCGCCAGGGCGCTGCGCAAATTACCAACTGGCTGCCACGCCTGTTGGCCGACGACGCTGTCGCCCTGCAACTGCAGCGCTACCAGCAACAGCCGGAAGACCTGGCCGAGCAACTGCCGCGCATCGAACGCATCCAGGCCTGGCTGCACCATGCGCGCCATGTGGTGGACATTCCTGAGCTGGACCGTTTGTACGGCGAGCTGAACAAGCTGGCGCACCTGGCCAACCAGCCGATTACCGATGAATCGCTGGATGCGCGTATGCACCAGGCGATTGCGGTTTATCAGAATCGTGCCTGGAAGACCCTTCTGCGCCTGTAAGTCACTCTACCTGTAGGAGCGAGCTTGCTCGCGAAAAACCCGAGAGCGATGTGGGGAGCCAGGCTTCCCGCGTTATCGTTAACGATCTTCGCGAGCAAGCTCGCTCCTACAGTCAATGGCATGCCTGTCAGCGCAATACTGGCAGGCTGGTGGTGGACTTGATCTCCGACAGCGCCACAATCGAGTTGACCTCCTGAATCCCCGGCACCATCGACAACTTCTCGAAGAAAAACCGCTCGTACGCCTCGATATCCGAGGTGACGATACGCAGCAGAAAATCCACCGCCCCCATCAGCACATAGCACTCCAACACTTCCGGGAACCCGCGAATCGCCTCGGTGAACTCGGTGAAATTGGAGCGACCGTGGGCGTTGAGTTTGACCTCGGCGAAAATCTGCGTGTTGAGCCCGATTTTCTTGCGGTCCAGCAGGGTGACCTGGCCGCGGATCACGCCCTCCTCCTTGAGCCGCTGAATACGCCGCCAGCATGGCGACTGCGACAGGCCGACCTGCTCGGCAATCTGTGCACTGGAGAGCGAGGCATCCTCTTGCAGCAAGGCCAGGATGCGGCGGTCGTAGGCGTCCAACTCACTGTGCATAAAAGTACCCATGAATAGGCTTATCTTGAATTGTTCTGGTCGATTTATCGCCAAACAGGCTTATTTTAGATAAGAAATCTCCCCAGGCGAATGTAAAAATTTCTCCAGTCTAAACTGGAGAGTCAGCATGCATGCCGTCGAAACCGCCTACCCCGCCACCCGCGTCGATGCGTGGGCCGCCAATAGCAGCCACTGCCAGGCGCACTATCGCATCGTCGCCGAGGCTGAACCGGACGTGCTGTGCCGGGTGCTGAACTACTTCGCGCTGCAATTGCTCACGCCCACCCAGGTCAGCATGAACCGGGAAGCCGACCTGCTGAGCATCGATATCGTGATGACCGGCCTGAGCTGGCACCGCGCCCAGGTGATCGGTGAAAAGATTCGAAACCTGATCAGCGTCTGCACCCTGGAACTGTGGTCCGCTGATTCCGAGCGGCCTCAAGCGCTGGCGGCGATGGCGCAGTAAAAACCGGCAATACAAGCGCCAGCAGGATCTTCAGCGGCTGGCTAGCCTGGGATTACCCCCACGCCCCAGGAAAACCTGCATGCCCGTCGCCACTCACGATCACCCCTTGGAACTGCAGCAATTATTGCCGGCGTTGGTCGAGCAAGGGCTGATCACGGCGCAGGCGGCGCAAAAGGTGGCGCCAGCGTCCGGCAGCCAGCATCCCTTGGAATGCATCGCAGCCCAGGGCCCTTGTCTGGAGACCTTGATTCAATGGCTGGCCCGGCAGGTCGGCCAGCCTTACCTGCGCATCGACCCATTGAAGATTGATGTGGCGGCCGTGGTGCCCTTGATGTCCCACGCCTTTGCTCAGCGCCACGGCATTCTTGCAGTCGCGGTGGATGCCCACAGCGTGACGGTCGCCAGTGCCCAACCCCATATCACCACTTGGGAAGCCGGGCTGTCCCAGGTGCTCAGACGCACGATCAAGCGCGTGGTTGCCAACCCCAGCGATATCCAGCGCGGTATCAACGAGTTTTACCGTTTAGCCAAGTCCGTCAGCGGTGCGGATCAAAAAATGACGGCGCCTGGCAATGTCGACTTGCTCAGCCTCGGCGCCAGCGACAAGGAGCCGGACGCCAACGACGCGCATATCGTCAACATCGTCGACTGGCTGCTGCAATACGCCTTTGGCCAACGAGCCAGCGACATCCATATCGAGCCCTGCCGCGACCAGGGTCGGGTGCGCTTTCGCATTGATGGGCTGCTGCATGACGTCTATCAATTTCCCCCGCAGGTCACCATGGCCGTGGTCAGCCGCCTGAAAAGCCTGGGGCGAATGAACGTGGCCGAAAAACGCAAACCCCAGGATGGCCGCGTCAAGACCCGGAACCCTGCGGGTGTCGAAGTGGAATTGCGGCTTTCGACCCTGCCCACGGCATTCGGCGAAAAACTGGTGATGCGAATTTTCGACCCACAGGTGCTGCTCAAGGATTTCGACCAGTTGGGTTTGTCCAGCGCCGACCAGCAACGCTGGCACGCCATGACGCGACGCACCCACGGCATCATCCTCGTCACAGGCCCGACCGGCTCAGGCAAGACCAGCACCCTCTACACCACCCTCAGGCAACTGGCGACCCGCGAGGTCAACCTGTGCACGGTGGAAGACCCGATTGAAATGGTCGAGCCGGCCTTCAACCAGATGCAGGTCCAGCACAACATCGACCTCACGTTCGCCAGCGGCATCCGCGCCCTGCTGCGCCAGGACCCGGACATCATCATGATCGGCGAAATCCGCGACCAGGAAACCGCAGAGATGGCTATCCAGGCCGCGCTGACCGGGCACCTGGTTTTCTCGACCTTGCACACCAACGATGCACCCAGCGCCATCAGCCGCCTGCAGGAACTGGGCGTTGCTCACTATTTGATCAAAGCCACGCTCATAGGGGTGATGGCGCAGCGCCTGGTGCGGCTGCTGTGCAGCCATTGCAAGCGCCCGCTGGGCCAGGAGGACGCTGACGGCTGCGAAGCCGTCGGCTGTGCGCAATGCCGTGACAGCGGTTATCGAGGCAGGGCCGGGCTGTATGAAATCATGCTCATGGACCCGGCACTCCAAGCGCTGGTCACCCCGGGCGCGGACGTACAAGCGCTGCGCCGTGAGGCACTGGCGCAGGGCATGAGCAGCCTGCGCATGGCCGGCGTCGAGAAAGTGAAGGCCGGCCTGACCACGATGACGGAGGTATTGCGGGTCACGCCAGGGGATTCAGAAACAAATTCTTCGGGTTTGATCGAGTACTGAAACTGTTTAGTCAGTGATGGAACTGGATCGGGTTAACTACAATCAAAACGTACAGATAACCCACCGGAGTCACCCATCATGCGTCTCAAATATGCTGTCGCAACCCTCGCTGTGCTTTCCCTACCTGTCGGCTCAGCCATGGCCGATAGCTTCTGGCGTAATGTCATCTCGTCGGGCGCCACCACTGGCTCGACTTACCTGACCTTCAAGGACCACAAGCTGGTGGTCGCCGCCCAGGACGACGCGGGCAGCTTCGTCGCCAGCGACGGCGGCATTCGCGGCCCGTATCTGGAAGCGGCCATGCAGAAGGTCCGCGCCGATAACCCTGGCCTCCAAGCCACGGACATGGAACTGGCTAACGCCATCCTGGCGAAGAATGCTGTAACCGAGTAACAACTGCCCTCATAAAAAATGCCGCTTTCTCAAGCGGCATTTTTTTGCCTGCTGCATGACGAATCGTTCATGGATGACAGGCTATATTCAGTCTCAGCGTGCAACCATGCCCTACTGACTCGTCTATCTTTCATTGCCTACCTGAAACGGATGCCTTCTTCGTCATGAGCCAACAGCCCTTCCTGCCGTTTTCCAAACCGACCATTGATGAAGCCACCATTTCGGCGGTCGGCGATGTTCTGCGTTCCGGCTGGATCACCAGCGGACCAAAGGTGCAGGCATTCGAAGCACAGCTGTCGGACTATTTTGGCGGCCGTCCGGTACGCACCTTCAACTCGGGCACCTGCACCATGGAGATCGCCTTGCGCATCGCCGGGATCGGGCCTGGGGATGAAGTCATCACCACCCCAATTTCCTGGGTTGCCACGGCTAACGTGATTCTCGAAGTCGGTGCCACTCCGGTCTTTGCCGACATCGACCCGGTGACGCGCAATATCGACCTGGCCCAGGTAGAAGCGGCCATTACTCCGCGCACCAAGGCGATCATCCCGGTCTACCTGGCCGGCTTGCCTGTGGATATGCCGATGCTCTACGCGCTGGCCAACAAGTACAACCTGCGTATTGTCGAAGATGCTGCCCAGGCCCTGGGGTCCAGCTGGGATGGAGAACGCATCGGCGCAACCGGCGACTTCGTGTCCTTCAGCTTCCAGGCGAACAAGAACATCACGTCGTCCGAAGGCGGCTGCCTGGTGTTGAACAATGCCGAGGAGGCCCGTCTGGCAGAGAAGTACCGACTGCAAGGCGTCACCCGCAGCGGCTTCGATGGCCTGGATGTGGATGTGCTGGGTGGCAAGTTCAACATGACCGACATTGCCGCCGCCATAGGCCTGGGGCAATTTGCGCACATCGAGAAGATCACCGCCCATCGTCAGAACCTGGCACGGCACTACTTCAAATGCTTTGGCAGCGATTTCGAAGCCCAATACGGCGCGCAACTGCCGCCGGCCGACTTCGAAAACAGCAACTGGCACCTGTTCCAACTGGTATTGCCGGAGCGCCAGGATGGCCTGCCAGCCCGCGCCACGTTCATGGAACAGATGCAGGCCCACGGCGTGGGTATCGGCTATCACTACCCGCCGATCCACCTGCTGAGCCTGTATCGGGCACAGGGTTTCAAGGAAGGCATGTTCCCGGTGGCGGAGCGTGTTGGGCGTTTGATCGTGTCGTTGCCGATGTTCACGGCGATGACAGAGGCGGATGTGGAGCGGGCTGTAGCGGCGGTTAAAGCCGTATTGAAAAGAGACTGATCACAACCAGCAGACACACCCCAATCAACTGTGGGAGCTGGCTTGCCTGCGATGCTGGCACCTCGGTGTATCGGTGATACCCGGGTGATCCAATCGCAGGCAAGCCAGCTCCCACATTGATTTGTGTCGTTGTAACTATGGCGTTTATTCGCCGATGGCGGCTTTGTAGCCCGCGGCATCCAGCAGCTTGTCCAGCTCGGCCTTGTCGCTTGGCTTGAGCTTGAAGATCCACGCGCCGTACGGGTCAGAGTTCAGCAGCTCAGGGCTGCCACTCAGCTCTTCGTTGACAGCAATCACTTCGCCGGCAACCGGCGAGTAGATATCCGAGGCTGCTTTCACCGACTCAACCACACCCGCCTGGCCTTGCGCTTCAAAATTGGCACCCACTTCCGCCAACTCAACAAACACCACATCACCCAAAGCTTCCTGTGCATGGTCGGAGATCCCGACGGTCACGGTGCCGTCAGCTTCCAGACGGGCCCATTCGTGACTTTCGGCAAAACGCAGGTCGGCAGGGATATTGCTCATAGTCTGTGTCCTCAAGATGAAATGTCAGCGGCCTTTGGCCTGCCGGAATTGGTTAGATCAGGGTTTTGCCATGACGCACGAAGGTCGGCTTGACCACTCGAACCGGATACCACTTGCCGCGGATTTCCACTTCGGCCCGGTCGGCAGTCGCCGTCGGCACACGCGCCAGCGCAATGGATTTGCTTAGCGTAGGCGAGAAACTACCACTGGTGATCTCTCCTTCGCCAACATTGGCGATACGAACCACCTGATGAGCACGTAGCACGCCACGCTCTTCGAGGACGAGCCCCACCAGTTTGAACTGCACGCCGGCCGCTTTTTCTGCTTCCAGCGCAGCGCGGCCAATGAAGTTACGCTCGACCGGTTCCCAGGCGATGCTCCAGGCCATATTGGCCGCCAGGGGCGAGACGGCCTGGTGAATATCCTGACCATAGAGATTCATGCCGGCCTCAAGGCGCAAGGTGTCGCGCGCACCGAGACCGATGGGGGAAATACCCGCGCCCACCAGATCGTTGAAAAAGCCCGGTGCCTGATCGGCCGGCAACACGATTTCGAGGCCGTCTTCGCCGGTATAGCCGGTGCGGGCGATAAACCAGTCGCCGTCGGCCCGGCCTTCGAACGGCTTGAGCTGATGGATCAGGGTGCCACGGGACTGGGTCACCAGTTCGGCGATTTTCTGCCGGGCGTGGGGGCCTTGGATGGCGAGCATGGCCAACTCTGACCGCTCATGCAGCTGCACTGAGTAGGTGCCCAGTTGCGCCTGCATCCAGGCCATGTCCTGATCGCGGGTGGCGGCGTTGACCACCAGGCGGTAACCGGTTTCGGTGCGGTAGACGATCATGTCGTCCACTACCCCGCCCTGCTCGTTGAGCATGGCGCTGTATAACGCACGGCCACAGCCATGCAGTCGGTCGACATCATTGGCCAGCAGGTACTGGAGCCATTCCTTGGCCTGGGGGCCGGTGACATCGATCACGGTCATATGAGATACATCGAAGACCCCGCAGTCACGTCGCACCTGGTGGTGCTCTTCAACTTGCGAGCCGTAATGCAAAGGCATATCCCAACCGCCAAAATCGACCATTTTCGCGCCGAGGGCGAGATGCAGGTCATACAGAGGCGTACGCTGTCCCATGGGTTTCTCCTTCCGGGCTTGGCGAAGGCGCGCAGAGCTGCCACTTGCGCTGAACACCTCGTACTACAAGGCCCGCAGCCACATACAGCAGGTCGATCCGAAAGACGGAGCGCACCGAATGCCGCGCATTGTAGCCTCAAGCCGTAGGACTGGCACCTAACCGATTTGCCGAGCCGAGCGACGAATCAGCCCGATGACCGGCAACAAGCCAACCAGCACAAGGGTCAGCGCCGGCAAAGACGCCCGCGCCCATTCGCCTTCACTGGTCATTTCAAAGATGCGGACCGCCAGGGTGTCCCAACCAAACGGGCGCATCAGCAAGGTGGCGGGCATTTCCTTGAGCACATCCACAAACACCAGCAGCGCTGCGCTCAACGTGCCCGGCAGCAATAACGGCAGATACACTTTGCAAAACAGCCGTGGGCCGCTCACGCCAAGGCTGCGTGCCGCTTCGGGCAGTGACGGACGGATTCGCGCCAGGCTGTTTTCCAGCGGCCCGTAGGCCACCGCCAGGAACCGCACCAGGTACGCCAGCACCAGTGCCGACAGGCTGCCCAGCAGCAAAGGCTTGCCCGCCCCGCCCAGCCATCCGGAGAGCGGCACCACCAACTCGCGGTCCAGGTAACTGAACGCCAGCATGATCGACACCGCCAGCACCGAGCCTGGCAAGGCATAGCCGACATTGGCCAGGCTGATACCGGAGCGAATCGCCCGGGTGGGCGCCAGACGGTTGGCAAAAGCCAGTATCAGCGCCACGCTGACGGTGATCAGGGCTGCGATCCCGCCCAGGTAAAGGGTATGCACGATCAGCCCGGTGTAACGTTCATCCAGGTCGAAGCGGCCACGCTGCCAGAACCATGCCACCAGTTGCAGCATCGGAATCACGAACGCACAGGCGAAGACCAAGCTGCACCACGCGCTGGCCGCCACGGCTTTGAACCCGCGCAGGTGGTACAACGCCTTGCCCCGTGGGCGCTCATTGCTCGGTCGGCTGGCCCCGCGCGCACGTCGCTCGCCATACAGCACCAGCATCACTACCAGCAGCAGCAGGCTGGCCAGTTGCGCGGCACTGGACAGGCTGAAAAAGCCGTACCAGGTTTTATAGATTGCGGTGGTAAAGGTGTCGAAATTGAACACCGAGACCGCGCCAAAATCCGCGAGCGTCTCCATCAGCGCCAAGGCCACACCGGCACCAATTGCTGGTCGCGCCATTGGCAATGCCACGCGCCAGAACGCTTGCCATGGCGATTGCCCCAGCACCCGCGCCGCTTCCATCAAGCCTTTGCCCTGGGCCAGGAACGCGCTGCGCGCCAGCAGGTAGACATAGGGATAGAACACCAGCACCAACACAATGACCACGCCGCTGGTAGAGCGTACCCGCGGCAAACGCAGCCCGGTGCCGAACCACTCGCGCAACAGGGTTTGCACCGGGCCGGCGAAATCCAGCAGGCCCACAAACACGAAGGCCAGCACATAGGCAGGGATTGCAAAGGGCAACATCAGTGCCCAGTCGAGCCAGCGCCGCCCGGGGAACTCGCACAGGCTGGTCAGCCAGGCCAGGCTGACGCCCAGCAGCGTCACGCCCAGGCCGACACCGAGCACCAGGGTCAAGGTGTTGCCCAGCAAGCGGGGCATCTGAGTGTCCCAGAGGTGCGACCAGATCTGCGGGTCGATGCTTTGCCAGGACAGCAACAGCACGCTCAGCGGCAACAGCACCAGGGCGGCGACGCTGAAAACCGGTAGGTACCAGCGACGTTGGGCGGGGTGGGCCAAGGAAAAGCTCTCAGAAAAATAAAGATGTTGAAGCGGCCACTAACCAATGTGGGAGCTAGCTTGCCTGCGATACAAGCACCTCGGTGTATCAGTGATACCGAAGTGATGCAATCGCGGGCAAGCCAGCTCCCACAGTTAAGCGGCGCAGCTTCAGTTCCAGCCAGCGCGATCCATCAGGCGAATCGCTTCGGCCTGGCGCTTGCCTGCCACTTCCACCGGCAAGGTATCGGCCACGAACTTGCCCCAGGTCGCCACTTCCGCCGATGGCGGTACCGCCGGGTTGGCCGGGAATTCCTGGTTGACGTCGGCGAAGATCTTCTGCGCCTCAGGCGTGGTCATCCACTCCACCAGCGCCTTGGCCGCCTCC
Source organism: Pseudomonas sp. WS 5503 (assembly GCF_012985385.1). Classification (NCBI taxonomy): domain Bacteria; kingdom Pseudomonadati; phylum Pseudomonadota; class Gammaproteobacteria; order Pseudomonadales; family Pseudomonadaceae; genus Pseudomonas; species Pseudomonas sp. WS 5503. The sequence goes on from NZ_JAAQWI010000002.1 coordinate 343,204, forward strand.
GGGTGCGGTGCGTGCTGGGTCAGGCCGATGCCGGAGAGGTTCACATGCACGCCGCGGTCGCCCTGGTTCGGCCAGAACAACTTCACTGCCAGCTCTGGCTTCTGCTTGTGCAGGCGACCGTAGTAATAGGTGTTGACGATACCCACGTCGCACTGCCCGGCGTTGATCGCCTCCAGCACGGCGATGTCATCGGAGAACACGTCGGTGGAGAGGTTATTCACCCAACCCTTGATGATTTCTTCGGTCTTGGCCGCGCCATGGGTCTCGATCAACGTGGCGGTCAGCGACTGGTTATAGACTTTTTTCGCCGTGCGCAGGCACAGGCGGCCTTCCCACTGCTTGTCGGCCAGGGCTTCGTAGGTGGTCAGCTCGCCCGGTTTTACCCGGTCGGTGGAATAGGCGATCGTTCGCGCACGCAGGCTCAAACCGGTCCAGGCGTGGGCCGATGAGCGATATTGCAGAGGAATGTTCTTGTCGATCACAGGAGAGGTGAACGGTTGCAGGATGCCCATCTGCTCGGCCTGCCAGAGGTTGCCGGCGTCAACGGTGAGCAGCAGGTCGGCGGTGGCGTTCTCGCCCTCGGCCTTGATGCGCTGCATCAACGGGGCTTCCTTGTCGGTAATGAACTTGACCTGTACGCCGGTCTTTTTGGTGTAGGCGTCGAAGACGGGCTTGATCAGTTCGTCGATACGCGAGGAGTAGACCACGACTTCGTCGGCCGCCTGCACGGTGGTGCTGCCGATCAGGGTGAGTGCCAGGGCAGTCAGGAGGCGCTTGGGTGCCAACATGGGTGCGGTCTCTCATTTGCAAATGGAGGGCAAATGATAAGGACTCACATTTGGTAACGCTTGGTGGAGGCGTTACCAGATGTTGCACAGCCAGAATATGCGCCGGAGCTGACGGCCTCATCGCGGGCAAGCCCGGCTCCCACAGAGGGTTGTATTGTCAGTTCAGGGTTTGGCGAGTTCGGGAAGATCGCCAGTCAATCCCAGTGCCTGGCGCACAAACACGGCTTTGGCTTCGGGCATCTGGTCGACGATTTTCAACCCCGCGTTGCGTAACCAGCGCAGCGGCAGTTGATCGGCCTGGAACAAGCGCTCAAAGCCTTCCATCGCCGCCATCAGCGCCAGGTTATGGGGCATGCGACGTCGCTCGTAACGGCTCAGCACTTTCACATCGGCCAGGCGCTCGCCGCGCTCGGTCGCCGCCAACAGCATTTCGGCCAGCACGGCTGCATCGAGGAAACCCAGGTTGACGCCCTGCCCCGCCAACGGGTGAATGACGTGGGCGGCGTCGCCGATCAACGCCAGGCCTTCGGCCACATAACGTTTGGCATGGCGCTGGCGCAACGGTACGCACACACGCGGGTCGGCACAGACCACAGTGCCCAAGCGCCCCTCGAAGGCACGCTCCAGTTCCCGACAGAAGCGTTCATCATCCAGCGCCATCAAGCGCTCGGACTCCGCGGGCGTGGTCGACCAGACAATCGAGCACCAGTCTTCCTGCCCATCGCGCACCAGCGGCAGGAACGCCAACGGGCCGGTGTCGGTGAAACGTTGCCACGCGGTGCGCTGGTGCGGCTGACTGCTGCGCACGCTGGTGACGATGGCGTTGTGCAGGTAATCCCATTCGCGGGTAGGTGTACCGGTCAGGCGGCGTACGGCGGAGTTGGCACCGTCGGCGGCCACCACCAGCGGCGCGCGCAGCTTGCGGCCGTCGGCCAGGGTCAACAACCAGTCATCGCCGGATCGGCGCATTTGTTCCAGCCGCGCATTGGCCAGCAGGCCGAGGTCGCAGTCATGCAGGCGATCGAGCAAGGCATCTTGCACCACGCGGTTCTCGACGATATGCCCAAGCACCTCCGCATGCACGCTGGCCGCCGAGAAGTGGATCTGCCCAGTGCCGCTGCCGTCCCATACCTGCATTTCGCCATAGGGGCTGGCACGCCGCTCTACGATGCCGTCCCACACGCCCAGGCGCTCAAGAATGCGCTGGCTGGCCGCCGACAGCGCGCTCACCCGCGGTTCAAACGCCGCAGCCGGTTCAAACGGCTTGACGCTCAACGGGCTGCCGTCGAGCAGCAGCACCTGCAGGCCACTGCCCTGCAACGCCAGCGCCAGGGCGCTTCCGACCATTCCGGCCCCGACAATCAGCACATCTGCGCGCATGTCCATATTCAAGCCTGTCTCGCTGGCGGCTTGCGCCGCACATAAAGGGTTTTGTCGACCCGCGCCACCAGGGTGCCGGAGCCGTCATGAATCTCGACCTTGAGGTGGGGCAGATATTTCTCGCCACCTGCGGTCTGGCGCCGGATTTCATCGAGCAAAGCGTCGTCGATGGAGAATTCGGCATACACCGGGCCTTTGCCCGGCGAGATGAAGTCGATACTCGCAGCCTTGTCCCACACGATGTAGTCGCGGCCCAGGTTTTCCATCAACAGCAACATGTAGAACGGATCGACCATCGAATACAGGCTGCCGCCAAATTGCGTACCGACGTAATTGCGGTTGTACCAACCCAGGCCCATGCGCACCTTGGCATGCCGGAAGTCGGCACTCAGTGCCTGCACCCGCACCCCGGCGCCGAGGTACGGCGGGTACAGGGTGAGGAACCAGCGCAACAGCCGCGCCTTACCCACGCGTTGGGTTAGCCACTTACGCATCGGAACGCGTACCCAGGCCCATGGCCTGGCGGGCGAACCAGCGTTTGGCTGGTGGCAACAGGTCGAGGCCGAGCAAGCCCATATTGCGGCCCAGCGCCACCAACGGTTGGGCACTGCCAAACAGGCGCGTGACCTGGTCGGAGAAGCCTACGGTGAGTTGCTGGTCCAGGCGCTGGCGCTCGCGATAGCTTTGCAAAGTCGCCAGGTCACCCGGCACAGCAGGCCCGGCCAGCAGCGCTTCGGCCAAGGCATTGGCATCGCGCAGAGACAGATTGAACCCCTGCCCGGCAATCGGGTGCAGGCTATGGGCGGCATTGCCGAGGACCGCCAGGTGCGAACGCACTTGCTCTTCGGCTTTCACCAGGGTCAACGGGTACAGGTGGCGGGCACCCACTTGCTTGAGGGTGCCCAGGCGATACCCGAACACACCCTGCAGTTCGCTCAGGAAGCTACGCTCGTCGAGGCTGGCCAAGCGCTGGGCGTCCATGCCGATGCGGGTCCAGACCAGCGCGCAACGGTTGTCCGGCAGCGGAAGCAAGGCCATGGGGCCTTCATCGGTAAAGCGCTCGAACGCCTCGCCATTGTGCGCTTCGCTCGGGGTGATGTTTGCGATCAGCGCGCTCTGGTTGTAGGGCCGGGTTTTCACGCCAATGCCCAGTTGCTCTCGCAGGCCGGAACGGCCGCCATCGGCCAGTACCGCAAGGTCGCATTCCAGCACGGTTTCATCGTTGAGGGTCAGGCGATAGCCATCGGGCAGAGGCTCCATGCGCGTGACTTCCGCCGGGCAGCGCCAGCTCACCACGTCCTTGTCCAAGCCTTGCCACAGGCATTGGCCGAGCCAGGCGTTTTCCACCACATAACCCAGGGCTGGCACGCCCTCCTCCATCGCGGACAAACGCGCGGTGGAGAAGCGCCCACGGTCCGATACATGGATCTGCTTGATCGGCTCCGCACGTCGGGAAATGGCATGCCACAGGCCCAGCCGCTGGTAAATCTGGCGCGCGCCAAACGACAGCGCGGAAGAGCGCGCATCGTAGCTCGGCTGGTAGCTGTCGCCCGGTGCAAAGGGTTCGATCAGCACGATTTTCCAACCCCGCGCCTTGGCCCCCGCTTGCAATGCCAGGGCCAGGCTGGCGCCCACCAGGCCACCGCCGATAATCGCCAGGTTGACCCGGCTCATCGGGCAGCCGCCATCAACGCTTCGATCTCGGCAACGGTCTTGGGCACGCCGCCAGTCAGGATTTCACAGCCTTGCTTGGTCACTACCACGTCGTCCTCGATGCGCACGCCAATGCCACGCCATTTTTTTGCCACGTTCTGGTTGTCCGGGGAAATATAGATACCCGGCTCCACGGTCAAGGCCATGCCCACTTCCAGCACGCGCCATTCACCGCCCACTTTGTACTCGCCCACATCATGCACATCCATGCCCAGCCAGTGGCCGGCACGGTGCATGTAGAAGGCGCGGTAGGCTTCGCTGGCGATCAACTCGTCAACGTCACCTTGCAACAACCCCAGCTTCACCAGGCCCGCGGTGATGACCTGCACGGTCGCCTCGTGGGCCTGGTTCCAATGTTTGTTCGGCGCGATCTGCTTGAAGGCGGCTTCCTGGGAGGCCAGCACAATCTCGTAGATCGCCTTTTGCTCGGGCGAAAACTTGCCGTTGACCGGCCAGGTACGGGTGATATCGCTGGCGTAGCAATCGATCTCACACCCGGCGTCGATCAGCACCAGGTCGCCGTCCTTGAGCACTGCGTCATTCTGCTGGTAATGCAGGATGCAGCTGTTGCGCCCGGCGGCGACGATGGAGCCGTAGGCCGGCATTTTCGCACCGCCTTTGCGAAACTCGTAATCCAGCTCGGCTTCCAGGCTGAACTCATGCAGGCCGGCACGGCTGGCCTGCATCGCCCGCACATGGGCCGCACAGGAAATTCGCGCTGCCTCGCGCATCACCTTCACTTCTGCCGCCGATTTATACAGGCGCATATCGTGGAGCAAATGATCCAGGGCAACGAATTCGTTCGGCGGCTGGGCGCCCAGGTGTGCTTTGGAACGGATCACGTTGATCCACTCCATCACGTGCCGGTCGAACTCGGCATTGCTGCCCATGGCCGAGTACACGCGGTCGCGACCTTCGATCAGGCCGGGCAGGATGTCGTCGATATCGGTAATGGGGAAGGCGTCATCCGCGCCAAAGTCGCGAATCGCGCCCTCGGTGCCCGCACGCAGGCCGTCCCACAATTCGCGCTCGGCATTGCGCTCGCGGCAGAACAGCACGTACTCGCCGTGCTGGCGACCGGGCATCAGCACGATCACCGCTTCGGGCTCGGGGAAACCGCTCAGGTACTGGAAATCGCTGTCCTGGCGGTAAACATGCTCGACATCGCGGTTGCGGATGGCCACGGCGGCGGCCGGCAGGATCGCGATGCTGTTGGGTTCCATCTGCGCCATGAGCGCCTTGCGGCGACGGGTGTATTCCGCTTTGGGGATATGAATCATGGGCAGATGGGCTTCCTTTCTTTAGTGCAACGACGGCTTGGCAGCGACCGGCTCAGCGGACTTCCTGGTCTCGGTGAACAGCAGCAACGGCGCGACGCGCAGGTATTCCATGACTTCCATGTAGTCGCCTTCGCCATCTTCGGACTCTTCCAGGGCATCTTGCACCTGTGAGATCGCCGCCAGGTCCTGCAGCACTTCCTTGGCGTCGGTGCTCAGCTCCAGGCCGCCGGCATTCACGCCGAAACCGTGGAGGAAGCCCTGGCACCACTGGCCCAGGGCAGCAGCGCGCTCGGTGAGCGGCGCGTCATCGGTCGGCAGCAGCAGGACCACGGTGACGTCGTCACCGGTCAACTCGCCCTTGACCATCTCTTGCAGGCCGATCAACGCATTGCGCACGTTCTCGGTGGGTTCGGTTTCCAGCAACTCGGCCACATCGGCCAGCCAGTTGTCGGCATCAAAGCCCACACCGGTGCAACTGCGGCCCAACAGCACGCCGTGCAGTTCGGCAGGCGAGCAAGGGTGGCCGCTGGTGCTCAGCAGTTTGGAAAAAGCGTCGTACGGGGAATTTTGAATGGGCATGGTGAGCTAGGCGCCAGACGGCGCAATGTCTAGAATGGAGCGCTGTATCCTAGCACCGGCAGACGTACCAAGACTATCGAGGGCGTCAGATCGTTTATCCTGCAGTTGCCATTCATCAGACAAATCCAGTGGAACCCAATGGAAGACACCGACCTGCAAGCGCTGATGGCCAGACTCGAACTGCTAATTGATCGGGTCGAGCAACTTAAGAGTCAAAACGGACTCCTATTAGCTCAGGAAAAGACCTGGCGCGAGGAACGCGCTCACCTCATTGAAAAAAACGAAATCGCCCGGCGTAAGGTCGAATCGATGATTTCGCGCCTGAAGGCCCTGGAGCAAGACTCATGAGTTCAAGCAATAGCGTTACCGTGCAGATCCTCGACAAAGAATATTCGATCATCTGCCCCCAGGAAGAACGCAGCAACCTGGTGAGCGCTGCCCGCTACCTGGACGGCAAGATGCGCGAAATCCGCAGCAGCGGCAAAGTGATTGGCGCCGACCGCATCGCTGTGATGGCCGCGCTGAATATCACCCACGACCTGCTGCATAAGCAGGAGCGCCCTGACGTACAGGCCAGTGGTTCGACGCGCGAGCAGGTGCGTGACCTGCTTGATCGCGTGGATCTGGCGCTTTCCACCGATTCAGACACACGCAAGGGCTGATTGCCGAGCGGGTTTAAGGTATACTCGCCCCACTCCCTGGCGTGTTTGCCAGTCGGCGATGTCCCTGAGCCGATTCGCACTACCCTGGAAGTTGCACGTTGGGCTGGTGTGCATGTCCGCTAGACGGAAAGCCTTAAAGCCTACTGCTTCTTCCACCTTGAACTTTCGGGTTCAAGGGCTAAGTCGACAGCGGCTCTGTCGGGGAGCCTGAATTCCCAAACTCAATGCCAGTCCCCGGACTGGCATTGTTTTATGAGCCGAAAATCATGACCGAACCTGCGCCGCTATCTCGTCCGCAACTTCGACGCATGTTGCGCAAGGCCCGCCGCGCCCTCACGCCAAGCGAGCAGCGCCAGGCCGCTCAGGGTCTGTACCGGCAACTGGCACAGCACCCGCTGTTTCGCCGGGCCAAACATATCTCTTTATATTTGCCCACGGATGGTGAAATCGATCCGCGCCTGCTGCTGCGTGCGGCCCAGCGCCGCGGCAAAGCCACTTACCTGCCGGTGCTCAGCGCCTGGCCGCGCACCAAGATGGTGTTCCAGCGTGTACGACCTGGGGATAAGTTGCTGCCAAACCGCTTTCGCATCCTTGAACCACGGGTCAATGCCCATCGTCAGCGCCAGGTCTGGGCGCTGGACCTAGTGTTATTGCCGCTGGTGGGGTTCGACGATGTGGGTGGGCGCCTGGGCATGGGCGGCGGGTTCTACGATCGCAGCCTGGCCTATCTTGCCCGCCGCCAGAGCTGGCGCAAGCCAACGCTGCTGGGGCTGGCCCATGAATGCCAGAAAGTCGAACGCCTGGCGCAGGCGAGTTGGGATGTGCCGTTGGCGGGGACGGTGACTGATACGCAGTGGTATGACGCACAAACGCCGCTGGAAACAGCGGCGCCTTGGTGAATGCTTGAGTTAACGCTTGAACGGTTGTGGCTGCTGCTGAGCCAGTTCAACCGGTGCATCGGTCTTGTTCGACCACAGGCTCTGGGCATAACCGGTGGTCACGACGCCCAGACCAAACAAAATAACCAAAATCCATAGTAAATCCGGCTTACGTTGCATCGATTGCCCCCCTTTCAGGCACCTCGTACACGATGACAACAACGTTCCAAAGTAGTCCGTTGCAGCTGCGTCAAGCTTAAAAGCGCGCATTCTGCGGTAACGTGAACCAACACGCAAACCTTGACGCCAACCGACTGTCGGTTTGTCATGCAATTGCCCGACAACTTGCCCAATGCCTTTTTCAGGAGCCCAACAATGGCCTACTGGCTGATGAAATCCGAGCCCGACGAACTCTCTATCAACGGCCTGGAAAAGCTCGGCGAAGCGCGCTGGGACGGGGTACGCAACTATCAGGCCCGCAACTTTTTGCGCGCCATGGCCGTGGGCGACGAGTTTTTCTTCTACCACTCCAGTTGCCCGGAGCCAGGGATTGCCGGCATCGGCAAAATCACTCGGGCCGCCTATCCGGACCCCACTGCGCTGGAACCAGAAAGCCACTATTTCGACGCCAAGGCCACCCCGGAGAAAAACCCGTGGAGCGCGATCGATGTTGCCCACGTGCAGACCTTTCCCAAGGTGCTGGGCCTTGGCTATCTAAAGCAGCAAACTGCACTGGCTGAAATGCCGCTGGTGCAAAAGGGCAGCCGGCTTTCGGTCATGGCAGTCACACCGGAGCAGTGGGCAGCGGTCCTGCAGTTGCTTTAATTGATAATGGCTTCTTGCGGTGCCTGTCAGGGCCTCTTCGCGGGCAAGCCCGCTCCCACACTGGAATGCGAGCCCCTGTGAAAGCGGGCTTGCCCGCGATAGTCGCGCAGCGACTTACTGGATGATCAGGTTGTTGAACAGCAGGTCTTCTACCACCGGCTTGCCGGTTTCATCGTTCATCACCTGCTGCGTTTGCTTCAACGCTTCCTGACGCAGCTTTTCCTTGCCTTCCACACTGCTCATGGTCTCGTTGGTCTGCTGGGTAAACAGCGCGACCAGTTGGTTGCGAATCAACGGGTCGTTGGCCTTGACCAGCTTCGCCGCCTCATCACCGGTCACGCGCAGTGCAATGTCGGCCTTGTAGACCTTGAGCTTGGCGGTGCCATCCAGGCCGTAATTGCCCACGAACGGCGGGCTCAGGCTGATATAGCTGACCTTCGGCGCCTCGCCCTCTTTGGCCTCTTCGGCCTGGGCTGCCATCGGCAAGGTCAGGGCCAGCATCAACAGGATCCACGCTTTCACAGTTCATTCCTCGAATTCGGTTGCCGGGTAGCATAACGCTAGCAAGGCTGAGCACAAGCTTATGGGGGCTTATCAGGCGCGGGCATGCTCGTTGACCCACGGGCGTTCCCTCCTACACTTATCGGCCACGACGCCAAAAGGAATAGTCCGATGAAAGCTGTGCTGTGCAAAGCCTTCGGCCCCGCCGAAACCCTGGTGCTGGAAGAGATCGCCAGCCCCGCGATCAAGAAGAACGAAATCCTGTTGGACGTGCACGCCGCCGGGGTGAATTTCCCGGACACCCTGATCATCGAAGGCAAATACCAGTTCAAGCCGCCCTTTCCGTTCTCACCCGGTGGCGAAGCGGCAGGCGTGGTCAGTGAAGTGGGTGAGAAAGTCAGCCATCTGAAAGTCGGTGACCGTGTGATGGCGCTGACCGGCTGGGGCAGCTTTGCCGAGCAGGTCGCGGTGCCCGGCTATAACGTGCTGCCGATCCCGCCGAGCATGGATTTCAACACCGCCGCCGCCTTCAGCATGACGTACGGCACCTCCATGCATGCGCTGAAACAACGCGCCAACCTGCAACCCGGCGAGACCTTGCTGGTGCTTGGCGCGTCCGGTGGCGTGGGCCTGGCCGCCGTGGAGATCGGTAAGGCCATGGGCGCCCGGGTGATTGCCGCCGCCAGCAGCGCCGACAAACTCGCGGTGGCCAAGGCGGCTGGCGCCGATGAGTTGATCAACTACAGCGAAGCCAGCCTCAAGGATGAGGTCAAGCGCCTGACCGATGGCAATGGCGCCGATGTTATCTACGACCCGGTGGGTGGCGACCTGTTTGACCAGGCCATTCGTTCGATCGCCTGGAATGGGCGGCTGCTGGTGGTGGGGTTCGCCAGTGGGCGTATTCCTGAACTGCCGGTGAACCTGGCGCTGCTCAAGGGCGCAGCGGTGGTCGGGGTTTTCTGGGGCTCGTTTGCCCAGCGCCAGCCGCAGGACAATGCAGCGAATTTCCAGCAGTTGTTCACCTGGTATGGCGAGGGCAAGCTCAAGCCATTGGTGTCGCAGGTGTATCCGCTGGAACAGGCCGCAAAGGCGATCAATGATCTGGGGCAGCGCAAGGCAGTGGGTAAAATAGTTGTCCAAACCCGATAACACACCTGAAATGCAATCCATGTGGGAGCTGGCTTGCCTGCGACAGCGGTGAGTCAGCTGCTACAGATGAAGCTGAAAGACCGTCATCGCAGGCCAGCCAGCTCCCACAGTAGTTACTTCGCGGTCTTAGGACCTAACCACGACCATCACTTATCTATAGGCGACATGTTCGTAAAAGAACATGCAATTGCTCTCGTTTCCTGTGTTTGCAGATAAGAGGCGATGCTATTTTCGGTAACGAAACTGTAACATTCGCATCCGCAGTCAAAACAAGAAATTTGGAGCTCTTGAATGTTTGCTTTCTTTCGTCCTGCCGCACACCAGGCGCCCCTGCCTGAAGAAAAAATAGACAGTACCTACCGACGGCTGCGCTGGCAGATCTTCGCGGGTATTTTCTTTGGTTACGCCGGTTACTACCTGCTGCGTAAAAACTTCTCCCTGGCCATGCCCTACCTGATCGACGAGGGTTACACCCGCGGTGAACTGGGCCTGGCGATGTCGGCGATTGCGATTGCCTACGGCTTGTCCAAATTTCTGATGGGCCTGGTGTCCGACCGCTCCAACCCACGCTATTTCCTGCCCTTTGGCCTGCTGGTTTCGGCGGGGGTGATGTTCATTTTCGGTTTCGCACCTTGGGCAACGTCCAGCGTGACCATGATGTTCATTTTGCTGTTCATCAACGGCTGGGCCCAGGGCATGGGTTGGCCGCCAAGTGGGCGGACCATGGTGCACTGGTGGTCGCAGAAAGAACGCGGCGGCGTGGTGTCCGTGTGGAACGTGGCGCATAACGTCGGCGGTGGCTTGATCGGCCCGCTGTTCCTGCTGGGCATGGCGTGGTTCAACGACTGGCATGCGGCGTTCTATGTACCGGCCACCGTGGCCCTGGCGGTGGCGGCGTTTGCCTTCATCACCATGCGGGACACTCCGCAATCGGTGGGCCTGCCGCCTATCGAGAAGTACAAGAACGACTATCCGGAAGGCTACGATGCCAGCCACGAAGACGAATTCAGCGCCAAGGAAATCTTCGTCAAGTACGTGCTGCGCAACAAAATGCTCTGGTACATCGCCTTCGCCAACGTGTTTGTCTATCTGCTGCGCTACGGCGTACTGGACTGGGCGCCGACCTACTTGAAAGAAGCCAAGCACTTCACGGTCGATAAGTCGTCCTGGGCGTACTTCTTCTACGAGTGGGCAGGTATCCCGGGCACGCTGCTGTGCGGCTGGATGTCGGACAAGATCTTCCGTGGCAACCGCGGCCTGACCGGTATCGTGTTCATGGCCCTGGTGACAGTGGCCACCCTGGTTTACTGGCTCAACCCGCCGGGCAACCCGATGATCGACATGATTGCGCTGTTCTCCATCGGCTTCCTGATCTACGGCCCGGTGATGCTGATCGGCCTGCAGGCATTGGAACTGGCTCCGAAGAAGGCCGCCGGCACCGCAGCGGGCTTCACCGGTCTGTTCGGTTATCTGGGCGGTTCGGTAGCGGCAAGTGCGGCCATGGGCTACACGGTCGACCATTTCGGCTGGGACGGTGGTTTCGTGCTGCTGATTGGTGCGTGCGTACTGGCGATCGCGTTCCTGATCCCCACGCTGTGGCACACCAACAGTGTCAGCTCGGCGCGTTAATCGCCCGGGCAACCCTTGGCACAACGCTTGAGCCGCGCCTCCAGGTTTTTATCTGGCATGGCGTGGCTACGCAGGGCGTTCACGGTCTGCTCGACATAATCGCGAGTCGTGCCGTAACGCCCGCAAGCGCTTTGCAGTACATGGTTAAGCACGATATCGGGCAAGTTGCCGGCATAGCTGGGCAAATGCCGCTCCAACACAAACCCCAACGCCTGCACGGTACTGCCATCCTGTAACCGACAGCTGAGCCAGTGCGGCCGGTAAGAGGGGTAAGGCATCTCACGTTGCCACAGGGCATACAGCGAGGCCTCCAACTGATCGTCCGGCAAACGGTAGGCGAACCCGCTGCAGGAACCACCGCGGTCCAGCCCGAACACCAACCCCGGCAATTCCGGCGTACCCCGATGCTCATGGGACCACAGGTACAAGCCCCGGTGATAACCGTGGACCCGTGCCCGTACGCGCTCGGTGGATGAACATTCAGGGCGCCAGATCAGTGAACCATAAGCAAATAGCCACACCGGCCCGCCCTTATGCCGCGCCATGGTGGCTTGCATCGAGCTCATCAACTGTTCGTGTGTGAGTTGCGGCCCAAGATCGAGGCGCGGAGGGTAAGCCAATTGCAGAAGATCGGTTTCAATGGCGGTCATGGCGAAATGCGGTGCGCCTCCTGAGTGTTACCAGTTGTGAGCGACTTTACCGTAATAAAACGCAGCGCTGTAACCGTACGGCGAAAAAGTGCCACTGGGCATTAATCAACGCCGCCACTCGTCAGGATCTGGACGGTTAATCCCGCTACTGTCAGCCCCGGTTCAGCCTGGGCGGGCGCCATGCCGTCAAACTAGCGCGCACATAACGACCCACTTAGCCGTTCATTACATCGACTATCGAGGTCGCCCCATGAAAAAATTTCGATTGCCTGGGCTGTTGTTCCTGGCCCAAGCCACCACCGCGCTGGCGAGCGAAACCCCACTCGCCAACGACGACAAAGGCTTCTGGTACGCCCAGACCAGTGTCTACACCCGGCACTTCGCACCCGACCCCGAGCACAACAACAAGCAGGACTTGATCGGCCTGGAACGCAACGAGGCATCGGGGCTGTTGTATGGTGGGGTGACTTTTCGCAACTCGTTCCGCCAGCGCTCGTACTACGCCTATGCGGGCAAGCGCTATGACCTGGCCGACTATCCGGTGTATGCAAAATTGACCGGCGGGCTGCTTCAGGGCTATCGCGGCGACTACCGCGACAAGATCCCGTTGAACCGATTCGGTGTGGCGCCGGTGATCATTCCGTCGGTGGGCGCGCATTACGGGCCGGTGGCGGCGGAGTTGGTGTTGCTCGGGTTCAACGCGGCAATGGTGACAACTGGCGTGCGCTTCTGACACGACACTGTCCCCTGTGGGAGCTGACTTGCCTGCTCCTACATTATTCAGCGCAAGGCTTCAGGGCCTTGGGGCGTAGGCGAAGACGTCGGCGCGCATCCGGTGCGCATCCATGCCGGCGCTGACCAGTGCGTCCAGCGTGCCGTAGATCATCGCCGGCGAACCGCTGGCGTAGACGTGCACGCTATTGAGGTCGGCAATGTCTTCGCACACTGCCTCATGCAGCAAACCACAGCGCCCTTCCCAACCACACAGGTCGCTGACGACTTTGTGCAGGAACAGGTTGGGTAATTGCAGCCATTGATCCCAATGCTCGATTTCGTAGAAATCTTCCGGCAGACGCACGCCCCAATACAGATGCACCGGGTGCTTGAAACCTGAAGCGCGGCAATGCTCGATCAGACTGTTCATCTGCGCCATGCCGGTGCCGGCGGCCATCAGTACCAGTGGCCCGTCTGGCAGTTCAGCCAGGTGAGTGTCGCCAAACGGCAGCTCGACGCGCGCCATCTGGTTACGCTGCAACTGTTCGATTAGGCTGCGCGCGCTGGCTTCTCGTGCCAGTACATGCAACTCCAACTCACGCCCGGCATGGGGCGCCGAGGCCAGGGAAAACGCTGACTTCTCGCCGTTGTCCCGCTCGATCATCAGGTATTGCCCGGCGTGATAACGCACCGCCTTGCCAGCCGGGGCGCGCAGGCGCACGCGCCACACATCGCCACCCACTTGCGCACACTCGATCAATTGGCACGACAATTTGCGCAACGGCAACTCTCCCGGCGCCAGAACGCCATCCCACAGCACCACACAATCCTCCAGGGGCTCGGCGATACAGGTGTAGAACTCCCCATGATCGCGCACTTCCCCGGCTTGGCGTACCCGGCCCTCCACCAGCAACGCCGCGCAGACATGGCACACGCCATTGCGACAGGCTTGAGGGCACTCATAGCCCAGGCGACGGGCGCCTTCGAGGATTCGCTCGCCAGGAGCCAGCTCCAGCACAGCACCGGAAGGTTGCAGGGTTACACGCATCAATCTATTCCCAATTCTTTCCAGATCGCATCGACCCGCGCAGTGACAGCTTCATCCTTGACGATCACCCGGCCCCACTCACGCGTGGTTTCGCCCGGCCATTTGTGCGTGGCATCCAGGCCCATCTTTGAGCCAAGGCCCGATACCGGCGACGCGAAGTCGAGGTAGTCGATAGGCGTGTTGTCGATCATCACCGTATCGCGCTTGGGGTCCATGCGCGTGGTGATGGCCCAGATCACGTCGTTCCAGTCCCGGGCATTGATGTCGTCGTCGGTGACAATAACGAACTTGGTGTACATGAACTGTCGCAAAAACGACCATACGCCGAGCATTACCCGCTTGGCATGCCCCGGATACGACTTCTTCATGGTCACGATGGCCATGCGATACGAACAGCCCTCGGGCGGCAGGTAGAAGTCGGTGATTTCCGGGAATTGCTTTTGCAGGATCGGCACGAACACTTCGTTGAGCGCCACGCCGAGGATGGCGGGCTCATCGGGCGGACGACCCGTGTAGGTGCTGTGGTAGATCGGCTTGACCCGATGGGTGATGCGCTCGACGGTGAACACCGGGAAGCTGTCGACTTCGTTGTAGTAACCGGTGTGGTCGCCGTAGGGGCCTTCATCGGCCATTTCACCTGGGTGAATCACGCCTTCAAGGATGATTTCGGCGGTGGCCGGCACTTGCAGGTCATTACCGCGGCACTTCACCAGCTCCGTGCGATTACCGCGCAACAAACCGGCGAAAGCGTACTCGGAGAGGCTGTCAGGTACGGGCGTGACCGCGCCGAGGATGGTCGCCGGGTCGGCACCCAGGGCCACGGATACCGGGAACGGCTTGCCGGGATGCTTTTCGCACCACTCACGGAAGTCGAGGGCGCCGCCACGGTGGCTCAGCCAGCGCATGATCACTTTGTTACGGCCAATGACTTGCTGACGGTAGATACCGAGGTTCTGGCGGTCCTTGTTCGGGCCTTTGGTGACGGTCAGGCCCCAGGTGATCAGCGGGCCGACGTCGCCGGGCCAGCAGGTTTGCACCGGGAGCATGGCCAGGTCGACATCGTCACCCTCAATGACCACTTCCTGGCACACCGCGTCCTTGACCACCTTGGGGGCCATGGCAATGATCTTGCGGAAGATCGGCAGCTTGGACCAGGCGTCCTTCAAGCCCTTGGGCGGCTCGGGCTCCTTGAGAAAAGCCAGCAGCTTGCCGATCTCGCGCAGTTCGCTGACGGACTCGGCGCCCATGCCAAAGGCCACGCGCTCGGGAGTGCCGAACAGGTTGCCCAGCACCGGAATATCGAAGCCGGTCGGGTTTTCGAACAACAGCGCCGGGCCCTTGTTGCGCAAGGTGCGGTCGCAAATCTCAGTCATTTCCAGCACCGGAGAAATCGGCATCTGGATACGTTTCAACTCTCCGCGCTGCTCAAGTTGCTGCACGAAATCCCGAAGATCCTTGAATTTCATTAACCATGCCACCCGTAAAATAGGCGTACATCCTACCTGCTCTGAGGGCGGCTGGCAGCTTAATTGGCCGTCAATCCGCGTGATTGCAACGAACTGAACAACGGCTCCAGGAAGGCTTCGATGTGTCGCGCGCCGACGTCTGAAAGGTGGTTATCGTCGGTATACAGCGCTCGGCCATTGAGTTCGACCCGGCATACACCGTCGGTGCCACACAGCAAAGGTGCAGGGTCCAGCACCGCGACACCGCTGTCGGCCGCCGCCAACTCATCAAACAAGTGCGTGATAAAGGCCTGGCGCTTTACATGCTCGGCCACGGCGAGCCCTTCACCGTCCACGGGGCGGTTCATCATGGCCAGGCGGCTGAGACGGTAAGGTACGATGATTTCCTGCAGCGGCACTTCCTTGACCAGCCAGACCTTGTGCCCGGCAGCGCGCAAGCCCTGGATGCGCTCGCGCAAGCCCTGGGCAAAGCGTTGTTCGGCGACGGCACGCACATACTGGCCGGTGCCGGGGTCTTTGAGCGCATGCTCCTTGTCACCGGACATTTGCCCGTACACATACAGGCTCCAGCGGGCGGCCAACACCACATCGCTGAAAGCCTGCTCGGACATGGCCTTCTCGACGCGACGATTGAAATGCGCGCAGCGGGCAATATTCTCCAGGCCATCGAGGGGAATACAGCCGGCAAAACTGGCTTCGACCAGGCTGATATCGTGGCGATCAGCGCCCTCTTTGAGTGCGGGTATCAGCGCGGTGGCGTGACTGTCGCCCCATACCAGCGCTGAAACAGATTGGCCTTTCGGGCCGAAATGGCAGAACAAGCGTTCATCGGGCGTATCTTTGTCGGCCATGCACGCCAGCAGGTCAGGGCTCCACTTCTTGGCCTGGGCAAAACGCAACGCCTGTTCGGACAAGCGCGAAGGCACGCCGTCAGCTTCGCGTATCGCAAGACCAGTGAAGCCCAGCCCCAGAATGCCGACCATGGCTGACGCCAGAATCGCATTACGCGAAGCCAGCAAACGTTTTTCCCGGAACGGCGTTTCCACGAAGCGCCAGGACAGATAGCCCAGCACCAGCGAAAGCTGCATCAGCCCCGCCAGCTCCAGCGCGCTCAAGCCATCCACCGCGGCATAGTTGGCGTACACGAACACCGGCCAGTGCCAGAGGTACCAGGAATAAGAGATCAGCCCGATACCCACCATGATCCGTGTGCCCAACAGGCGAGCGACCCAGGTCTGTTGCTGGCCGTTGGCCCAGATCAACCCGACCACCCCCAGCACGGGCAACAACGCGGTCGCACCTGGGAACGGCGTTTTCGCGTCGTAGCCCAGCACAGCGATGAGGATCAATGCCAGGGAAGCCAGGCTGACCCCTTGAGCCAAGGCCGGCGAGGCGCGCCATTCACGCTTGGGCTGCACCGCCAGCATTGCACCGGCCAGTAGTTCCCAGGCCCGCAGGTGCAACAGGAAGAAGGCTTTCTGCGGCTCATGCTGAACCGCCCAGACGCTCATGCCAAACGACACCAACAGTACCGCGAACAATGCCAGGCGCCAGTGCTTCAACCGACTGGAAAGCAACGTCAGCAGCAATGGGAAGAAAATATAGAACTGCTCTTCTACTGCAAGCGACCAGGTATGCAGCAAGGGCTTGATGTCGGATGAGGCATCAAAGTAGCCATGCTGACGCGAGAACAACAGGTTCGACGTAAAGGTCACCTGATAGTGCGCAGACCGCCCTAACTCCTCATAGTCCTTGGGCGCCAACAGAAACCAACCCACTGCCAGTGTCGCGGCGATCATCACAAACAGGGCCGGCAAGATACGCCGGGCTCGACGAGCCCAGAAGTCGATGAAGCTGAAGCGTCCAGCTTGACGCTCACGCCAGATAATTGACGTGATCAGGAAACCTGAGATGACGAAGAAGACGTCAACGCCAACAAAACCGCCAGTAATGCCAGGGACACCAAAGTGGAACAACACGACTGCAAGGACAGCAATGGCACGCAGGCCATCGATGTCTCTGCGGTAAGCAAGGGTGGTCATAAGAATGTGGTCAGTCTGCGACGAAAGGGATGAGCGAAGTCACGCGTCAATTTTTGTTACTTAACGGATACTTATGCCACAAAAATCGCAGAATCTCGACGCAAAAAAAATGGCGTCCCATTAAGGACGCCATTTTTTTGGACCTGAAACGCTGTATTACTTGCGTTTCATCGACAGGAAGAACTCGTCGTTGGTCTTGGTGGTTTTCAGCTTGTCGATCAGAAACTCGATGGCCGCAACTTCGTCCATCGGGTGCAGCAGCTTGCGCAAGATCCACATACGCTGCAGTTCGTCGTCTGCGGTCAGCAACTCTTCGCGGCGGGTGCCGGAGCGGTTGATGTTGATCGCCGGGAACACACGCTTTTCAGCGATGCGGCGGTCCAAAGGCAGTTCCATGTTGCCGGTACCCTTGAACTCTTCGTAGATCACTTCGTCCATCTTCGAGCCGGTTTCAACCAGCGCGGTGGCGATAATGGTCAGCGAGCCGCCTTCTTCGATGTTCCGCGCAGCGCCGAAGAAACGCTTTGGTTTCTCCAGGGCGTGGGCATCGACACCACCGGTCAGCACCTTGCCGGAGCTCGGGATCACGGTGTTGTAGGCACGGGCCAGACGCGTGATGGAATCGAGCAGGATCACCACGTCTTTCTTGTGCTCGACCAGGCGCTTGGCCTTTTCGATCACCATTTCGGCAACCTGCACGTGGCGGGTTGGCGGCTCATCGAACGTCGAGGCAACCACTTCGCCGCGCACGGTGCGCTGCATCTCGGTCACTTCTTCCGGACGCTCATCGATCAACAGCACGATCAGATGAACTTCAGGGTTGTTACGTGCAATGTTCGCGGCGATGTTCTGCAGCATGATGGTCTTGCCGGCTTTCGGCGGTGCGACGATCAGGCCACGCTGGCCTTTGCCGATCGGAGCGCAGAGATCGATCACACGACCGGTCAAGTCTTCGGTGGAGCCGTTACCGGCTTCCATCTTCATGCGCACGGTCGGGAACAGCGGGGTCAGGTTCTCGAAGAGAATCTTGTTTTTCGCGTTCTCTGGGCGGTCGAAGTTGATCGTGTCGACCTTGAGCAGGGCGAAGTAACGCTCGCCTTCCTTCGGAGGACGGATCTTGCCAACGATGGTGTCACCAGTGCGCAAGTTGAAGCGACGGATCTGGCTCGGCGAGACGTAGATATCATCTGGGCCGGCGAGATAGGACGCGTCTGCAGAGCGGAGGAAGCCGAAGCCGTCCTGGAGAATCTCCAGCACGCCATCACCGGAGATTTCCTCGCCGCTTTTCGCGTGCTTCTTGAGCAGAGAGAAAATCACGTCCTGCTTGCGCGAACGGGCCATATTTTCTATGCCCATTTCTTCGGCCAGTTGGAGCAGGTCGGTAATCGGCTTTTGCTTGAGTTCAGTCAGATTCATATAGGAATGACGTAATCATTTATGGAGGGGGGAAATTAAGCTTTTGGCTTAATGAGGCCGCGCCGCAGAGAAGGCGACAGGATCGCGTACTAATCGAAAAGGAATGCGTCGGCGACGGCTTGCAGGGGGCAGTGGAGAAACCACTGCGGGGCCGAATGTACCACCTGGATTTCGGAGCGTCTAGCCCTGCTTTACGAAAAAGCCCCGCTATTTGCGGGGCTTTTTTGACGACGCTTAGATGTTCGCGTCGAGGAAAGCTTGCAACTGGGACTTCGACAGCGCGCCCACTTTAGTCGCTTCAACATTGCCGTTCTTGAACAGCATCAGCGTAGGAATACCACGTACGCCATGCTTGGCCGGAGTTTCCTGGTTGTCGTCGATGTTCAGCTTGGCAACGGTCAGCTTGCCTTCGTAGGTGGTTGCAATGTCGTCCAGGACCGGAGCGATCATTTTGCAAGGGCCGCACCATTCAGCCCAGTAGTCAACCAGCACCGGGCCGGCAGCCTTGAGTACTTCGGCCTCAAAGGTCGCGTCGGTGACGTGCTTGATAAGATCGTTGCTCATGGATGTCTCCGGATTGTAAGCAAAAAAAACGTTGCCCATCATAGCCGCCCTTCCCCTGTTCAGGAAGCCGCGTCTGATTGAGTCTTGCTATGAAGTTGAATGAGTGTGGGTATGACCCCACTCACGACGTAACGGGCGTCACGAACGCAATGCCCGTGCGCAACGCAGCATTACGTATATGTTCCTGCATGGTTTTCTGCGCCGTCGTACTGTTGCGGCGGGCCAGGGCGCGCAGGATCCTGCGATGTTCCTGCCAGGTTTCCATGGCCCGCTCCGGCCGGATGAACGGTAGTTTTTGACTCTCCAAAAACACCTCGGCACTGGCACTGAGGATACTCACCATTGCCTGGTTACCGCTGGCCAGCAGAATGCACTGGTGAAATTCGAAGTCCAGGCGAGCGGCCGCTTCGAAGTCACGCGCCTTGAGCACTCTGTGCATGGCTTCGACATTATCCTCCAGGCTGTCCAGCGCCTCGATGGTCAGTGCCATTGCTGCCAACCCCGCCGCAAACCCCTCCAATGCGTAGCGCAGCTGGAAGATATCCGGCGGCGTAGCCTGCGCCGCGAAGGGCCAGGCAAACCCGGGCGCTTCTTGCACGTCCTGCACGAACACGCCCTTGCCCGGCTGCACACTGACCACGCCCAAGGCGCTAAGCGATGACAGCGCCTCACGCAACGACGCCCGGCTCACCCCCAATTGCAGGGCCAGGTCGCGCTGGGACGGTAACGCATCGCCCGGCCCGAAGCCTTGCTCCTTGATGAGTTTGCGGATGGCCTGCAAGGCCGCTTCCGGTACGGCTTGGGCAATGGAATTCATAAAAAGCACAGGTTCCCGATAGCTGCGTGACCCGTTGTAAAACTATTTATGGCCGGCTGCAAGCCACGCCCCAAAGGGGCTCGCAGCTTTTTGTCAGCGCTCGAAAAGGGTGCGAAAACCCTGGCAACTGTTCAGACCAGTAAGACCTGTGCATCTCAATAAACATCAGCCTTGCAGACGATCCGAACGATGCTGGCATGGGCTGTGCACTGGGCAAACTCAGAAAATTCCTTCGCCTTTTCCGGAGAGTTGCCATGACCAAGCGCTACAGCGCCCTGCTCACTGCCCTGTTTGCCAGCCTTATGCTGAGCCAGGCACCCGCCCAGGCGAATGGTCTGGATGACATCGTCGCTCGTGGCACGCTCAAGGTTGCCGTCCCCCAGGACTTTCCGCCGTTTGGCTCGGTGGGCCCTGACATGCAACCCCGTGGCCTGGACATCGACACCGCCAAGCTGCTGGCCGACCAACTCAAGGTCAAGCTGGAACTGACCCCGGTGAACAGCACCAACCGCATCCCGTTTCTCACCACCGGCAAGGTCGATCTGGTGATTTCCAGCCTGGGCAAGAACCCCGAGCGCGCAAAGGTCATCGACTTTTCCAACGCCTACGCGCCGTTCTACCTCGCCGTGTTTGGGCCGCCTGACGCCGCCATCGCCAGCCTCGACGACCTCAAGGGCAAGACCATTAGCGTGACCCGTGGCGCCATCGAGGACATCGAGCTGACAGCGGTAGCGCCCAAGGAAGCCACGATCAAGCGCTTTGAAGACAACAATTCCACCATCGCCGCCTACCTGGCCGGCCAGGTCGACCTGATCGCCAGCGGCAACGTGGTCATGGTGGCCATCAGCGAGCGCAACCCCAAACGCGTACCCGCGCTGAAGGTGAAGCTCAAGGACTCGCCGGTGTACGTGGGCGTGAACAAGAACGAGCCGGCGCTGTTGGAAAAGGTCAACCAGATCCTGGTCGCAGCCAAGGCTGACGGTAGCCTGGAGAAAAACGCCATGCAGTGGCTCAAAGAACCGCTGCCTGCCGACCTCTGACGCGGAGCTCAACGATGGCCTATCAATTCGACTTTGTGCCGGTGCTGGCCAATACCGACCTGCTCCTGCGTGGCGCGCTGTTCACCCTTGAGCTGACGGCCATTGGCGCCACCCTCGGTGTGGCCCTGGGCACTGTCGGCGCCGTGGTACGGGCGTGGAAGATCCAGCCGTTTGCGTGGCTCTTTGGTGTGTATGTCGAGTTGATCCGCAACACGCCGTTCCTGGTGCAACTGTTCTTCATCTTCTTCGGACTGCCGTCCCTGGGGTTGAAAATCACCGAATGGCAAGCCGCCGTGCTGGCGATGGTAATCAACCTGGGGGCGTACTCCACCGAGATCATACGTGCGGGTATCCAGGCCATCCCACGGGGGCAACTGGAAGCGGCCGCGGCGCTGGCAATGACGCGCTTCGAGGCGTTCCGCCATGTGGTGTTGCTACCAGCCCTGGGCAAGGTGTGGCCAGCCCTGAGCAGCCAGATCATCATCGTGATGCTCGGCTCGGCGGTGTGTTCGCAGATCGCGACTGAAGAGCTGAGCTTTGCCGCCAACTTTATCCAGTCACGTAATTTCCGTGCCTTTGAAACCTATGCCCTGACCACGCTGGTGTACCTGTGCATGGCGCTGATGATTCGCCAGTTGCTCAACTGGATCGGCCGACGGTTTGTCATGAGGAACAGCCGATGAGTGATTTTTCGTTTTGGGACATCGTGCGCAACCTGCTTACCGGCCTGCAATGGACGCTGCTGCTATCACTAGTGGCGTTTGTGGGCGGCGGCCTGATCGGCTTACTGGTGATGACCCTGCGCATCAGCCGCAAAGCGTTCCCACGCAACATTGCCCGCGCCTATATCGAACTGTTCCAGGGCACGCCACTGCTGATGCAGCTGTTCCTGGTGTTTTTCGGCGTTGCCCTGCTCGGCGTGGACATATCGCCCTGGCTGGCAGCGGCGATTGCGTTGACCCTGTTTACCAGCGCTTACCTGGCTGAAATATGGCGCGGCTGCGTCGACTCCATTGCCCACGGCCAATGGGAAGCCTCGGCCAGCCTGGCCCTCAACCCGCTTGAACAACTGCGCTACGTGATCTTGCCCCAGGCGCTACGTATTGCTGTCGCGCCGACAGTGGGCTTCTCGGTGCAGGTGGTCAAAGGCACCGCCGTGACCTCGATCATCGGCTTCACCGAACTGACCAAGACGGGCGGCATGCTCGCCAACGCCACCTTCGAACCCTTCATGGTCTATGGCCTGGTGGCCCTCGGTTACTTCCTGCTTTGCTACCCCTTGTCCCTCAGTGCGCGCTACCTGGAAAGGAGACTGCATGCCTCTGCTTAGAATTTCTGCCCTGCATAAGTATTACGGCGATCACCACGTGCTCAAGGGCATCGACCTGACGGTGGACGAAGGCCAGGTGGTGGCAATCATCGGCCGCAGCGGCTCGGGCAAGTCCACCTTGCTGCGCACCCTCAATGGTCTGGAGTCGATCAACGACGGCGTCATCGAAGTCGATGGTGAATACCTCGACGCGGCCCGCGCCGACCTGCGCAGCCTGCGGCAGAAGGTCGGCATGGTGTTCCAGCAATTCAATCTGTTCCCGCACCTGACCGTGGGCGAGAACGTGATGCTGGCGCCGCAAGTGGTGCAGAAAGTGCCAAAGGCCAAAGCGGTGCAGTTGGCAAAGCAGATGCTGGAACGGGTAGGCCTGGGCGAGAAGTTCGACGCTTTCCCTGATCGACTGTCCGGTGGCCAGCAACAGCGAGTCGCCATTGCCCGCGCACTGGCCATGTCACCCAAAGTGCTGCTGTGCGATGAAATCACATCGGCCCTGGACCCTGAGCTGGTCAATGAAGTGCTCAGCGTGGTGCGCCAACTGGCTAAAGACGGCATGACCCTGATCATGGTGACCCACGAGATGCGTTTTGCCCGGGAGGTTGGGGATAAGCTGGTGTTCATGCACCAGGGTAAGGTGCATGAAGTGGGCGATCCGAAAGTGCTGTTTGCACATCCGCAATCTGCCGAGCTGGCAAACTTCATCGGCAGCCATGGATCACCTGCCTGAGGACTCAGCCACCGGACACCAGCTCGAAACGCCCATTGCCCTCGTATGTGGTTTTATTGCCAACAGCAGTGGCTGCGCTCGATAGCCAGGTGTCTACTTGCACCTGCGCCGAAAAAGCGTGGCCTCTCGCAGGGACTCCGCCGACCAGCACTACCAGAGATTGGCCTGGGCGTAGCTGGGCGTCCCGTTCGGTAGGGTTGTGCCATTGCGCTAACTCGATGGGTTTACCGTCGAGTTGAGGATGCTGAAGCGTCAGGTTGAAAAAGCCCTGGCGGCCGAACCTGTAGCCAGTCTCATTGGCCGGCACGCCTTGAAAACGTAGCGCAATCACCGCAGCCTCCACGCAGATCACGTTCAGACGTACCATACGCTTTCCCAGCGAAGCACCCCGATTTTCGAGCTGTTCGCCTGGGCGAAGCAGGCCGTAATCGATGATGGGCTGGCTCAGGGACAGGCGGCAGTTCGCAGCACTTGCCGGCGCTGCCAGTAAAAGGCAGCTCAACAACAGCCCCAAGCCTTTGAGGCACCCGATACGCCACTCGTTCATGCGGGCCATCTCACCGACAGACCGCCGAAGCGGTTTCGTAGAATTTGCCATTATAGGTTTGCTCCGGAAGGTCGAGCTGCAGCGCGCAGGACACTGTGCTGGAAGAGACTTTAAGGGCCTGGGGCGCGTCGACGTTGCTGAGAAAAATCATCCCATCCCCAACCACCGTGGTCAGCAATGCATTTTCTGGCCCCAGCACGGCAGCGCCCTGAGGCAATGGTTTGCCGTGTATATCCGTAGCGCGCAGCAGTACCCGGCGCACGTTGATTACTTCGAAATCGACCCTGTTGAAGGACCCACGGCCCGCTTCCAGGACCTTGGTACCGTTCTTGATATCCATCTGGCGAGGTAGGCTTTTGCCTTCCAGCTCCAACACGCTCGACTGATAAGCCGGCAAACTGGCGATCACAGCCTTGCCCCACGGGTCGGTCCAAACCGGCCCTTGAGGTGTGGTAAGACGAGCACCGGCAACCTCGCCCACCGAGACCACGCCAAACGTGTCCTCAACCCGATACGGCGACAATGTGAAACCTTCAGAATGGGCGACCACCGCCCCTTGCAATTGCCCGGAGTAACTGGTGCTGGACGAGTCACGATTCAGCCCCAGCCCCACTTGCGCGTAACGAGAAGACGCGTTGAGCGTGCCGCCCAGGGTGTGCTCACGATGCCCTGCGAAGTCTCTGTCGCTGCGTATCTGGTAGTTCAGCGTCTCGTCGACACGCTCATCATAGGCAGTGCCGATACTGGAGCGCTCTCCCTGACGTCGAGCGAATGCGCTGAGGCTCCGATCACGGCCCAGGGGAACACTGACCTGCAGTCGAATACCCAGTCCGTCATCGTTCCGGTCATCGGCACTGTTGGACTGGCCAATCTGAGAGTCCACGGTTACACCGACACTGGCATATCTGAAACTCTTGTTCCACGTGCCGTAGGTATTCTGGGTAATCCGGCTCTTGAAATCGGCCCCCCGGTTATAACCGATGGAGAAGCCACCCAACTGAGGGTCCGCCCAACTGAATCCTACGGTGTACTGGTTCTTGAATCGCGAACCATCCACATCGTTTACATGAGGCGTCACTGTATCGATGACGTCACGATAGCCCGGTGTCTGCGCAGTGGCACTCAAGGACATCTGTACATTCGCAGGCAGGCCGACGCTCACAGACACACTGTTGCGCGCGCCTTGTACGTTTGTTGAATGATCCCGGGACAAGTTGTTACGCACCCCCAGGGAAAAGCGCTGGGAAAAGCTGCTGTCCAGGGCAAGCCCCACCGCATTGTAGCTATCGGTACCTTGTACCCCTGCGCTGACCGCGCTGTCCTTGCCCACAGCCCACGTACCACTGGCCATGGCCAGCAGGGGCTCTTTGGCCCCTCTCCCCTCCACCTCGCGGATCTTGCCCAAAGAAGCTGTATATCCAGACTTCAAGGGAACCACTGCGCGGAACGTAGCAGCCGGCACGATAAAACTGCGCTGCCCGCCCTGGGTCTCTATCACCGTGACCTGAAGGTCACTGGTGCCGTTGAGCAAGGGCAGATTGGTCAGCGTAAAAGGCCCCTCAGGAACGACCGTGGTATAGATCAACGCGCCGGATTGCCGTACTTCCACCCTTGACTGGCTCAGGGCTCGCCCCTCGACTACCACGCCATTGTGACTGCCACCACTTTCAATACCATCGGGAAAAATCTGCGCGCCCGTCAGTTGTACTCCCCCAAACACCGGGTTATTACTCGATATCTGACCGGCCTGGAAGGTCGAAGCCAAAGGCAAGAAATCCCGTTGTGCATAGGCGAAAAGGTGTTCGGCCGTTGTGCGGCGATCGTTGGAAATATAAAGCTGGCGGCTGCGGGCAATCCAATCGCCAAAATTGAAGCCCACCTCTGTGGAGGCTGAAAGATACCGATAGGTATCCGCCCTGGAATGACTGTTGATTGCCTGGACGTCGTAATTGAGTAGCGCTGCCGTGCCTCCGCGCGCATAGCTGCCGGAGTCTCGCTGAACGTCTCGCAGCGCTTGCGTAGGCACCACCAACGACACCTCTTCGTTGCCAGGACGCAATGTCGTTACTGTCTCAGGGTATTCGGCTTTGAAGTCATGACAGGCTTGCTCGGGGGGGACACTTTTGTCGATCACCGAGGAAGGTACCCGCAAGCTGCCACGATCAAGCAAACTACGGGTAAAGCATAGCTCACCTTCTTTATCGAACCGAGCATCCGTCAAGCCTATCCGCTCACCGTTGACGTGCAGGTCCACGACCCTCACACCCTCACTGAAACGTGGCGCATGACGAAAATAGTGGGCAACCGAAGGGCTGATACCCCGCGCCTGCAGCGTTTCCAAGTCGAACCCGGAAATGCTCGATACACGGGCGGCAGAAGCATCCGTGACCACCACCGCCATCATTGCCATGCACACCGACAGGCTCAGCCCGCTTCGCCTGAAAAGCGCCTCACGCTTTTGTACATGATTCAAGTCGTCGGGAACTGCACCGAAACTGCCATTGGTTGTGTTCATGAACGGTCACGGCGCATTCGTGATGAGCAGCGCATCGTAGCTATCGACAGCGAAGCCGTAGACGGTCGCGGGTTCAAGGGTGACCGAGGTCGCACCGGGTACAGGCTTGTCCAAGGCCACCTGCAATACTTCGCCAGGCAGCACGTAGGTACGAGCAAGGCTGGCCGTCACTCGTTGCGGATTAAGACGGACGTCTGCCGCCAAGCGAACTACGTAGGGGCTGTCGTTGCGCACACTCAAGACGTTGGCCTGAAGATGCCAGGTCAGTAGCTCCCAAGGCGCATCGTTCTTTGGCAAGCCTTTGGGATGCAGGATCAGCGGAAGGTTCTGCCGAAGGCTGATACCAATGGTCGCACCGGAACCAGGTTGTGCCTGAGGAATTCCTTCGAAGGACACACGCTTCAGGCGCTGGGTCTTGAGTGGTTCGGTGCCTATTGAAAGAAACCGCACCATCTGACGCTCTCCTGCATCCACACGTGTGACCGGTGGGGTAACAACAATCAGTTGCTCGGTGTCTTCCGGGACATCCTCGATAACCGAGTGCAGCAGTGCCGGACTGGTATCCGTATTGGTGACGTTAATACTGACTTCACCTTCTGCCTCATGTAGCACAATGACGGTGGTATCAGGACGCATACCGTCGGCGAACAGCACCGCCGGCAAGAAAAAACCTATTAACAAGCATGATTTAAGAAATCTTTTAACCATCACTTCACTACCCACTTGTGCGCACAGGCTTTGCGAAAGAAATATTGGCCGACACAAAGCCCGCTTAATAAAGCGTGGCTCTGCTCGGCCCCTTTCCGAACCTAGTTATAGATAGCGCAGCTCTAAAGTAGCCTGACCGTCCAGATTAATCTGATTACTCATATTTAACTCTGATGTTTTATTGATAACAGGCAACACTTCAATTTGGCCTGCCACTGTATTAAGTTTGATAGGTGCGTAGACATTTCCTGCCCGCCAAGCCGTAAGGTTGGAGGTATGGCCGACGGCTTGGGTGCTATTCGTATGCCAATATCCGCCATTATTCTCGGAACCAACAATCCCCACCGCCACACCGTCCGCCACAGAATTACGTAGGTGGATCAGATACCCACCAATCTTTTGCCCCTGGGACGTAGCACCCAATCCGAAGTTATAAATATCTTTATAATTACTGCCAAAAAGACTGAGCATCATGCCGGGAATTCGAGAGCTTGCACGATTGTCCGACGCCCTGATCGCCACCGTTGTCTTGACATTGCTGGCACACTTGATCGAATAAGGCGTTGTCTTTTTAGCCAACTGTGTATAACGCGTCGGACTCAGGGAATTCGGATCAATCCTTCCGTAGTCAAAAACCGAATTGGTTATCGTGAAACTGCAGCTGACGGGGGCAATCGTTCCTTTCACACTCAGGTCAGCAGCTTGAGCATGAAAACCAAGGGACGCCAAGCACGCGACACTCATTACAAACATCGTCTTATTCATTTTTAGCACTCTCAACATAACGATAAATATCAGATCAAACCCAATGATAATTAGGCCTGCGCTATCACCCACACACCGATGCGAATTATCTGATCAAGGAAGTACGAATAGGAGCCTAGAGGTAACGAAGCTCCAAGGTTGCGTGACCGTCCAACTCGATTTTACTGCCCACATCGAGCGCGGACTTTTTATTAATAAAGGTAATAATCTGAATATTCCCCGATACCGAATTAACCTTAAGTGGTGTTTGCGCTCCTGAACCACCCCACCAGGCAATGACATCGCCGCCTTGACCCAACGCGTTGCTTCGATAGTTCGTCCATGTATTGCCATTGTCTGCGG
This sequence comes from Pseudomonas sp. WS 5503, assembly GCF_012985385.1. NCBI lineage: Bacteria > Pseudomonadati > Pseudomonadota > Gammaproteobacteria > Pseudomonadales > Pseudomonadaceae > Pseudomonas > Pseudomonas sp. WS 5503. The sequence goes on from NZ_JAAQWI010000002.1 coordinate 371,276, forward strand.
AAGTCAATGTACGGACGGTTCGCCCATCAGCAATAGAGTTTTGAACATGTACGGCATAACCCCCTATTTTTTGCCCTTTGGACGACAAACCCAATCCATAGTTGTAGTTATCAGTGTAGCCCTGGTCTATTGAGCTAACGATACCTGGCACTTTGCTGGACGAACGATTATCCACTGCCTTGAGCCCAACCGCAGTGAGTGCAGTTCCCTCGCATTTAACAGCGAACGGCGTAGACTTCGCCGTCAAACGCGTATACTGAGTTTCGCTTAGGCTCGACGGCCGGATATCACCATAATCGAAAACGGCATTAGTCATTGTAAAACTGCAACTGGCAGGAACAATGGCCCCCTTTACGCGCAACTCTGAGGCCTGAGCACTCAGACTAGCCACCGAAAGCACCATACCTGCCACCAAAACAAACTTTACTTTCATGATCTTACATCCTGCATAGACATAGAAATGAATTCGCTAGCAAAAAATCAATATCGCTCATCACTAAAACTGCCGACACAATAACTATCGGAAATAACAGCTCTAGCGCAGGCTGCTTGCCATCGAACTCATAGTGTTAAACTGCAACGGGCGGGGCCATTAATACCCTTCACTCGTAGATTGGCTGCTTCGACGCTTAAATCTACAGCAGCCAGAAGCAGTCCCGCCGGCACTGACACTTTGCTCTTCATCTGAGCACCTTAATTTCCTGAATATGTAAAAACAGCACCTATAGTCAGCGATGTGAGGTGTTCACTTGTTGAACCCCACACGCATAACTACCCCCTTGTACAAGCCCTGAGCGACAAATAATTACCGCCACGGCTTAATTGCCGACCGGCAGTATCGGCGCCACACATAAATAATTAAGCCGGAAAAATACCTCAATCAACGTAAGACAGCTCTGCGAAAACGGCCCACATTTAGATTGTTTACTGTAGGAGCAAACACAAAAAACCAAGACAAATATGCATACACATGTAGGACTAAGTTGACCATCCAGAAATTACGCACACTGCAAGTTATGAACTACAGCGACTCCTGACCCAATAACACAGCTATCGCAACCACCTCCTACGAGCGGCATTCACAATTTCTGATGAGTGATTGGGGAAAATTCCTCTGGCACTACGCGTTGGCGCCAGCCGTCGATCGTGGCACGATGGCAAGGTTATCGACCGAGACCCCCAAACCATGCCGCAATCCCAAGCCAAGAATCTGTCCTTGATCGCCGCCATCGACCTGGGCTCCAACAGCTTTCATATGGTCGTGGCCAAGGCCCAGAACGGCGAGATCCGCATCCTTGAGCGGCTCGGCGAGAAGGTGCAACTGGCCGCCGGGATCGACGACGAGCGCAAGCTCAATGAAGAATCCATGCAGCGCGGACTCGATTGCCTCAAGCGTTTCGCGCAACTGATCAACGGCATGCCCCCTGGCGCGGTGCGTATCGTTGGCACCAACGCCTTGCGCGAAGCGCGCAACCGCAACGAATTCATCCATCGCGCCGAGGAAATCCTCGGGCATCCGGTGGAAGTCATCTCGGGCCGTGAAGAGGCACGCCTGATCTACCTCGGCGTGTCCCACACCCTGGCCGACACGCCCGGCAAACGCCTGGTGGCAGACATTGGCGGTGGCAGCACCGAGTTCATTATCGGCCAGCGTTTCGAACCCCTACTGCGTGAAAGCCTGCAGATGGGGTGTGTGAGTTTCACCCAGCGTTATTTCAAGGATGGCAAGATCACCCCGGCGCGTTATGCCCAGGCCTACACCGCAGCACGCCTGGAAATCATGAGCATCGAACATGCCTTGCATCGCCTGACCTGGGATGAAGCCATCGGCTCGTCCGGCACCATCCGTGCAATTGGCCTGGCCTTGAAGGCCGGTGGCCATGGCACCGGTGAGGTGAACGCCGAAGGCCTGGCGTGGCTCAAGCGCAAGCTGTTCAAGCTGGGGGATGCAGAGAAAATCGACTTCGACGGCATCAAGCCCGACCGTCGCGCCATTTTCCCTGCGGGCCTGGCGATTCTCGAAGCCATCTTTGACGCCCTCGAACTGCAACGCATGGACCACTGTGACGGCGCCCTGCGCGAAGGTGTGCTCTACGACCTGCTGGGCCGGCACCACCATGAAGACGTGCGAGAGCGCACCCTCAGCTCGCTGATGGAGCGTTACCACGTCGACCTGGAGCAAGCCGCCCGCGTCGAGCGCAAAGCCTTGCACGCCTTCGACCAGGTGGCCGAGGACTGGGACCTGGAAGACGGCGTCTGGCGCGAGTTACTCGGCTGGGCAGCCAAGGTGCATGAGGTCGGCCTGGACATCGCCCACTACCATTATCACAAGCACGGCGCGTACCTGATCGAACACTCGGACCTGGCCGGTTTCTCGCGGGAAGACCAACAGATGCTCGCGCTGCTGGTACGCGGCCATCGTCGCAATATTCCCAAGGACAAGTTTGCCGAGTTCGGTAAAGACGGCATCAAGCTGATCCGCCTGTGTGCGCTGCTGCGCTTTGCAATCCTGTTCCACCACATCCGCGGCACCCAGGAAATGCCCCAGGTCAAACTGCACGCCGATGGCGATAGCCTGGAAGTGATGTTCCCCAAAGGCTGGCTGGATGAAAACCAGCTGACCCAGGCGGACTTCGCCCAGGAAGCGGAATGGCTGACGCGGGTAGGGTTCAGCCTGAACCTGCGCTAAGCAAATCTAAAAGCATTCTGCAGAACAAATGTGGGAGCGGGCTTGCTCGCGAATGCAGTGGATCAGTCACCAGATGCATTGACTGACACACCGCATTCGCGAGCAAGCCCGCTCCCACATGGAATTGCGTATGCCTGGGCTAGTTCACCGTCAGAATCGGGCTACCCAACTTCTCCAGCAACGTCGCCTGCGCGCTGCGCGGGTTCTGGTTGCCGGTCGGGGTGTTACGCACGTAGCGCCCATCCGACTGCAGGCTCCAGCTATGGGTGTTGTCGGTCAGGTAGCTTTCCAGCTCCTTCTTGACCCGCATGATCAGCTTCTTGCCTTCTACCGGGAAGCAGGTCTCCACACGCTTGTCGAGGTTGCGTTCCATCCAGTCAGCGCTGGAGAGGAACATCTGCTCTTCGCCGCCGTTGAGGAAGTAGAACACGCGGGTATGCTCCAGGAAGCGGCCGATGATCGAGCGCACGTGGATGTTATGCGACACGCCCACAATGCCGGGGCGCAGGCAGCACATGCCACGCACCACCAGGTCGATGCGCACACCGGACTGGCTGGCCTTGTACAGCGCGCGGATGATCTTAGGATCGGTCAGCGAGTTGAACTTGGCGATGATGTGCGCCGGTTTACCGTCGAGAGCGAACTGGGTCTCGCGGGCAATCATGTCGAGCATGCCCTTCTTGAGGGTGAACGGCGCGTGCAGCAGCTTCTTCATGCGCAAGGTCTTGCCCATGCCGATCAACTGGCTGAACAACTTGCCGACGTCTTCACACAGCGCGTCATCGGATGTCAGCAGGCTGTAGTCGGTGTAGAGCTTCGCGTTGCCGGCGTGGTAGTTGCCGGTACCCAAGTGGGCGTAACGCACAATTTCACCGGCCTCACGGCGCAGAATCAACATCATCTTGGCGTGGGTCTTGAAGCCGACCACGCCGTAGATCACCACCGCACCGGCCGCTTGCAGGCGGCTGGCCAGTTGCAGGTTGGACTCCTCGTCAAAGCGCGCCCGCAACTCGATCACCGCGGTGACTTCCTTGCCGTTACGCGCAGCATCCACCAACGCATCGACGATTTCCGAGTTGGCACCGCTGCGGTACAGGGTCTGGCGCACGGCCAGGACGTGCGGGTCCTTGGCAGCCTGGCGCAGCAGGTCGACCACCGGGGTGAACGACTCGAAGGGGTGCAGCAGCAGGATGTCCTGCTTGCTCACCACGCTGAAGATGTTCTCGCTGTTTTGCAAAAGTTTCGGGATCTGCGGAGTGAACGGCTTGTATTGCAGCTCCGGGTGACTGTCCAAGCCGGTGATGCTGAACAGGCGCGTCAGGTTTACAGGGCCGTTGACCTGGTACAGCTCCGACTCGGCCAGGTTGAACTGCTTGAGCAGGTAGTCCGACAAATGTTTCGGGCAGGTGTCCGCCACTTCCAGGCGCACCGCATCGCCATAGCGCCGCGAGAACAGTTCGCCGCGCAGGGCACGGGCCAAGTCTTCAACGTCTTCGGAGTCCAACGCCAGGTCGGCGTTACGAGTCAGGCGGAACTGGTAGCAGCCCTTGACCTTCATGCCCTGGAACAGGTCATCGGCGTGCGCGTGGATCATCGACGACAGGAATACATAGTTGTCGCCAGCGCCCCCTACCTCTTCCGGTACCTTGATGATCCGAGGCAACAGACGCGGCGCTGGAATGATCGCCAGGCCCGAATCGCGGCCGAAAGCGTCGATACCTTCGAGTTCGACGATGAAGTTGAGGCTCTTGTTCACCAGCAAGGGGAACGGGTGCGTCGGGTCGAGGCCGATAGGCGTGATGATCGGCGAAATTTCGTCCCGGAAGTAACGGCGCACCCAGGTCTTGATCTTGGCGGTCCAGTGACGACGACGAATGAAGCGGACCTGATGCTTTTCCAGCTCCGGCAGCAGGATGTCGTTGAGGATCGCGTACTGGCGGTCCACATGGCCGTGCACCAGCTCACTGATACGCGCCAGGGCCTGGTGCGGTTGCAGGCCGTCGGCACCGGCTTGCTCACGGGCGAAGGTGATCTGCTTCTTGAGGCCGGCAACACGGATCTCGAAGAACTCGTCCAGGTTGCTGGAGAAAATCAGCAGGAATTTCAGCCGTTCCAGCAAGGGGTAGGACTCATCCAGCGCCTGCTCGAGCACGCGGATGTTGAATTGCAGTTGTGACAACTCGCGGTGGATGTACAGGCTGCTGTCATCCAGGTTGGTGACCACTGGCGCTGGCGCCGGCGCAGGCGCTTCGGCCACCACCGCAGGCGGTGCAGGCTCCAGCTCCGGCGGGGTCTGGGCGACTTGTTCAACCACCGGGTGAGCGTCTTTTACGGCAACTTCTGAGAGTCCTTCGGTATTCATCGAGTGTTCCTGTGAGGGCTATTGTTGCTCTCTAAGCAATTGGGCGGCGCGGGCGGCGAAGTAGGTCAGAATGCCATCAGCGCCGGCACGTTTAAAGGCAGTCAGGGATTCGAGGATCACCCCTTCACTCAACCAACCATTCTGGATCGCCGCCATGTGCATGGCGTATTCACCGCTGACCTGATAGACAAAGGTCGGCACCTTGAATTCCTCTTTGACCCGGTAAAGAATGTCCAGGTAAGGCATCCCCGGCTTGACCATCACCATATCGGCGCCTTCGGCCAGGTCGGTGGCCACTTCGTGCAGGGCTTCCTGGCTATTGGCCGGGTCCATCTGGTACGAGGCCTTGTTGGCCTTGCCCAGGTTCAGCGCCGAGCCTACCGCATCGCGGAATGGGCCGTAGTAGGCGCTGGCGTATTTGGCCGAGTAGGCCATGATCCGCACATTGACGTGACCGGCCAGCTCAAGGGCTTCGCGAATCGCCTGGATGCGTCCGTCCATCATGTCCGACGGTGCAACCACCTGGGCGCCCGCAGCCGCGTGGGACAACGCCTGCTTGACCAGTGCATCGACGGTGATGTCGTTCTGAACATAACCGTCTTCGTCAAGAATGCCATCCTGGCCGTGGGTGGTGAAAGGGTCCAGGGCCACGTCGGTGATCACGCCCAGCTCCGGGAAACGCTCGCGCAGGGCACGGGTGGCACGCTGGGCAATCCCCTGGGGGTTCCAGGCTTCGGCGGCGTCCAGGGTCTTGAGTTCGGCCGGGGTCACCGGGAACAGCGCCAGCGCCGGGATGCCCAATTCGACCCACTTCGCCGCCTCTTCAAGCAACAGGTCAATGGTCAGACGCTCCACACCCGGCATCGACGCCACCGCTTCCCGGCGATTTTCACCGTCGAGCACGAAAACCGGCAGGATCAGATCATTCGTGGTCAGTACATTTTCACGTACCAGGCGACGAGAAAAATCATCACGACGATTGCGACGCAGACGGGTGGCGGGGAACAGGCGATTGGCAGGGGTAAAGCTCACGACAGACTCCTGAGCCCGTGTTTACGGGCGAGCGTTGCAGTTATAAGCGGCCATTATGACGAATGAATGACAGTTGTGCTTATCGACACGACCTGTAGTCCCATTCGTCATTTGCGTAGGAATTGTTCACTTCGTGACACATCTCGATACTTTCATGAATCTTCGTGAAGGCGTAGGCTGCGCGTTCATTTCGCCAGCACCCTAGACCATGCTTCAACAATTTCTGCATGACTTCGGCTACTTTGCCCTCTTTCTCGGCACGTTCTTCGAAGGCGAGACCATCCTTGTACTCGCAGGCTTCCTGGCGTTCCGTGGCTACATGGATATCAACCTGGTGGTGGTCGTTGCCTTTTTTGGCAGCTACGCCGGCGACCAGCTCTGGTACTACATGGGGCGCAAGCACGGCCGCAAGTTGCTGGCGCGCAAGCCGCGCTGGCAACTGATGGGCGACAAGGCACTGGAACATATCCGCAAGCATCCGGATATCTGGGTATTGAGTTTCCGCTTCGTATACGGGTTGCGCACGGTGATGCCCGTGGCGATTGGCCTGTCCGGCTACCCACCGTTGCGCTACCTGGTTCTGAACGGTATTGGCGCGGCGATCTGGGCCGCGGCACTGGGGGCGGCAGCCTATCACTTCGGCGCAGTGCTGGAAGGAATGCTCGGCAGCGTCAAGAAATACGAGTTGTGGGTATTGGCCGCCTTGCTGGTGCTGGGCTTTGGCCTGTGGCTGCGCCGTCGCTTCAAGAATGCCCGCATCGCCCGCCAAGCCTGTGCCGAGGCCAAGGCTCGGCTGGCTAACGAGCCAGCCTCGGTCGAAACGCCTAAGACACCAACCGAGTAAGCCGGCTTCTGCAACAGTAGAGGCCGATGATGCTGAGCAGGCTGTAGCTCGCCAGGCCCAGCCAGCCCAGGTTGCTGGCGGGCCACAACCCCACCAGCGGCGCCAGCCATACCAAGGGAACATTCAGCGCCAGGCGCGCCAGCTCGGCCTTCAGCGCCCATGGGCGATTCTCCAGCGCCACGCCCAGGGTAAACAACCCCAGCGCCATCGTGCCCCAGCCAAGGACCAGCGCCGTGGAGGGCAAGCCCTCACCGAAATTCATCAGATAACTGCCAAACCCTACATAGGCCGCAAACTGCAAGGCGATGTAGACCTGTTGGCGCACATCCAGCGGCACCTCGAATTTGCGGAACTGACTCAGGTCCGGCTTGGCCATCGGGTACTTGGCCTTGACGTCCGCCGGGCGCCAGCCGGTGCGCATGAACCAGATACGCAGCTTGTCCCACCAACGCTCAGTACGCCGGGCGTCACTCCAGAGTTGCGCATAAAACTGCAGGTTGGCCCACAGCGGGTTCCAGCTGGCCAAGGGTGTGGTCACACCGAAAATCACCGGTTCGTTATCGTCTTCCTCCTGGAAGGTACCGAACAGTCGGTCCCAAATAATGAACACCCCGCCGTAGTTGCGATCCATGTAGAGAGCGTTCTGCGCATGGTGGGCCCGATGATTGGACGGTGTGACGAAAAACCATTCGAACCAGCCAAGCTTGGGAACATGGCGTGTATGGACCCAGAATTGATACAGCAGGTTGAGCGACGCCACGCTGATAAACACCACCAGTGGCACACCAACCACCGCCAGGGGCAAGTAGAAGATCCAGCTCAGCAGGAAACCGGTGCTGGTCTGGCGCAGAGCGGTGCTGAGGTTGTAGTCCTCGCTCTGGTGATGCACCGAATGCGCGGCCCACAGTATGTTGCGCTCATGACCCATGCGGTGCAGCCAGTAGTAGCAGAAGTCATAGAACACAAAGGCAAACACCCAGGTCCAGGCACTCTGGGCAGGCAATTCGAACAGCGCCAGGTGCTCGATGGCGAACGCGTAGGTCAGCAGGCCCACGCCCTTGGTGAGCAAGCCTGTGGTGGTGGACAGCACTCCGGTGCTGAGGCTGTTGATGGCATCCGCCACTCGGTAGTTGCGCACGCCACGCCAACGGTCGGCCAGCAACTCGACCACGATCAGGGCAATAAAAAACGGTACTGCGTAAGGCACAAAGTCCATGGGCTAGTCCGGTCTATTTTTGTTACATCAAGATTAGGTGCAGCGACGTGAGTTCCCATTGGCAAGAAGTTACAAATTAGTAGACATTTAACGCCATGAATCAGGAGAAATGCCCATGAGCAAAAAGATTGCAGTGATCCTTTCCGGCTGTGGCGTGTACGACGGCGCAGAGATCCATGAAAGCGTGATCACCCTGCTGCGCCTGGACCAGCGCGGCGCTCAAGTGGAATGCTTTGCACCCGACGTTGCGCAGTTGCACGTGATCAACCACCTCACGGGCGAAGAAATGCCCGAGTCTCGCAATGTGCTGGTGGAATCCGCGCGCATCGCTCGAGGCGCCGTGAAGGATATTGGCCAAGCCAACGCCGCAGACTTTGACGCGCTGATCGTGCCGGGCGGTTTTGGCGCGGCCAAGAACCTGTCGAACTTTGCCGTGGAAGGCGCCGGCTGCAGCATCAACCCCCAGGTGCTGGCACTGGCTGAAGCCTTTGCCGAAGCGGGCAAGCCGGTGGGTTTGATCTGCATTTCGCCGGCCCTGGCCGCCAAGATCTACGGCCCTGGCGTGACCTGCACCATCGGCAACGATGCCAGCACCGCCGCAGCCCTGGACAAGATGGGCGCCACCCACGTCGAATGCACTGTGGAGGATATCGTCGAGGACCAGGCGCGCAAGCTGGTGAGTACACCGGCCTATATGCTGGGCAAGAACATCAGCGAGGTGGCGTCCGGCATCAACAAGCTGGTGGATCGGGTATTGGAATTAACCCACGAAAACGACTGATGGGGATGCACCTGTGGCGAGGGAGCTTGCTCCCGCTGGGTGGCGAAGCCGCCCCATCTAAGCTGACGCGGTGATTCAGATAAAACACTGACGACGGCTTTGGGGCTGCTGCACAGCCCAGCGGGAGCAAGCTCCCTCGCCACAGGTCAGGCTGGTTTCATCAAGCGGGTAAGAATTCGGTCCAGCGCATTGGCAAACGCCTGCTTGTCCTTTTCGCTGTGGGGCGGCGGGCCGCCGCCCATCTGGCCTTGCTCGCGCAGGTCGGTGAACAGGTTGCGCACCGCCAACCGCTCGCTCATGTTCGCAGGGCTGAACTCCTTGCCACGCGGGTCGAGGGCCGTGATGCCCTTCTTCACCAGTCGATCGGCCAAGGGCACGTCGCTGCAAATCACCAGTTCGCCGGGCACGGCGTGCTCCACCAGGTAATCATCGGCGGCATCCGGCCCGCTGGGCACCACGATCAGCTTCACACAGGCAAAGCTAGGCTTGATCTGGCTTTGCCCTGCGACCAGCACCACCTCAAACTGGCGCTTGAGGGCAAACTTCACCACTTGGTCCTTGGCCGCCCGAGGGCAGGCGTCGGCGTCGATCCACACGCGCATGCTACGCCGCCGCCCGGTGCTTTTCGGTCAGGCGGCTACGGCCATACAACACCACAATCGCCAGGATCGCCACGGCCTGTGCCCCCAACGAGTACGCATCGGCGTGGATGCCCAGCCAGTCGAAGTCAAAGAACGCCACTGGCCGCGTGCCGAAAATGCCCGCTTCCTGCAAGGCTTTCACACCGTGCCCGGCGAACACCACCGACAGCGCACACAGCAACGCGGCGTTGATGCCAAAGAACAGCGCCAGGGGCAACTTCGCCGAACCGCGCAAGATCACCCAGGCCAGGCCCACCAGCAGCACCAGCGCCGTGGCACCACCGGCCAGCACCGCGTTGTGCCCGGCAGGGCCGGCCTGCAGCCACAGGGTTTCGTAGAACAGGATCACTTCGAACAGTTCGCGATATACCGAGAAGAACGCCAGCACGGCAAACCCGAAACGCCCACCGCCGCCCACCAGGCTGCTCTTGATGTAGTCCTGCCAGGCCGCCGCGTGACGCCGGTCGTGCATCCACACGCCGAGCCATAGCACCATCACACTGGCAAACAACGCCGTGCAGCCCTCAAGCAACTCACGCTGGGCGCCGCTGACGTCAATGACATAGGCCGCCAAGGCCCAGGTACCCAAACCTGCCAACAGCGCCAGGCCCCAGCCGACGTTGACGCTGCGCACCGCCGATTGCTGGCCGGTGTTACGCAGGAAGGCGAGGATCGCGGCCAGCACCAGAATCGCTTCCAGGCCTTCACGCAGCAGGATCAGCAAGCCGGAGATATAGCTCAACGACCAGCTCAGGCCATCGCCGCCCAGCAAACCAGCCGATTCAGTGAGTTTGCCTTTGGCTGCATCCAAGCGCTGCTGCACCTGCTCGATAGGCAAGCCGTCCTGCAACGATTGCCGATAGGCCATCAGGGCCTTCTCGGTGTCTTTGCGCACATTGGCATCGACGTTATCCAGGGAGCTTTCCACCAGCTCGAAGCCTTCCAGGTAGGCTGCGACGGATAGATCGTAAGCCTGCTCATGGTCGCCGTTGCGGAAAGCCGCGAGGCTCTTGTCCAGGGTGGCGGCAGTGTAGTCGAGCAACTGCGCGGGGCCACGCTGAACCTGCGGCGGCTGCGCACGCTGGGCGCGGAATGTCGTGGCAGCGTCAGGACCGTCAGCGGCGAGCACTTCAGTGGGGGTCTGGCGGGCCAGGTCGGCGAGGTTGAATGTCTGCTCGCCTTTGGCAGCGGCCGGGTCGGCCGTGAAGCCGGCGATATAGGTTGCCAGGTCCCAGCGCTGGCGGTCGTCCAGTTGGTCAGCGAATGACGGCATGTCGGTACCTTCGACGCCCAGGCCGAGGGTGTTATAGATCGCGTAGAGGCTCAGGCGGTCCAGGCGCGTTGCATCGCGCAGGTTAGCCGGCGGTGGGGTCATGCCCACGCCTGCCGGGCCATCGCCGGCGCCCGTTGTGCCGTGGCACACCGAACAATGCTGGGCGTAGAGCGGCGCGCCGCGCGTCGGGTCCGGCGTGATGGCCGGGGCCTGGCTTACTTCATACGCCACGGCCAGCTTGGCGCCCAATTGACGAGCCTGGCGGGCGACGCTCGCGCCGTCCTGGTGGGCAGTGACCGCGGCCAGCAGCTCATCAACGCCCTTTACCAACTCGGCGCGCTCAGGCTTGTCTGGCAACTCCGCCACCAGCCCCTGCAATACCCCGAGAAACTCGACTTGTTCGCGGTATTCCGAATCATCCACCACCTTGCCCGCCTCTACCGTCGGTGGGTAGTCGGCGCCAATGTAGTCGAGCAAATGCAGGGCTTGCGGCGCGCCCTCGGCGGTCGCGGCCGACAGATTGAGGCTGCACGACAGCAATGCCGGCAACACCAGCCAGGCGAGAAAGCGGAAAGGGGCGGTCATGAATGAATCTCAAGTGGAAATACGAAGTAACACTATTGTTGAGCTTTAATGGATTCGACTCAAGGTGTTATTTCATATCACCCTAAAACCAATGTGGGAGCGGGCTTGCTCGCGAATACGGTATATCAGTCAAAGAAAATAGTGACTGAAGCACCGCATTCGCGAGCAAGCCCGCTCCCACATTTTTGAGCCAGTCGCTTGGTCAGGCCGTGGCGCGATGCAGGCTCGCAAGGAAACCGGCAGCGCCGACAAACAAGCCAGCAAAGGTGCGGTTTACACGTTTCTGTTGTTTAGGCGTACGCAACAGGCGCAAGACTTTCGAGGCCAACCCTGTGTAGCCCGCCATCACGATCATATCGACGCTGATCATGGTCGCACCAAGGATCAGGTACTGGATCAACAACGGCGCCTGCGGGTTCACGAACTGCGGCAGCACCGCCAGCATGAATACCAGCGCCTTGGGGTTGCTGGCGTTGACCAGAAAGCCGCGGAACATCATCGCCATCGGTTTGCCGATCGGGCGTACGGCGGCGTCGTCGGTCATGTCCATGGGCAAAGCGCGCCATTGCTTGATGGCAAGGTACACGAGGTAGGCCACGCCGAACCATTTGATCGCATAGAACGCAGTAGACGAGGCCGCCAGAATGGCCCCCAAACCACCGGCGACCACAGCAATCTGCATCGCCAGGCCCAGTTGCAGGCCGATGGCGTTCCAGTAGCCACGCACAAAACCGTACTGTAGGCCGCTAGACATCGAGGCGATGGCACCGGCGCCAGGAGAAAGGGAGATGATCCAACTGGCCAGGAAAAAGGCCAGCCATGTATCGAGAGCCATTGCACACCTCGCAAGGGAGTTAGCGGTTGTGCCTTAAGCTAACTCCAGCGACCAAAGGCTGGCTACAGATTTCTGCAGGAGAGAGCTTGCTCGCGAAAAATGCACAGGCGATGCGGGCTGACTGCAAGCGCTGCGTTATCGTTGACGGTCTTCGCGAGCAAGCTTGCTCCTACAGGATGTTGGTGCCAGAGCCGGGCCAACGGCGTACCGAGCGCTGGAAGAACAGACTATTGGGCACCTGCACCATCGCGCTGTTGGTCCCGGCTTCCTCGACTTCGATCAGCGTGGTGTAGAGCAAGTTGATCGCCACGACCCGGCCCTTCACGCCCGGCTTGTCGACGGTGTCCACCAGCTCGACGATATCACCCAGGCGAAACGGCCCGACGGTAAAGATCAGGATCGCGCACAGCAAGTTGGACAGCACCGACCACATGGCGAAGAACGCCACGGCCGCCACCGCGACAAAGCCGGACAGGGCCGTCCACAACACCGTGGCCGACACACCCAGGCGGCCCAATACAAAGATCAGTGCACTGCCCATGATCAGCCAGCGCAAGCCGCCGCGCAGGGGCATCAGCAATTGCGGCGGGAGCGGGTAGCGCTCACCCAGGCGTGTCAGGCCTTTGGCGACAAAGCGCTGGGCCAGGTAGCCAGCCAGCAGGATCAGCAGGATTTGCACGCCGATCCAGATGGGTTCGATCCATTGCACCGGTACCGGTAATTGCAACGCCTCCATCAGGACAGCGCCTCCAGCTCCGCTTGCAGGGTTTCGAGCAATTCGAGGGCCTCCATCCAGGTTTCCTCCAATTGCCCCTCGCGCACCTTGAGCTTGGCCTGTTCGGCCAGCAGGTCACGCAGCTCGTCCTTGCGCGCCGCCTCGTACACGGCGCTGTCGCCCAGGCTGGCTTCGATCTTGGCCAGGCGCTCATGCACCTTGCCCAGTTCGGCTTCCAGCTTGTCGGCCTCACGCTTGTGCGGCGCCAACTGCTGGCGCAGCGCGGCGGCGGCCTGGCGCTGGGCTTTCTTGTCGGTCTTGTCCGGGTTGACCGGCGTGTTGCTGGCCGGCGCATTGCGCAGGCGGTACTCCGTCAGCCAGCGCGCGTAGTCGTCCAGGTCGCCATCGAACTCTTCGACCTTACCGTCGGCCACCAGCAGGAAGTTGTCGGTGGTGCTCTTGAGCAGGTGACGGTCGTGAGACACCACCAATACCGCACCGCTGAACTCCTGCAGGGCCATGGTCAGCGCCAGGCGCATTTCCAGGTCCAAGTGGTTGGTCGGCTCGTCGAGCAGCAACAGGTTCGGGCGATCCCACGCGATCAGGGCCAGGGCCAGCCGGGCTTTTTCGCCACCGGAGAAATTCAGCACAGGTTCGTCAATGCGTGCGCCACGGAAGTCGAAACCGCCAAGGAAGTCGCGCAGGGTCTGCTCGCGCTCGGTCGGCGCCAGACGTTGCAGGTGCAACAACGGGCTTGCCTTGGCGTCCAGCGAGTCCAGTTGGTGCTGGGCGAAGTAACCCACCACCGTGTTCTCGCCACGAGTGAGGCGACCGGCCAGCGGCTCAAGCTCACCCGAAAGGTTCTTGATCAGTGTCGACTTGCCTGCACCGTTCGGGCCGAGCAAACCGATGCGTGCGCCCGGCGTGAGCTGCAGCTTGACCTTCTCCAGGATGGTTTTGTCGCCATAGCCAAGGCGAGCGTCCGAGAGGTCCAACAGCGGGCTGGAGATCTTCACCGACTCACGGAAGACAAAGTCGAACGGCGAATCGACGTGGGCCGCCGACAGCTCTTCCATGCGCTCCAGGGCCTTGATCCGGCTCTGGGCCTGGCGGGCCTTGGTGGCCTGGGCCTTGAACCTTGCGATGTAGCTTTCCATGTGCGCACGTTGCGCCTGTTGCTTTTCAAAGGCCTGTTGCTGCTGTGCCAGGCGTTCGGCACGCGCGCGTTCGAACGCGGTATAGCCGCCACGGTAAAGGGTGATTTTCTTCTGTTCGACATGGGCGATGTTATCGACCACGGCGTCGAGGAAATCCCGGTCGTGGGAAATCAGCAGCAAGGTGCCCTGGTAACTCTTGAGGAAGTCTTCCAGCCACAGGATCGCATCGAGATCCAAGTGGTTGGTCGGTTCGTCGAGCAGTAGCAGGTCCGAGGGGCACATCAGCGCTTGGGCCAGGTTCAGGCGCATGCGCCAGCCGCCGGAGAAGTCGGCGACCGGACGGTCCATCTGTTCGTTGGTAAACCCAAGGCCGGCGAGCATCTTGCGAGCACGGGCGTCGGCGGTATAGCCGTCGGCGCTGTCCAGCTCCGAGTGCAGGCGCGCCTGTGCGGCACCGTCCTGGGCTTTTTCGGCCTCAGCCAGGTTGTGCTGCACCTGGCGCAGGCGCAGGTCGCCATCGAGCACGTAGTCGATGGCGATACGGTCCAGGGTGTCGATCTCCTGGCGCATATGGGCAATGCGCCAGTCGGCCGGCAGCAGGCAGTCCCCCGAATCCGGGGTCAGCTCACCCAGCAACAAGGCGAACAACGTGGATTTGCCGGCGCCATTGGCTCCGATCAGGCCGGCTTTGTGACCGGCGTGCAGGGTCAGCTCGGCGTCTTCGAGAAGACGTTGCGGGCCACGCTGTAATGTTAGGCTTTGAAGTCGGATCATAATGGCGGCGGAGTCTACCAGCTTCGTTGGCCGCTGGCTTGGGTGTGAATATGTGCGCTGACCTGTGGAGCTTTGCCCTTTCGACCTATGCCCGCCCGGGCGTGGAGGCCGCTTGCCTGCGCTTGCAGGAGCAAGGGGCAGACGTGTGCCTGTTGTTGTGTGGTGCGTGGCTGGAATGGCGAGGTGTGGCATATAAGCCCGAACGCGTTCAGGCACTGCAGCAGATTGCCCAGCCGTGGCGGGTGCAGGTTGTCGAACCCTTGCGACAAATGCGCGGGCAATGGCGAGCCTTGGCCCAGCAGGATGCGCAATTGGCATTGCTACGAGAGCAGGTCAAGACACTGGAACTGGAGGCCGAAAGAACGCTGCTGGCGCGCTTGGAAGCGCTGGCGCAGGCGTGGCCGATCAATGAGGTGCCGGGTCAGCAAGAATGGCTTGAAGGCCTGGCGACCGAAGCCGCCAACCTTGACCACGACGCGCTGCTGCAATTGCGCGCCATGGCCACCAACACTTAGGAAGCGCTGGTTGGGGTGGTGCTTGGCGCTACCGGTGCAGGGGTGCTGCTGGCCGATGCAGTTGGAGCGGTGGCTGCTGCCGGAGTAGCAGTGGGTGCTGCTGGAGTAGCTGGCTTTGCGGGCGCTGGCTTGGCAGCGGGCTTCGCGGCCGGTTTGGCGGCAGCAGGTTTAGCAGTTGGCTTAGCGGCTGATTTGGCAGCAGCGGGTTTAGCGGCCGGTTTGGCAACTGCCGTTTTAGCGACTGGCTTGGCAGCTGGTTTGGCAGCAGCAGGTTTAGCAGCTGGCTTCGCGGCTGGCTTGGCAGCAGCAGTTTTAGCGGCTGGCTTAGCGGCTGGTTTGGCAGCAGTAGTTTTAGCAGCTGGCTTAGCGGCTGGTTTGGCAGCAGCAGTTTTAGCGGCTGGCTTCGCGGCTGGTTTGGCAGCAGCAGTTTTAGCAGCTGGCTTCGCGGCTGGTTTGGCAGCAGCAGTTTTAGCGGCTGGCTTCGCGGCTGGTTTGGCAGCAGCAGTTTTAGCGGCTGGCTTGGCGGCTGGTTTGGCAGCAGCAGTTTTAGCAGCTGGCTTAGCGGCTGGTTTGGCAGCAGCAGTTTTAGCAGCTGGCTTAGCGGCTGGTTTGGCAGCAGCAGTTTTAGCGGCTGGCTTCGCGGCTGGTTTGGCAGCAGCAGTTTTAGCAGCTGGCTTGGCGACTGGTTTGGAAGCAGCGGTTTTAGCAGCTGGCTTGGCGACTGGTTTGGAAGCAGCAGTTTTAGCGGCTGGCTTCGCGGCTGGTTTGGCAGCAGTTTTAGCGGCTGGCTTCGCGGCTACTTTTGCAGGCGTACGAGCACCCAGTGCCTTAGCTACGGCTTCCTTCACACGGCCAACGCCTTGGGCCAATTTCAGGCTTTCTTGAGCGTCTTTTTTGAGTTGGGAAATGTAGCTGCGGGTTTCGGCTTGGCGATCCTTGAGAGCATCCAGCAGCTCTTCAAGTTCTTTGACCGCGCCTTTGGCTTTGGCTTGCGCCTTGGACTTGCCGGCAGTGGCGGCGTCTTGCAGTTTGGTGCGGGACTTGTGCAGTTTTTCTTGCGCTTTACCGCGTTGCTTTTCCAGTTTGGCGAGCAGTTTTTCTGCATCAGCCAAGGCTTGGGAGCACGCGCTTTCCAGATGTTCGAGCAGGCTGCCCGAAAGTTGTTGGAGCAAGTGCAACGGGGTATTTACAGGCTTCTGTTTGGCCGACATGGTTTACCTCCTGGCTGACGTGGGTGCGGCTCATACTAGCCCTCTGCTCTTACCGCCGCTAGGGCATGTTGACAGTATCGTTTGCGTTGCGTTGCAACGTGCGAAAATTCTTATCGATATAACGGAAAACCACGTCACTTTTTACCCAGCCGCACTGGCATAATCCGTCGCACTTTCGCCGGGAGAATGCCCATGTCGCGTTACCTTTTTCTAGTGTTCGGCTTGGCGATCTGCGTGGCCGATGCAAGCGAGCAACCCTCTTCAAACACCACCGCCGCAACCCCACACGATCTTGCCTATAGCCTGGGCGCAAGCCTTGGCGAACGGTTGCGCCAGGAAGTCCCCGACCTGCAGATACAGGCTCTGCTCGACGGACTCAAGCAAGCCTACCAGGGCAAACCACTGGCGCTGGATAACGCGCGCATCGAACAGATCCTCGCACAGCACGAAGCGCAGAACGCCGCCGACGCCCAACGACCTCAAAGCGAAAAAGCACTCGCTGCCGAGCAGCAATTTCTCTCAAAGGAAAAAGCCACCGTCGGGGTTCGTCAGTTGGCCGATGGGATCCTGCTCACCGAGCTGGTAGCGGGCACTGGCAACAAGCCGTTGGCCAGCGATGAAGTGCAGGTTAAATACGTGGGCCGACTGCCTGACGGAACTGTCTTCGACAAAAGTACGCAACCGCAATGGTTTCGCCTCAACAGCGTGATCAGCGGTTGGAGCAGTGCATTGCAACAGATGCCGGTGGGTGCGAAATGGCGTCTGGTGATTCCTTCAGCCCAGGCCTATGGCGCAGACGGCGCAGGTGAGTTGATCCCCCCCTATACGCCGCTGGTGTTCGAAATTGAACTGCTCGGTACTCGCCACTGACCCATAAAAAAACGGTGCGACATGCGCACCGTTTTTTATCTCGCCGCCAAGGGTCAGGCCTGGACAGCAGCCTTTTGTTTGTGGGCCGTGTGCAACACTTCGATCAGGCAATCTTCCAACTCGAAACGCTCATGGAGCAGACCGCCGAGCTCCTTGAATTTTTCAGCAACACACTTGCCTTCATCACACAGATCATTGAAGGCCAGCAGCTTCTCGGTGATCACATCAATGCGCGGGTAAAGGGTTTCGGCCAATTCCAATCCGCGCTTGTCATTGAAGGCTTTCGCTTCGCCGGTCAGCTGCTCATAAACCTCAAAATGACCCGCAGACACGTAGTCCACCAAAGACCCGCAGAATTCTTGCAGAGGCTTTTGCTTCTCAGCCAATGCATCGGGATGGGCACCAAGAGTGTCATAGGCCTGAATCAGTTCGTGGCGCTCCAACAGCCATCTATCGATCAGCTTATGCACCCCACCCCAGCGTTCCTGAGCATTCTGACAACTTTCCAACATGATGATCTCTCTTCCCTATTGGGGCGCCGCAGCTCTGTACCTGCGCAACACTTCAAGGATGAAGCAGCAGACGGACAAGGCCGTGTCTGACAAGCGGTTTGGATAACGCGTGCGGGCCAGATTATGCCCGCATGACTATGGCTTCAAGGTACGCAGGAGAGAATGTTCATACAAGTGTTTAATCCGCTCCTACAACCTGAGTCTCGTTTTCAAGGCGTTGCGAGGCGCAAATGCCTGTCGAACAACAACCGTGACACCTGCATGAACCCCAGGATCAGCATCGCCACGAAGAACAACAGACTCCACTCAGGCAGGCTCAGGTCAAACAGCGTCCAGTTGATTTCGACACAATCGACCGTGCCATTGAACACCGAGCGCATTGCCTGCCAGACAGACAGGTTTTCAAGCATATGCTGCACGCTGGGCCAGCAATCCCCGACCTGACTGGCCGGCCTGTTCTGCAACAGCACTTGCCTGCCTGCGGTGATGGCGCCCAACAACGCACAGGCCATGCTCGCCAGCCCGTAGAGGCAATGGCCGGAACGCCCAGGTCTATGAAGCGCGGCAATCAGGTTGATCAAAGCAAAAGACGCGAGGAACAGGCGCTGTACCTGACATAGAAAACAAGGTCGTAGCAGCGCGCCGTATTGAAGGTAGAAAGACGCGCCCAACGTCAGCGCACCCGCCATGAACGCCAGGAAAAACAAAGAGCGTAAAGGGGCCAAAGACATTGTTTATCCGCACTGCAAGAGATAGGTCGCTACGGTAGAGGAAAGGCCCGACCCCTTTCAATACGCCCTAGAGCAGACATTTCCTCGAAAACATAAGGACAACCCGCCACGGGCCCGAGGAAATTCAGTTACAACAGGTAGGAATTAGTAACAAGGCCAGTTAAACCGAGTGTTTTCAAGCTTTGAAGGAGCGGGTGTCGGATCGGTCCGAGCCAATCCACTCACCCTTTCCTACTTCAAGCTCGCGCAGGCACCGGCAGCGGCGAAGACAGCAGGCGATTGTCGAGCAATCCCAAGCCTTCCTGAAACAGCTGGTTGCTGCGCTCGGTGTCGCCCAATTGGGCCAGCAGGCGAGCCAATTCGGCGCAGGCTTCGGGATTGCGCTGCACTTGCAGGCTGCTTTCCAGATAATCCCGCGCCTTGCCCCACAGACTGTTTTGCAGGCACAGACGGCCCAGCGTCAGCAACAGGCTGGCATCGCCTGGGTGGTCCTTGAGCCAGCCTTCGGCAAACTTCAATTGGCGCGCAGGATCACTGCCGCGCAACAGGCCGTACAACCGGATCAAGTGGCTGTCATAACCGCGCTTGAGAGCACCACGCAGCACTTCTTCGGCCTTGGCATCCGCGCCCAATCGACGCAGTTGGTCGGCATACGCCAACACCAGTTGTGGCTGTTGGCGCTGGGCAGTGGTCAGTTGCTCCCATGCGCGTTCCAAGGACTGCAACCCTGCTTCGCCTTGCTCTTCACGCTGGGCCGCCAGGCTCAGGTTCTCGCCCCAGGCGCGACGCTCCAGCTCGGCCAGTTCATTGGCGGGCAAGACTTTGTCCTTGCGCAGCTCAGGCAGCAGGCGAATCACAGACGACCAATCGCCACGCTGTTGATGCAGGCGTTGCAGTTGTCGCAGCACTTGCGCGTTATGCGGGTGACGCTCATGCATCGCCTGAAGAGTGACCAGCGCGCCTTCCGTATCACCTCGATCCATCTGCAATTGCGCGTGGCTCAAGGCAATGGCCAGTTCGGCCTGGGGCTGGCGCTCCAGAGCGCGCTCCAGCAAGCCGTCGGATTCCTCATAACGGCCCTGTTCATTAGCCGCACGGGCGGCACCGATGTAATACAGCAGCGGCTGACGCTCTGCTTCGGCGGCGCGGTGCAAGTGGCGCTCCGCACTGGCCCAACGTCCCTCGGCGAGGTCCATCTGGCCTTGCTCGATAGCGATCTGAACACGGCGGCTGCGATTGCGCCGTGACCAGGGGTTGACCACGCCACCGGATGTGGTGACCAGGCTCCACAACACGCGGACCAGATAAATCGCCAGGCCGATGGCAAACACCGCCACCAATGTCGCCCACAGGCTTGATTCGTAATGCAGCAGGTGAGGATAGGTAATCAACACGTAGCCGGTGTGCTTCGAAATGCCTACACCCAGGGCCAGGGCGAGCGCAATTGCGAGCACCAGGATCACATAGAAACGCTTCATCAGCTCTACTCCTGGGTCGCCGGTTTGCCAGCCGCGGCCTTGGCTTCGTCGGCCGACAGATGACGACGCTCAAGGTACGCCTGCACAGCGGCCAGGCTCGCGGCCAGGTCAGGCGTGACCACGGACACGGCCTTGGGCTCAAGCTCGGCAATGCGCGCCAGCATCGCCTTGCTCTGCGGGTTGTCCTGGTTGAAGTTGTCCTGCAACACGCTGCGCGCTTCCCCCAACGAGCGGCTGTAGACGGCCGCCTCGCCGTTAAGCGCAGCCCATTGGGCTTGCTCCAGTGCCAGGCTCAAGGCCAGGCGCACTTGGTTCAGGCCTTGGCCTGCCAGCAAGGGACGGATGTTGTCATCCGGGTTGAAGTCAATGCGGAAATAACGGGAGATCTGCTCCCACCACTGGCTCAACTGGTTCTGCGTATCGCTGGTGGGGCGCCCCTGGGAAGCAGGCTCCGTGAGCTGATACTCCGGGGCAATCGCCGCCAGTTGCACCACCTGGTCACGCAAGGCAGCCAATTGCAGGTACAGGCCGGTACGGTCCGGTTGCTCGGTGCTGCGCAGCGCGGCCAGGCTCTTGGCCAATTGCTCCCGTGCAGCGAAAGCCCCTGGGTCGCTCTGTTCGCGAAGAATCTCGTCGGCACCCTGGACCAGCGACTGGGCGCTGTTAATGTCTTGCAAGGCGGACAAACGCAAGCTGGCCAGACGGATCAGATGCTCGGCCTCGGCCAGGCGCCAGTCCTTGCGGCTGGCACCCAACACGGTTTCCAGACGCTGGTTGAGGCGCTGCTGATCTCCCTGCAACTGCGTGACCAGGCGGCGACGCTCTTCCAGCTCATCCGCACCCGGCAACTGCGCCAGGCGGGCGGCCAGCTGTTGCTGGCCTTGCTTGAGGCTCTGGGACTGGTCATCCAGGGTCTGCACCTGGCCCAGTTGGTGCTGGCTGCTGGCTTGCAGGGCACGGACCTGCCAGATCCCCCAGCCGCCGGCGGCTACGCCCGCAGCGCCCAACAGCAAGGCGACGACGGCCAGGCCATTGCCACGGCGTGGTGCGCTGACCGGTGTCTCGACCGGCGCATCAAGCGCGGGCTGAGCTTCATCTTTAGGCAAGGCTGTTTCGCTCACGTATCCGTCCTTTGCGTATCAGAGAGTGGGAACGGGATAGCTCCCTAACGCCACTAACAAAGCCGCGGCACTCGCGCCGCGACAATCCACAACTTTTTCTGCACCCGCCGCCCGCGCCATTTCATATACACGCGGGCTGGGCACGAACAACGGCAGCTGTGCCACCTCTGGCCAATCGGGGCCGGCTAACGCGTGCAGATGTAAGAAACCCTGCCCACTGCTGACCACCAGGCCGTTCAAGCGTTCCAACTGGATGCGTTGCATCAACGCGCCCTTTTCATACACCGGAAGAAAACGCCGATACAATTCCAGGTAATCGACACTAGCACCTTGCTCGCGTAAACGCTCTGCCAGCAACTCACGCCCGCCCTCGCCGCGCAGGATCAGCACCCGGGCACCCGGCAGTGCAATAGCCTCGCGCAAGGCGGGCAGTTCAAGCAAGGCCTCGCTGTCATCGCCAGTGGCGGGATAGTGAACCTTGAGTCCATGATCGGCCAGTATCTGTGCCGTCGCCGCGCCGACACTGAACCAGGGCATTGGCGGCACACTGCCCCCCAACCGCTGCAACGCCAGGCGTGCAGCCGGCTTGCTCACCACGATGACAGCGCAATAGCGCGGCAGCGCGCCGAACACCGCGTGTTGCTCTGCGGTCACCGACAAGGCTTCAGTCTCCAGCAAAGGCAGGCAGTTGCTGTGAATACCGCTCTGGGCCAATAACGCCGCCACGGCCGTCGACTCCTCGGCAGGCCGCGTCAGCAGCACTCGCCATTTGGTCACTGCGGGCCGGCCTCGCCATAGACTTTTTGCAAAATGGCACCCGCGCCTTTTTCCAGCAGTTCCTCGGCGACCTGAATCCCCAGGGCCGTGGCATCACGCTGCGGCCCACGCACCTCGGCGGTCAGCAGGTTACCGCCGTCCGGATCACCGACCAAGCCACGAAGCCACAGGTTCTCACCTTCGAGTACGGCATAGCAGGCGATGGGCACTTGGCAGCCACCGTTGAGGTGTTTGTTCAAGGCACGCTCGGCGGTAACACGCACTTCGGTGTCCGCGTGATCGAGAGGCTTGAGCAGTGCGTGAATTTCGCTGTCGGCGGTGCGACATTCGATGCCGACTGCGCCCTGCCCGCCAGCGGGCAGGCTGTCTTCGACGCTGATGGCCGAGGTGATGCGGTCTTCAAAGCCCAGGCGGATCAGGCCGGCAGCGGCGAGGATGATCGCGTCGTATTCGCCGGCGTCCAGCTTGGCGAGGCGCGTGTTAACGTTGCCACGCAAAAAGCGGATCTGCAGGTCGGGACGCCGCGTCAGCAACTGGGCCTGGCGACGCAGGCTGGAGGTGCCGACGATACTGCCTGGCGGCAATTCGTCCAGAGACGCGAAGGTGTTGGAAACGAAGGCGTCGCGCGGGTCTTCGCGCTCGCAGATACAAAAAAGGCCCAGGCCTTCAGGGAAGTCCATGGGCACGTCTTTCATCGAATGCACGGCGATGTCGGCTTCGTTATCCAGCAGCGCAGTTTCCAATTCCTTGACGAACAGGCCCTTGCCGCCGATTTTGGACAGTGGCGAGTCCAGCAGCTTATCGCCGCGACTGACCATGGGCACCAGGGAGACCTTGAGGCCGGGATGGGCCTGCTCAAGGCGTGCTTTGACGTATTCGGCCTGCCACAAGGCCAAGGCGCTTTTACGGGTGGCGATGCGGATTTCGCGAGAGGACATGGATCAATCCGTACTGAATAGATACGGCGGATAATAACAGCTCAGGCAAATACGCTTTGATTTGAATCAGCAAGTGCGGGGCCTCCCTGGCCACGCCGCACCGGGATAAGGAATGCAGACCGCGCCGCAGCCCTTGGGCTAAAGCTGCTGCATCATTTTGCGCACGCCAGCGACATGGCGTCGGCTGACGATCAACGCATCGCCATTGAGCCCCTTCAGGAATAACTGAAAGTGCCCCAGGGGCGTGCGCTGCAGGCGCTCGATACGTTCACGGGCGACCAGCGCGTTGCGATGAATGCGCACGAAACGCTCGCCAAACTCGTCTTCAAGCGCCTTGAGCGGCTCATCGAGCAACACTTCACCGGTCTCGTGGCGCAAGGTCACGTATTTGTGATCGGCAATAAAGTAGACCACCTGGCCGAGTGGGATCAGTTCGATGCCCTTGCGGGTACGCGCGCTGATATGGCTCCGTGGCCCGTTACCACTTTGCGCAGCCGGTTGCGTCAAGGCAGCCAGTTGGGCGCGGCTGGGACGCTCGGCTTTTTTCAAGGCTTTGAGCAAGGCTTCGGCAGTGGCCGGCTTGACGAGAAAACTGACACCGCTGTCTTCCAGCGCCTGTGCAGAAAACTCATCCTGCGCCGCACACAACACCACGGCAGGCGGCGATTCGCGTTCGCTCAGGCGGGCGGCGACCTGCAGGCCATCAAAGCCCGGCATCCGGATATCGAGCAGCACTACATCGGGCTTGTGGCTGTCGATCAGCGTCAACGCCTCCTCGCCACTGGTGGCACTCGGTTCAAGGACTGAATAACCCTCGAGTTCACTGACCAGACGGCTCAGTCGCTCGCGGGCTTGGGGTTCGTCATCAACGATCAGGACATTCATATTGCGCTGGATTCCTGCGTGAGTCTCGCACAAGGATAGCGTAGACAGGTGCGGTGACTGACGTCACAGCGATCCACGCTAAGACTAGCGCGAGCGGCAAAAAGTGCCCTGAGAATGGCACCCAAATTTACCCGGACCTGTTCAATAGCGCCCAAGACCCGCTGCATTCGGGCATCGTCGTAGGGTTCACTGATAAACAATCCGAATACCCCCCTGTTTAATGGATAGTCTGGTTATGACCGCATCACCCGACTTTGGTGCATTCACACACTATCAGTCCAACTGTAGACGCTCACTGAGGCGACATTGCTCAATCGTCAAATATCGTTTCAATAAGTACCTGTCACCAGTCTCGTCCCGGATGCGGTCGGCGGCAAGGCACTTAGCCATCTCTTACACAAATAAAATTGCCGACCACCCGCAGCACCGCCTCCACGGGCAACCCTGTTATGATCGCCTGCACACCTTCATGCCTCTTTTAAGCAGATCACGAGCGAATCCATGAGCACCGACAAGACCAACCAGTCCTGGGGCGGCCGCTTCAGTGAACCCGTCGACGCCTTCGTCGCGCGCTTCACCGCCTCCGTCACCTTCGATCAACGCCTGTACCGCCACGACATCATGGGCTCCATCGCCCACGCTACGATGCTGGCCAAGGTCGGCGTGCTGACCGACGCCGAGCGTGACAGCATTATCGACGGCCTGACCACCATCCGCGGTGAGATCGAGGCAGGGACGTTCGACTGGCGCGTAGACCTCGAAGACGTGCACATGAACATCGAGGCACGCCTCACTGATCGCATCGGCGTGACCGGCAAAAAACTGCACACCGGCCGTAGCCGTAACGACCAGGTCGCCACCGATATCCGCCTATGGCTGCGCGATGAGATCGACCTGATCCTGGGCGAAATCACCCGCCTGCAAAAAGGCTTGCTGGAGCAGGCCGAGCGTGAATCGGACACCATCATGCCCGGCTTCACCCACCTGCAGACAGCACAACCCGTGACCTTCGGCCACCACCTGCTGGCCTGGTTCGAAATGCTCAGCCGCGACTACGAACGCCTGGTCGATTGCCGCAAGCGCGCCAACCGCATGCCGCTGGGCAGCGCTGCACTGGCCGGCACCACCTACCCGATCGACCGTGAGTACACCGCACAACTGCTGGGCTTTGACGCCGTGGGCGGCAATTCTTTGGACGGCGTGTCGGACCGTGACTTCGCCATTGAATTCTGCGCCGCAGCCAGCATCGCGATGATGCACCTGTCGCGCTTCTCCGAAGAGCTGGTGCTATGGACCAGTGCGCAATTCCAGTTCATCGACTTGCCGGACCGCTTCTGCACCGGCAGCTCGATCATGCCGCAAAAGAAAAATCCCGACGTGCCAGAGCTGGTGCGTGGCAAGAGCGGCCGTGTGTTTGGCGCGCTGATGGGCCTGCTGACCCTGATGAAAGGTCAACCACTGGCCTACAACAAGGACAACCAGGAAGACAAGGAACCGCTCTTCGACGCCGCCGACACCCTGCGCGACTCGCTGCGCGCCTTTGCCGACATGATCCCGGCGATCAAGCCCAAGCACGCGATTATGCGTGAAGCGGCACTGCGCGGGTTCTCCACCGCGACCGACCTGGCGGATTACCTGGTGCGCCGTGGCCTGCCGTTCCGTGACTGCCACGAAATCGTTGGCCACGCCGTGAAGTACGGTGTGGACACCGGCAAGGACCTTGCGGAAATGAGCCTGGAAGAACTGCGCCAGTTCAGCGACCAGATCGAGCAGGATGTGTTTGCCGTGCTGACCCTGGAAGGCTCGGTGAAAGCCCGTAACCATGTGGGCGGCACTGCGCCGGCACAGGTCAAGGCGGCGGTCGTGCGCGGCAAGGCATTGCTCGCCAGCCGCTAAAACTGTGGCGAGGGAGCTTGCTCCCGCTGGGCTGCGCAGCGGCTCAAAAATCTTGGGAGCGCTTCGCACTCCAGCGGGAGCAAGCTCCCTCGCCACAAAAGCGACTCTATTTCTTGGCCGCAATCATCGCCATGAACGCCGGCATCGCCGCCTGCCTGTCCGCCTCTACCTTCTGCGCATTGGGCATCTCATTCAGGCGCGCCAACAATGCCTTCGCCTTCGGCAACTGCTCCAGCAGGTCCAGCCCAAACAGCTTTTCGCCCACACCGCAGGCCAGGCTGAGGCTGTACATGAAATACAGGTCCGCGAGGGTGAAGCTCTCACCTGCCACATAAGGCGCAAACTTACCGTGCCGGCCTAACGTACCCATCCCAAGCAGCAGCTCGGCCCTGGATTTTTCCTTGATCGCCTCCGGCACCGTCATGCCGAAAAAAGCCTCGGCGTAACACGCCCGCGCAGGCAGTTCGATGTACAGCTCGATCTCACGGCACAACGCCAACACCTGAGCCCGCGCAAACGGGTCGGCGGGCAACAGCGCCGGGCCTTCCTGGCTCTGCTCGAGGTATTCGAGGATGACGCTGGTTTCGTTGATGAACCCCTGCTTCACACCCAGCACCGGCACTTTGCCGCGGGGGCTGACCGCCAAAGCTTCGGGGGTTTGCCCGGCGTAAAAAGGCACTTCTTCGAAGGGCAGTCCTTTCTCCAACAGCGCCAGCTTGACCATGTTGTAGTAGTTGCTGACCGAAAATCCGTAAAGCTTGAGCATCGCAAAGCCTCCAGGCCGGGTGTGGGGTTGGCTGCAAGAGTTATAGATCCTTGAGGGCACCCTGACCAGCAGCATCACCCACCTGAATGGGGGTAGACTGACGCCCTTTCCTTGAGGAGCCTGCCATGAGCGAGCCGACCGATATCGACAACGACGAAGAAGAATTCACCGAGACCACGCTGATCGAAGCCATCGAGAACCAGATCGAGAGCGATAACCCGCCAGCGGCCAAGGCTACGTTCAACAAACTGACCCTGGTGGGTTACGAGCGCGAAGATATCCTGAATCTGATGGCTCACGTGCTGGCGTTCGAGATCGATGCCATGCTCGAAGATGACCGCGCCTTCAATACCGAGTGGTATGAAACGGCACTGCGGGCACTGCCCGAGCTGCCGCCGGAAAAGGAATAACCCCGGCACGCAGCAACACGCTGGACAGTTCGGCAAAGTGCGTTCACCTTATGGCCTGCTAGCCTCTAATAAATTTTAGAAAGTCTGGAGTCCTTATGTCGTATACCCCTGAGTTGGTTGCCGAACTGGAAATCCTTGTACTCTTCCCCTTGGACAGCACCAAGGAAGGCTTGAAAGTCCATCAGACTGCCGCCCCCACTGCCATCGCCGCTGCCAAGCGCCTCCATGCCAAAGGGCTGATCGACCAACCGGACGGGGGCTACCTGACGAGTCTTGGCCGGGACGCTGCCGAGCAAGCCCAAACCCTGCTGACCATCCTCACCACTGCCAGCACCAAAGAAGCCGCCTGATACCTGATACTGCCCATGGAGTCCGCCGCCTGCGGATTCCGCGGGCACTGCTGCGCGGCATACAGAATTTTGACGCCAAAAAGCCATTTCCCTCTAAAACTCCTACGCTACTGTCTGTAAACTCCTGCATGGCCGCCCGCGTCGGGCCCTGCGAGCCAACGAGTTCGACATGACCCGCACCCATGAAATCCGCCCCGATCTGGACGAAGGCATCGACCGCAAGGTGCTGACCCAACTGCGCGCGCGTTTCATGACCCTCAATCAAGGCCGCATGTCCCGGGCCGTCGAGGGGCTGACGCCACGTCAGCAAAGCGTGCTGGCCTTGTTGCCGCTGTTTTTCCACGTCAATCACCCGCTCTTGCCGGGCTATGTCTCTAGCAGCACGCCGGCCGGGCTGTCGAATTTCGAACCGGACGCCCAGACCCTGGCCGATGCCCAACGCCTGACCCGTTCGTTCTCCTATAAACCGCGCCACGGCAACCCGCCTACGCCGATCCACGGCTTGTTCCTGATGGGCAGCCTTGGCACCCTGGCCCAGGCCGATCAAAGCGATATGGACGTGTGGGTGTGCCACGCTCCCGACTTGAGCGAAACCGAGCTGGCCGAGCTGCGCAAAAAGTGCCAACTGCTGGAAACCTGGGCCTTGGGCATGGGCGCCGAAGCGCATTTCTTCCTGATCGACCCGACGCGCTTTGTGTTGGGTGATCGCGATACGCAACTGAGTTCCGACGACTGCGGCACCACCCAGCACTACCTGTTGTTGGATGAGTTCTATCGCACCGCGATCTGGCTGGCCGGGCGCACGCCCATCTGGTGGCTGGTGCCGGTCTACGAAGAAAGCCGCTACGCCGAATTTACTCACACCCTGGTGTCCAAGCGTTTTATCCGCACCGATGAAACCCTCGACCTCGGCCATCTGGCTCATATTCCTCCAGGGGAGTTTATCGGGGCCGGGCTGTGGCAACTGTTCAAGGGCATCGAGTCGCCCTACAAGTCGGTGCTCAAGCTGCTGCTGACCGAGGTCTACGCCAGCGAACACCCGAACGTGCGCTGCCTGAGCCTGCGCTTCAAACAGGCGGTGTTCAGCCATCAGGTAGACCTGGATGAGCTGGACCCGTACATCATGGTCTACCGCCGTATCGAGGAGTACCTCAAGGCCCGCAACGAGCTGGAGCGCCTGGAATTGGTGCGGCGCAGCCTGTACCTGAAGGTCAACCGCAAGCTCAGCGCCGGCCAGCGCACCGCCGGTTGGCAACGGCAACTGCTGGAACGCCTGGCGCATGAGTGGAGCTGGGACACGCGCCAACTGGCCCTGCTGGACAGCCGCAGCCAATGGAAAGTGCGCCAGGTCGCCTCCGAGCGCCGTGCTCTGGTCAATGAGTTGAACTACAGCTACCGCTTCCTCACGCAGTTCACCCGCAGCGAACAGACCGCCAGCGCGGTCAATAAGCGCGAACTCAATGTACTGGGCCGCCGCTTGTACGCGGCGTTCGAGCGCAAGGCCGGCAAGGTCGAGTTCATCAACCCCGGCATCGCCCCTGACCTGGCCGAAGATACCTTGACTCTGGTGCAGTCGCCCAACCGCAAGGAGCCGGGCCAATACCATTGGGGCCTGTATAACGGCAACCTTACCGCTCTCGAATGGGAACACTTTGCACCGATCAAACGCAGCCGCGACCTGCTGGAAATGCTCACCTGGTGCCATCGCAACGGCGTGATCGACAGCAGCACCCGCCTGGCGCTGCACCCCGGCACCAGTGACATGACCGAGTTCGAGCTGTTCAATCTGCTGGGCAGCCTGCAACAGACCATCACCCTGCCCCTGGCCAGTGTCGACGAGGTCCGCTTGCTGCGCCCGGCAGTGCCAGAAGAAGTGCTGCTACTGATCAACGTCGGGATTGACCCGCTCAAGCATCATCGCGACCTGAATATCCTGATGACCACGGAGCGCACCGACTCCCTGAGCTATGCCGGCGTGCGCGACAACCTGGTGCTGACTCTGGACCAAGTCACGCTCAACAGTTGGAACGAAGTAATGGTCAGCCGCTATGACGGCCCGCACGCCCTGCTCGACTGCCTGCGCGACTATCTCAACCAATTGCCATCGAACCATCTGCCACGCCTGCGAGTGCGTTGTTTTTGTCACAACCGGGCACAGTTCATTGCCCAGCGGGTGGAAGAAGTATTCGACACCGCGCAGCATCTTCTGCTCGGCCAGGGCAATCATCGCTACCTGCTCCAGGTGCAACAGCATTATCACGTCATGGAACTGGTACCGGGCCAAGCCACCCATGTATCACTGCCGACCCAGGACGCGCTGATCGCTTACCTTAGCGAGGAGCTGGCCAGCTACAGCCCGTGGCACCTGGATGCCATGGCCTTGGAAGACCACGACCTGGCGCTGCTGCTGCCCATGGGCCAAGCCGAGTGTGTGCAGGTGTTCTACCGGGTCAATGAAGGCTTCGCCGACGTCTATGTGCTCGACGAATTCAACGCGCTCTGGCAACAGCGCTTGCCGTTTCATGATGAGCAAAGCCTCTTGGCCCCACTGCAACGCTTTTTGCAATCGATCCTGTACCGTCGGGAAGCGCTATTGTCCCTGGACACCCAGCAACCTGCGGGCGAAGTACAGATCCTGTACTACCAACTGTTGCCATCGGGCAACGGCCGGGCGCGGGGCGTGGAGCCACGACCGGCCCCGCAAGACCCGGCCAACAAGGCGTTTTATGACGTGCAGGCCATCATCGGTAAAGGCGCGCCAGGCCAGGTAGGGATCACCCTGTACTGTAATCAGCGGGAGTTTTCCGAACTGGAATTTGGCGACCAGCTGTTTGCAGTGGTCGCCCGGGAGATCGTCGGGCAACGTCGGGAAACCGAGCGTTACCGCGGCTATATCACTGACCTGGATCTGTCGGGGCTGCTCGGTGATGTGCAAAGCCCAAGCAATCTGTACCTGCGCTATAAAGCCGAACTGGAACAGTCACTCAATGCGGCCTTGGATCAGGTTTAGAGCGGGAAGGCGCCGCCATCTTTGGGCTGGCCTTCGACGCTGAGCAATTCCAGCTTGAGGGTCTTGCCGCCAGGCGCCGGCCAGTCGATGTGCTGGCCCACTTGCAGGCCAAGCAATGCGCTGCCCACGGGCGCCATGATCGAAATCTTGCCTTCGTCGGCGTTCGCGTGCTTGGGGTAGACCAGCGTCAGGTGATAGTCCTTTCCGCTGCTTTGTTCACGGCAATGCACGCTGGAATTCATGGTCACGACACCCGCAGGCACTTCATCGTGACCAACCACGTCTTCGGCTCGGTCGAGTTCGGCTTGCAACGCTTCGACGCCGGGAAACTCGTCGCCCAAGCGGTCGATCAGTTGCTCCAGACGCTGCACGTCAAGACGGGTAAGAATGATGGACGGTGCGGTGGTCATGATTCAGGCAGACTCCTTTTTTCTGCACAAAAAAGCAAAACCCCGCCAGGAAAAGGCGGGGTTCTCACGGACCTCGATGAATGGAGGTGTATCCGGACACTACCACAGCGACACAAATAAACAAGACGCCGTCAGGTGCTCGCCTTGCGCTGCTCGGCCTCGGCGCAGATCACCCGGCGCCGCGCATCGTCGGCAGAGCGCCATTCCCGGATGTCTTCCACATGGCGAAAGCAGCCAAGGCAGACTTTCCGCTCGTCCAGGCGACACAAACTGATACAAGGTGACGGCACCGCCGGGCTGACATTGCTGAACAGCGGCTTGGGCGGGCGTACGGCTACAGGCTCACTCACCATCAGATCTCGTCGAAATCCAGCTCGACGCCGGTGTATTCCTGAACCAGGCGCATGAGCATCTCACCCAGCAACTCTTCACTCTTGTCGCACTGCCATTTGCCGCTTTCTTCATCGTAGTCGAAGTGAACGCCACCGGAGCGCGCCGCCAGCCACAACTGACGCAGCGGCTCCTGGCGACTGAAGATCAATTGCTGGCCGCTCTCGAACTTGACCGTCAGCACACCGGCCGAGCTTTCCAGGTCCACGTCCAGGCCGCTGTCGTCGAAAATATCTTCCAGCTTCTCTTGGGTGGCATCCACCAGGTCGTGAAAACGGGCTTCGGTCAAACTCATTGTGGCAACCTCAAAAGTGTCTGGTTTTGCTCAAGCGCCGCACGATACGGGCGAGCTTCGCCGATTGCAAAGGATACTGATTTCATCACGGATGACGGTACGAAATATCCCCAGGCATCGTAGCCTGCTTCCCTACTGTCTCGGCAAACCCCCGCCGGACGGGTGGTGCGGCGCATAGGCAAGCTGGCGGGTGGTCGGTATACTCGGGCGCAATTAATGCATATTCAAGGATTTCGCCATGAAGCGCCTGATCTCTTCCCTTGCTGCGCTCGTCGCGGTCGCTTGCCTCGTTAGTGCCTGTGGCCAGAAAGGCCCGCTGTACCTGCCGGATGACAGCAAAGATCCAAACGAACAGGCGCAATCGTCGCAAAAGCCGTCAAAAGCCCATAAGCACGACACCTACTAAGTTAAGGGAAACTTATGGACGCTTTTAACTACCGGGACGGCGAGCTGTTCGCGGAAGGCGTGGCCTTGTCCGCGATTGCCCAGCGCTTCGGCACCCCGACCTATGTGTACTCGCGTGCGCATATCGAAGCTCAATACCGCTCGTTCACCGACGCCCTCGACGGCGTGCCGCACCTGGTGTGCTACGCAGTCAAGGCCAACTCCAACCTGGGTGTACTCAATGTCCTGGCGCGTCTTGGCGCTGGTTTTGACATCGTGTCCCGTGGCGAGCTGGAACGCGTACTGGCCGCCGGCGGCCAGGCGGACAAAATTGTCTTCTCTGGCGTCGGCAAGAGCCGCGAAGACATGCGCCGCGCCCTGGAAGTCGGCGTGCATTGCTTCAACGTCGAATCCACCGACGAGCTGGAGCGCCTGCAAATGGTCGCCGCCGAGATGGGCGTACGTGCGCCGATCTCCCTGCGCGTCAATCCGGATGTCGACGCCGGCACCCACCCGTACATCTCCACCGGTCTCAAAGAGAACAAGTTCGGCATTGCCATCGCCGACGCCGAGGACGTGTACATCCGCGCCGCCCAACTGCCGAACCTGGAAGTGCTGGGTGTCGACTGCCATATCGGCTCGCAACTGACCACCCTGCCACCGTTCCTGGATGCCCTCGACCGCCTGCTGGCCTTGATCGACCGCCTGGGCGAGTGCGGCATCTACCTGCACCACATCGACCTCGGTGGTGGCGTGGGCGTGCGTTATCGCGATGAAGAGCCGCCGCTGATTGCCGATTATATCCAGGCCGTGCGCGAACGCATCGAAGGCCGCGACCTGACGCTGATGTTCGAGCCAGGCCGCTACATCGTCGCCAACGCTGGCGTGCTGCTGACCCAGGTCGAGTACCTCAAGCACACCGAGCACAAGGATTTCGCCATCGTCGATGCGGCGATGAACGACCTGATCCGCCCGGCGCTGTACCAGGCCTGGATGGATGTCACCGCCGTGACGCCGCGCGCAAGCGACGCCCGCGCCTATGACATCGTCGGGCCCATCTGCGAGACCGGCGACTTCCTGGCCAAGGACCGTCAGCTTGCGCTTGAGGAAGGTGATCTGCTGGCCGTGCATTCGGCCGGAGCCTACGGGTTTGTCATGAGTTCC
Organism: Pseudomonas sp. WS 5503; assembly: GCF_012985385.1. Classification (NCBI taxonomy): domain Bacteria; kingdom Pseudomonadati; phylum Pseudomonadota; class Gammaproteobacteria; order Pseudomonadales; family Pseudomonadaceae; genus Pseudomonas; species Pseudomonas sp. WS 5503. Next base: position 404,293 of record NZ_JAAQWI010000002.1, read on the forward strand.
AACTACAACACCCGCGGGCGCACCGCCGAGGTGCTGGTGGACGGTGATCAAGCATTTGAAGTGCGTCGCCGCGAGACGGTAGCCGAGTTGTATGCTGGCGAAAGCCTGCTGCCGGAGTAAGCCATGCTGCTGCGTTTTACCAAGATGCACGGGCTGGGTAATGATTTCATGGTCCTCGACCTGGTCAGCCAGCACGCGCACATCCTGCCCAAGCACGCCAAACAGTGGGGTGATCGCCACACCGGGATCGGTTTCGACCAGTTGCTGCTGGTCGAGGCGCCGAGCAACCCGGAGGTGGATTTCCGTTACCGGATCTTCAACTCCGACGGTTCCGAAGTGGAACAGTGCGGCAACGGCGCGCGCTGCTTTGCGCGCTTTGTGCTCGACAAACGCCTGACTGCCAAACGCCAGATTCGCGTCGAAACCAAGGGTGGCGTGATCGAACTGGACATCCGCAATGATGGCCAGATCAGCGTCAACATGGGCGCCCCACGCCTGGTGCCGGCGGATATTCCGTTCCAGGCCACCGAGCAGGCCCTCAGTTACCCACTGGATGTGGAGGGCAAAACCGTGGAGGTCGCCGCCGTGTCCATGGGCAACCCCCATGCGGTGCTGCGGGTCACCGACATCAATAACGCCCCCGTGCATGAACTGGGGCCGAAGATCGAACATCACCCGCGCTTTCCGGCACGGGTCAATGTGGGCTTCCTGCAGGTGATCGACCGTAACCGTGCGCAATTGCGCGTATGGGAACGCGGCGCCGGCGAAACCCAGGCTTGCGGCACCGGTGCTTGCGCCGCTGCCGTGGCCGCGATCAGCCAGGGGTGGATGGATTCGCCACTGTTGATCGACCTGCCCGGCGGACGTTTGTCCATCGAATGGGCAGGCCCTGGCCACCCGGTGATGATGACCGGGCCAGCCACGCGTGTATACGAAGGACAGGTCCGTCTATGAGTGAGCCAAGCTAATGACCGATAAGCCTCAAGTACCCGCACACGCTACCCCGAGTGAAAGCCTGGAGGCCGCTGCTGTCGCGGCGTACCTTGAGGCTAATCCGGACTTCTTCGTCGAGCACGAAGAACTGCTGCCGGCCCTGCGCATCCCCCACCAGCGCGGCGATACCGTGTCGCTGGTGGAGCGGCAAATGAAGATCCTGCGCGAGCGCAACATTGAAATGCGCCACCGACTCTCTCATCTGATGGACGTGGCCCGCGACAACGACCGCTTGTTCGACAAGACCCGCCGCCTGATTCTGGCCCTGATGGATGCCGCCAGCCTAGAAGAAACGGTGATCGCCGTGGAAGACAGCCTGCGCGAGGATTTCCAGGTGCCCTTCGTCAGCCTGATCCTGTTCAGCGACAACCCGATGCCGGTGGGGCGCTGGGTCACAGGTGGCGAAGCGCAGACGGCCATCGGTGGCCTGCTGTCCGAAGGCAAGACCGTCAGCGGCACCTTGCGCGAGCATGAGCTGGACTTCCTGTTTGGCGCCGAACAGCGCAAGCAGATCGGCTCTACGGCCGTTATCGCCCTCAGCCATCAAGGCTTGCACGGGGTACTGGCCATCGCCAGCCGCGACCCGGCGCACTACAAAAGCTCGGTGGGCACGTTGTTCCTGACCTATATCGCCGAAGTGCTGGGCCGCGTCCTGCCACGCCACACCACCACCCTGCGCGCGGTGCGCTGATCATGGAGCGGCAACTGGACGCTTACTGCGCTCACCTGCGCAATGAGCGCCAGGTGTCGTCCCACACGCTGGAAGCTTATCGGCGGGACTTGAACAAGGTCCTGGCCTATTGCGAAAAACAGCACGTCAGCAGTTGGAAGGCCCTGGATATCCAGGCCCTGCGCAGCCTGGTCGCCCGGTTGCACCAACAGGGCCAATCCTCCCGCAGCCTGTCTCGCCTGCTATCGGCGGTGCGCGGCCTCTATCACTACCTCAATCGCGAAGGCCTGTGCGACCACGACCCGGCCAATGGCCTGTCACCGCCCAAAGGCGAACGGCGCCTGCCCAAGACCCTGGACACAGACCGCGCCCTGCAATTGCTCGACGGTGCCGTCGAGGATGACTTCCTGGCCCATCGCGACCAGGCAATCCTGGAGCTGTTCTACTCCTCGGGCCTGCGCCTGTCGGAGCTGACGGGCCTGAACCTCGATCAGCTGGACCTCGCCGATGGCCTGGTGCAAGTGCTCGGCAAAGGCAGCAAGACGCGCGTACTGCCCGTGGGCAGGAAAGCCCGCGAAGCCTTGCAGCTATGGCTGCCGCTACGCCTTCTGACCAACCCTGCAGACGATGCCGTGTTTGTCAGCCAGCAAGGCCGGCGCCTGGGGCCGCGCGCGATTCAACTGCGGGTCAAGGCTGCCGGCGAGCGCGAGCTGGGGCAGAATCTGCACCCGCACATGTTGCGTCATTCCTTTGCCAGCCACCTGCTCGAATCCTCCCAGGACCTGCGCGCCGTGCAGGAGCTGCTCGGGCACTCGGATATCAAGACCACGCAAATCTACACCCACCTCGACTTCCAGCACCTGGCAACGGTGTACGACAGCGCCCATCCACGGGCCAAACGCATCAAGGGCGGCGACTCATGAGTATCAAGCTGATCACCTTCGACCTGGACGACACCCTCTGGGACAACGTACCCGTCATCATCAGCGCCGAAGCGTCGATGCGCGAATGGCTGGCGACCCACGCGTCCAAGGTCGGCGACCTGCCCCTTGAGCATTTTGCCAGCCTGCGCCAGCAGGTGCTGCAGCGTCATCCCGAACTCAAACACCGTATCAGCCTGCTGCGTCATCGCGTGTTGATGCATGCGTTCGAGGAGGCCGGTTATCCCCAGCCTGAGGCCACAGAGATGGCGGATGTCTGCTTCGAAGCGTTCATCCACGCACGCCACCAACTCAGCGTGTTTCCGGAAGCCGAGCCGATGCTCAAGGCGCTGCGCCAGCACTTCCTGCTCGGCGTGATCACCAATGGCAATGCCGATGTGCAGCGTGTGGGCCTGGCGGACTACTTTCACTTTGCCCTGCGCGCTGAAGATATCGGCATCGCCAAGCCGGATGCACGGCTGTTTCATGAAGCACTGCAACGTGGCGGTGTGGACGCCAGCGCGGCAGTGCATGTGGGCGATCATCCTGGGGATGACATCGCCGGCGCGCAGCAGGCGGGACTGCGGGCGGTGTGGTTCAACCCCACGGGCAAGGCCTGGGAGGGTGACAAGCGCCCGGATGCGCAGATTCGCAGCCTGACGGAGTTACCGCCACTGCTGAGTCGCTGGAGCTAACACTGACCCCAATGTGGGAGCTGGCTTGCCTGCGATAGCGGTGGATCAGTCAACACAGGGCTCGCAGATAGACCGCTATCGCAGGCAAGCCAGCTCCCACAGGGTATTGCAGCAAACCGGTAAATTGCTCCAGGCATGAAAAAGCCCGCAGCGACGGCGGGCTTTTTCTTACAAGCAGGAGGCAGACCTCAGATAGGTCGGCTGCCGTACTTGTTATCCGGCTTCTTCGGTGGATCAGCCACCACGTTGGCCTCGACTTCCTGCACTTTGCCGCCTTTAGCGAGGAACTCTTCCATCGCACGCGCCAGGGCATCGCGCTCTTTGTTCTTGGCTTCAACGCTCGGCAACTCGTCTACCGACACAGCCGCCTTGGCTTTGCCTTTGGCTTTGGGAGCCGCGTCATCGCCAACACTGTCATCGACGTCCTCAGCAACGTCTTCGGCCGCAACTTCAAGACCGTCTTCGGTGTCGTCTTCATCACCTACTTCGAGGTCGTCTTGTTCCAGATCATCGTCGCTCATGTTCTACCTCATGACTTGCGAAAAGCAGATTAGTTATAGCCCAGCTTCACCCTCTGTCGAGGTTGCCGGAAAAAAATCAACATCCACTGGATCACCAGTGGCTTATGCCCCTTCACCATGCAAGGTGGCGAGGACTTTACGAGCACCGCCATGATCACGGTGCTCGCCCAGATAAACACCTTGCCAGGTCCCTATCGCCAAGCGGCCGGCCTTGACCGGCAAACTCAGCTGGCAGCCCAGCAGACTGGCCTTGAAGTGCGCCGGCAGATCATCCGGACCTTCGTCGTTATGTTCAAACCCTGCGCGACCTTGTGGCACCAGCAGGTTGAAAAAACGCTCGAAGTCACGGCGAACCGCCGGGTCGGCATTCTCGTTGACGGTCAACGAGGCCGAGGTGTGCTGCAGCCACAGATGCAACAGGCCCACACGGCACGCCCTCAATTCAGGCAAGCCGGCAAGCAACTCGTCCGTTACCAAGTGAAAGCCCCGGGGCTTGGCCCGCAGGGTAATCAGGGTCTGTTGCCACATACAGTTCTCCGCCCATCGGCGCGCATTCTAGCGCGCTCTGGGAAAAAACAAAGTGCCTAATACGCCTTCATGCCTGTAAGACATTTGCACCCTTAAAAGTGCAGTGTGGATCCCATCACAAAGTCGATAAAAAACCCATGCACCTTTAGCCACAGACAAACGCCGGGCAAAAAAATGCCCGGCAAGCCGGGCATGTTTTTTTCGCGTAGTTACAAGTTGTAGCCGCGCTCGTTGTGTTGCGCCAGGTCGAGGCCGACCGCCTCTTCTTCTTCGGTGACACGCAGGCCCATGACCATGTCGAGCACCTTGAGGATGACGTAGGTCACAATCGCCGTGTAGATCACGGTGAAGCCCACGCCTTTGCACTGGATCCAGACCTGGGCCGCGATGTCGGTCACGGTGCCGAAGCCGCCCAGAGCAGGAGCTGCGAACACACCGGTGAGGATCGCACCGACGATACCGCCAATACCGTGCACGCCGAAGGCGTCCAGGGAGTCGTCATAACCCAGTTTGCGCTTGAGGCTGGTCGCGCAGAAGAAGCACACCACACCGGCGACCAGACCAATCACCAGGGCGCCCATCGGGCCCACGGTGCCAGCCGCTGGTGTCACGGCGACGAGGCCGGCGACCACGCCCGAGGCGATACCCAGTGCGCTTGGCTTGCCGTGGGTGATCCACTCGGCAAACATCCAGCCCAGGGCCGCAGCTGCGGTAGCGATTTGAGTTACCAGCATCGCCATGCCCGCGGTGCCGTTGGCCGCCGCAGCGGAACCGGCGTTGAAGCCAAACCAGCCGATCCACAGCATGGCCGCGCCCACCAGGGTATAGCCCAGGTTATGCGGGGCCATCGGGGTGGTGGGGAAGCCTTTGCGCTTGCCGAGCACGATGCACGCCACCAGGCCAGCCACACCCGCGTTGATGTGCACAACGGTGCCGCCGGCGAAGTCCAGCACGCCCCAGTCCCACATCAGGCCGCCATTGCCGCTCCAGACCATGTGCGCAATCGGCGCATAGACCAGGGTGAACCAGATAGCCATGAAGATCAGCATCGCGGAGAACTTCATACGCTCAGCGAAAGCACCGACGATCAGCGCCGGAGTAATGATGGCAAAGGTCATCTGGAAGGTGATGAACACGGCTTCCGGAAACAGCGCCGCCGGCCCGGTGATGCTGGCTGGGGTGACACCCGCCAGGAACGCCTTGCCCATGCCGCCGAAGAAGGAATTGAAGTTGACCACACCTTGTTCCATACCGGTGGTATCGAACGCGATGCTGTAGCCGTAGACAACCCACAGGATGCTGATCAGGCCAGTGATGGCGAAGCACTGCATCATCACCGACAGAATATTCTTGGAGCGGACCATGCCGCCGTAGAACAGCGCCAGGCCAGGGATGGTCATGAACAGCACCAGCGCGGTGGCGGTAAGCATCCAGGCGGTGTCGCCGGAATTGAGGACTGGAGCAGCCACTTCATCTGCCGCCATGGCCAGGCTTGGCATTACGATGGACAGCAGGGCTCCGAGCCCTGCGAATTTACGCAGAGTCATATTGTTTTCTCCTGGGGCGTTGGGGTTTGGCGGCTTAGATTGCGTCGGTATCGGTTTCGCCGGTACGGATGCGAATAGCCTGTTCCAGATTGACCACGAAGATCTTGCCGTCACCGATCTTGCCGGTGTTGGCCGCCTTGGTTATCGCCTCGATAACCCGATCAAGATCCTTGTCGTCAATGGCGACATCGATCTTCACCTTCGGCAGGAAATCGACCACGTATTCCGCGCCGCGATACAGCTCGGTATGACCCTTCTGCCGACCGAAGCCCTTGACCTCAGTAACGGTAATGCCCTGCACGCCGATCTCGGACAGTGACTCGCGTACATCGTCCAACTTGAACGGCTTGATGATGGCAGTGACTAGCTTCATGAAAACTCTCTCCCGAATTTGGTGGACTTGCCCCAGGAAAACAAACCCGTCTCAAGTCTAAGCGCAGTGCCTGGCTTTGTAACGCATCGTCGCCTCGGCATTTGCCGTCGCGACGCCAGCGAACCACTGGTGACGAGCCCTGTACCCCGGATCCGTCGGCGCACTGCATTCGTCACAGCGACTGCATCAGTGCATGGGTCATGATCGTCTAAGCAGAAACCTTGCCAGCTCCGTAAAAACCACCGAAATCAATCCTTTGCCCGCTTATGCCCACCTACGGGGCGCCCGCGCGGCCGCAATGCGCATCAAAACAGTGCGCAGCCGCCCGCCCCCATGCGCGAAAACCGTGCGCAGCGGGGCGTGAAAATGACTATAGACGCTGCGTGGTACACTGCCGGCCAACTGTTTTCCGGAATATGTCCAATGCTCGCGCCCAAAGACTTCCTCGACGCCCTGAGCGGCCACGCCTCTCGCCTGTTCAGCGGCGACACTCCGCTGCCCCGCAATGAAATCGAAAGCCAGTTCAAGGCTTTGCTACAGAGTGGTTTCAGCAAGCTCGACCTGGTCAGCCGGGAAGAGTTTGACAGCCAGATGGTGGTGCTGGCCCGCACACGTGCGCGGCTGGAGAGCCTGGAGGCGAAGGTGGCTGAACTTGAAGCACGGTTGGCGCCACCTTCTGCCGAGTGAACGCGATTGTTGTGGGAACTGGCTTGCCTGCGATCACGGTTTATCAGCGGATGATTCTTTGCTGACACACCGTGATCGCAGGCAAGCCAGCTCCCACATTCTGTTTTGCATTGCCGTGCGGATACGTTCTGTAAAACCTCCCCGCCCCGCTCCATCCCACCTCGTCTACCCTTGAAAAAACCGCAGGAAGCGGCCCTCCCATTCAAGGAACGAGCATGTCCCTCGCCATCGTCCACAGCCGCGCCCAGGTCGGTGTAGAAGCCCCCGCCGTCACCGTCGAGGTGCACATGGCCAATGGTCTGCCGTCTCTCACTCTCGTGGGTTTGCCCGAAACTGCAGTGAAGGAAAGCAAGGATCGCGTGCGCAGCGCCATCCTCAACTCGGCGCTGCAATATCCGGCCCGCCGCATCACGCTCAATCTCGCGCCCGCCGACCTGCCCAAGGACGGCGGGCGTTTTGATCTGGCGATTGCCCTGGGCATCCTGGCAGCCAGTGTGCAAGTGCCGGCGTTGATGCTCGATGACGTGGAATGCCTTGGGGAATTGGCGCTGTCCGGCGAGGTGCGCGCGGTGAAGGGGGTGTTGCCGGCCGCGCTGGCGGCGCGCAAGGCCGGGCGCACCGTGATAGTGCCGCGCGCCAATGCCGAGGAGGCGTGCCTGGCGTCGGGGTTGAAGGTGATTGCGGTGGATCACCTGCTGCAAGTGGTGGCGCACCTGAATGGACATGTGCCGATTGAGCCCTACAGGTCCGACGGTTTGCTGTACTTGAACAAGCCTTACCCAGACCTGAGTGAAGTGCAGGGCCAACTCGCGGCCAAGCGAGCATTGCTGATCGCGGCGGCGGGCGCGCATAACCTGCTGTTCAGCGGGCCACCGGGTACCGGCAAGACTTTATTGGCCAGCCGGCTACCGGGCTTGCTGCCGCCGTTGAGCGAGCAGGAAGCGCTGGAAGTGGCCGCGATCCAGTCCGTGGTCAGCCTGGCACCGCTGAGCCATTGGCCAAACCGCCCGTTTCGCCAGCCGCACCACTCGGCATCCGGGCCGGCGCTGGTGGGTGGCGGCTCGAAGCCACAACCGGGGGAAATCACCCTGGCTCATCACGGGGTGTTGTTCCTGGATGAACTGCCAGAGTTCGATCGCAAGGTACTGGAGGTGCTGCGCGAGCCATTGGAGTCGGGGCACATCGTGATCTCCCGTGCCCGAGACCGTGTGAGCTTCCCGGCGCGCTTTCAACTGGTCGCGGCGATGAATCCCTGCCCCTGCGGCTACATGGGCGAGCCCAGCGGGCGTTGCCGGTGTACGCCGGAACAGATCCAGCGCTATCGCAACAAGCTATCCGGGCCGCTGCTGGACCGGATTGATTTGCACCTGACAGTCGCGCGGGAGGTCACTGCGCTGAACCCCGCCCAACAAGCCGGTGATACCACCGCGCAAGCGTCCGCTCAGGTGGCGCAAGCCCGGGAACGCCAGCACCAGCGCCAGGGTTGCGCCAATGCATTCCTCGATCTGCCCCGGCTGCGCGAACACTGCCAGTTGGCCAAAGCCGATGAAAGCTGGCTGGAAAGCGCGTGTGAGCGGCTGACATTATCACTGCGCGCAGCCCATCGATTGCTCAAGGTGGCTCGCACCCTGGCGGACCTTGAGCAAGTGGAAGGCATCGCCCGCCATCATTTGGCGGAGGCGTTGCAGTACCGACCAGCCGCAAATGGCTAGCACTTGTCAGGCAAAATCCAGCAGCAGCCTCGCCACTTCCAGCACTTCTTGCAGCGCCGCTTCTGCGGACTCTGCGGAAGGCTTGAGCATCAGGTCATCGGCATAGCCCATCGCCAGGGCGAAGATCTGCCGTGCAGCGCGTTGAGCCGACTCGCAGCGAAAGACGCTATCGGCAACGCCCCGCTCGATCACCTCGGCAAGCATGCTTTGCCATTGGGCGTTGATTACCAGATAAGCCTGGGTCATTTGCGCGTCATGCATGGCCTCGTCCCAGGCGTCGAGCCACAGCGCCCAGCCGGCGTCAGCGGTGCTGGGCAGGCAGTCGCGCAAAAAACCCACGAGCGCCTCCAGGGGTGGCGCATCGGCCAACGGCTCGCGCACTTCATCCAGTTGCTCATTGGCAAAGCGTACGAAGGCTTCGCGGCGCAGTTCATTCCAGTCGCTGAAGTAGTGATAAACATGACTGCGCGACAAGCCGGCATGTTCGGCGAGGTCACGGGTGGATACATCGGCGAAACCCTTGCTGCGAAACAGCTCCAGGGCGGCGGCGATGATCTGGTCTTTACGGTCGGTACGCGACATGGGCAATTCCTTCGAGCACGAGCAGATAAGCGGCGCTTGCTTTTTGAGCGATCGCTCAAGGATACTTGAGCAGTCGCTCAATAATAGCGTCTATTACTCCTCTGGTGCACCCATGACATCCGTCACCCCACAAATTCTGATCGAAGAAAGCAAGAAAATCGGCCAGCAGTCTGCCAGCCAGACCCTCAAGGCTATTGCCAGAGCCTATCCCGGCAAGCTGTCTTGTACCTTGTCGCTGGTGGCGCTGGAGAACGCGCTGTTGTTGGCTTACCCACTGTTTGCCGGGTTCGCGGTGGATTCGATTATCCGTGGCGATACCACCAGTGCGTTGCTGTATGCCGCCGTGGTCATGGCGTTCTGGGCCGTTGGGGCGGCGAGACGGGCGCTGGACACCCGTACGTTCACGCGCATCTACGCGGACCTTGCGGTGCCGGTCATTCTCAACCAGCGCCAACAGAACCACAGCACCTCGAAATCGGCGGCACGGGTAGTACTTGCTCGGGAGTTTGTCGACTTCTTTGAAAAGCACGTGCCTATCATCGCCACGGCGTTGGTGTCGATTGTGGGCGCGGCAGTGATGCTGATCGTGATTGAGCCATGGGTAGGCATGGCGTGCCTGGCGGCCCTGCTGCTGTGCATCACCTTGTTGCCGCGTTTTGCCCAGCGCAATCAGGCGCTGCACGAACGTCTGAACAACCGCCTGGAAAAAGAAATCGGCCTGGTCGAAAAGGTCGGCGCGCCGACCCTGCGACGCCACTACCAGGTGCTGTCACGCCTGCGCATCTGGCTGTCAGACCGCGAGGCTGCGGCGTTCCTGTTTATCGGCATGACCGCGGCCTTACTGTTCGTGGTTGCGATCAGCCAATTGGCCATGTCCCCAGCGGTGAAGGCCGGCCACATCTACGCCGTCATGACCTATCTGTGGACCTTCGTCACCAGCCTGGACGAAGCGCCAGGCATGGTCGACCAACTGGCGCGGCTCAAGGACATTGGCAAGCGCGTAGACCCAGGGCTTGGGGAGGCCTGAGCCTCAACGAAACCGATCCACCTCATGACGCAAGCCTGCCGCCAAGGTCTCCAGTTCCTTGGCGGTAACCGCCAGGTTGGACACCACTTCACGCTGCTCGCTGTTGGCCAGCGCAATGCTCTGCAGGTTGCTGCTGAGCAAGGTCGCGGTGCTGCTCTGTTCCTGGGTGGCGGTGGTGATCGCAGCAAATTGCTGGCCGGCCGAGCGGCTTTGCTCGTCGATACGCGCCAGGGCCGAGGCCACATCGGCGTTGCGCGACAGGCCTTCCTGCATCAGCGCATTGCCGTGCTCCATGGTGCTGATGGCGTTACCGGTTTCCTGCTGGATGCTCTGGATCATGCCGGAGATTTCATCGGTGGCCTGGCGGGTGCGCGAAGCCAGGTTGCGCACTTCGTCGGCGACCACGGCGAAGCCACGGCCTTGCTCGCCGGCGCGCGCGGCCTCGATGGCGGCGTTGAGCGCCAGCAGGTTGGTCTGTTCTGCGATGGCGGTAATCACGCCGACGATCCCGCCGATTTCCTGGGAACGCTGGCCCAGGGTGTTGATCACGGCAGCGGTGCTGTTCAGCGCAGTGGCGATATGTTCCAGGGACGATGACGCCTCTTGCATCGAACTGCGGCCGATACGGGTTTGCTGGGCATTCTCTTGAGCCAGGCGCTCGGTGTTGCCCATGTTGTCGGCAATGTTCAGCGAGGTAGCACTGAACTCTTCCACCGCACCGGCCATGCTGGTGATCTCGCCGGACTGCTGCTCCATGCCTTCATAGGCACCGCCGGACAAGCCCGACAGCGCCTGGGCGCGGCTGTTGACCTGTTCGGCGGCGGTACGGATATGCGACACCATGGTCGACAGCGCCTCACCCATCTGGTTGAAACTACGCGCCAGCTGGCCGATTTCGTCATGGCTGGACACATTGAGCCGCGCACTCAAATCGCCCGCGCCCAGGGCCTGGGCCTGGCGCACCAGCTCGCTCAATGGCGCCAGCTTGCTGCGCAACAGCCACACCGTGGCGCCCACTGCCAGTAACATCGCCAGCACACTGCCGATCACTAGGCGGATGCCGACTTCCCAGGTCACTGCGCGAATCTCAGCCTTGGGCATGCTCGCTACCACCGCCCAAGGGCCGCCTTCAAACGGCACCGAGACACTATAGAAATCTTCGTTTTTGTCGCTCCAGAAACGGCCAGCACCCGGCTTTTTCGCCAGGTCGAGCATCACGGCAATCGCCTGATCCGGCGCTTGTACGCCAGCCGGCGGCACCAGCCAGTGCTTTTGCTCATCCAGCAGCGCGAGGGAGCCGGTCTGGCCGATGCGGAAGCGCTTGAGGTTTTCAAACTGGGCGTTCTGGGCATCGGTGTAATCGAAACCGATGAACAGCACGGCGATGACCTGCCCACTGCTGTCACGTACGGGGCTGTATTGGGTCATGTAGGAGCGGTCGAACAACACGGCACGGCCGATGTAGGTCTGGCCGCTCACAACGCGCTGGTAGGCCGCGCCCTGACGGTCGAGCACGGTGCCAATGGCGCGATTGCCGTCCTGCTTGGTCAGGGAGGTGCTGACGCGGATAAAGTCGTCGCCGCTGCGCACGAACACCGTGGCCACGCCACCGGACATCTGCTTGAACTCATCCACCTCTTCGAAGTTATTGTTCAGCACCTCATTGCCCAGATAGAGGCTCGGCGTCTGCACGCCGGCCACGGCCACGGACTGGTCCGCACGCACACTCAAGCCGGCGCCGAAGCGCTTTTCAAACAGCCCGCTCAAACGCTGGGTGCTTTCACGCAAGGTGCTGTGGAAGGTGTTGAGTTGGTCGGCGAGCAAACGTGCCTCGCTGGCCAAGTGTTCCTCGCGGGTGGCGAGGTTGGCGGAGTCGAGGGTACGCAAGGCAAAGACCGTACTGCCGCTGATCACGACAGCCAGAATCACGGCGAGTGCAAGGCCTAACTGGGAGGCAATCCGGGCACGAGGTTGAGACATGACAGCTCCTGGCCGAGGCCAGGATCATCCTGATCTCATAGCGCTGCTCGGCAAATTATCTAGTGGGAAACGGTAGTGCACGAGGGTTCCAACACCTTTCTTCGGCGGCATTTGGCAATACTTGAGCGAATCACAGGGGTATCCCGCAAACGATTGCACAAAAGGTCCGGCCCTACTCAATCGAGGCGTTCAACCTGAGGCAATTCCATCGCCTTGACTTCACCCTGAAGAAATTCCGCCAGCCGTCGCAAACGTTCGCCACCCGGACGGGTTTTCGGCCACACCAGGTAGTAGCTTTCCCCACTGGCGACCGCCGTAGGCCACGGCAGGCTCAAGCGTCCCTGCGCCACGTCTTCGGCCACCATCAGCAAATCCCCCATGGAGACGCCATAGCCTCGGGCGGCGGCTATCATGCCCAGTTCAAGCGTGTCGAACACCTGCCCACCCTTGAGTGAAACGTGAGATGACAACCCCATGCGCTGCAGCCAGTAACGCCAGTCGCGGCGGTCAGGCGTCGGGTGCAGCAGTTCGGCTGTTGCCAGCCGCGTCACGTCCCAGGGACCGTCGTCCAACAGATTCGGCGCTCCCACCGGGATAAGCATTTCCGCAAACAGATAACTGGCCTCCCAGTCCGCCGGAAAGTGCCCGTTGCTGAGCAACACCGCACAGTCGAACGGCTCTTGGTTAAAGTCCACTTCATCGATGCTCATCCACGCACTGGTGAGCTGTACCTCATTGCCCGGCTGCAATGCGCGGAAGCGACTCAACCGCGCCAGCAGCCAGCGCATGGTCAAGGTGGACGGCGCCTTCATACGCAGGATGTCATCTTCGGCATTCAAGGTATGGCAAGCACGCTCCAGGGCAGCGAAGCCTTCCCGTACGCCAGGCAGCAACAACCGCGCCGCTTCCGTGAGCTGCAATGTGCGACCGCTGCGCTGGAACAATCGGCAGGCGAAATAATCTTCGAGCGTACGGATATGCCGGCTGATCGCACTCTGGGTAATCGACAATTCCTCAGCCGCACGGGTAAACGAGTGGTGACGGGAGGCGGCTTCAAATGCCCGCAAGGCATAAAGAGGAGGAAGACGACGAGACATGCTGAAAGCTCCGACTGCGCAATCTGGAAACCCTACCAGAATCGCTCATGCATGAGTTTTAATCATGCCAACGATCGCTTTTATCCTTTTGTGCAATGCGCTGAATGCGCCGAGAATCAACCCTTCCCCACCTTCCTGACCATTCGAGTGTGATGATCATGCAACATCCGGCACGTACCGAACTCTGGGCCATTCTGCGGCTATCGGGGCCGTTGATTGCCTCACAGTTGGCGCACATGCTGATGGTGCTGACCGACACCTTGATGATGGCGCGCTTGAGCCCCGAGGCACTGGCCGGCGGAGGCCTGGGCGCGGCGAGCTATTCGTTCGTGGCGATCTTCTGCATCGGCGTGATCGCAGCCGTGGGCACCCTGGTCGCCATTCGCCATGGCGCGGGCGATATCGATGGCGCCACTCGCCTGACCCAGGCCGGGCTGTGGCTGGCGTGGTTGATGGCCCTGGCGGCGGCGTTGCTGTTATGGAACTTGAAGCCGGTGCTGCTGATGTTCGGCCAGACCGAAACCAACGTGCATGCGGCCGGGCAATTTCTGACGATCCTGCCCTTTGCCCTGCCCGGCTACCTGAGCTTCATGGCCCTGCGCGGCTTTACCAGCGCCATCGGCAAGGCCACCCCGGTGATGGTGATCAGCCTGTGCGGCACCGTGGTCAACTACCTGCTCAACCATGCGCTGATCGAAGGCATGTTCGGCCTGCCGAAACTGGGCCTGATGGGCATCGGCCTGGTGACCGCCATCGTCGCCAATGGCATGGCGCTGGCACTGATGTGGTACATCCGCAGCAACCGCGCCTACGCCGCCTACCCGCTGGGCACAGGCCTGCTGCGCCTGAATACCCACTACCTGCGCGAGCTGTGGCGCCTGGGCCTGCCGATTGGCGGCACCTATGCGGTAGAGGTCGGGTTGTTTGCCTTTGCGGCGTTGTGCATGGGCACCATGGGCAGCACGCAGTTGGCGGCACACCAGATCGCCCTGCAGATTGTCTCGGTGGCCTTCATGGTGCCGGCGGGGATGTCCTACGCGGTGACCATGCGCATCGGCCAGCATTACGGCGCCGGGCAGTTGCTGCAGGCACGCCTGGCCGGACGAGTGGGCATAGGATTCGGCGCCATGGTGATGTTGGGGTTTGCGGCGGTACTGTGGCTGTTTTCCGACCCGCTGATCGGACTGTTCCTCGACCATGACGACCCGGCGTTCCATGACGTCATCGTCCTGGCGGTGAGCCTGCTGGCCGTCGCCGCCTGGTTTGAATTGTTCGATGGCGTGCAGACCATCGCCATGGGTTGTATCCGTGGCTTGAAGGACGCCAAGACCACCTTCCTGGTGGGCCTGGGTTGCTATTGGCTGATTGGCGCACCGTCAGCCTGGTTGATGGCGTTCACCCTGGGCTGGGGGCCAACAGGCGTCTGGTGGGGCCTGGCACTGGGCCTGGCGTGTGCGGCGGTGAGCCTGACCTGGGCATTTGAGGCGAAGATGAAGCGGATGATTCGGCAGGAGCCGGATGCTCCTGTTGGATTCCGAGCGGCCCTGCCTGACTAGCGAGTACACGCGGCACATGTGGGAGCTGGCTTGCCTGCGATAGCGGTGTGTCAGGCTAATCATTATTAGCTGAACGACCGCTATCGCAGGCAAGCCAGCTCCCACATTTGAACCACTTTGAAGGCTTAACCCAACAGCGCCTGCTGGCTTTGCCCGAACATCAGGTATTCCACCAGCTCGGGCAGCGGCAACGGCTTGCTGATCAGGTAACCCTGGACCTGGTCGCACCCAAACAAGCGCAAAAGCTCAAGCTGCTCAGGGGTTTCCACGCCTTCGGCGACCACTTCCAGGTTGAGGTTGTGGGCCAGGTTGATCATGGCGTGCACCAGCTTGCGGTTTTCTTCGCGCTCTTCCATGCCGCCGACAAAGCTCTTGTCGATCTTCAACAAGGCAATCGGCAGGCTGTTAAGGTGCACAAACGACGAAAAACCGGTGCCGAAATCATCCAGGGAAAACCGCACACCCAGCCGGCCAAGGGCGTCCATGGTCTGCTTGACCAGGTCGCTGCGGCGCATCACGGCGGTTTCGGTCAATTCGAACTCCAGCCATTGCGCTTCCACGCCGCGCTCGGCAATCAGGCGGCTGAGGGTAGACAGCAACTGACTGTCCTGGAACTGGCGAAACGACAGGTTGACCGCCATGTGCAGCGGCGGCAGGCCGCGTTCACGCAGGTCTTGCATGTCGCGCAGGGCTCGGGAGATCACCCAGTAGCCCAATGGCACGATCAAGCCACTCTGTTCGGCCAGCGGCACGAACTCGCTGGGCGGCAACAAGCCGCGCTCGCCGTGACGCCAGCGCACCAGGGCTTCGAGGCCAACGATATGACCGTCGTCCAGGTCCAGGCGCGGCTGGTAATGCAGCTCCAACTCATCGCGACGCAAAGCCCGGCGCAGTTCACTTTCCAGGTCGGCCAGGCTGCGCGCGTTGCGGTTGATGCGTTCATTGAAGATATGAAAGGTACAGCCCTGGGTGCTTTTGGCCTGCTGCATGGCGATATGGGCATGCCACATCAACGGGTCGGCGCCAGCGCGGGCTCGAGCATGGGCCATGCCCAGGCTGCAACCGATCAACAGGCTTTCGCCATCCACCCAATAGGGTTCGGCCATCACTTCGGTGATGCGCTCGGCCATCCATTCGGCGCGCTGGGGCGCCCGGCGGGTATCGATCAACAAGGCAAACTCATCGCTGCCCAGGCGCGCCAGTTGGTCCCCGGCTTCGAGCTGGCTCTTGAGCCGCGACACCACTTGCAGGATCAAACGGTCGCCCGCCTGATGGCCGAGGGCATCGTTGGCATGACGAAAATTGTCCAGGTCCAGATGGCCGAGGGCCAGGCCACGGCCTTCGTTTTCTGCCAGCCGGGCGGCCAGCAAGGTCTGGAAGCCCTGACGGTTGGCAATACCGGTGAGCGGGTCTTGCTCGGCCAGGCGCTGCAAGGTGTTTTCCAGCACGCCGCGCTCGCGCACATGGCGCAGGCAGCGGCGCAATGTGTCGGCGTCCAATGCATCCAACACCAACCAATCGCTGACACCCAGCGGCGCCACCAGTGGCTCCTGCTCCAGCAACAATACACACGGCAGGCTGCACCGGCCGGGGCCGGGCTGCAGGCTGGGCGTGGTCAATAACACAGCACCCTGGTCGTCATCGAACAGGCGGCTTACCGAGTCCCAGTTGGGCGCACTGATCAGCACAGCCCCTTCGCCCATCGGCTCCAGGCACTCGCGCAACAACGCTGCCCACTCGGGCTCATCGGCCAGCAGCAGCAAACGCAAGGGTTCGACAGGCGTAGACACGCTAACTCCCTAGACTCTGCAAAATTTCATTAGCGGTGCCATTATGACGTGCGGCCTGACAATGACAAAGGATGACAAATGATAGGTGTTATCAAACACGTAGACTGTAAATATTAGTCTCGAATAATCCTTAACATCCTGCGGCAAAGTAGCAAAACCGGCAAATTTAGATCGAGTGGTACGTCACACCGTCGTTCTATGGCAGCAGAATCTTTCCAGCCTGTTAAAATGCCCGCCCTTTTGAACAACGACCCCTGAAATTCCGTATGTCCCGACTCAACCCCCGGCAGCGAGAAGCCGTGAACTACGTCGGCGGCCCTCTATTGGTGCTCGCCGGTGCAGGCTCCGGCAAGACCAGCGTGATCACGCGCAAGATCGCGCACTTGATCCAGAACTGCGGCATCCGCGCCCAGTACATCGTCGCCATGACCTTCACCAACAAGGCGGCGCGGGAAATGAAAGAGCGGGTCGGCACCCTGCTCAAGGGTGGCGAAGGCCGTGGCCTCACCGTGTGCACCTTCCACAACCTGGGCCTGAACATCATCCGCAAGGAGCATGTGCGACTGGGCTACAAGCCGGGCTTCTCGATCTTTGACGAGACCGACGTCAAGGCCCTGATGACCGACATCATGCAGAAGGAATACGCGGGCGACGACGGCGTCGACGAAATCAAGAACATGATCGGCTCGTGGAAAAACGACCTGATCCTGCCCGCCGAAGCCCTGGAAGCTGCACGCAACCCCAAGGAGCAGACCGCTGCCATCGTCTACACCCACTACCAGCGCACGCTCAAGGCGTTCAACGCCGTGGACTTCGACGACCTGATCCTGCTGCCAGTCAAGCTGTTCCAAGAGCACAAGGACATCCTGGAGAAGTGGCAGAACAAGGTGCGTTACCTGCTGGTGGACGAATACCAGGACACCAACGCCAGCCAATACCTGCTGGTGAAATTACTGATCGGCACGCGCAACCAGTTCACCGTGGTGGGCGACGACGACCAGTCGATCTACGCCTGGCGCGGCGCCCGCCCGGAAAACCTGATGCTGCTCAAGGAAGACTACCCCTCCTTGAAAGTGGTGATGCTGGAGCAGAACTACCGCTCCACCAGCCGCATCCTGCGTTGCGCCAACGTGCTGATCTCCAACAACCCCCACGAGTTTGAAAAACAACTGTGGAGCGAGATGGGCCATGGCGACGAGATCCGTGTGATCCGCTGCCGCAACGAAGACGCCGAAGCCGAGCGCGTCGCCGTGGAAATCCTCAGCCTGCACTTGCGCACCGACCGGCCCTACAGCGACTTTGCGATCCTGTATCGCGGCAACTACCAGGCCAAGCTGATCGAGCTGAAACTGCAGCATCATCAGGTGCCGTATCGCCTGTCGGGCGGCAACAGCTTTTTCGGACGCCAGGAAGTCAAAGACCTGATGGCCTACTTCCGGCTGATCGTGAACCCGGACGACGACAACGCCTTCCTGCGCGTGATCAACGTGCCGCGCCGGGAAATCGGCTCCACCACCCTGGAAAAGCTCGGCAACTACGCCACCGAACGCAAGATCTCGATGTACGCCGCCACCGACGAAATCGGCCTGGGCGAACACCTGGACACGCGCTTCACTGATCGCCTGTCACGCTTCAAGCGCTTCATGGACAAGGTCCGCGAGCAGTGCGCCGGCGAAGACCCGATCAGCGCCCTGCGCAGCATGGTCATGGACATCGACTATGAAAACTGGCTGCGCACCAACAGCTCCAGCGACAAGGCCGCCGATTACCGCATGGGCAACGTCTGGTTCCTGATCGAAGCGTTGAAGAACACCCTGGAAAAAGACGAAGACGGCGAGATGACCGTCGAGGACGCCATCGGCAAGCTGGTGTTGCGCGACATGCTCGAGCGCCAGCAAGAAGAGGAAGACGGTGCCGAAGGCGTGCAGATGATGACCTTGCATGCGTCCAAGGGCCTGGAGTTTCCCTACGTGTTCATCATGGGCATGGAAGAGGAAATCCTCCCGCACCGCTCCAGCATCGAAGCCGACACCATCGAGGAAGAACGCCGCCTGGCCTACGTGGGCATTACCCGCGCACGTCAGACCCTGGCCTTCACCTTTGCAGCCAAGCGCAAGCAATACGGTGAAATCATCGATTGTGCCCCCAGCCGGTTCCTGGATGAACTGCCGCCGGACGACCTGGCCTGGGAAGGCAATGACGACACTCCCACCGAGGTGAAGGCCGTTCGCGGCAACACCGCCTTGGCGGATATACGCGCGATGTTAAAGCGCTAGAATCGACTACTTTTTAATCTACTTTCGGCGCACAACGCGCCATTAGAGGAAGCTTTCCGTGGAAGCACTGCACAAGAAAATTCGCGAAGAAGGCATCGTGCTTTCCGATCAGGTCCTCAAGGTTGACGCCTTTCTGAACCACCAGATCGACCCGGCACTGATGAAACTGATCGGCGACGAGTTCGCCGCACTGTTCAAGGATTCGGGCATCACCAAGATCGTCACCATCGAAGCGTCGGGCATTGCCCCGGCGATCATGACCGGGCTGAACCTGGGTGTGCCGGTGATCTTCGCGCGCAAGCAGCAATCCTTGACGCTCACGGAAAACCTGCTGTCGGCCACGGTGTATTCCTTCACCAAGAAAACCGAAAGCACCGTGGCGATCTCCCCGCGCCACCTGACCAGCAGCGACCGCGTGCTGGTGATCGATGACTTTTTGGCCAACGGCAAGGCGTCCCAGGCGCTGATCTCGATCATCAAGCAGGCCGGCGCGACCGTAGCCGGCTTGG
The DNA here is from genome assembly GCF_012985385.1 of Pseudomonas sp. WS 5503. Lineage (NCBI taxonomy): Bacteria > Pseudomonadati > Pseudomonadota > Gammaproteobacteria > Pseudomonadales > Pseudomonadaceae > Pseudomonas > Pseudomonas sp. WS 5503. The sequence goes on from NZ_JAAQWI010000002.1 coordinate 423,756, forward strand.
GCATTGTGATCGAGAAGTCGTTCCAGGGTGGGCGTGCAGAACTGGATGCACAGGGTTATCGGGTTGAGTCGCTGGCGCGGGTGAAGTCGCTGGCCGGTGGTGTCGTGACCTTTATCGAGTAATCACTGTGTGGGAGCTGGCTTGCCTGCGATAGCGGTGTGTCAGTCGACAGAGATGTCGACTGACACACCGCTATCGCAGGCAAGCCAGCTCCCACATTAGGTTTTGCGTTGCGCCGTCAGTGGGCGGTGGCCTGCAGTCCGGCCAGCAGCAAGCGTTGATACAGGTCTTCCTTGATGCCCTCCGGCTTATCCAAGCGCATCCGCTGCAAATGCTCGGGAAACGCCTCCGGCTCCGGCGCGTCGAGTGCCGCCTTGCCCAACTCCAGAATTTCCGTGAGCTTGAATTTGCTCTTGAGCCAGTTCAGCGCCCGCAACAAGTCCCGCTCCTCATCCGTGAAGTCACAGCCCAGGGGGTATTCGGGGAACAAGCGACGGTGCCTGGCCTGAATCGCCTGGAGCCGCTGCGGCGTGTTGTCGGCAAAACGCGGATCCAACTGGAAATCCTTGGGCAGTTTGCCGGCCTTTTGCGCCTGCTCAATCAAGTCGTGCTGGAACCTTGAGTCAGTGATGTTCAGCAACGCTTCGATCACCTTGGCATCCGTCTGACCCCGCAAGTCGGCAATACCGTATTCGGTAATGACGATATCCCGCAGGTGCCGGGGAATGGTGCAGTGGCCGTACTCCCAGACGATATTGGAACTGACCTCACCCGCCGACTCGCGCCAGCTGCGCAAAATCAGGATTGAGCGTGCACCTTCCAGCGCATGCCCCTGGGCCACGAAATTGTATTGCCCACCCACGCCACTGAGCACGCGACCGTCTTCCAACTGATCAGCCACGCCAGCACCGAGCAAGGTGACCATGATGGCGCTGTTGATAAACCGCGCATCCAGGCGCTGCAGGCGCTTGAGTTCTTCCTGGCCGTACAGCTCGTTGATGTAGCTGATGCGGGTCATGTTGAACGCCTGGCGCTTGGCGTGGGTCATTTCCTGCAGACGCTGGTAAAAACTGCGCGGCCCCAGGAAGAAACCGCCATGGATCGACACGCCATCGGGTTGCGCCGCGTCGTCCAGGGTGCCCGCGTTGGCCTGCATCTGGGTCGCCACGTCCGGGTAGACCTTGCGCCGCACGATCCCGGCATCCGCCAATACCAGCAGGCCGTTGACGAACATCTCGCTGCAACCGTAAAGGCCACGGGCAAACGGCTCGACGCCGCCTTCGCGGCTGATCAACGGCGCCCACTGGTACACATCCAAGTCGGTGAGCAACAGGCGATAGGCTTCGTTGTCGGCCTGGCGCGCCAGCAAGGCAGCCGTCAGTGCATCGCCCATGGAGCCGATGCCAATCTGCAACGTACCGCCATCACGCACCAGGGTGCTGGCATGCAGGCCGATAAAATGATCCTGAAAGCCCACCGGCATGTTCGGAGTGGAGAACAGCGTGGTGCTGTCTTTTTCATCCAGCAGGTAGTCGAACTCATCCATGCCCAACTCGGCATCGCCAGGCATGTAGGGCAAATCGCTATGGACCTGGCCGACGACCAGAATGGTCTCCCCAGCCGCGCGGCGCTTGGCGATCATGGGCATCAGGTCGAGGGTGATATCCGGGTTGCAGCTCAGGCTCAGGCGGTCGGGATGCTCGCTGCTACTGGCAACCAATTGCGCCACCAGGTTCAGGCCGGCGGCATTGATGTCGCGGGCCGCATGGCTGTAGTTGCTGCTGACGTAATCCTGTTGCGCCGCGGCGCTGTGGAGCAAGCTGCCGGGCTGCATGAAGAATTGCTGCACACGGATATTCTTCGGCAGGCTGCCCTTGTGCAGGTCCGCGAGGAAATCCAACTCGGGGTAGTCGCCAAACACTCGTTCGATGAAAGGTTCGATAAAGCGCTTTTGAAGACCGTTACCCTGCGTAGGACGGCCCAGGCTCAAGGCCGTATAGAGCGTCAGCGCCCGTTCGGGCAATTTTGCGATGCGCCGGTACAGCGCGTTGACGAACAGATTGGGCTTGCCCAGCCCCAGCGGCATGCCCATGTGGATATGCGCCGGCAGGCGCTCCAGTACGTCGTCAACTGCTTGCTCGATTGAACACAACTGCACCATCCGACTGCTCCCGAACATTCCATGAATTAGGGGTTGGACCGAGCTTGCCGGGTCTTTGCTGCAATGAACAGCCTGAATACCAAATCGCGGGCACAAAAAAGCCGCTGGTAAGCGGCATTTTTGACGAAGATCGGCCGATTACAGCCCGGACATCTTCTTGATCGCACCCTTGAGGTCGTCATCCGAACAATCAGCGCAGGTGCCTTTGGGCGGCATGGCGTTGATACCGGTGATGGCCTTGGCCAGGATGCCATCGAGGCCACCTTGATGGTCGGCGCGTTCTTTCCATGCGGCGGTGTCGCCAATTTTTGGCGCACCCAAAAGGCCGCTGCCGTGGCACGCATTACAGTGCTTGGCGATGATCTCATCGGGGGTTTTCGCGCCGCCGCCGCCGGCTGCCACGGCAACTTCCATGCCCTTGCATTCCTGGCCCTGGACGCAAACCTGGCCCACAGGCTCCAGGCGCTTGGCAATGTCATCATTGGTCGCAGCTTGAGCGCTGACAGCCCATAGGGCCAGTACGGTTGCTGGTGCAGCCAGCATTTTCATAATTAGGTTCACGCGTTCACCCTCAATGGTGGCTATTCACGCCTGCGGCCACGGTTTCGCAGGCGGCGAAAGTATAACGGTTAGCCCGCCCGGCCGAAACAACCCTATTAAATAAAGGGAGATTCGGCCTCACGGTGTACATCTGCGGGAACCTCTGCAACGCTGGCAGGGCGCCTCTATTCTTAAAAGTTCGCGGGTGTGGCTGCGCTGATTAGTCGCGCCGGCACGTCGAACGGATTGCGAAAACGATGAGGCCTGGTGCTTTCAAAGTAGTAGCTATCGCCCGCTTCGAGCACAAAAGTTTCAAGACCGACCACCAATTCCAGGCGCCCTTCCACCAGAATTCCGGTTTCTTCGCCTTCATGGGTGAGCATTTCTTCGCCCGTGTCGGCACCCGGAGGGTAGATTTCATTGAGAAATGCGATAGCCCGGCTTGGGCGCGCCCGGCCCACCAGTTTCATGGTGACGGCACCGTCAGAGATGTCGATCAGCTCATTGGCTTTATAGACGATCTGCGTCGGTATTTCCTGGAGCACTTCTTCGGAGAAGAACTCGACCATGGACATGGGGATACCGCCCAACACCTTGCGCAGGGAGCTGATCGAGGGGCTGACGCTGTTTTTCTCGATCATCGAAATGGTGCTGTTGGTGACGCCCGCACGCTTGGCGAGCTCACGCTGGGAAAGACCTTTGAGTTTACGGATGGATTGCAGTCGTTCGCCGACGTCCAATGCAGGAGCCTCCTAGGATTCAGGCTTTGTTGTAATTGAGCGTTATCATGGCGACAGCGTTCAGTATTTACAACACTTGGGCCTAAATCCCGGTGTGCTCGGTTCGTTGCCGGCGGCTAAGCGCCGCTATAGAGCCTTGGCACTCGGCGCAGATTGCAGAAAATCTGATAGGGGATGGTCTCGGCGGCCACGGCAACATCACTGGCGAGGATGTGCTTGCCCCACAACTCTACGGTGGAACCAAGGCCCGCCTGGGGCAAGTCGGTGAGGTCGACACACAGCATGTCCATGGACACGCGCCCCAGCAGCCGGCTGCGCTGGCCAGCGACCAGCACCGGGGTACCGGTCGGCGCATGACGTGGGTAACCGTCGGCATAACCCATGGCAACCACGCCGATGCGCATCGGCTTGGGCGTGACGAACCTGGCGCCGTAGCCCACCGGCTCACCGGCCGGCAACTCGCGCACGCAGATGACTTTGGACTCCAGGGTCATCACAGGCTGCAAGCGCGCGGCGAGGGCCTGGTCTTCGCCAAAGGGCGTTGCGCCATAAAGCATGATACCGGGGCGCACCCAGTCGCTGGACACGCTTGGCCAGCCCAATACAGACGGTGAGTTGCGCAGGCTCACCTCAGCCGCCAGCCCCTGGCGCGCCGCCTCAAACACCGTTACTTGTTCGTTGCTGCTGACGCAATCGAGCTCATCGGCGCGGGCAAAATGGCTCATCAGCACGATTTTCGCCACTTTGCCACTCGCCAGCAGGCGCTGATACGCCTCCTGGTAATCCTTGGGGTGCAGGCCCACACGGTGCATGCCCGAGTCCAGCTTCAGCCACACTGTCAGCGGCTTGCTCAAACGAGCTTGCTCGATGGCGTCCAACTGCCAAAGCGAATGCACCACGCACCACAAATCCTGCTCGATGATCAGCGGCAACTCGTCGGCTTCGAAAAAACCTTCCAGCAGCAACACCGGCGCACGAATGCCGGCGGCGCGCAGTTCCAGCGCTTCCTCGATGCACGCCACCGCGAACCCGTCGGCTTGCGCCTCCAGTGCCTGGGCCACGGGCACCGCGCCATGGCCGTAGGCATCGGCCTTGATCACGGCGAGGGCCTTGGCCCCGGTGACTTCTCGGGCCAATTGGTAGTTATGGCGCAGGGCTTGGAGATCGATCAGGGCACGGGCTGGACGCATGGCGGCAGGCTTCTAGGCAGCAAAGTCAATAAAAAACCGGTGCCGACCAACAACGCCGGCACCGGGAGAGGGATCGTTGTTAAGGCAGCGCAGCCACGACAGACAGCTCTACCAGAATCTCGGGTTCGCACAGCTTGGCTTGGACCGTGGCTCGGGCCGGGGCGACGCCTTTGGGCAGCCATTTGTCCCATACCGCGTTCATCAAAGCGAAGTCGGCGTCGATGTCCTTCAGGTAGATCGTTACCGACAGCAACCTGGACTTGTCGGTACCCGCAAGGTCCAGCAAGCGCTCGATATTGATCAGGGTTTCACGGGTCTGCTGCTCAATCCCGGCGCTCATGTCGTCGCCAACTTGCCCTGCCAGGTACACGGTACCGCTGTGGACAACGATCTGGCTCATGCGCTCATTGGTGAGCTGGCGCTGGATTGACATGTTGTGCGGACTCCTGGTGGTTGCCATAACGGGAAATATCGAGGCCTGCGGCGCTGATCTGCGGCGTTTTCTTCGCCATCAGGTCGGCCAGCAAGCGACCTGAACCACAGGCCATGGTCCAACCGAGGGTACCGTGGCCTGTATTCAGGAACAGGTTCTTGAACGGCGTGGCACCCACAATCGGTGTACCGTCCGGGGTGGTCGGGCGCAGGCCGGTCCAGAAACTGGCCTGGGCCAGATCGCCGCCCTGAGGATAAAGGTCGTTGACGATCATCTCCAGGGTTTCACGTCGCCGCGGGTTCAGCGACAGGTCAAAACCGGCTATTTCAGCCATGCCACCGACGCGAATACGGTTGTCGAAACGGGTGATCGCGACTTTGTAGGTTTCATCAAGAATGGTCGAGGTCGGCGCCATTGCCGGGTTAGTGATCGGCACAGTCAGCGAATAACCCTTGAGCGGGTACACCGGCGCCTTGATCCCCAACGGCTTGAGCAACTTGGGCGAGTAACTGCCGAGAGCCAGTACATAGCGGTCGGCAGTTTCCAGCTTGCCGTCGATCAGCACACCGTTGATGCGGTCGCCTGCGTAGTCCAGGCGCTGGATGTCTTGTTCGAAGCGGAATTCCACGCCCAATTGTTTGCACATTTCGACCAGGCGCGTGGTGAACATCTGGCAATCGCCCGTCTGGTCGTTGGGCAGGCGCAAGGCACCCGCGAGAATATCGGTGACGCTGGCCAGGGCCGGTTCAACCCGGGCAATGCCGGCTCGGTCGAGCAATTCGAATGGCACGCCGGACTCTTTCAGCACGGCGATGTCCTTGGCGGCGCCATCGAGCTGGGCCTGGGTGCGGAACAGTTGGGTAGTCCCGAGGCTGCGCCCCTCGTAGGCAATGCCGGTCTCGGCGCGCAATTCGTCAAGGCAGTCGCGGCTGTACTCGGACAGGCGCACCATGCGTTCCTTGTTCACCGCGTAGCGGCTAGCCGTGCAGTTGCGCAGCATCTGCGCCATCCACAGGTATTGGTCGATATCGGCGGTGGCCTTGATCGCCAGCGGCGCGTGGCGCTGAAGCAGCCATTTGATGGCCTTGAGCGGCACACCCGGCGCGGCCCATGGCGAGGCGTAGCCAGGGGACACCTGACCGGCGTTAGCGAAACTGGTTTCCATGGCAGCGGCAGGCTGACGATCAACCACCACAACGTCCAAGCCGGCCCGCGCCAAATAGTAGGCACTGGTCACCCCAATGACGCCGCTACCCAAGACCAGAACGCGCATTTTTATATCCTCATCGCGGGCTCAGCCGCTGACGTGTGTTATTCGAGCAATGATGGGCGCAGTGTAAAAAACAATCGGCAGTGCATTTCACTATATAAATGCCTATATTTGGCGACAATTCTTGGCAAAAACCCTTTTGACAGAGGCGTATCCCCTATGCGTACCAACACCCAGACCAAGCGGGAGCTGGACAAGATCGACCGCAATATCCTGCGCATCCTGCAAACCGACGGGCGCATCTCGTTCACGGAGCTGGGGGAAAAGGTCGGGCTGTCCACCACGCCCTGCACCGAGCGCGTGCGGCGCCTGGAGCGCGAAGGGATCATCATGGGCTACAACGCACGGCTCAATCCCCAGCATTTGAAAGGAAGTTTGCTGGTATTTGTCGAGATCAGCCTGGATTACAAGTCGGGTGACACCTTTGAAGAATTTCGCCGAGCCGTGCTGAAACTGCCTCACGTGCTGGAGTGCCATCTGGTGTCGGGTGATTTCGACTACCTGGTGAAAGCGCGAATCTCGGAGATGGCGTCGTACCGCAAATTGCTGGGCGATATCCTGCTCAAACTCCCCCATGTGCGGGAATCCAAAAGCTATATCGTGATGGAAGAGGTGAAAGAGAGCCTGAACCTGCCGATCCCTGACTGACCCACTGACACAACACGGTCAAATGTGGGAGCTGGCAAGCCAGCTCCCACAGTTTTAAACGAGTACATCCGCTAGACCAGCACCTGCCGGGTACTCGCCATGTACTCATGAATCTGCTTCTCCACCCGCGGATGAATCAGCTCCACTGGCCGGCGGCCATTAGGGCACGGCAAGGTCTTGGTGGTGCCGAACAGGCGACAGATCAGCGGCCGCTCGTCATACACCGTGCAACCCTTGGGCCCCAGGTGTACGCAGTTCAGCTCGTCCATCGCCGCCTCTTGCTCGGCAGCGGTCTTGCGCGGCAGACGCGACATTTCCTCGGGCGAGGTGGTCACCGGCCCACAGCAGTCGTGGCAACCGGGAACGCACTCGAACGAAGGAATCTGGCGACGCAGCGCGCTGATTTTCTGACTGTTGCAACTCATCGAAACCCATACCGAACGGCGAATAGACGTGGATTCTGACGCAAAACGCCCCGCGCAGACAGCGTCGTGCGACCCCTGTATCCTGCGTCAAATTTTCCAGACAGGGAGGTTCCCCATGACCGCCAGCGCCCGGCACACCGCTTCCTACTACGCCGCCAGCAGCGTGCCGCAACCGGATTACCCGACGCTGACGGGTGAGGTGAACGCCGATGTCTGTGTGATCGGCGGGGGGTTCTCCGGGCTCAACACCGCCCTGGAGTTGGCCGAGCGCGGCTTTCGCGTGGTGTTGGTGGAGGCGCGCAAGATCGGCTGGGGCGCCAGCGGGCGCAATGGCGGCCAGTTGATTCGCGGTGTCGGCCACGGGCTGGATCAGTTCACCCAGGTGATCGGCAGCGACGGCGTGCGCCAGATGAAGCTGATGGGCCTGGAAGCCGTGGAGATCGTGCGCGAGCGTGTGGAGCGCTTCCAGATCCCCTGTGACCTGACCTGGGGCTACTGCGACCTGGCCAACAAACCCCGCGACCTACAGGGCCTGGCCGAGGATGCCGAAGAGCTGCGCAGCCTGGGCTACCGCCACGAAGTGCGCCTGTTGCAAGCCAGCGAGATGGGCACCGTAATCGGCTCTGATCGCTATGTAGGCGGCATGATCGACATGGGTTCCGGCCATCTGCACCCGCTGAACCTGGCACTGGGTGAGGCTGCCGTTGCCCAGCAGTTGGGCGTGGCGCTGTACGAGCAATCCCAAGTGACCCGTATCGACTATGGCCCTGAGGTCAAGGTGCATACCGCCCAAGGCACTGTGCGCGCCAAGACCCTGGTACTGGCCTGCAATGCCTACCTGAACGGGCTCAACCCGCAACTGAGTGGCAAGGTGCTGCCCGCCGGCAGCTACATCATTGCCACCGAGCCCTTGAGCGACGCGCAAGCCACCCGCCTGTTACCGCAGAACATGGCCGTGTGTGACCAGCGCGTGACGGTGGATTACTTCCGCCTGTCCGCCGACCGCCGCCTGTTGTTCGGCGGCGCCTGCCACTACTCCGGCCGAGACCCCAAGGACATCGGCGCCTACATGCGACCGAAGATGCTGCAGGTATTCCCCCAATTGGCAGACGTGAAAATCGACTACCAATGGGGCGGCATGATCGGCATCGGCGCCAACCGCCTGCCGCAGATTGGCCGCCTGGCCGATCAACCCAACGTGTATTACGCCCAGGCCTATGCCGGCCATGGCCTCAACGCCACGCATCTGGCGGGCAAGCTGCTGGCCGAGGCCATCAGCGGCCAGCAACAGGGGCGCTTCGATCTGTTCGCCCAGGTGCCACACATCACCTTCCCCGGCGGCAAACACCTGCGTTCGCCGTTGCTGGCCCTGGGGATGCTCTGGCACCGCCTTAAAGAACTGCTCTGATCAATCGCGCCAGAAGGGTTTCAAACCCTCACGGCGCGCCTGCTCGGCGGTCAGCCCGATGTCGCGTAACTGCTCGCGGCTCAGGTCCAGCAGGGCCTTGCGCGTATGGCGACGGCGCCAGAACAGATTCCAGCGGCCAGGCGCCGAGGCAGTGATCACCTGCTCCTGCGCCACGTCCAGTTCCTGACTGCGTAACGCCAGCCGTACATCGCTCATGCCGCTCATTTGACTGCCCCTCATTGGCCTGTTGTCTTGAGTGATCAGCATGCGCGGGCGGCCAGAACCATTACAGATTCAGCCAACTTTTAATAAATACATACAGATGCTGCCTCTGCGTGGCTGAATCCTGTATTTTCCCTCTATCTGTACTGGTCCCTCGGGAGCGACCACCATGACCCTTTACGTCAACCTCGCCGAATTGCTCGGCACCCGTATTGAACAGGGCTTCTATCGTCCGGGCGATCGACTGCCCTCGGTGCGGGCCTTGAGTGTGGAACATGGGGTGAGCCTGAGCACCGTGCAGCAGGCGTATCGGTTGCTCGAAGACAACGGCCTGGCGATGCCCAAGCCCAAGTCGGGCTATTTTGTTCCGGTGGGCCGTGAACTGCCGGCACTGCCCGAGATAGGCCGCCCGGCCCAACGGCCAGTGGAAATCTCCCAGTGGGACCTGGTGCTGGAACTGATTCGTGCGGTGCCGCGCAAAGACGTCATACAGATGGGCCGAGGCATGCCGGATGTATTGTCGCCTACCTTGAAGCCGCTGCTGCGTAGCCTCGCCCGTGTCAGCCGGCGCCAAGACCTGCCGGGGCTGTATTACGACAATATCCTCGGCTGTATGGAACTGCGTGAGCAAATCGCCCGGCTGTCATTGGACTCCGGCTGCCAACTGAGCGCCGAAGACATCGTGATCACCACCGGTTGCCACGAAGCCCTCTCCGCCAGCATTCACGCGATTTGTGAGCCCGGCGATATCGTCGCGGTGGATTCGCCCAGCTTCCACGGCGCCATGCAGACCCTCAAGGGCCTGGGCATGAAAGCCCTGGAAATCCCCACCGACCCGCTCACCGGCATCAGCCTGGAGGCCTTGGAACTGGCGCTGGAACAGTGGCCGATCAAAGTCATCCAGCTCACCCCAAACTGCAACAACCCCTTGGGCTACATCATGCCGGAAGCCCGTAAACGCGCCTTGCTGACCCTGGCCCAGCGCTTTGACGTGGCGATTATCGAAGACGATGTGTATGGCGAGCTGGCCTACAGCTACCCACGCCCGCGCACCATCAAATCCTTCGATGAAGACGGCCGTGTGCTGCTGTGCAGCTCGTTCTCCAAAACCCTGGCGCCCGGCCTGCGCATTGGTTGGGTCGCACCGGGACGCTATCTGGAGCGGGTGCTGCACATGAAATACATCAGCACCGGTTCTACGGCCACACAGCCGCAGATTGCCATTGCCGAATTCCTCAAAGGCGGTCATTTCGAACCTCATTTACGTAGGATGCGCACCCAATACCAGCGTAATCGCGACTTGATGCTCGATTGGGTCAGCCGTTATTTCCCCGCTGGCACGCGCGCCAGCCGGCCCCAAGGCAGCTTCATGCTATGGATTGAGCTGCCGGAGGGCTTCGACACCTTGAAGCTCAACCGCGTGCTGGTGGAACAAGGTGTACAGGTGGCTGTAGGCAGCATCTTCTCCGCCTCCGGCAAGTACCGTAACTGCTTGCGCATGAACTACGCTGCCAAGCCAACGACGCAGATTGAAGAGGCCGTGCGCAAGGTAGGTGCCGCTGCACGCAAGATGCTGGAAGAGACGGCGGACTGACCTTTCCCGAGCAAATGCCGTCATATGCCACAACCGCCCTGACCTGGAAGCAGTTTCCTTGATGATTCGACGGCTTTTACCGTTTTGCCTGCTGGGAGCCCTGGCCCTGGGCGGCTGTGCCACGGTCGACACCCCGCGCATCCCCAGCGATGCCCTGCCGGCGAAGGACTCCTCGTTCGGTCGCTCGATCCAGGCCCAGGCCGCCCCCTACCAAGGACGCTCGGGCTTCCGCTTGCTGCCCAACAGCAGTGAGGCTTTCATGGCTCGCGCCGAGTTGATTCGCAACGCCCAGACCAGCCTCGACTTGCAGTACTACATCGTGCACGACGGCATCAGCACACGCATGCTTGTGGACGAACTGCTCAAGGCCGCCGACCGCGGGGTGCGCGTACGGATTCTGCTGGACGACACCACCAGCGATGGCCTCGACCAGATCATCGCCACCCTCGCCGCCCATCCCAAGGTGCAGATACGCCTGTTCAACCCGCTGCATCTGGGCCGTAGCACCGGCGTCACGCGCGCCATGGGCCGTGTATTCAACCTGTCACTGCAACACCGGCGCATGCATAACAAGCTGTGGCTGGCCGATAACAGCGTGGCCATCGTTGGCGGGCGCAACCTGGGCGACGAGTATTTCGACGCCGAACCGAACCTGAATTTCACAGACATCGACATGCTCAGCGTAGGGCCGGTGGCCGAGCAATTGGGTCACAGCTTCGACCAGTACTGGAACAGCGCCTTGAGCAAGCCTATCGATGACTTCGTCTCGAACAAACCCTCCAAGGTCGACCTCGCCGTCGCCCGCGGGCGCCTTGAAGCCTCCCTGGCTCAGTCCCGTCAGCAGAACCATGCGCTGTATAACCGCCTGCGCACGTACCAGACCCAGCCCCGCATGGGCATCTGGCGCCGCGAGTTGATCTGGGCCTGGAACCAGGCGCTGTGGGACGCACCGAGCAAGGTACTGGCCAAGGCCGACCCCGACCCGCGACTGTTGCTGACCACTCAGCTGGCGCCAGAGCTGGCGGGTGTCAGCCATGAGCTGATCATGATTTCGGCTTACTTCGTACCGGGCCAACCTGGGCTGGTCTACCTCACAGGGCGTGCCGATGCGGGTGTTTCGGTGCGCCTGCTGACCAACGCCCTCGAAGCCACCGACGTACCGGCCGTGCACGGCGGTTATGCGCCGTATCGCAAGGCGCTGCTGGAGCACGGAGTAAAGCTCTATGAGCTGCGCCGGCAACCGGGCGACCCCAGCGCAAGCAGCGGCCCGCACCTGTTTCGGCATGGCAGCTGGCGCGGCTCGGACTCCAGCCTGCACAGCAAGGCGATGATTTTCGATCGAGAAAAGTCGTTTATCGGCTCATTCAATTTCGACCCGCGCTCAGTGCTGTGGAACACCGAAGTTGGCGTACTGGTGGACAGCCCCGAACTGGCCGAACACGTGCGCAACCTGGCGCTGGAAGGTATGGCGCCAGCGTTGAGCTATGAGGCCAAACTGCAGGACGGCCAAGTGGTGTGGGTGACAGAAGACAACGGCCAGATGCACACTCTGACGCGCGAACCGGGCAGTTGGTGGCGGCGGTTCAACGCCTGGTTCGCCACCAGTGTTGGCCTGGAACGCATGCTCTAAAACCCCTGCGGATCACCTGTGGGAGCCGGGCTTGCCCGCGATAGCGGTGTGCCAGGTAACAAATAAGCGACGGGCAACCCGTTATCGCAGGCAAGCCAGCTCCCACATTGGCCGCGTTTAAAGGTCAGGCCGGCTGCGTAGCGCCGAAAGCCCCCTGGCGCAGCAACAGCACCACCAACCCCAGCGCCCCGGCAGCCATCAACAGCGGCAGCGCATGCCCGCTGATCCACTGGCTGCCCGCTCCTGCCACCAGAGGCCCGATCAGGCAGCCAATGCCCCACAGCTGCGCCACGTGAGCGTTGGCACGCACCAACGCATCGTCGCGGTAGCGCTCGCCAATCAAAATCAGCGACAAGGTGAACAACCCGCCGGCACTGGCGCCGAACAGCACCCACACCGGCCAGATCAGCAAGGTGTGCATCAATAACGGCACCGCCAGGCTCGACGACAGCAACAGCAGTGCACAGGCCAGAAACAGAGTGCGTCGCGGCAGGTAGTCGGCCAGCGCGCCAATGGGCAATTGCAGCAACGCATCGCCCACCACCACCGTGCTGACCGTCGCCAAGGCGATCTCGGCAGTAAAACCCTGTTGCAGGCAGTACACCGGCAACAGCGTCAGGATCATCGCTTCAAACGCAGCAAACAACGCCACGGCCCAGGCAATCGCCGGCAGGCCTAGGCAAAAGCGCCACAGGTCGCCAAAGGTCACGCTGAACGAATCCGCCGTCGGCGCGCCGGTACGTCCCAGCAACAGCAGCGGCGCCAGCACCAAAAGGCCCGCGCCGACCCAGAAGCCGTAGTCATGGTCGGTGCCAATCAGGCCCAACAGCAACGGCCCCGACAGTTGGCTCAAGGCATAACTGCAGCCGTAGAGCGCCACCAGGCGGCCACGCCACTGCTCGACCACCAATTGGTTGATCCAGCTTTCACCCAGGATAAATACGATGGTCAGGATCACCCCGATCATCAGCCTGAGCACCAGCCACACCGGGTAGCTGGGCAGGATCGCCAGCAAGCCGATGGACACCGCACCGGCCCACAGGCACAGGCGCATCAGGTTGGCAGTGCCGAGCCAGGACGCCATGCGGCTGGAGATCTTGGCGCCCAGCAGTACGCCGAATGCCGGCATCGCCGCCATCACGCCAATGGCGAAACTGCCATAACCCCAACCTTCAAGACGCAGGGATACCAACGGCATGCTGACACCCAGAGCCAGGCCAACGCTGAGTACCGACGCCAGCACGGCGAAATAAGTCGCCCAACGCATTGCCACGCTCCTGTGGATAATTCTGCTTCGCAAAACGACTGTAGGAGCGAGCTTGCTCGCGAAAAACGTTAACGATGACGCGTTCATGCTGGATAAACGCGGCGCCTTCAGGTTCTTCGCGAGCAAGCTCGCTCCTACAGGGGGATCAGCAGTGTTGCTTAGAGCTTGATCCAGGTCGCCTTCAACTCGGTGTACTTGTCGAATGCATGCAGCGACTTGTCGCGGCCATTACCCGACTGCTTGAAACCACCGAACGGTGCAGTCATGTCGCCGCCGTCGTACTGGTTAACCCACACGCTGCCGGCGCGCAGAGCCTTGGCCGTCAGGTGTGCCTTGGAGATGTCCGCCGTCCACACCGCCGCAGCCAGGCCGTATTGGGTGTCGTTGGCGATGGCGATGGCTTCTTCGGCGCTGTCGAAAGTGATCACCGAAAGGACGGGGCCAAAGATCTCTTCCTGGGCGATCTTCATGGCATTGGTCACGCCGTCGAAAATCGTCGGCTCGACGTAGGTGCCGCCGGACTCTTCCAGGGTGCGTTTGCCACCCGCGACCAGCTTGGCGCCATCGGCGTGGCCAGCTTCAATGTACGAAAGCACGGTGTTCATCTGCTGCGTATCCACCAATGCACCCACAGTGGTGGCTGGGTCCAGTGGGTTGCCGGGTTTCCAGCCCTTGAGGGCCTCGATCACCAGCGGCAGGAAGGTGTCCTTGATCGAACGCTCGACCAGCAGGCGCGAGCCGGCAGTGCAGACTTCGCCCTGGTTGAAGGCAATGGCGCTGGCGGCGGATTCGGCCGCCGCTTGCAGGTTCGGCGCGTCGGCAAACACGATGTTCGGGCTCTTGCCGCCAGCCTCCAGCCAGACACGCTTCATGTTCGATTCGCCGGAGCGGATCAACAGTTGCTTGGCGATCTTGGTCGAGCCCGTGAACACCAGGGTATCGACGTCCATATGCACCGCCAGGGCATTACCGACGGTGTGGCCATAGCCAGGCAGCACGTTGAACACGCCTTTTGGAATACCAGCCTCAACGGCCAACGCGGCGATGCGGATGGCGGTGAGCGGGGATTTTTCGGACGGCTTCAGGATGACAGAGTTGCCGGTAGACAGCGCCGGGCCGAGTTTCCAGCAGGCCATCATCAACGGGAAGTTCCACGGCACGATGGCGCCAACGACACCGACGGGCTCGCGGGTCACCAGGCCCAGTTGATCGTGGGGCGTGGCGGCGACTTCGTCGTAGATCTTGTCGATAGCCTCGCCGCTCCAGCTCAGGGCTTGCGCCGCGCCGGGGACGTCGATGTTCAGGGAATCGCTGATGGGTTTGCCCATGTCCAGGGTTTCGAGCAGCGCCAGCTCTTCGGCGTTAGCCTTGAGCAGCGCCGCGAAACGGATCATGACTGACTTGCGCTTGGCCGGCGCCAGGCGCGACCACACACCGGAATTGAAGGTGGCACGCGCATTTTCCACGGCGCGCTGGGCGTCGCTGGCATCACAGCTGGCGACAGTGGCTAGCAAGCGCCCATCCACCGGGCTGATGCATTCGAAGGTGTCACCGGAAACGGCGGCGGTGTATTCGCCATTGATATAGGCGCGGCCTTCGATTTTCAGAGCCTTGGCGCGTTGTTCCCAGTCGGCACGGGTCAGGGTGGTCATGCGAGTGTCCTCCTCTTATTGAATACAAGGGCCTGGGAGGTTTATCCCGGCGCCATCACGAATGCTTGCCCGGCCAGCCTGCTGTTCGGCTCAAGGCAGCTGCCACCCTAAACCAGCGGCTGGGGATGTTTCAATATATTTGACAGAACGGCGGCAAACGCCCTTGCGATGTTCATTTTAATAAACATAGACTTTGGGCTCTCCAACCGCAGGCCAGACGGGAAATGCACATGAGCATCCAGGACATCGTCGATTTCAGCCAAGCCAACACCGCCCCCGAACGCTACCGCCCTGCCGCCGAGAAAATCCTCAAGGGCGACCCCGAACAGACACTCTACAACCACTACAACAGCCCATGCGGCCAGATGAACGCGGGCGTCTGGGAAGGTGAAGTGGGCCAGTGGAAGGTCAATTACACCGAGCATGAGTACTGCGAGATCGTGCAAGGCGTGTCGGTGTTGCGCGATGCCGAGGGGAATGCCAAGACACTGCGGGCCGGCGACCGCTTTGTGATCCCTGCCGGTTTCAGTGGTACCTGGGAAGTGCTGGAAGCGTGCCGCAAGATCTACGTGGTGTTTGAAGAGAAAGCCTGATCATTGGTTGATCGACAATGGGACGCTGAGCGTCCGAGACGGCATTCCCACGCAGAGCGTGGGAACGATCAGCAAAGCCTGATCACCAAACCCCAGGCAAAAAAAAGCCCGCATCGTGAGATACGGGCTTTTTTTCACAAGGAAGAAAATCAATTACTTGATTTTGCCTTCTTTGTAGATCACGTGCTTGCGAACGCGCGGGTCGAACATTTTCTTTTCGAGCTTGTCCGGGGTAGTACGCTTGTTCTTGTCGGTAGTGTAGAAGTGACCAGTACCGGCGCTAGAGATCATTCGAATCAATTCACGCATGATAGAGCTCCTTAGATCTTGCCAGCGGCGCGGATTTCGGCCAGCACGACAGTGATGCCACGCTTGTCGATAATACGCATGCCTTTAGCAGATACACGCAGGCGAACAAAACGTTTCTCTTCTTCAACCCAGAAGCGGTGATGCTGCAGGTTCGGCAGGAAACGACGACGGGTTTTGTTATTTGCGTGGGAAATATTATTCCCAGTCACCGGACCCTTACCGGTAACTTGACAGACTCTCGACATGCCTCAGCCCTCTAAAACCACATGCCCAACCCGGCATGGGTTGGCCGCTTAATCTCTCAGTCATTTGGCGCCAGGCGCCGCGTTTCTTTAGGGTCTTACCGGCTACACCTACAGTGAAGGAACCGGGCCCCTAGAAAAGAGCGCTGCTTTATACCAGAAAGACCCCAGTGCAACAACAACCTGTGTACTTTTAGCAGCGTAAATCTTGGCCACAAGTGCCTGAACCGCTGCCAGGAGGGGCCGCTGTAACAGCCGACCGCTCGTCGCACAGAATGATTTACAACGCCTGCGGTCACAGGGAAGTGCACGGCGAAACACGCTGAGGCGCCATCAAAACAGCATTTTGGCCAAAAGCACAGGCAAAAATGGGCTAGTCATTTATCAATCAGACCTCTACGGTAGGCTTTTTCCAGACTGCACTCGCAGATGGGCCTTCGATCTGCACAGGAAACCGAATATGCGCCTCGCTGCCCTACCGCTATTGCTTGCCCCTCTCTTTATTGCGCCGATGGCCGTTGCGGCCACCAACTTGAGCGTATGCACCGAGGCCAGCCCCGAAGGGTTCGATGTGGTGCAGTACAACTCACTGACCACCACCAACGCCTCGGCCGACGTGCTGATGAACCGTTTGGTGGAATTCGACGCAGCCAGTGGCAAGTTGGTACCGAGCCTTGCAGATAGCTGGGAAGTGTCGCCCGATGGGCTGACGTACACCTTCAAACTGCACCCCGATGTGAAATTCCATCGCACCAGCTATTTCAGCCCAAGCCGCACCCTGACGGCCGAAGATGTACGCTTCAGCTTCGAGCGCATGCTCGACCCGGCCAACCCGTGGCACAAGATCGCCCAGAGCGGCTTTCCTCACGCCCAATCCCTGCAATTGCCGGCACTGGTCAAGAAAATCGACGCCCTTGACCCACTGACCGTGCGCTTCACCCTCGACCATGCCGATTCCACCTTCCTCCCAGCACTGAGCATGGGCTTTGCGTCGATCTATCCGGCTGAATATGCCGATAAATTGCTCAAGGCCGGCACACCCGAGAAGCTCAACAGCCAGCCCATCGGCACCGGCCCGTTTGTGTTCGTGCGTTTCCAGAAAGATGCCGTGGTGCGTTACAAGGCCAACCCGGACTACTTCGCCGGCAAACCGGCGGTGGACAACCTGATTTTCGCCATCACCCCGGACGCCAACGTACGCCTGCAGAAGCTGCACCGCGATGAATGCCAGATCGCCCTGTCACCCAAGCCCCTGGATGTGGGCGAGGCCGAAAAAGACGCGGCGCTGAAGGTGGAAAAAACCGCCGCCTTCATGACCGCGTTCGTCGCCATCAACAGCCAGCACCCACCGCTGGACAAGCCCGAAGTGCGCCAGGCGATCAACCTGGCCTTTGATAAGGGCAGCTACCTCAAGGCCGTGTTCGAAGGCACCGCCGAAGCGGCCAACGGTGTCTACCCGCCGAACACCTGGAGCTATGCCAAAGAGTTGCCAGGCTACCCGCAGGACCTCGCCAAAGCCAAGGCCTTGCTGGGCCGCGCCGGGCTCAAGGACGGTTTCAAAACCACGATATGGACCCGCCCTACCGGCAGCCTGCTGAACCCCAACCCGAACCTCGGCGCCCAACTGTTGCAGGCCGACCTGGCCAAGGTTGGCATCCAGGCCGAGATTCGCGTGATCGAATGGGGCGAGTTGATCCGCCGCGCCAAGGCCGGCGAGCACGACTTGCTGTTCATGGGCTGGGCCGGGGACAACGGCGACCCGGATAACTTCCTGACGCCGCAGTTCTCCTGCGCCGCGGTGAAGTCCGGCACCAACTTTGCCCGCTATTGCGACCCCACCCTGGATAAGTTGATCAGTGCAGGCAAAACCACCAGCGAGCAAGGTGTGCGCAGCAAGCTGTATCAGCAGGCCCAGGCGCAGATCCAGCAACAGGCGCTGTGGCTGCCACTGGCGCATCCGACGGCGTTTGCCTTGACCCGCAAGAACATCCAGGGGTACCAGGTAAGCCCGTTCGGGCGCCAGGACTATTCGAAAGTCAGCCTCAAGCCCCAAGGCACAACCCCCCACCTGTAGGAGCGAGCTTACTCGCGAAAATCGTCAACGATGACGCGGAAAAACCTGACACCCCACGGGGCCCTCTGGTTTTTCGCGAGCAAGCTCGCTCCTACAGAGACAGGGCCGTTACAGCCAACCGTATTCAGCCATCGACAGCGGGTCACCATCGCCCACGATGATGTGGTCCAGCACCCGCACATCCACCACGTCCAGCGCCTTTTGCAGCAGCTTGGTCAATTTTCGATCAGCCGCGCTGGGCTCCGTGCTTCCCGACGGATGGTTATGACACAGGATCAATGCCGCCGAGTTGTACGCCAAGGCGCGCTTGACCACCTGTCGCGGGTAGACAATCGCAGCGTCGATCGTGCCTTGGGACATGACCTCGAACCCTAGCACCCGATGCTTGGAGTCCAGGAACAGGCAGCCGAAGATCTCATGGGGCTCATGGCGCAGCAGTGCCTTGAGGTACTCGCGCACTGCCAGCGGGCTTTCCAGCACAGAGTCAGTCCGCAAGCGCTCGGCCAGGTGGCGCCGGGACATCTCAAGCACCGCCTGCAACTGGGCAAACTTCGCCGGCCCCAGCCCCAGATGCTGGCTGAACAGCGTCTGGCTGGCCTCCAGTAACGGGCGCAGGCCACCGAATTGCGCCAACAGATGGCGCGCCAGATCCACCGCACTTCGGCCGGCCACCCCCGTACGCAGGAAGATCGCCAACAGCTCGGCATCGGACAGGCTCGCCGCGCCGCCTTCCAATAACTTCTCCCGTGGACGCTCTGCCACGGGCCAATCACGAATACTCATCCCACCTCCCTGTATCTGCTCCGCTGTTGCCCGGCGGGCGCTGTGTTATCGTAGGGCCCTCTTTTTTGCCTGCGATTTCACCTGGGGAGGGGTCATCGCAGGTGTCATTGAACTGGCATCACTGAACTGGAAAGGCAAACCAATGCAGCGTCTGTATCGGAAACGCATCGTTCTCGGCGTCGGCGGCGGCATTGCCGCCTACAAGAGCGCAGAGTTGGTTCGCAGGCTCCTGGACCAGGGCGCCGAAGTGCGCGTGGTCATGACCCGTGGTGGCAGTGAGTTCATCACCCCGCTGACCATGCAAGCGTTGTCCGGCCACCCGGTTCACCTCGACCTGCTGGACCCGGCCGCAGAAGCCGCCATGGGCCATATCGAACTGGCCAAATGGGCCGACCTGGTGCTGATAGCCCCGGCCACTGCCGACCTGATCGCCCGCCTGGCCCAGGGCATTGCCGATGACCTGCTCACCACCCTGGTATTGGCCACCGACGCCACCGTCGCTATCGCACCGGCCATGAACCAGGCCATGTGGCGCGATCCGGCCACCCAGGCCAATACCCAACTCCTGCAAACCCGCGGCCTCAAGGTGTTCGGCCCGGCTTCCGGCAGCCAGGCCTGCGGCGACGTCGGCCTGGGCCGCATGCTCGAAGCCACCGACCTGGCGCAGTGCGCCGCCGAGTGCTTCCAGCATCTGGCCCTGACCGGCAAGCACGTGCTGATCACCGCCGGCCCGACCCAGGAAAACATCGACCCGGTGCGCTACATCACCAACCATAGCTCAGGAAAAATGGGCTTCGCGTTGGCAGAAGCTGCGGTCGAGGCAGGCGCACGGGTCACACTGATCACCGGCCCGGTACATTTGCCGACCCCTGATCGCGTTACGCGTATCGACGTAGTCAGCGCCCGGGACATGTTGGCGGCCTGCGAAGCCGCCATTCCCTGCGACCTGTTTATCGCCTCGGCAGCGGTTGCGGATTACCGACCCGAGGTCGTGGCCCCGCAGAAGCTCAAGAAAGACCCTACGAGCGGCGACGGCCTGCTCCTGCAAATGGTGCGTAACCCGGACATCCTGGCCACCATCGCTACCCGTCCGGACCGTCCGTTCAGCGTCGGCTTCGCAGCCGAGACCGAGCACCTGCTGGACTACGCCGCACGCAAACTGAAAGACAAAAACCTCGACCTGATCGTTGCCAATGATGTCGCCAACCCGAGCATCGGCTTCAACAGCGAGGAAAATGCGTGCAGCGTGATCGACCGTGAATTGCACGCCACCCTTTTCGCCCAGACCAGCAAGGGCAAGATTGCCCGCCAACTGATCTCTTTTATCGCCCAACGGCTGAACCAGGTTTAATGTCCATGCACGCTTTGCAAGCCAAGATTCTCGACCCACGCCTCGGCAGCGAATTCCCTCTGCCGGCCTACGCCACGCCGGGCTCCGCCGGCCTGGACCTACGCGCCATGCTCAAGCAAGACACCGTCCTTGAGCCGGGCCAGACCATCCTGATACCCACGGGCTTGTCGATCTATGTCGGCGATCCTGGCCTGGCGGCGCTGATCCTGCCGCGCTCCGGCTTGGGCCATAAACATGGCATCGTGCTAGGCAACCTGGTCGGCCTGATCGATTCCGACTACCAGGGCGAGTTGATGGTGTCGTGCTGGAACCGTGGCCAGACTGCTTTCAACATCGCCGTCGGCGAGCGCATTGCCCAGTTGGTATTGGTGCCGGTGGTGCAGGCGCATTTCGAATTGGTACAGGAATTCGACGAAACCCAACGTGGTGCAGGCGGTTTTGGGCATTCCGGCAGTCACTGACTAAGCTGAACGTGGCCGGGCGCAATCGTCCGGCCACACACCGCCGCCCGGCCTTTCAGGATAAAGAATGCGCGGAAATGATCATCGAGATTTCTATAATGAAATCAAAGGATTAGGTAAAAATAATGCCGAGACCGAAGCGCCGATGGCATTTTTACACCACGAACTCTCTGCCGAAAACGCCGTCATACCCTTCAGTTTGAGCCTGCCGGCCAGCCACATCAGGCCCGCCTTGCCCCCTTTCAGATGGAGTTTCCCCCGCGATGAGTACCGCAGCCCGCGTAGCCCCGACCTTTCCCGACAGCATTTTTCGCGCCTATGACATCCGTGGTGTGGTCCCCAAGACCCTGACCGCCGAAACCGCTTACTGGATCGGCCGCGCCATCGGCTCCCAGAGCCTGGCCCAAGGCGAACCCAACGTCTCGGTAGGCCGTGACGGCCGCTTGTCCGGCCCGGAGTTGGTCGAGCAACTGATCCAGGGCCTGGCTGACAGCGGCTGCCATGTCAGCGACGTCGGCCTGGTGCCAACCCCCGCGCTGTACTACGCCGCCAACGTACTGGCGGGCAAATCCGGGGTCATGCTCACCGGCAGCCACAATCCGTCGGATTACAACGGCTTCAAGATCGTCATCGCTGGCGACACCCTCGCCAATGAACAGATCCAGGCCCTGCACACCCGCCTGAAGACCAACGACTTGACCAGCGGCACCGGCAGCATCACCAAGGTCGATATCCTCCAGCGCTACTCCGATGAAATCACTCGCGACGTCAAGCTCGCCCGCCGCTTGAAAGTCGTGGTGGACTGCGGCAACGGCGCAGCGGGTGTGATTGCCCCGCAATTGCTCGAAGCCCTGAACTGCGAAGTGATCCCACTGTTCTGCGAAGTGGACGGCAACTTCCCCAACCATCACCCGGACCCAGGCAAGCCGGAAAACCTGGTAGACCTGATTGCCAAGGTCAAGGAAGTGGGCGCCGACGTCGGCCTGGCCTTCGATGGCGACGGCGACCGTGTGGGCGTGGTGACCGAAACCGGCGAGATCGTGTTCCCGGACCGCCTGTTGATGCTGTTTGCTCGAGACGTGGTTGCGCGCAATGCCAACGCCGAGATCATCTTCGATGTGAAATGCACTCGTCGCCTGACGCCATTGATCAAGGAATACGGTGGTCGCCCGCTAATGTGGAAGACCGGTCACTCGTTGATCAAAAAGAAAATGAAGGAAACCGGCGCGCTGTTGGCCGGTGAAATGAGCGGTCACGTGTTCTTCAAAGAACGTTGGTTCGGGTTTGACGATGGTATCTACAGTGCCGCTCGCCTGCTGGAGATCCTCAGCAAGGAGAAATCCACGGCCGAAGAGCTGTTTCAGACCTTCCCGAATGATATTTCTACGCCAGAGATCAATATCCATGTGACCGAGGAGAGCAAATTCAGCATCATTGACGCATTGCACGATGCGCAATGGGGTGAAGGCGCCAACCTGACCACCATTGATGGTGTGCGAGTCGATTACGCCAAAGGCTGGGGCCTGGTTCGCGCGTCCAACACCACACCGGTGCTGGTCCTGCGTTTCGAGGCGGATACCGAGGCTGAGTTGCAGCGCATCAAGGACGTGTTCCACGCCCAGTTGAAACGTGTTGCCCCTGATCTCCAATTACCGTTCTGATTTTTGCCCGGAGCCCTGAATGACCCTCGAACGCGAAGCCGCTGCCAACACCGCCAAGGTCCTGTCCGAAGCGTTGCCTTACATTCGACGCTACGTCGGCAAGACGCTGGTGATCAAGTACGGCGGCAATGCCATGGAAAGCGATGAGCTGAAAACCGGCTTTGCCCGCGACATCGTGCTGATGAAGGCTGTGGGGATCAACCCCGTGGTCGTCCACGGCGGCGGCCCGCAAATTGGCGACCTGCTCAAGCGCTTGTCGATCGAGAGTCACTTCATCGATGGCATGCGTGTCACTGACGCGCAAACCATGGACGTGGTGGAAATGGTCCTCGGCGGCCAGGTCAACAAAGACATCGTCAACCTGATCAACCGCCACGGCGGCAGCGCCATCGGACTGACCGGCAAGGATGCGGAACTGATCCGCGCCAAGAAACTGACCGTGACCCGCAAGACGCCGGAGATGACCCAGCCGGAAATCATCGACATCGGCCAGGTGGGCGAAGTCATCGGCATCAACACCGATTTGCTCAACCTGCTGGTCAAGGGCGACTTCATCCCGGTAATTGCGCCGATCGGCGTGGGTGCTAATGGCGAGTCCTATAACATCAACGCCGATCTGGTAGCCGGTAAGGTGGCGGAAGCACTGAAGGCTGAAAAACTGATGCTGCTGACCAACATCGCCGGCTTGATGGACAAGGAAGGCAAGGTACTGACCGGCTTGACTACCCAGCAGGTAGACGACCTGATCGCCGACGGCACCATCTACGGCGGCATGTTGCCGAAGATCCGTTGCGCACTGGAAGCCGTGCAGGGCGGCGTCGGCAGCTCGCTGATCCTGGATGGCCGCGTGCCAAATGCAATACTGTTGGAAATCTTCACCGATACCGGTGTCGGTACGTTGATCAGTAACCGCAAGCGCCCTTGATCGCTGCAAAGCAAAAGGCCCCGCTCAATTGAATTGAGCGGGGCCTTTGTTTGTACACAGTTCAAATGTGGGAGCTGGCTTGCCTGCGATGACGACAGTACATGCAAAAATGCACCGCCAGACACACCGCTATCGCGGGCAAGCCCGCTCCCACAGGATTCAGTGTCAGACGCCGAACTGCTCGCGGTATGCACGCACAGCCGGCAAATGTTGCTTGAGCTGCGGGTCGTCTTCCAGGAACTGCAACACCTGGTTCAACGACACGATGCTCACCACCGGAATGCCGAAGTCACGCTCCACTTCCTGGATCGCCGACAACTCACCGTTGCCACGCTCCTGGCGGTTCAAGGCGATCAGCACACCGGCAGCCTTGGCGCCGTCCTGGGAAGCGATGATCTGCATCACTTCACGGATAGCAGTACCCGCGGTGATCACGTCATCGATGATCAGCACATCGCCGGTCAATGGCGCGCCTACCAGGCTGCCACCTTCACCATGGGCCTTGGCTTCCTTACGGTTGAAACACCACGGCAAGTCCTGCCCGTGATGCTCCGCCAGGGCTATCGCCGTCGCCGCTGCCAGGGGAATACCCTTGTAGGCCGGGCCAAAGAGTACGTCGAAGGAAATACCGCTCTCAACGATGGCTGCCGCATAGAAACGGCCCAGCTGAGCCAGGGCCGAACCTGAGTTGAACAGGCCCGCATTGAAGAAGTACGGGCTGGTGCGCCCGGACTTGAGGGTGAACTCACCGAAGCGTAAAACGCCGCGATCGATGGCAAAACGAATGAAATCGCGCTGATACGCCTGCATGAAAAAAGCCTCAGATACCACGGATTTAGCTAATTGGGTGGACGGCGTGTATCATACACGCACGCGATTTTTGGGGCCATTTATGCGGATCATCAGTGTGAACGTTAATGGTATTCAGGCTGCAGTCGAGCGTGGTTTGCTCAGTTGGCTGCAAGCACAGAATGCCGACGTCATCTGCCTGCAGGACACCCGTGCCTCCGCCTTTGAACTGGACGACCCAGCCTTCCAACTGGATGGCTACTTCCTTTATGCCTGCGATGCCGAAGTGCCCACCCAAGGTGGCGTGGCTTTGTACTCGCGGTTGCAACCCAAGGCGGTCATCAGCGGCCTCGGCTTCGAGACAGCCGACCGCTACGGGCGTTACCTGCAGGCCGATTTCGACAAGGTCAGCATCGCGACCTTGCTGCTTCCTTCCGGGCAGAACGGCGATGAAGACTTGAACCAGAAATTCAAGCTAATGGACGATTTCGCCCGTTACCTGGATAAACAGCGACGCAAACGTCGCGAGTACATTTATTGTGGCTCGCTGTACGTGGCGCAACAGAAGCTGGATATCAAGAACTGGCGCGACAGCCAGCAATCCCCGGGCTTCCTGGCGCCAGAACGCGCCTGGATGGACGAGATTGTCGGCAACATGGGCTATGTCGATGCCCTGCGTGAAGTCAGCCGCGAAGGCGACCAGTACAGCTGGTGGCCAGATAACGAACAGGCTGAGATGCTCAACCTGGGCTGGCGTTTCGACTATCAGCTGCTGACCCCAGGTCTGCGCCGGTTCGTACGCAGTGCACGCCTGCCGCGCCAGCCGCGCTTCTCGCAGCACGCGCCGCTGATCGTGGACTACGACTGGACATTGACCATCTGAGGTCTTTTTCCAGGTACAAAAAAACCGACAGCGATGTCGGTTTTTTTGTGACCGCTCGGTTACTTGACCAGGCGCCACGTCCACGGATAGCGATAGGCAATGCCTTTGTTGGCCTTGATACCGGCGATGATCGTCAGTATCAACGCCCCGATCACCAGCACGGTCATCAGCAAGAAGCCAACGACCACGAAGCCCAGCAACAGGCACACCAGCCAGGCGATCGCCACGGTGATCTGGAAATTCAGCGCCTCCTTGCCCTGGTCATCGATGAGCGGGTCCATGTCCTTCTTGAACTGCCACAGGATCAACGGCCCCAGCAAGCTGCCGAAGGGGAATACCAACCCCAGAAATGCCGCAAAATGACACAACATTGCCCACTGGCGTACTTCCTTGGACGGTGCCGGAACCGGCAACTGGCTGTCATTCATGGCGTTTCTCCTTGGGCCGGCTCAGTCAGCCAGCGCGGCGTTCTGCAATTCAAAGATTTCGGTCATGCCTTTCTGGGCCAAGGCCAGCATGGCGTTCAGCTCAGCCGGCTGGAATGGCGCGCCTTCGGCAGTGCCCTGCACTTCAATGAAACCACCGGTGCTGGTCATGACCACGTTGAGGTCGGTCTCGGCGGCCGAGTCTTCCAGGTAGTCCAGGTCCAGCACAGGCTCGCCCTGGTACATGCCAACAGACACAGCGGCGATCATCTGCTTGAGCGGGTCACCCGCTTTCAGGCCGCCACGCTTCTTGATGACTTTCAAAGCGTCGACCAGGGCCACCATGGCGCCGGTGATGGACGCCGTGCGGGTACCGCCGTCAGCCTGGATCACGTCGCAGTCGACGTAGAGGGTGACGTCACCCAGCTTGGACATATCCAGGGCGGCACGCAGGGAGCGGCCGATCAGGCGCTGGATTTCCAGGGTACGCCCGCCTTGCTTGCCACGGCTGGCTTCACGCTGGTTACGCTCGCCAGTGGCGCGCGGCAGCATGCCGTATTCAGCGGTCAACCAACCCTGGCCCTGGCCCTTGAGGAAGCGCGGCACGCCGTTTTCGACGCTGACAGTGCAGATGACCTTGGTATCGCCAAACTCGACCAGTACGGATCCCTCGGCGTGTTTGGTGTAGTTGCGGGTGATGCGGATCGAGCGGAGCTGATCGGCAGCGCGACCACTTGGACGTTTCATAGGGGATACCTGTACTGAGGACGAAAAACTGCCGACCATTATAGAGCCGCAAGCCGGTTCGGGGCACTTCTAAAAAATCCGGTTACCAATGCCCGGGTTTGGGCACCCCCCTCCCACTGCGCTACAATCCTGCGCCTCCAGACTGTAGGAGCGAGCCTGCTCGCGAAAAACGCCAACAATTACGGGGGCTTCCTGATTCAGCGCGGCGCCCTTGCGTTCTTCGCGAGCAAACTCGCTCCTACAGGTCGGCCTGGCCAATTTCTATTTATCCAACGCGAGGTACCTCCATGGTCCACAGCATGACCGCCTTCGCCCGTGTCGAAAAAGCCGGGGCCCAAGGCACCCTCAGCTGGGAACTGCGCTCGGTCAACAGCCGTTACCTGGAGCCGCACCTGCGCCTGCCAGAGTCATTCCGCGACCTTGAAGGTGCCGTGCGTGAAGCGCTGCGCCAGGGCATCTCCCGCGGCAAGCTGGAATGCACCCTGCGCTTTACCGAAGAAACCACCGGCAAGCCGCTGCAGGTCGACCGAGACCGCGCCGCCCAACTGGTGGCCGCGGCCGAAACCATCGCCGGCCTGATCAAACAGCCAGCGGCATTGAACCCTCTGGAAGTATTGGCCTGGCCCGGCGTGCTGGTGGCCGACGCGGCAGACCCACAGGCCTTGAATGCCGAAGCCCTCGCCCTGTTCAACCAGGGCCTGAAGGAGCTCAAGGCCGGCCGTGAACGCGAAGGCGCCGAACTGGCGCGCCTGATCAACGAGCGGCTGACATCGATCGAAGCCGACGTAGTGACCCTGCGCGAATTGGTACCGCAGATGCTCGCCACCCAGCGCCAGAAGGTCCTCGACCGCTTCACCGACATGAAGGCCGACCTCGATCCGACGCGCCTGGAACAGGAAATGGTCCTGCTCGCGCAGAAGAGCGACGTGGCCGAAGAACTCGACCGCCTGAGCACCCACATCCTTGAAGTGCGCCGCGTACTCAAGTCCGGCGGTGCCGCCGGTCGGCGCCTGGACTTCCTGATGCAGGAACTCAACCGCGAAGCCAATACACTGGGCTCCAAGGCGTTCGACCCGCGCAGCACCACGGCGGCGGTCAACCTCAAAGTGTTGATCGAGCAAATGCGCGAACAAGTACAGAATATTGAGTAAGGCACCCTCCATGACCCACAGCACCGGCACCCTTTACATCATTTCCGCCCCTTCGGGCGCGGGCAAGAGCAGCTTGGTCAAGGCCTTGACCGACGCTGACGAGCAGATCCGCATTTCGGTCTCGCACACCACCCGCGCCATGCGCCCGGGCGAAGTGGACGGCGTGCACTATCACTTTGTCGAGCGTACCGAATTCGTCAAGATGATCGAACACGGGGATTTCCTGGAGCGCGCCGAAGTGTTCGGCAACCTCTACGGCACCTCGCAGAGCCACCTGCAACAGACCCTGGACGAAGGCCACGACCTGATTCTGGAGATCGACTGGCAGGGCGCCGAACAAGTGCGCCAGCTGATGCCCAAGGCGCGCTCCATCTTCATCCTGCCGCCATCGCTCCAAGCCCTGCACCAACGCC
Organism: Pseudomonas sp. WS 5503; assembly: GCF_012985385.1. Lineage (NCBI taxonomy): Bacteria > Pseudomonadati > Pseudomonadota > Gammaproteobacteria > Pseudomonadales > Pseudomonadaceae > Pseudomonas > Pseudomonas sp. WS 5503. Next base: position 451,743 of record NZ_JAAQWI010000002.1, read on the forward strand.
TGACCAACCGCGGCCAGGACAGCGATGAGATCATCGAGGGCCGCATGCGTGAAGCCGTCAGCGAGATGAGCCACTACGTCGACTACGACTACCTGATCATCAATGACGACTTTACCCACGCCCTGGATGATTTGAAGGCGATTTTCCGCGCCAACCAACTGCAGCAAAAGCGCCAACAGCAGCGTTTCGGCAAATTACTCGCCGAATTGCTCGGCTGATTGACTCTTCCCAAAACAGCTGCAAGGGCCTTACATTGGCACTTGTAGCGGTTTTGCGAAGGCCTGCGAAAAATCAGCGCTTCCCTAAACGCTGGTGATTTTTTAAACTGCTCAGTCCGCTCGCCCAACCGGGCAGCGCGCATCTTGCATTCGCTCCGAGGAATACCATGGCCCGCGTAACCGTTGAAGACTGCCTAGAACACGTGGATAACCGCTTTGAGCTGGTCATGCTCTCTACCAAGCGTGCCCGTCAACTGGCCACTGGCGGCAAAGAGCCTCTGGTCCAGTGGGAAAACGACAAGCCTACCGTTGTAGCCCTGCGTGAAATCGCTGAAGGCCTGATGAGCTACGAGTTCATCGCCAACGCCGAAATCGTTGAAGACGAACCGCTGTTTGCAGCGTTCGAAGGCGAGTCCAACGAGGACGTCTAAGCCTATGCCTGGTCGACGTAGCACGGCGCGGGGTCACAGCCATCGGCAGGAGTTCACACTTTGCCGAGCATAGACGCCCTCGCCGATCGCTTATCGGCCTACCTCGGCGAAGACCAGGTCAACCTGGTTCGCCGAGCGTATTTCTACGCCGAACAAGCCCACGACGGCCAACGCCGACGTAGCGGCGAGGCGTATGTCACCCATCCTCTTGCGGTGGCCAATATTCTTGCCGACATGCACATGGACCATCAGAGCCTGATGGCCGCGATGCTGCATGACGTGATCGAAGACACCGGCATTGCCAAGGAAGCGCTCAGTGCGCAATTTGGCGAAACCGTGGCCGAACTGGTCGATGGGGTCAGCAAGCTGACCCAGATGAACTTCGAGACCAAGGCCGAAGCCCAGGCGGAAAACTTCCAGAAGATGGCCATGGCCATGGCCCGAGACATTCGGGTGATCCTGGTCAAGCTGGCCGATCGGCTGCACAACATGCGCACGCTGGAAGTGCTGTCCGGCGAAAAGCGCCGACGCATCGCCAAGGAAACCCTGGAAATCTATGCGCCCATCGCCAACCGGCTGGGCATGCACGCCATTCGTATCGAATTCGAAGACCTGGGCTTTAAAGCCATGCACCCCATGCGTTCGGCGCGCATCTACCAGGCGGTCAAGCGCGCACGGGGCAACCGCAAGGAAATCGTCAACAAGATCGAAGAGTCCCTGAGCCATTGCCTGGCGATCGACGAGATCGAGGGCGAGGTCAGCGGTCGGCAGAAGCACATCTACGGCATCTATAAAAAGATGCGCGGCAAGCGTCGGGCCTTCAACGAGATCATGGACGTCTATGCGTTCCGGATCATTGTCGACAAAGTCGATACCTGCTACCGCGTACTGGGCGCTGTACATAATTTGTACAAGCCCCTGCCGGGCCGCTTCAAGGACTACATCGCAATTCCCAAGGCCAACGGCTACCAGTCGCTGCATACCACCCTGTTTGGCATGCACGGCGTGCCGATCGAGATCCAGATCCGCACCCGCGAAATGGAAGAGATGGCCAACAACGGCATTGCCGCCCACTGGCTGTACAAGTCCAGCGGTGACGAGCAGCCCAAAGGCACCCATGCCCGTGCGCGCCAATGGGTCAAGGGCGTGCTGGAAATGCAGCAACGTGCCGGCAACTCCCTGGAATTTATCGAAAGCGTGAAGATCGACCTGTTCCCGGACGAGGTCTACGTGTTCACGCCCAAAGGCCGGATCATGGAGCTGCCCAAAGGCTCCACGGCGGTCGACTTTGCCTACGCGGTGCACACCGATGTCGGCAACAGCTGCATCGCCTGTCGCATCAACCGGCGCCTGGCACCGCTGTCCGAACCGCTGCAAAGCGGTTCCACGGTGGAGATCGTCAGCGCACCGGGCGCTCGCCCGAACCCGGCCTGGCTCAACTTTGTGGTCACCGGCAAGGCACGTACGCATATTCGCCACGCGCTGAAATTGCAGCGTCGCTCCGAATCCATCAGCCTGGGCGAACGCCTGCTGAACAAGGTGCTCAACGGCTTCGACAGCGCCCTGGACAAGATTCCGCAAGAGCGCGTGCAAGCGATGCTCCACGAGTACCGCCAGGAAACCATCGAAGACCTGTTGGAAGATATCGGCCTGGGCAACCGCATGGCCTACGTGGTTGCGCGCCGCCTGCTGGGCGAAGGCGAACAGTTGCCGAGCCCCGAAGGCCCACTGGCGATTCGCGGCACCGAGGGCCTGGTGCTCAGCTACGCCAAATGTTGCACGCCGATCCCGGGCGACCCGATTGTTGGCCACTTGTCCGCCGGCAAAGGCATGGTGGTGCACCTGGACAACTGCCGCAACATCACCGAAATCCGCCACAACCCGGAAAAATGCATCCAGCTCTCGTGGGCCAAGGATGTCACCGGCGAATTCAACGTCGAACTGCGAGTGGAGCTGGAACACCAGCGCGGCCTCATCGCCCTGCTGGCCAGCAGCGTCAACGCCGCCGACGGCAATATCGAGAAAATCAGCATGGACGAACGCGATGGTCGCATCAGCGTGGTCCAACTGGTGGTCAGCGTGCACGACCGCGTGCACCTGGCCCGCGTGATCAAAAAGTTGCGCGCCTTGACCGGTGTGATCCGCATCACCCGCATGCGTGCATAACCGATCCATTACAAGGAGTCATTCATGACCAAGACAGTTATCACCAGCGATAAAGCTCCAGCCGCCATCGGCACTTATTCCCAGGCGATCAAGGCGGGCAACACCGTCTACATGTCCGGCCAGATCCCGCTGGACCCAAAGACCATGGAACTGGTTGAAGGCTTCGAAGCCCAGACCGTACAGGTCTTTGAAAACCTCAAGTCCGTGGCTGAAGCTGCCGGTGGTTCGTTCAAGGACATCGTCAAGCTGAACATCTTCCTCACCGACCTCAGCCACTTTGCCAAGGTCAACGAGATCATGGGCAAGTACTTCGAACAACCTTACCCAGCCCGCGCCGCCATCGGCGTTGCCGCCCTGCCAAAGGGTGCACAGGTTGAGATGGACGCCATTCTGGTCATCGAGTAAAACACCCGGCGCAGCCCAAACAGGCTGCGCCGACTTCGTTTCAGAAGGATTTCGTAATGCGCAAAGCGCTTGTAGCCTCCTCGTTGCTCGCCCTGTTGCTCGGCGGCTGTGCCAGCAACCCCGCCGACCTGGATGTAAGCGGTACCTGGATCAACCAGGCCGCCATCGACGCGGCAGCCAAGGGCGGCCCTTTGCGTGAAGCCCTGCAGTCCTATGGCCCCAACCTCGAGTGGGAGGTCAACACCAAGGCTTTGCAGGCGCGCTACTACAACGGTTTTGAAGTGGCGGAAGGCAAGTTGTCGGGTGAAAAGCCCGGCGCATGGAACGTGGATTTCTATGGCAGCTCTGCCACCGAACTCAAACGCAAAGGCAAACAACTGCTGCAAGTGGCCAACGACAACGAGCCCGAGCAGCTGTTTGCCCGCGCCAAAGACCCGGCCCCAGAAGGCGCGCCACTGGGCGCCAACTTCGAACGCACGCTGTACGCGGCCTATATGGGCGGCGACTGGAAGATCAGCGACGGCACCGGCAGCGGTGCCACGGTGCAGTTCCAGGCAGACGGCAAGGTCGCCGGCCTGCCGGGGGTTGATCGCTATTCACTCTGCCTGGCAGGCGATTGCGCCTCCATGAGCGGCGGCTACGACAGCATCTGGCTGCAACTGGACGGCCAGGGCAACCCATGGATCTTCACGCGCAAGGGTAAGCAACTGGAGATCTTCCAGGCGATCAATACCGCGCAGGCCGATGAAGTGCCTTCGTTTACGCCAGGCCCTCGCCAATGGTTGCTTGAGAAGTAATAAAAGCCTCGCCCAAATCCAAATGTGGGAGCTGGCTTGCCTGCGATGACGGTATTACATCCAACAAAGATGTGATTGATATACCGCTATCGCAGGCAAGCCAGCTCCCACATTTTTTGCCGCGCTTCAGCCTTTCAGAATCGCCGCATAGCCTTCCCGGTAAGTCGGGTATGTCGGCGTCCAGCCAAGCGCCTTGATACGTGCATTACTGCACTGCTTGCTCCCCGCACGCCGCACACTGGCGTCCTCGGCCCATTCGGTCACACCCAGGTACTCGCGCAACCACGCCACCACCTCGGCCAGTGGTGCCGGCGCATCGTCAACGCCGATATAGACCTTGTCCAGCAAACCGCCCTTCTCCACATGCCGCAGCAAAAAGGCGAGCAGGCCCGCGGCGTCATCGGCGTGGATACGGTTGCCATACAACGGCGGGTCAACCGCTACGCGATAGCCTTGGCGAACCTGAGTGAGCAGCCATTCCCGACCCGGGCCGTAAATCCCGGTCAGTCGCACGATGGTCGCTGGAATACCGCTGTTGAGCGCCACCTGTTCAGCTTCCAGCATCACCTGCCCGGAATAGCCCTTCGCTTGCGTCTCGGACGTTTCGTCGACCCACTCACCGTTTTGCTGCCCATACACACTGCTGCTGGAGACAAACAGCAAATGCTTGGGCGTCTGGCCGTAGTCGTCCAACCACTCCAACACATGCTGCAACCCTTGCACGTAGGCGGCGCGATAGCCGGCCTCGTCGTGGTCGGTGGCAGCGGCGCAGTACACCAGATAATCCACCCCGCCGATCGGCCAGGTGTCCGGGCAGTCCTTTTTGAACAGGTCGCCGGCGATGCCGATCACCCCGTCGGGCAGGCGCGAAATATCGCGGCGCAGGCCGTGAACCTCCCATTCCGAGGCCAGCAATTGGCTAGCCAGCCGACTACCCACATCACCGCAACCGGCAATCACAACAGAAGGCACAGACATCACAAAACTCCATTCTCAAAGGCGCAGATTAGCCGCGCGAGTGGATCAACGGCCAGTAAAAAGCGAAATAAAGTAACAGTGCCACTTTAGTTAACAAGAATTACTTGCAATAATAACCGCCCATTTGTCCTCGACCCTAAATGGTCTGGAAGGACGATCACCCATTTTTTCTCTCAGGTCCGGCCAGCATGACACGTCATACAACCCCCGCTTCGCCAACCAAGCTTCACAGCCCCTCCCGCGCCTGGCGTGCGATTGCTGCGATGCTGTTCAGCGTATTGCTGGCACCGACCGCCGCATTCGCTGACGCCACTGCCCCAGCCGCTCCGGCAGCTGCCGAGCAAAATGCCGCTACTGCGGCAACGCCTGCCGTCGCGCCAGTGGCCACCGACCCGGCCCAGGCCGCCGGCGCCGCCGCACCTGCCGACGAAACCGGCGTGGTGCTGGAAGAAGACAACACCCTGGGGATGGCCCACGACTTGTCCCCATGGGGCATGTACCAGAATGCTGACGTGGTGGTGAAAGCCGTAATGATCGGCCTGGCCATTGCCTCGATCATCACCTGGACCATCTGGATTGCCAAAGGCTTCGAGCTGTTGGGCGCCAAGCGTCGTCTGCGCGCTGAAATCGTCCACCTGAAAAAAGCCACCACCCTCAAGGAAGCGAGCGAAACCGCGACCAAGAAGGGCACCCTGGCCAACCTGCTGGTGCACGACGCACTGGAAGAAATGCGCCTGTCGGCCAACACCCGTGAAAAAGAAGGCATCAAGGAGCGCGTCAGCTTCCGCCTTGAGCGCCTGGTGGCCGCCTGCGGCCGTAACATGAGCAGCGGCACCGGCGTACTCGCTACCATCGGTTCCACCGCACCCTTCGTCGGCCTGTTCGGTACCGTGTGGGGCATCATGAACAGCTTCATCGGTATCGCCAAAACCCAGACCACCAACCTCGCCGTCGTTGCCCCCGGCATCGCCGAAGCCCTGCTGGCTACCGCCCTGGGCCTGGTTGCCGCAATTCCTGCGGTGGTCATCTACAACGTCTTCGCCCGTTCGATCGCCGGCTACAAGGCTCAGGTATCGGATGCGTCGGCAGAAGTCCTGTTGCTAGTCAGCCGTGACCTCGATCACCTGCCTACCGAGCGCAGCTCGCAACCGCACATGGTGAAAGTGGGGTAATCGGCCATGGGCCTGCATTTGAATCAAGGCGACGACGAACTCGTCGAGAACCACGAAATCAACGTCACGCCGTTTATCGACGTGATGCTGGTGCTGCTGATCATCTTCATGGTGGCGGCACCGCTGGCAACCGTGGACATCAAGGTGGACCTGCCCGCGTCCAGCGCCAAGCCGGCGCCGCGGCCAGAGAAACCGATCTTCCTCAGCGTCAAGGCGGACCAACGCCTGTTCCTGGGCGAAGAAGAGGTCAAGGCTGAAACCCTGGGGCCGGTGCTGGATGCCAAGACCCAAGGCAAGAAAGACACGACCATCTTCTTCCAGGCCGACAAAGGCGTGGACTACGGCGACCTGATGAGCGTGATGGATGCCCTGCGGGCAGCCGGCTACCTCAAGGTAGGCCTGGTCGGACTTGAGACGGCAGCCAAGAAATGATCACGACGCGCCACAAACTGACGCGTTATGGCACCAGCCTCGCCGTCGTGCTGGGCGTGCACGCCGTCGCGATCATCATCGCGCTCCAATGGTCCGCGCCGCAGGCGATCCAGCTGCCACCCGCCGCCATGGTCATCGACCTGGCGCCGCTGCCAGCACCGCCGCCGCCTCCAGCACCGCCCAAGGTCGTTGCGCCGCCGCCGCCACCGGTCGAAGAGCTGCCCCTGCCGAAGCTGGCCGAGGCGCCCAAGCCAACGATCCAGGTGCCCAAGCCGGTCAAGCCCAAGCCCAAGCCACAACCGCCAAAACCGGTGGAGAAGAAGCCCGAGCCGCCCAAGGAGAAACCTTCCGAGGAGCCGCCGAGCGAAACGCCGCCGAGCAACGCACCTGCGCAGAAGTCCGCCCAGCCTACACCGGGCCCGTCGGCACAGCAGCTGGCCGCCCAGGCATCCTGGCAAAGCACGTTGCTGGCGCATCTGCAGAAGTACAAGAAGTACCCGCCCGGCGCCCAACGCAGTGGCAAGGAAGGTATGAACCGCTTGCGCTTCGTGGTCGATGGCGAAGGCAATGTGCTGTCCTACGAACTGGAAGGCCGCTCCGGCAACGCCGACCTGGACCGTGCAACCCTTGAGATGATCCGCAAGGCTCAGCCGCTACCCAAGCCACCGGCAGACCTGTTGAAAAACGGCAGCGTCGAACTGGTCGCGCCGTTCGTCTACAACATCGACAAGCGTCGCCGCTGAGAGAGCACTGTGGGAGGGACTTGCTCCCTCCCACATTCGCTTTAATACCTCAGTAAAATTCCGATATTCCCCACTCAATCCCCAGCAAAGTTCTGATAACGTGCGTCTATCGATTGCAGCCGGTATGCTTGGCCCGCAACCTCATGGACGCCCGCTATGACTCTCACAGAATTACGCTACATCGTGACCCTCGCCCAAGAACAGCACTTCGGCCATGCCGCCGAGCGTTGCCACGTCAGCCAGCCGACGCTGTCGGTGGGTGTGAAAAAGCTTGAAGACGAACTCGGTGTGCTGATTTTCGAGCGCAGCAAGAGCGCCGTGCGCCTCACCCCGGTGGGCGAAGGTATCGTTGCCCAGGCCCAGAAGGTCCTGGAACAGGCGCAAAGCATTCGCGAACTGGCCCAGGCCGGCAAGAACCAGCTGACCGCGCCGCTCAAGGTCGGCGCGATCTATACGGTCGGCCCCTACCTGTTCCCGCACCTGATCCCGCAACTGCATCGCGTCGCGCCGCAGATGCCGCTGTATATCGAAGAAAACTTCACCCACGTGCTGCGCGACAAACTGCGCAACGGCGAGCTGGACGCGATCATCATCGCCCTGCCCTTCAACGAAGCGGACGTGCTGACCCTGCCGCTCTACGACGAGCCGTTCTACGTGCTGATGCCGGCCTCCCACCCGTGGACCAAGAAGGACACCATCGACGCCGGCCTGCTCAACGACAAGAGCCTGCTGCTGCTCGGTGAAGGCCACTGCTTCCGCGATCAGGTGCTGGAAGCCTGCCCGACCCTGACCAAGGGCAACGACGGCGCCAAGCACACCACGGTGGAATCCAGCTCCCTGGAAACCATTCGCCATATGGTCGCTTCCGGCCTGGGTATCTCGATCCTGCCGCTGTCTGCGGTAGACAGCCATCACTACGCCCAGGGCGTGATCGAAGTGCGCCCACTCACGCCGCCGGTGCCGTTCCGTACCGTAGCGATTGCGTGGCGCGCCAGCTTCCCGCGCCCCAAAGCGATTGAGATTCTCGCGGACTCGATCCGCCTGTGTTCGGTGGCCAAGCCGCCCGTTGCGAGCTAAGCCACGGTATGACTGAGCTGTCGCAGGTGTCGGTGACGGCACTCAAGGGTGTCGGTGAGGCCATGGCCGAGAAACTGGCCAAGGTCGGCCTGGAGAACCTTCAGGACGTGCTGTTCCACCTGCCCCTGCGCTACCAGGACCGCACCCGCGTGGTGCCCATCGGCCATTTGCGCCCTGGGCAAGACGCGGTGATCGAAGGCACCGTCAGTGGCGCCGACGTGGTGATGGGCAAGCGCCGCAGCCTGGTGGTGCGCCTGCAGGACGGTACCGGCGGCTTGAGCCTGCGCTTCTACCACTTCAGCAACGCGCAGAAGGAAGGCCTCAAGCGTGGCACCCGCGTGCGCTGCTACGGCGAGGCACGCCCTGGCGCATCGGGCCTGGAAATCTACCACCCGGAATACCGCGCCATTACCGGCGACGAGCCGCCACCGGTGGACACCACGCTCACGCCGATCTACCCGCTGACCGAGGGCCTGACCCAGCAACGCCTGCGCCAGTTGTGCATGCAAACCCTGACGATGCTTGGCCCGCAAAGTCTGCCCGATTGGCTGCCCCTGGAGCTGGCCCGCGATTATCAGTTGGCGCCCCTGGCCGATGCGATTCGGTATTTGCATCACCCGCCCGCCGATGCCGATGTGGACGAACTCGCCCTCGGTCATCATTGGGCCCAACATCGCCTGGCCTTTGAAGAACTGCTCACGCACCAGCTGTCCCAGCAACGCCTGCGCGAAAGCATGCGTTCCCTGCGCGCCCCGGCGATGCCCAGAGCCACGCGGCTGCCTGCGCAATACCTGGCCAACCTCGGCTTTGCGCCCACCGGCGCGCAACAGCGCGTGGGCAATGAAATCGCCTACGACCTCAGCCAGCAAGAACCGATGCTGCGGTTGATCCAGGGTGACGTAGGGGCAGGCAAAACCGTGGTCGCTGCCCTGGCCGCCCTGCAAGCCCTGGAAGCTGGCTATCAAGTGGCGCTGATGGCACCGACGGAAATTCTCGCCGAACAACACTTCATCACCTTCAAGCGCTGGCTCGAACCGCTGGGCCTGGAGGTGGCGTGGCTGGCTGGCAAGCTCAAAGGCAAGAACCGCGTGGCCGCCCTGGAGCAGATCGCCGCCGGCGCACCGATGGTGGTGGGCACCCATGCGCTGTTCCAGGACGAAGTGCAGTTCAAGAACCTTGCGCTAGTGATCATCGACGAACAGCACCGATTTGGCGTGCAACAGCGCCTGGCCCTGCGCCAGAAAGGCGTGGGCGGGCGCATGAACCCGCACCAGTTGATCATGACCGCCACGCCGATCCCACGCACCCTGGCCATGAGCGCCTACGCCGACCTCGACACCTCGATCCTCGACGAGCTGCCGCCGGGGCGTACGCCGGTCAACACCGTGCTGGTCACCGACACCCGGCGCGTCGAAGTGATCGAGCGCGTGCGCGGTGCCTGCGCCGAAGGCCGCCAGGCGTACTGGGTATGCACCCTGATCGAAGAGTCCGAAGAACTGACCTGCCAGGCCGCCGAAACCACTTATGAAGACCTCACCAGTGCCTTGGGTGAGCTCAAGGTGGGGTTGATCCATGGCCGTATGAAACCGGCGGAAAAAGCCGCGGTAATGGCCGAGTTCAAGGCCGGCAACCTGCAATTACTGGTGGCTACCACCGTGATTGAAGTGGGCGTGGACGTCCCCAACGCCAGTCTGATGATCATCGAAAACCCCGAACGCCTGGGCCTGGCGCAACTGCACCAATTGCGCGGGCGGGTTGGCCGGGGCAGTGCCGCCAGCCACTGCGTGCTGCTCTATCATCCGCCACTGTCGCAGATCGGTCGCCAGCGCTTGGGCATCATGCGCGAAACCAACGACGGTTTTGTCATTGCCGAAAAAGACCTCGAACTGCGCGGCCCCGGTGAAATGCTCGGCACGCGCCAGACCGGCCTGCTGCAATTCAAGGTCGCCGACCTGATGCGCGATGCCGACCTGCTGCCCGCCGTGCGCGATGCTGCGCAAGCATTGCTCGAGCGTTGGCCCGATCACGTCAGCCCCTTGCTCAACCGCTGGCTGCGCCACGGCCAGCAATACGGCCAGGTTTGACCTCTTCCCTGTAGGAGCGAGCTTGCTCGCGAAAAACGCCAACGATGACGCGGACGCTCTGGATGATGGCGCCGCCAGGAAGGTCTTCGCGAGCAAGCTCGCTCCTACAGGGTAATCAGCACACCGCCAACCTCATCACAAACGCCACTTATCCGACCAACACCCGTATCAAGCTGGTTATACTCCAATGAATGTAAGAAATTGGATCAGGCCATGTCAGAAGTTGCCCTCGCCACAGCCCCACTGACCGCCCCGCCGGTCATTCGGGCGCTGCTCGCAAAGCTCGCCATCCCCTACACGGAAGTCATCGAACAGCCTGGCCTGAACCCTGCCCGAAAGGTCCAGGCGGTGTTGCTTGAAGATGCGGTTGGCGCGCTCATGGTGCTGTTTCCCCAAAGCCAATTGCTGGACCTCAACCGCCTCGCCGAACTCACCGGTCGCCGCCTCACGGCTGTCGCCCCCGAGCGGGTCGAGCGCATGCTGGGCAAGCATGACCTGAGCCTGCTGCCGGGCTTGCCGCCACTGACCAGTTCGCCGTGCCTGTACGAAGGCCGCTTGCTCAATGAGCCGAGCCTGCTGGTGCATTCGGGCGAAGCCGGGCTGTTGCTGGAAATCCCCACCGACGCCTTCAAGAGCCTGCTCACCAAGGCCAGCGCCGCACAGTTCGGTGAGCCCTTGAGCAACATCCGTCCGAACCTCGACCGCCCCAATGATGACCGCGAGGAAATCACCCAGGCGATGCAAGCCTTCACCGCTCGCCGTATCCAGCAACGCCTGGAAGCGACCATCGAAATTCCGCCGCTGGCCGACACGGCGCAGAAGATCATCAAGCTGCGCGTGGATCCCAACGCCACCATCGACGACATTACTGGCGTGGTGGAAACCGACCCGGCCCTTGCCGCCCAGGTCGTAAGCTGGGCCGCGTCGCCCTACTACGCCTCGCCGGGCAAGATCCGCTCAGTCGAAGACGCCATCGTGCGCGTGCTGGGCTTTGATCTTGTGATCAACCTGGCGCTGGGCCTGGCCCTGGGCAAAACCCTGAGCCTGCCCAAGGACCGCCCGCACCTGCCCACGCCGTACTGGCACCAGTCGATCTACACCGCCGCCGTGATCGAGGGCCTGACCCGCGCCATGCCCCGCGCCCAACGCCCGGAAGCCGGCCTGACCTACCTGGCAGGTTTGCTGCACAACTTCGGCTACCTGCTGCTGGCCCACGTGTTTCCGCCGCACTTCTCGCTGATCTGCCGCCACCTGGAGGTCAACCCGCACCTGTGCCACAGCTACGTCGAGCAACATTTGCTGGGCATCAGCCGCGAACAGATCGGCGCCTGGCTGATGCGCTACTGGGACATGCCGGACGAACTGTGCACCGCCCTGCGCTTCCAGCACGATCCCACGTATGACGGGCAATACGCCGAGTATCCGAACCTGGTGTGCCTGGCGGTGCGCCTGTTGCGCAGCCGGGGGATTGGCTCCGGGCCGGATGAATCCATTCCCGACGCGTTGCTTGAGCGCCTGGGCCTGAGCCGCGAGAAGGCCGAGGACGTGGTGGGTAAAGTGCTGGATGCCGAAGTGCTGTTGCGCGAATTGGCTTCGCAGTTCAGCCAGGGGTAAGCCCACCGCCTGTTAAACCGCTATCGCAGGCAAGCCAGCTCCCACAGTTGACCGTATTTCCAAGTTGGAACGCGGTCACTGTGGGAGCTGGCTTGCCTGCGATGAATCCAACTCGGTCTACCTGACCACCTACTTCTTTTTCTTCGGCTTCAAATACTTGGTCAGACCCTGGAACCAGATCACCAGTGCCGGGTTGCCCTTGATCTGGATCGACTTGTCCTGAATCCCCGTCATGAACGCCAGTTGCTTGTTCTTCGCCTGCATCGTGGCGAAGCCGTAGGCGGCATCCTTGAAGGCAATCGCGAAGGCCGGCGCCGGGTGGACACCTGAGCGGCTGGTGATGCGCTGGTCTTTGACGATGAAGTGACGGGCAACCTTGCCGTCGAGGGTCTGCAGCTGGAAGGCCAGGTCTTTGTCACCCAGTTGCTGCTGGAAGGCGGGGTTGGTGCGGCTGGCTTTGCCCATCATCAGGCCCAGCACCCACAGGAGAAGACGAAATTTCATGCACACGGCCTCGGTGTATTTATTGGAGTGGCCGCAGCAGTGTAACGATTTGCAAAAGGAACGCCACCGATCTCGCGCTTTAGGCGCAGATCGGTTGGCGTTTAACGCTTATAGCAACAAGTACTTAAACGTTAGGGCAAGGCACTGGCGCCCAGTCGGCCAGGTTTGGATTGCGGCAGGTTGCTTCGATCTGGGTCTTGCCCGCACTGGCGACCTGCTTGCTTTCAGCTTGCTTGGCCTGCACGGTCTGGATGCTACGTTCGGTGGTGACCGCTTCTTTCGGCACTGTCGGCAGAACCGGCTTCTTGGCTGGCTTGACGGCTTTCTTGCCCTTGGCCGGAGCGACCACTGGCGTGGTATCGGCGGTGGCCACGGTCACCACATCGCTGCGCTGTACGCCGACCTGTTGCAGGTCTTTCTCGTAGGCCTGGGTGTAGTTGTTCAGGTCTTCGCTGGCTTTGCCGTTGACCGTCACGATCAGGTCATTGGACTCCTTCAGGCCCGCGACGATTTCCGCCAGGCGCTTGCGGCCTTCGGTGTCGTTGACGGTCTTGGCCTTGCGATCAGCCACCAGCTTGGTGAATGCGCTCTGGTAGCACTGCTGCGACGCCTTGGCATAGGCGGTGCTGCGGTCGATGTCCGAGGCGCTTTTGTTGAAGTCGGTGGAGTAGGACGCGATGCGCTGGTTGTCATCGGTGATCTGTTTCTGGCGCTCGGTGTAGTAACCCGCCGCACCGCCAGCCAGGGCGCCGCCTGCGGCACCGATCGCGGCATTGCGGCCACGGCTGTCCTTGTCGCCGGTCAGCGCGCCCAGCAGGGCACCGCCGGCCGCGCCGATCGCGGCACCGGTGACGACCGACTTGGTCATGTCCGAATCGGTGGCGCGCAGGTGCTGCACCGGCTCGTAGCAGTTGGGGTAGTACTCGACCTTGGTGCTCGACGCCACCTTGGACGCAGGCGACGTAGCGCAACCAGTCAACACGGTGCTGAAACCAGCTACGATCAGCAGCAGGTGACGCTTGGAAACCGCCTTACGGGAAAAAAGCATAGATGTGATCTCTGTTAAGTTTGACTTGCCCAGCACGGCCCACCGCCGCCTGAGTCCCTTCCAAGCTCGCTAGACAGCCAACGATCAAGACCGCTGACCGCTCGCTGCGAGCAATTCCTTCAAGATCGTTGCCGGGTCGGCCCGCTGTTGCTTGCGGTAGTTGCCAACATGGCGAACGAACAGTGTCGCGCGCGTCACCAGGCTCTTGCCGAGCACTGGCTTGCGATCCAACTCTTCCTTGATCCGTTGAAACTGCGCCTGGATCACCGCATCGGTGTAGCGCGTGCCGGTGGCCAGGTTGTCGATGTAAATCGCCACCGCGCCGTCCAACGCGCTGCGTCCATTGGTGATGGCCATGTCGAACAGCTGCGTGCTGGCCTCGTCCTTGCTGTCCACCGCCTGCTGGCGACTCTTCTGCAGGTTGGCCAGGCGGATGTTGTAGTTGCTGATGGTCTCGGCCACCAACGCCGCCGACTGGATCAAATTGCCCGCCGCTTCTTCGCGTTGCTGGGCGATCAGCGACACGTTGCGCTTGAGCTCTTCGTTGACCAGGCCCAGTTCGGCTTGCAGCTTGGGATCGACACTGGCGGCGATGATGCTGTCCAGGCGTTTGGTCGGGTCCTGGGCGTCGTCGATGGCATCGGTCAGCGCGGCCAGGCGGCCTTCCTTCTGCCACTGGGCGAACAGCTCCTTGTAGCGCGAGCGCGGCGCCGACAACGCGCCAATCGCCACGCGAAAACCAGTGGTCTCGTTGCTTTGCTCGGTGCCATCAGCGGCAAACAGCGGGTATTCGCGGCGCATGCCGGTGAACAACGTGCCCTCGCCTTCCAGGTAGTTGCCGCCCTTGACCACAAAGCCGCCGTAGGTGCCCTGGCGGCGGCCAGCGTGTACCAGTTGGAAGGATTCCTGGACCATTTCCGCGGCGTTGCCGATCACGTCGAACATGCCGATGGGGTTAGGCAATTTGGTGCCGATGGGCATCAACCGCGCCGCCTGGCCGGTGCCGCCAGCCACTTGGTTGAACACCGCGTAATCGGCCAGCGGGCCATCGCTTTCACTGCCCTCGGCGCGCCGTGGATACAGCCGGCCTTCCAGGTCCTGGCGGCTCACCGCCTGGCCGCCGCGTGCGGCGTACTCCCACTCCACTTCGGTGGGCAGGCGCACAAAACCCAGGCCACCGTCTTCGGCCGACGCACCGCGCCCGCTCACCGGCAGCAGTTCGCGGTGGTATTTCATCAGCCAGGCGCTGTACACCGCCGAAAAACGCTCGGCTTCAAAGCGCGACAGTTTCACCTTGGGCAAACGTCCGGCCATACCGGTGGGCGCCTCACACGCCGGCGCCGGTTCGCCGCTGGCCAGGGACTGCGCCTGGGCCATCACCTGGGCGTATTGGCGAGCAGTCACTTCGTATTTGCCAATGAAGTACAGCATGGGCTTGAGCGGGGTCTTGGCGTCGGTCTTCGGCATCTGCGGCGCGATGACCTTGCTCCAGTCCTTGGGCAAGTCCTTGAGGGTGAACTGGCCGTTGATGAAGTCGCGGCGGTAACCGGAAATAAACGACTGCTGATAACCCGCCTCGCCTTCGGCAAAGGGGTAGCCCAGGTTGATTTCACGGTCATCCAGGGTGCCCTGGGCCAGAATGTAGGCGTAGCGGAATACCATGTTGCCTTCGCAGGGCAGCGGCAGGCTCACGTCGTCCGGCAACGGCTTGGGGTTGTCGAGCTTGTCACTTGCTTCATCAGCCCAGGCCAGCGAGGCCAGGCTCAGCGCCACGCAGGCGCCCAGTAATTTATACATCTCTGATTCCTTCAGAAGCCTGGATACGGGCCACCCGCCAACCACCACAGGCGGCCGCCACGGCACTGACGCCGAGCACCGCCACTAGGGCCAGGCCGTAATGGCGCGCCAACAGATGGCTGGCGTACTCGCCTGGCACCTGCACAAAAAGCTTGTTCAACGCCGCCTCAGCCAGGCCATACAGCCCAACGCTGAGCACAGCGGCAAAACCCGCGCTGTATAGCGCTTGCAGCAGCACAAACAGCAACAATGCGGCGGTGGAAAACCCCAGCAGGCGCAACACCGAGAGTTCACGGTGCTTACGCGCCACCGCCGCCAGGGTCCCCGCGAAAATCGCCGCAAACGCCCCGGCCAACGCCAACCCGGCGATGATCCAGAACACAATCGACAGGTTGCGGCTCAACGATTGCACTTGAGCGATGGTGTGCGCCTGGGTTGAAACCAACAGGTTCTGCTCGGCGAAATACACCCGCAACGGTTCCACATCACTGAGGCTGCGCGCATACAGGCGAAACGCCGGGTAGATGCGCTGTTCACTCACGCTCGCCGCTTCACCGGCCCAACCCAACGCCGGCACCGCACGGCCATCGCGGTAATCTTCCGCTGCCTCCAGCAACGCCAGATCGGCAAACAGGCCCTCGCGAGCGAAGGCCTCCAGCGGCAACACCGCCAGCACCTGCAACCGCGTGCGCTGGGCCTCGACGCGCCCCGCCACTTGCCGCGCAAAGCTGGTTTCCAGCCAATCACCGGGCCTTGCCGCGAGCTTTTCGGCGGCGGTATGGCTGAGCACGATCTGGTCCAGGCCGTGGGGCATCGGCAAGCCTGCCAACAACGGGTCGCCTGCGGCAGTCGGCAGCATTTCCAGGGTCAAGGTGCCCACCTGCGCCGTGGCCGCAATCTGCCGTGTGCGCGGCACAGCAAACGCGACATCGCTGCGCTCACCCAGCTGCGCGATAAACGCCGCGCTGAATCGACCACCGCCCAACGGGATGATTTCACGGCTGGCGGGGTCGGTCTCCAAGCGTTCGGTCAAACTGCTAACCAGTCCAAATTTCAGCCCGAATAACACCAGCAATGGTGCGATAACCGCCACCAATGCCAACACCGAACAGGCCGACAGCCACCCATCGTTGCGGTAGTCCTGCCACGCAAGCGAAGCAACCAGGCCGATGCGCATCAGCACGCCTCCCCGAGGGTTGCGGTGACGCCGCCGTCTGGGTCGCGCTGGCAACTGATACGCCGCACCTGCAAGCCACTGGCGCGGGCCAGCGGTTCGTCATGGGTGGCGATCACACAGGCCGTACGGTGTTCGCGGGCCTGGGCCAGCAGCGCCTGCATCACGCGCTCGGCGTTGAGCGGGTCCAGGGACGCCGTCGGCTCATCAGCCAGCACCAGTTGCGGCCCATGGGCCAGAGCCCGCGCACAGCTGACCCGCTGGCGTTGGCCCACCGACAACGCCGCCGGGCGCTTGGCCAACTGATCGCTGATCTGCAACTGCTCAGCCAGGCGCGCCACGCGGCCGTCGTCCTGCAAGCCCAGCAGTTGGCGCGACAGCGCGATATTGCCGCGCACGTCCAGAAACCCCAGCAACCCCCCGGTCTGCGGCACATAGCCCAAGTGCTGGCTGCGTAACGCGGCCAGCGCCGATTGCCGGTCGGCACGCCACAGCGCGCCGACGTCGTGTTGGTTGAATGCAAACTGCCCCACCTGATCCGGCGCCAACACCAGCGCCAGCAGGTCGAGCAAGGTGCTCTTGCCGCAACCACTGGGGCCGACAATTGCCAGTTGTTCACCCGCGCCCAGCTGCAACGCAGGGATCGCCAGGCTGTAGCGCTGGCTACCGACGCCCCGGCTCTTGTGCACCGCGCTCAGGTTCAACATTACGGCAGCGTCGACAGCGGCACGCGATACAACGCATCGCCCGGTTCGGCATCGCCGAAACGGACCCAGTTGGCCACGTCGTTATGGAAGGTTTCATACAGGCGGATTTTCGAATCCAGCTCGTCGATAAAGTCTTCCTGCTCGGCCACGCTCAATGACAACCACAGGTCCTGGGTCATGTTCAGCGACTTGCTGCGGTACGGTAGGCCCTCCAGGTATTCACCGAGCAGGCCGCCGTCAGCCAGGTTGCCGCCCTTGCGCAGGGCCTGCGGGTCGCGGCTCATATAGGCCGAGGCGCTGGCGATCTCCTGGAAGAAATCCTTGGGCGAGCTTTGTGTTTTGCGCGCTGCATCCACGATCAACTTCAACGATTGTTGCAGGTCGTTGAGTTGCAGCTTGGTCAACATCACGCACACCTGGAACGCTGGCAGCGCCGGGTTGGTTAGGTCACGATCAGCGGTCCAGGCGCTGACCAATTGCGGTGCCTGGCTCGCGGTCTTGCGCCCGAGAAAGTCCATGTGCATGGCATGGCCGACGGCGGCGGACTTGTCCGCCAGGCTCGGCGCGGCACTGAGCAACGGCACGGGCTGCGGCGTGTTGCTGCGCACCTGATGCACCAGGTTGGCGAACACCGTGCCGATCTCATCGACGCGCTCACCCAGCTTGCGCACATCGCCCCCTGGCACCGGCGTGTACAGGTCGCCGATCTGCGGGTTGGCGTCGGCGGTGAGGACGCGATACTGGCTCTCGGCGCCGGCATGGGTTTTCTTGCCGGCATCGGTGCGCAGGTGCAGCGCGTAGATCTTGATCTGCTTGCCCAGCGCCGCCTGGCGCACTTCCGCTTCGTTCATCTGGGTGGCGGCGAACGGGTCGTTCTTGCGCAGCGCGCCGGCATCGGAAACCAGCAGGATGATTCGCCCGCCGTAGCCGGACCAATCCATGCCGTCCACTGCCTGCATCACCCCGGCAAACGCATCTTCGTTGAACGAGTGGCTGGACACCGTCGACGCTTTGACCTGGCGCGCCATATCCAGGAAGCGCTGCGGGTCGCGGCCTTGGTCGAGGCTGATCAGGGTCTTGGCGACATACTCAAGGCCCGGGGTTTTCTGAATGCTGCTGCGAAAGCCGACCATGCCGAAGCTGACGCTGTCCAACTCGCCACGCTCGGCAATGCGGGTTTGTAGCTCGTGCACCACGTCGCGAATCTGGTCGATGTAGGGCTGCATCGACACGGTGGTGTCCACCACCAGCACCACCGCCGTGCGGAACGCGTCGGCATTGGCGCTGAGCGTCGGGCTGGCCGGTCTGGCAGCGGCGCGGCTGCCTGGGTCGATGGAGGCCACGTTGAGCAACTGCACCGGCTGGCCGTTGTCGTCGAAGCTCTCCTTGGATTCGAAGATCGGCAACAGGTAGAACTGGTTCTGCGGCACCGCGCTGGCGGTGGGTTCCAGGGCCAGGACTTGCTGGTTGTCTTCTCGGTTGTTCTGCGCTTTGGCCAAGGCGCTTTTCGCTGCGGCGGGGTCGGCCAGCAGTTTTTCCACCTCACCGGGCTGGCGCAGGAACATCACGGGAGCCCGGCCTGAGCGCTCGGTGAACTTGAGCACCAGGCTTTGTTTCCAGTCGCTGACCTGGGAGGCCGGCAGCCAACCGTCGCTGCGACCATCGGTAGCGGCGCCGACGCGCACCCACGGGCTGCCATCGACTTCTTTGCGCTGATACACGTAGAGCACGGAAAACGCCGGCAGCGCTTTACCCGGCGGGCTCCCAGCGTCCGCTGAAAGCTGGGCGCCGGGTTTGCTGAGTACACGCTGGAACAAGGTTTTCTTGCCTGCCATCAGCAACGGGCGCTGACCGCCATCCACTTCAGCGACAGCCACGGGCGGCGTCACCTTGGGCACCACGGCGGCTGGCGGCTTGGCCGGTTCATCGCCGCCGTTCAACCACCAGTAGCTGGCGCCGCCAATGGCCAACGCGACGGCGACCGCCACAGCGGCCAAGGCCAATACCGGCCCACGGCGCTGCTCGGACGGAGCATTGTGCTGCGTCGGCGTGACCACCGGTTGACGCACTATTGGCTGCGGCTGCGGTTTATCCGTCGGAATGTCGATGGTGACAGGGGTCATGCCCGCCAGATCAAAGCTCAATGGAATCGGCAGCGGCCGCACCAGCGTGGCATCCGATTCATCAGCCGGCAGTTGATCCAGCGCCAACAACAGCGCTGCCGCATCCGGATAACGCTCCGCCGGGTCCTTGGCCAACAATTTGCGCAGCACACCCTGGTAGCGCCCGTGATGCACCGGCAATTCCGGCAAGGGTTCAGTCAAATGCGCCAGAGCGGTGGAAAGCGCATCGGTGCCGTTGTAAGGCAGCTTGCCGACGAGGATTTCATACAGCACCACGCCCAGCGCGTAGAGGTCGGCGCGGCCATCGATCTCCTGACCCCGCGCCTGCTCGGGGCTCATGTAGCTCGGCGTGCCCACGGCAAACCCGGCCTGGGTGAATTGGGTGCGATCGTCCAGCGACTTGGCAATCCCGAAGTCCGACAACACCGCCGTGCCATCGGCCCGGAACAGAATGTTCGCCGGCTTGACGTCGCGGTGCACCAGCCCTTGGGCATGGGCATAGCCCAGGGCCGAGGCAATCTGGCGGATGAGCGTCACGCCCTGCTCCGGGGTCAGCCCAGCAGCAATGCGCTCCTTGAGCGTGCCATTGGGCAGGTATTCCATGGCCATGTAATACAGCTCACCGACGTTGCCGATGTCATGGATGGTCACCGTGTGCGGGTGTGACAAACGCGCCAGCGTCTTGCCCTCGCGCAGGAAGCGTTCGCAGAAACTCGGGTCGGCCGCCAGCGCTGCCGCCATCACCTTCAACGCCACCTTGCGCTCCAGCGAGCGCTGGGTCGCCAGGTACACGCTGGCCATGGCGCCTTCGCCAATCTCGCCCTCGATGTCATAACCCGGAATGACGATGTTCATGACGAGACCTTCACGACGAGGGTGGTGATGTTGTCCGGTGCGCCTCGGTTGAGGCCCAGGTGCACCAGGCTGCGCACGATTTCATCCGGCGCGTCATGGCTGAGCACGTCGCGGATTTCGTGGTCTTCGACGGTTTTGTTGAGGCCATCACTGCACAGCAAATAACTGTCGCCGGGAGCGATCAACAGGTCCACCGAGGCGACGTCCAACTGGGCCTCAACGCCAATGGCGCGGGTGACGATATTGGAGCGCGGGTGGGTGCGGGCGTCGGCTTCGCTGAGCAGGCCGCTGTCTTGCAGGTCTTGCACGTAGCTGTGGTCGCGGGAAATGCTTTCCAGCACGCCGTCGCGCAAGCGGTACAGGCGACTGTCGCCGGCCCACAGGCACACCCCGCGCAAGCCGCGCGCGGCGAACACCACCACGGTGCTGCCCATCATGGTCACGCCACGGTTGGCGGTTTCTTCGCGCACGGCCGCGTTGATGCGCAGCAGGTCATTGCGCAGCGCCGCCGAGTATTCGTCCAGGGAGCGGCCCAGCGGCACATGGCGCAGGCTGTCGACGATCAAGCTGCTGACATAGTCCCCCGCCGCGTGCCCGCCCATACCATCGGCCACCACCCACAAGCGGTTTTCCGGCAGGTCCAGAAAGGCATCTTCGTTGACTTGGCGAACCATGCCCACATGGCTTTTGCTCGCGGATTCGTACGTCACGCCCATCTACACCACACCTTCTTGTCCGAGCAAAAACTGCGCAAAATCGCTGGCGGCAGGCAGGCCCTGGCACCGTAATAAACCGGGGGAGATACGCTGCGAACCTCGCCCCCACCACAGGCTTGCGCCCTCGCACGCCTGTTCGGCCAGTGCGGTCATACGCTGGTGCGGCACGGTGGCTGCCACCCTTTGCAGGCCGGCGAAACGGCTGTCCACCGCCCGCGGCTCGCTGGCCGGCACGCCCAACTCGTCGAGCCCGGCGTTGAAGCTTTCGAAGGTCGCGCCGCTGTCGAGGGTGCTGAGCAACAAGGTTTCAGCCTGCTCGAACCAGGCGTCAGAACCGCCCACCAGCGACGCCGGGTTGGTGTCGTGATCCAGCAAGGTCACCACCGCCAGCGGAAAGTAACGCCCGACCCGGTCAATGCTCGGCATCACCACGCCCGCCGCCGCATCCGGCCCGCACACGCCCGGCGCCAGCACAAAGCGCCACAACGGGCTGACCAGGTACGCATTCAGCCAGTCAGCGCCGAGGCTGTTCTGGCTGGCGAGCAAACCCGCTGCCAGCCAGCTGTCCCACGGGCCTATAAAGCTCTGGGGCAAGGCGCGGCTGACGAAGTCCCCGCGGCTGGCCAACTTGCCGTAGAAACCCAGGGCCATCATAGCCGCTCCGGCAGGCTGAAGCCGCTGAGCACGCGGCTCTTGAACGGGTTGAACGCACTGTTGGCGCGCAACTCGTAGGCGATGCTCGCGCCATCGACCCGCAGGCGCAGGTTGAAACGGTCCGGCGAGTTGCCCGCCGTGAGGTCTGATTGCTCCAGCAGACGGAACCAGGCCCACGGGCCGTCCAGGGTGATACCGGAGCGACCACTGGCCGACGGCGGCATGATAGAAATACGCACCACGCCAATGCTGCCGGGGTTCGGCCATTGCATCGCTACCGGGCGGCTCGGGCCGTGGTCGTAGCTCAACTGCTGGCCGTCCAGGTCAAGCAGGAACTGGGTGATGGTAGGGTCCATCGACACCGGCTTGAGTTCGAAACGCACGATGGGTTGGGTGCCACCGGAGCGGAAGAACGCGTCCCGAATCGTCGCCGCACGCTGGAAGGTTTGCAGAACGCCAGGAGCAATCCCCAGCTTCTGCGCCGCCCCCGGTTGCCAGCGCCAGGTCTGTGCCGACGTGTCCACATAGGGCTGCAGGTATTTGCGGAAGTAGTTGTCCATCACCCCGCCCACACCGAAAAACTGGCCGAAGTCATCCAGGGTGGCGTCCCGCGCACTGCCCGGCGACATCGGGTAACGCCCGGCCAACGACTGGCGATACACGTTGACCACTTCACTGACCCAGGCCGCGTTCAGTTGGTTACGCACCCCGCCCATCATGCTGTTGGTGGTGGAATTGACCACCGACTTGACCATGCCCTGCACCAGCGGCGGCTGGCGCTCGGCGTTCAGGCTGACCCGCGTGGCCGCAGCCGCCGCCTGGTTCTTGGCCTCGCCGAGCAAGGCATCGCCGCTGGCACCGACCATGGCGCTGACCTGCACATACAGCGCATTCATGTCCGACAGCAGGCCGTCGATGGCCGCCGGTTCGCCTTCGTTTTTGCTGACGATGCTGTTGAGTTCGGCAAAGTGCGCGGTCACCGGATCATCCGCCGGTGCCGGGGCATTCGCCGTCGGTTGTGCCTCACCCAGCAAACTGCCGAGGCGCTCCTTGAGCTTGTCCACGCCGCCTTCCACCGGCACGCCTTTGGCGGCCAGTTGGCGTTCTTCGGCTTGCAGGTCGGTTTCCCTGGCGACCGCCACCAACAGTTTTTTCAGCGGCGAGGTGGGACCGGAAATCACCCGCAGCACATCGGCGGCCTGTGCCACGCTGGTGATCGGCACAAAGTCGATGTCGGCGAGCAACGCGTCCCACTGGCGCTGGTAATCCTGGAAGTACAAACGGCGCACGTCGGCGGCCAGGCTCACCACGTTCTGCTGGTCGGCCTGCTCATGGCCCAGCACCCATTGCTCTTCGGCTAGGGTGCCGGTCTGGTTCAGGCTGCTGAGCAAAAACGCCTGGCGATAGCCCTTGGCAGTAAAGAAACCACTCAACGGCTCGCCCAACGGCTTGCCGCTCTTGCGGCTGAACACCAGTGCGGCATCGCGACCGGCGGCCTCATTGAGACGAAAGTCCGGGATACCTTCGGGCAGTTTCTGGCGCTTGACGCGGTCGTACACGCGCTGGGCTACCGGCAATTGCTGCAATTGGCGACGCAGGTCGTCGATCAGGCGTGGGTCCAGGCGCGCGCTCGGCGGATGGCGTTCGAACAGCGCTTGCAAGTGCCCGGCCAGGGCCTGACGCTGGTCGGCCGGCAGGTCGCGGGGCAGGTTGCGGTCCCAGTCCAAGGCGATCCAGGCCTTGATGAAGTCCGGGTCGTAATGCTCGGTGTCGGCGAGCATCAGGTAAGCCTTGAGGCCCTCATAGAGAAAGTCCGAGTTGCCGCCGCCGTGCAGTTGCTCTTCGATACGCGTCACCAGGCGTGGGGCGAACACGGCGATCAAGAGTTTGCGGTACACGCTGGCGGACTCGGCTTCGAGCATATCGCCCTGGTACAGCCCCAGCCCTTCGGACCAGCTCGGTGAATCCCCCGCCAGGTTCTTCACCGCGTTGAGCAACGGCAGCACGGCGAGCACTTCCCGTTGTGCTGGGCTCAGGTTCTGTACGGTCTGGCCCAGTGGCGCGACCTTCTGATCGACCTGGGCGATATATGCCTGGTTGGCGCGATAGCTCACCCACCACAGGCTGCTGACCACCACCACCAGCGCGACGGTGGCCGCCAGTACGCCACGGGCGATCCACTTGCGGCGCCGCTCGACTTTCGGGTTCACCCCCACCAGGCCGCGCTCGGCAAAGGCCACGGCGGTGAAAAGTTTTTCGATGAAGTAACTGCGCCCGGTGCCGCTCTGGCGCGCCAGGTGCTGGCGGTCCAGGTTCATACTCTGGGCCATGGCACCGATCAGGCGGTCAATCGGGCTGCCTTCCTGGGTGCCGCTGGTGAAGTACACGCCACGCAGCAACACGCGCTCTTCAAAGGCGTTGGGTTTGAACACGCCTTCGAGGAAGCTTTGCAGGCAATCTTTCAGCGCGCCGAACTGCTGCGGGAAGCCGTAGATCAGGTCGCGTCGTGCCGGGTCGCGTTCCTGCTGCAAGCGCTCGACCAGGCGTTCGTTGAGACGCTGCTCCAGGCCCGCGAATTCGCTTTGCAGGTGCGCCAGCGGGCTGTCGCTGTTTTTGCCGTCGTCCAGGGCAAAGGTCATGCCCCACACCTGGGCGCGCTCTTCCTTGCTCAGGTTGTCGAAGAACTCCATGAAGCCCGGCACCAGGTCGAGCTTGGTGAGCATCAGGTAGATGGGGAAACGCACGCCCAGCTGCGTATACAGCTCCTGGATGCGCAGGCGAATCGCGGCGGCATGGGCTGCGCGCTCGGCGTCGGTGCCCAGCAGCAGATCCGAGAGGCTGATGGCGATAAACGCCCCGTCGATCGGCCGGCGGGAACGCTGCTTTTTCAGCAAGTCGAGAAAGCCCAGCCAGGCGGCTTTGTCCACCGTGGAGTTGCTGTCCTGGGTGGTATAGCGGCCAGCGGTGTCGAGCAATACGGCCTGGTCGGTAAACCACCAGTCGCAGTTGCGCGTACCACCCACGCCCCGCACCGCACCGGCACCCAATTGCGCCGCCAGCGGGAAATGCAGCCCGGAGTTGACCAGCGCGGTAGTCTTGCCCGAGCCCGGCGGACCGATGATCACATACCACGGCAACTCGTAGAGGTTGCGGCGCTCATCGCCGCCCAGCTTGGCCTTTTTCAGCAGTGCCAGGGCTTCGTCCATGCGCTGGCGCAGCGTGGACAGCTCTTCGGCGGTCGCAACGCTGTTGGGGTCGACCGGGGTTTCTGCGGCCAGGCTGCGCATCACTTCGGCGGCCTGGCGACGGGCCTGGATGATGCGGAACACGCGGTAGGCCACCCACAGCGCAAACACCAGCACGATCAGCGCCCAACGGCGCCCTTCGGGCACCAGCACGTCCAGCAGCGGGCCAACAAACCAGATGATCAGGCTCAGGGCAATCAGGCCCAGCACGGGGATCACCCAGCGAATCATGAAACTGAAAAACGCCTTCACTCGACGCCCTCCGCCAATACGGTGATTTCAACCCGACGATTGCGGGCACGGCCTTCGGCAGTACTGTTGGTGGCCAACGGCTCGGTGTCGCTGCGGCCTTCGGCGCTGAAGCGCTCGGCCTGGCCGGTCTTGGCCGCGAGAATTTCCAGCACCGACTTGGCCCGGGCTTCGGACAATGCCCAGTTGGACGGGAAGCGCAACGTGGCAATCGGGCGGTTGTCGCTGTGCCCGGTGACACGCACCTGGCCCTTGACCTTGCGAATGGCGTCAGCGATGCGCAGCATCAGCGGTTGGTAGTCATCGACGATGCTGGAGCTGGCCGAGGCGAACAGCTCATCGCCACGAATGGTCACCACAGAGCGGTCAACCTTGTCTTCCACGGCCACGCGGCCGGCCTTGATGTCATCGGCCAGGAACCCGGCCAGGCGCGGGCGCTCAATCACTTTGGGCTGCGCCACCGGACGGTCGATGGCCTGCACCGGGATCTCGCCCAGGGCATGAATATTCTTGAACACCGGCTCGGCGTCCGAGGCCAGCTTCATGCGCAGGCCGAACAGCAACGCCAACAGCAGCGCCAAGCCAATCGCCACGGCTATCCATGGCGGCATGAATTGCGCCAGGCGATCACGGGCCACGGTCACGCCGCGCCAGTGCGGCGACAGCTCACGCTCGTGCTCGCCACGGGCGCTGCGTATCGCTGCGGCGGTGCGTTCACGCAAGGCTTCCAGCTGGCTGCGCCCGTCGGTCATCACGCGGTAACGCCCTTCAAAACCCAGGCACATGCACAGGTACAACAGCTCCAGCAGGTACAGGCGTTCCCGTGGGCTTTGCAGACAGTGGTCAAGCAACTGGAAAACCTTTTCACCACCCCAGGCTTCGTTGTGCACGGTGATCAGCAGGCTCTGCTTACCCCAGTCACTGGTGCTGCCCCACGGCGTGCTCAGCACCGCTTCATCCAAGGCAGTGCACAGCGCGTAACGGGCCAACAGCACTTCATTGCGTGCCACACCGGCGGCTTCGGCGCGTTCTTCGAACTGGCGCAGGTACGCCAGCAACTGCGCACGCAGGCTGGCCGGCGCGGGATGGGCAATGGTGTTGCGCAACCGCGTCAACAACGCCAGCAACGGGCCGGCGGCACTTTCGAGCGGGTTGAGGCCCTGGCTCTTGCCGGTGAGGATCGGCGCAGCCGGCATCGACAGCGGCGCAGGTTCGGCACGCGCGGGTGCAGGTTCTCGGCCACCCGGGCGCGGCATGAACTGGGTGCGGTCATCATCATTGGGATGCATCGCCAATTATCCTCGGA
Source organism: Pseudomonas sp. WS 5503 (assembly GCF_012985385.1). Taxonomy (NCBI): domain Bacteria; kingdom Pseudomonadati; phylum Pseudomonadota; class Gammaproteobacteria; order Pseudomonadales; family Pseudomonadaceae; genus Pseudomonas; species Pseudomonas sp. WS 5503. The sequence goes on from NZ_JAAQWI010000002.1 coordinate 478,238, forward strand.
TCGCCCAGAAGGCCAGGTTCAAGCCCGGGAACTGCCCGGCGATATGGAAGGCGAAACCGCCGGAATTATTCAGCTGCTGCCAGTGCTCGCTGCCACGGTCCAGCTCGTAGTAGGTGCTGCCGGCGTGGTAAGGCAATTGGCGCGGCGCCACCGGCAACGGCTGCAGGCCGATGCCCGGCAGTTGCAGGTTGACCATGTCGCGGATGTGCTCCACCGAGCCGACCTTGCTCTGCTGGCCGAAACGCGCACGCAGGGTTTCGCCGGGCACATCGGCGCGTACCACGAGGATGAAACTGGCGTTGTCGAGCAGGGTCTTGTCGGCCAGCATCGCCACATGGATGCCGTAGGCTTTCTCCACAATCGGGATCGGCGTGGCCTTGCTGTCGATGAGCATCGACAGCGCCTCACGCAAGGCCGCCATCACCGGCATGAAGCTCAGGGCCAGGTCATCGTGCTGGTACTGCGGGTATTCCTGGGGGCGACGGCTGGAGGTTGAGAAGGTGGAAAACTCACCGGCCAGGCTGACCAGTTCGCTGAAGAAGCGCTCCGGGTGCAACGGGCTCAACTGGCTGAAGTGCTGGATCAGCGGCTGGGCGCGGTTGACCAGTTGCAGCAGCATGAAGTCGGCGATCTCCGAGGCACCACCGGCACCCGAGGCCACCACGCGGCCGGCCAGGGCTTCGCCACGCTGGTGCAACAGGCCCAGCAGTTCGCTGCGAAAGGCCGTCAGCGGTTTGCTCGCGGCCACGTCCAGCACGGGCGGGATGTAAGTGTCATCGAGCACCAACGCACGGTCGGCACGCTTTTCCTTGATGCGTACCAGGCCGATGGCCGCGTAGTCGCTGATGCCGTCCTGCGCCGTCAGCAGGCGCAACGCCCGCGACCCCACGGCCACCGGTGCACGGTTTTCGAACGGGGCGTTGTCGTCGCGCACTTCACGCACCTGGCTCACGTAGCGCGCGGCTTCCAGGGCCTCGCCCTCGTCCACCGTGTCACGGGCGCCGGCACGCTTGAGCGGCAGGGCCAGGTAGACCAGGCCGTCGCGCAGGTTGTCGTCGATATTCAACGGGCTCGGCGCCAGGTCGTCCTGGGGAATATTGAACGGCGTGCCATCGGGCAACAGGCCGCGGGCCGACACGATCGCCAGCTTGCCCTGGGCCAGCAGGCCCTGGTCGATCAGCAGCTCGGAGAACCCCCAGGCACCCGCCGACAACGGGCGGCTGCGGGCATCGATCAGGTTTTCCAGGTAACGGTCATGCTGCTGGAAGTGCTGCGTTCCGATGAACATGCCTTCCGACCAGACCACGCGATTGTTCCAGGACATGGGGGCTCCGATTGCTTGTTATTGGGCTGGGCTGGATGGGGAAGCCACGACGTCGGCGCGCACGGCATGCACGTCGAGGCTGATCTGGTATTCGCTGTATTGGCGCGGCGGCACGTTGATGACCGTGCGCCATTGCGCACGGTCCAACTCGCGGTAGCCCACCAGCAAGCCGATCTGGCGCGTGGACGGGTCGAGATCGCGCTGCAGGCTCAGTTGTTGGCCGGGCTGCACCATCACTTCGTCCTGGTCCAGCAGGTCGAGGCCGAGGGTGGATTGCGCACGGTCAGCCAGGGCGAAGTAATCGGAGCGTGAAAAGGTCGCGGCGTTTTTCAATTCGAAAATGCGCACCCGCACCGGCGCGGCCTGGCCGTTGGCACCGGGGTTAAGCCCGGCAATCGCGTGAAAATGCAGCTCAACGGCGGCCGTGTCAGCTTCGGCCTCGGCAGCCGCCTGGGGTTTGGCAGTGTCGTTGGCACACGCCGTCAGCAGCAGCACGGTGGCGGCTGCGAGTAAAAACCTGGGAATCATCCTGCGTCCTCAATGACGTATTTAGCTATCCGTTTTATCCATTGGTGCGAGGCGTTTTCAGCGTCGCTGTCGTGCACTGTGTTCTTCGTAGGCCCGGCTGAATTCACGACCGAACAAGTCCTGGAAATCGTCCTGGGCCTCGCGGGAAATGTTGCTGTAGAGCTCGGTGAACTGCTGCCAGTACTGGGCCTGGCGCGAACCATTGAAGAGACTGGAGAGGCCGCCAGGCTTGCCCATGCGCTCCTCCAGCTGCGCCGGTTCAAAGCGCGTGAGCAGGTGTTTGATCGCCGCTTCCACGCCAGCCATCACGGCCAACTGGTGGGCGCGCAGGTCGTCGAAACTGTCACGTACGGCGAGGTCCGGCGCCATGAACGCCTGGTTGCCATGACGCAGCAACAGCAGTAACGCTTCATCGGCATTCGGGGCGAATTTCAACGGGTTGTTTTCGGCGGGGCGGATCATCGTCTGCTGCATGCGAAACTCGCCCTTGAGGCTGGCACGGGCACGCAATACGTCGATCAAGCCCTCGACCATCAACCGGTAGCTGCGGCCGATGCTTTCCATCTGCGCGCAGGCGTCGGCTTTGTCCAGGCGCAACTGGTCCAGGCCCGCACCGCGCAGGAAGGCTTGCAGGAGGTCCGGTGGTGGCTCGGCATTGGCCACGGGGAGCGCAACAGGCTCGACCACGGGCGGCGGCGGGATGATCGGTGCTGGGGCGGGCGCAGCATTGACGATGGGTGCGGGCGCGTCGCTGAACAGGTCCCAGTCTTCGGGAATCACCGAGCCTTGCACCAATGGCTTTTCGGGCGCCAGTACGGCCACTGGAGCCGGGGGGCGAAAATCGTGTTGCTCGGACGGCACATGGTCCGCCACGGTGGGCGGCGGCACGGCGGTGGGGCTGAGGAAGTCGAACAGGTCTGGCAAGGTTTCCATGGCCGAGGCGCCCTGGAACTGCGGCGCGATCATCGGTGTGGGCGCAGGTTGGCTCGCCACGGCGCCCATCAGCGCTTCAAAGCTGTTGGGTGAGTCACCGGCAAATGGCTGGCTGTCGATGGCCTGCACGTTGAAGTCGATACGCGCCTGGATTTCGTAATCGCCGATGCGGATCAATTCACCGTCTTGCAACGGCTCGCTGTTACCCCGACGCATACGAATACCCGCCTTGACCAACTCCACACCATTGGTGCTGTTATCGGTCAAATAATAACGGCCATCTTTGTATTGAATAACGCAATGTTGCGAAGAGACGAGACGCTCAGGGTCGGGCAATACCCAGTCATTGTCAGAACTGCGGCCAATAGCCATCACGCCCTGATCCATGGACTTTTCGGGGCATTGCCCAGGTGTGATCTTGTGATAACTAGTGATAGTCAAACACAGCGACATCTTGCCTCCTTGCTGATACATCGCGCGCAGTCTACCCAGGAGGCAGCACCGCCCTGGAGAGTCCCGTCCTGTCGTACAAACGACCGCCAAAATCTGCTTTTACCAGCATGATCGCTGATCTTAACTGGCTTCCATGACAAAAATCCGCTCTGGGCGCGCCTTTCGACTCGCCAGTCGCGCAGGTTGTTAAACACCGCACATCTGTCACAGAGGGCGAATAGCTTACCTTGACAAGCCATAAGTACTACACCAAAAATGCACAACTTCTTGAACATCAGTGATGGCACAGTAGTGGCGCGCTGAGTGTATGACCAAGAAAACATGCAAAGTTCATTACGCAACTAGTGCATGAATTGCCCGCCATCCAGCGGGCCGATAAGGAGATCGAATTCAGTGGATGTGCCGTTGCTGCTCACCGCCGTTTCCGCGACGTCGCCTTGTGGCGAGGACATGGAATATGACGCGCAATTTCTGCAATTGGAACGTGATGCCAAGGGCCAACCCGAACGCAGCATGGGCGACTCGATCCTGCCCGCTGAGCCGCCCGAGTGGCGCAGCATCCAGCAGCAAAGCCTCGACCTGTTGCAGCGCAGCAAAGACCTGCGCATCACCCACTTTCTGCTGCAAAGCACCCTCGCCCTCCAGGGTGTGGCCGGGCTGGCCGAAGTCCTCACGCTGATCAACGCCTTGCTGCGCCAATACTGGGCCGATCTGCACCCGCGCCTGGATGCCGACGATGACAACGACCCCACCGTGCGCATCAACGCCCTTACCGGCCTGACCTGCGAAACCAATATTCGGCTGCTGCGCGAAAGCATCCTGACACGCTCGCGCACCTTCGGGCCCGTGAGCCTGCGCGCCGCGCTCAACGCCAGCGGCCTGCAGAGTTTTGCCGATGAGCAGTTGGGCAACCAGCAACTCAACGCCGCGTTCCTGGACAGCGACCCCGAACAACTGCAAGCCACCCGCGACGCCTTGAGCGCGGCGCGCACGGCGTGCGAGGCCATTGAGCAACAGGTCAATGACCAAGTCGGTTCCGCCCAGGGCGTGGACCTCAGCGCCTTGAAGCAGCCGCTCAAACAGGCCCTGCAACTTCTCAATCAAGCGGTGCCAGGCACCGACAGCAGCAGCGATCCTGAGGCCGTCAGTGAAGACAATGCCCCCTCGGTCGACGCCGCCGCGCCCGCAGCCCCTCGCCCGACGGGCGACATCGCCACCCGCGACGATGTGCTGCGCAGCCTCGACAAAATCCTTGCGTACTACACCCGCCACGAGCCTTCGAGCCCGCTGCCGGTGCTGTTGAACCGAGCCAAGAATCTGGTACATGCCGACTTTGCGGCCATCGTTCGCAATCTGATTCCCGATGGCATGTCCCAATTTGAAAACCTGCGCGGCCCCGACAGCGAGTAAGCCGCCGGACCGTGCAGTAACAACACCGTCGCTCAAGCGACCAGGAGCAGCAACGTGGCGAAGCAAAGTTCTCAGAAATTCATCGCGCGCAACCGTGCGCCTCGAGTGCAGATCGAGTACGACGTCGAGCTTTACGGCGCCGAGAAAAAGGTCCAGCTGCCCTTCGTGATGGGCGTGATGGCCGACCTCGCCGGCAAGCCTGCCGAGCCGCTGGCACCCGTGGCCGACCGCAAGTTCCTTGAGGTGGACGTCGACAACTTCGACTCACGCCTCAAGGCCATGCAGCCACGCGTCGCGTTCCACGTACCCAATGAGCTGACAGGCGAAGGCAACCTGAGCCTGGACATCACCTTCGAAAGCATGGACGACTTCAGCCCGGCCGCCGTGGCCCGCAAGGTCGACTCGCTGAACCAGCTGCTCGAAGCCCGCACCCAATTGGCCAACCTGCTGACCTACATGGACGGCAAGACTGGCGCTGAAGAAATCATCATGAAGGCGATCAAGGACCCGGCATTGCTTCAGGCACTTGCCAGCGCGCCCAAGCCTGCAGGGGAGCAGTAATCATGACGGACAATACCGCCCGCGAAGGCAGCCAGATCCTGGGTACTACCGAAGAAGCCAGCGAGTTCGCGAACCTGCTGCTGCAAGAATTCAAGCCCAAGACCGAGCGTGCCCGCGAAGCCGTTGAAACCGCGGTGCGCACCCTGGCTGAACAGGCCCTGGCGCAAACCGACCTGGTGTCCAACGACGCGATCAAGTCGATCGAATCGATCATCGCCGCCATCGACGCCAAGCTCACCGCCCAGGTCAACCAGATCATCCACCACCAGGATTTCCAACAACTGGAAAGCGCCTGGCGTGGCTTGCATTACTTGGTCAATAACACCGAGAGCGATGAGCAACTGAAGATTCGCGTGCTCAACATCTCCAAGCCAGACCTGCACAAGACCCTGAAGAAATTCAAGGGCACCGCGTGGGACCAGAGCCCGATCTTCAAGAAGATGTACGAAGAAGAATACGGCCAGTTCGGTGGCGAACCTTACGGCTGCCTGGTGGGTGACTACTACTTCGACCAGTCGCCGCCCGACGTGGAACTGCTGGGCGAGCTGTCGAAAGTCTGCGCCGCCATGCACTCGCCTTTCATCGCTGCGGCCTCGCCGACCGTGATGGGCATGGGCTCGTGGCAGGAACTGTCGAACCCACGCGACCTGACCAAGATCTTCACCACCCCGGAATACGCCGGCTGGCGCTCGCTGCGTGAATCGGAAGACTCGCGTTACATCGGCCTGACCATGCCGCGCTTCCTGGCACGCCTGCCGTACGGCGCCAAGACCGATCCAGTGGAAGCCTTCGCTTTCGAAGAAAACACCGACGGCGCCGACAGCTCCAAGTACACCTGGGCCAACGCCGCCTACGCCATGGCAGTGAACATCAACCGTTCGTTCAAGCACTACGGCTGGTGCTCGCGCATCCGCGGCATCGAGTCTGGTGGTGAAGTGGAAAACCTGCCGGCCCACACGTTCCCTACCGATGACGGTGGCATGGACATGAAGTGCCCGACCGAAATCGCCATCAGTGACCGCCGTGAAGCGGAACTGGCGAAGAACGGTTTCATGCCGCTGCTGCACAAGAAAAACACCGACTTCGCCGCGTTCATCGGCGCCCAGTCGCTGCAGAAACCTGCCGAATACGACGACCCGGACGCCACCGCCAACGCCAACCTGGCCGCACGCCTGCCGTACCTGTTCGCCACCTGCCGTTTCGCCCACTACTTGAAGTGCATCGTGCGCGACAAGGTCGGCTCCTTCAAAGAGAAGGACGAAATGCAGCGCTGGTTGCAGGACTGGATCCTCAACTACGTCGACGGCGACCCGGCGCACTCCACCGAAACCACCAAGGCCCAGCACCCGTTGGCGGCGGCCGAAGTGATCGTGGAAGAAGTCGAAGGCAACCCGGGGTATTACAACTCCAAGTTCTACCTGCGCCCGCACTATCAGCTTGAAGGGCTGACGGTGTCGTTGCGCCTGGTATCGAAACTGCCTTCGGCAAAAAGCGCATAAGTAACGATTGAGCTAGCTCGTTCCCACGCTCCGCGTGGGAATGCCGCCCGGGACGCTCTGCGTCCCGGTGACGCGTAGCGTCACAGGATGCGTTACCACGCAGAGCGTGGGAACGATCACCCAATCAAGTGGCATGGGCCACACAGGGAGAAAACATGGCTGTTGATATTTTCATCAAGATCGGCGACATCAAGGGCGAGTCCATGGACAAGGCCCACAAGGACGAAATCGATGTGTTGAACTGGAGCTGGGGCATGTCCCAGTCCGGCAACATGCACGTCGGCGGTGGCGGTGGCGCGGGCAAGGTGAATATCCAGGACCTGTCGCTGACCAAGTACGTCGACAAGGCTTCGCCCAACCTGATGATGCACTGCGCCAGCGGCAAGCACATCGATAAGGTCAAGCTGACCGTGCGCAAGGCCGGTGGCGAGAGCCAGGTCGAGTACATGGTGATCAACCTGGAAGAAGTGCTGGTCACCTCCTTGAGCACCGGCGGTTCGGGCAGCGATGATCGCCTGACCGAAAACGTCACCCTGAACTTTGCCCAAGTGATGGTCGACTACCAGCCGCAGAAAGCCGACGGCACCAAAGACGGCGGCGCCATCAAGTTTGGCTGGAACATCCGTTCCAACACCAAACGCTGATAGCCCTTGTGGCCGTGGCCCGGTGCCACGGCCATTGTGTCCCTCTCGCAACCCGTCCGTGGAGCTGCTTTGGTGGTAACTGAAATCGCTTCCCGCGACCGTCTGCAACCGTCCCTGCTGGACCGGTTGACCGACGAAGACCCGACCAACCCCAAGGAAAGCGCCGACAAACGCGTGCTGTCCCTGACCCAATTGAAGGCCTCGGTGCTGCGTGACCTGGCGTGGTTGCTTAACACCACCTCGTTACTCGATACCGATGCCACGCTGCACACCCCGGCCGGCACTTCGGTGGTCAATTACGGCCTGCCGGCACTGGCGGGCAACAGCGCTTCGAGCGTCGATATCAAAGCCCTGGAAGCCTTGATTTACCAGGCCATCGCCACTTTCGAGCCGCGTATTTTGCGCCACACATTGCGAGTCAAGGCGCGCATGGGCCATGGCGAGATGAATCACAACGCCCTGAGTTTCGAGATTGAAGGCGACCTGTGGGCACAGCCGGTGCCGTTGCGTTTGCTGTTGCAGACCGACGTGGACCTGGAGTCCGGCCATGTGCGCGTGCTGAATGCCGACCAGCGGAGACGCCCATGAACCCGCGCCTGCTGGAGCTGTACAACCAGGAACTGCACCACGTGCGCGAAAGCGCTGCCGAGTTCGCCAAGGAATACCCGAAGATCGCCAGTCGGCTGACCCTGTCCGGTATGGACTGCGCCGACCCGTACGTCGAACGTTTGCTTGAAGGCTTCGCCTATCTCACGGCCCGCGTGCAGCTCAAGCTCGACGCCGAGTACCCGACCTTCACCCACAACTTGCTGGAAATCGCCTACCCGCACTACCTGGCACCGACGCCGTCGGTGACCGTAGTGCAACTGCAGACCGACCCCGATGAAGGCTCCCTGGCCGGCGGTTTCCCGCTACCCCGTGATACGGTGCTGCGTGCCGCCCTGGGCCGTGAAACCCAGACCTGCTGCGAGTACCGCACCGCGCACCCGGTGACGCTGTGGCCGTTGCAGGTCAGCAACGCCGAATATTTCGGCAACCCTGCCGCCGTGCTCGGGCGCCTGGCCGCCAGCGAACCGAAAGCCAAGGCCGGCCTGCGCCTGACCCTGCGCACCGGTGCCGAGCTGCCGTTCAACAGCCTCGACCTGGATACCTTGCCGCTGTACCTGAGCGGCGCTGATGAACAACCGTTTCGCCTTTACGAACAACTACTGGGCAACGCCTGCGCGGTGTTTGCGCGCGAGGCCGGTGGCGATTGGGTCGAGCGCCTGCCCCAGGGCGCGTTGCGCTCGCGGGGGTTCGATGATGCCGATGCGGCCATGCCGGTGGTAGCGCGGGCGTTCCAGGGCTATCGCCTGTTGCAGGAGTACTTCGCCCTGCCCCATCGCTTCCTGTTCGTTGAGTTCGCCGAGTTGAGCCGTGCGGTCAAACGGTGTGACGGCCAGGAGCTGGAACTGATCGTGCTGTTCGACCGCCACGAACCGAGCCTGGAAGGCAGTGTCGGCGCGGCGCAGTTCTTGCCGTTCTGCACGCCCGCCATCAACCTGTTCCCCAAGCGCGTGGACCGCATCCATTTGTCCGACCGGGTCAATGAACACCACGTGATCGCCGACCGTACGCGGCCGATGGATTTCGAGATTCACTCCTTGAGCGGCATTACTGGCCATGGCACCGGACCGGAGCAGCCGTTCTTGCCGTTCTATGCGGTGCGCGATCCGTCGCGCTATGGCCGCGACCAAGCGTATTACAGCGTGCGCCGCGAGCCGCGTGTGCTGTCCAGCGATCAGCGCCGCAATGGCCCGCGCTCCACTTATGTGGGCAGTGAAACCTTCGTCAGCCTGGTGGACAGCCGCCAGGCGCCGTATCGCCATGACCTGCGCCAGTTGGGCGTGACGGCACTGTGCACCAACCGGGACCTGCCGCTGTTCATGAGCGTGGGCAACGGCAAGACCGACTTCACCCTGGCCGACAGTGCGCCGGTATTGGCCGTGCGGTGCGTCGCCGGGCCAAGCCGCCCGCGTGCCAGCCATGCGCATGACGCCAAGGCCTGGCGCCTGATCAGCCAGTTGTCGCTCAACTACCTGTCCTTGAGCGAAGAGGGCCAGGGCGCCGGCGCCTTGCGCGAACTGCTGCGCCTGTACGGCGACAGCAATGACGCCGCCCTGCAATTGCAGATCGAAGGCCTGCGCGAAGTCAGCAGCAAGGCGGTGACCCGACGCCTGCCGATGCCTGGCCCGATTGTGTTTGGCCGCGGCCTGGAAATCACCTTGGAGTTCGATGAAAACGCGTTTCGCGGCACCGGCGTGTTCCTGCTCGGTGCAGTGCTGGAGCGCTTCCTGGCACGCTACGTGTCGATCAACAGCTTTACCGAGACGGTGATCCGTACCACCGAACGCGGCGAGATCATGCGATGGAAAGCCAAGCCCGGACGGCGTCCGACCCTGTGAGAACCCTGGACGCGATGCACCAGGAGCCCTGGGAATATGACTTCTTCCAGGCATTGCGGCGCATCGAGTGCGAAACGCCCGAGCTGCCACGCCTGGGCCATTCCCTACGCCTGGCCGATGACCCGCTGCGCCTGGGGCAGCAGGCCGATTGCACCTTCGCACCCGCCACCCTCGCCTCGGTCGACCCCGGTGGCGACGGCAAGCCGGCGCGGTTGGAGCAGTTCTTTTTCGGCCTCGGCGGCCCCAACGGGCCGCTGCCGCTGCACATCACCGAGTACGTGCGCGAGCGCCAACGCAACAACGCCGACAGCACCAGCAAGCAGTTCCTGGATGTGTTCCACCATCGCTTGTTGACCCTGTTCTATCGGGCCTGGGCCGAGGCGCGGCCGACGGTCAGCCATGACCGCCCGGACGATGACTACTGGTCCGCCCGCCTCGCCGCCCTGAGTGGCCGCGGGATGCCGAGCCTGCTCAATCAAGGGCTCATCCCCGATACCGCAAAGCTGCATTACAGCGGCCATCTGTCGGCGCAAACCCGCTACCCGGATGGCTTGAAAGCGATCCTCAGCGAGTACTTCGGCCTGCCGGTAGAGATCGAGGAATACGTCGGCCAATGGCTGGAACTGCCCGAACGCAGCCGCGTGGGGGTCAGCGCCAACCAGTTGGGCGTGGACTTCTGCCTGGGTAGCCACGTGTGGGACCGCCAGCACAAATTCCGCATCCGTCTGGGCCCGCTCACGCTGGATGACTACATGGGCATGCTGCCCGGCCAACAGCCGTTCAACGAGCTGGTGGCGTGGGTGGCCGAGTACCTGGGCCATGAATTGGACTGGGACTTGAACCTGGTTTTGCAACAACCCGAAGTTCCGGCGCTGCAACTCAACGGCCAGTTCCGCCTGGGCTTCAACACCTGGCTCGGCCAACCTGCGCATGACGCCAACGACCTAATCCTGGCCCGGCATTACGCCGACCACGCCACCACCTCAAGGAATCCAGAGCATGGGTGAAATCAGTCGCGCCGCACTGTTCGGCAAACTCAACAGCGTGGCCTACAAAGCCATCGAAGCCGCCACCGTGTTCTGCAAGTTGCGGGGCAATCCGTATGTGGAACTGGCCCACTGGTTTCACCAGTTGCTGCAACTGCAGGACTCGGACCTGCACCGCATCATCCGCCAGTTCAACGTGGAGCCGGCGCGCCTGGCCCGTGACCTCACCGAAGCCCTGGATCGCCTGCCGCGTGGCTCGACGTCGATCACCGACCTGTCCTCCCACGTGGAAGAAGCCGTGGAGCGCGGCTGGGTGTATGGCAGCCTGATGTTCGGTGAAAGCCAGGTTCGCACCGGTTATCTGGTGCTGGGCATCTTGAAGACACCGAGCCTGCGCCATGCGCTGCTGGGTTTGTCCGGCGAGTTCGACAAGATCAAGGCCGAGGCCCTGAGCGAGCGCTTTGATGAATACGTCGGTGACTCGCCGGAAAATGCCTTGAGCGCCAGCGATGGCTTCAATGCCGGCGTCCCTGGCGAGGCCAGCGGTGCCATGGCGCCCAGCGCGATGGGCAAGCAGGAAGCGCTCAAGCGCTTCACTGTGGACCTGACCGAACAGGCCCGCAGCGGCAAGCTCGACCCAATCGTGGGCCGTGACGAGGAGATTCGCCAACTGGTGGATATCCTCATGCGTCGGCGCCAGAACAACCCGATCCTCACTGGTGAGGCCGGGGTGGGCAAGACCGCCGTGGTCGAAGGTTTCGCCCTGCGTATCGTCGCCGGTGACGTACCGCCTGCGCTCAAGGACGTGGAACTGCGCAGCCTCGACGTGGGCCTGTTGCAAGCCGGCGCCAGCATGAAAGGCGAGTTCGAACAGCGCCTGCGCCAGGTCATCGAAGACGTGCAGGCTTCACCCAAGCCGATCATCCTGTTTATCGACGAAGCCCATACCCTGGTGGGTGCCGGTGGCGCTGCCGGCACCGGTGACGCGGCCAACCTGCTCAAGCCTGCCCTGGCCCGTGGCACCTTGCGTACCGTGGCTGCCACCACGTGGGCCGAGTACAAAAAGCACATCGAGAAAGACCCGGCCCTGACCCGCCGTTTCCAGGTGGTACAGGTTGCCGAGCCGTCGGAAGACAAGGCCCTGCTGATGATGCGCGGCGTGGCTTCCACAATGGAAAAACACCACCAGGTGCAGATCCTCGACGAAGCTCTGGAAGCCTCGGTGAAGCTCTCCCACCGCTACATTCCGGCGCGCCAGTTGCCGGACAAGTCCGTGAGCCTGCTGGACACCGCCTGCGCGCGCGTCGCCATCAGCCTGCACGCGGTCCCCGCGGAAGTGGACGACAGCCGTCGCCGTATCGAAGCCCTGGAAACCGAGCTGCAAATCATCGCCCGTGAGCATGCGATCGGCATTGCCATTGGAGCGCGTCAAACCCATAGCGAAGCGCTGCTGACCGCCGAACGTGAGCGTCTGGCCACGCTGGAAAGCCGTTGGGCCGAAGAGAAAACCCTGGTGGATGAGCTGCTCGCCACCCGCGCAACCCTGCGCGAGAAGGCCGGGGTTGTGGACAGCGGCAACGATGAACTGCGTGCAAAACTGGTCGATCTGCAACAGCGCCTCACCGTTCTGCAAGGCGAAACCCCTTTGATCCTGCCGACCGTGGATTACCAGGCCGTGGCCTCGGTGGTCGCCGACTGGACCGGCATCCCGGTGGGCCGCATGGCCCGCAATGAGCTGGAGACTGTGCTCAATCTCGACCAACACTTGAAGAAACGCATCATCGGCCAGGACCATGCCCTGCAAATGATCGCCAAGCGCATCCAGACCTCCCGCGCCGGCCTCGACAACCCGAGCAAGCCGATTGGCGTGTTCATGCTGGCCGGCACCTCGGGTGTGGGCAAGACCGAAACAGCCCTGGCCCTGGCCGAAGCCATGTACGGCGGCGAGCAGAACGTCATCACCATCAACATGAGCGAGTTCCAGGAAGCCCACACCGTGTCCACACTCAAGGGCGCGCCACCGGGCTATATCGGCTACGGCGAAGGCGGTGTGCTGACCGAAGCGGTACGGCGCAAACCCTACAGCGTGGTGCTGCTCGATGAGGTGGAGAAAGCTCACCCGGACGTGCACGAGATTTTCTTCCAGGTGTTCGACAAGGGCGTGATGGAAGACGGCGAAGGCCGGGTGATCGACTTCAAGAACACCCTGATCCTGCTGACCACCAATGCCGGTACCGAACTGATTTCCCACGTCTGCAAGGACCCGGCGAACACCCCCGAGCCCGAGGAAATCGCCAAGGCCCTGCGCCAGCCGTTGCTGGAGATTTTCCCGCCGGCCTTGCTCGGCCGCCTGGTGACCATCCCTTACTACCCGCTGAGCGACGAGATGCTTAAAGCGATCACGCGCCTGCAACTGAACCGCATCAAGAAGCGCGTGGAGAACACCCATAAAGTCGCGTTCGAGTATGACGACGCAGTGGTCGACCTGATCGTCTCGCGCTGCACCGAGACCGAAAGCGGCGGGCGCATGATCGATACCATCCTCACCAACAGCCTGCTGCCGGACATGAGCCGCGAATTCCTCACGCGCATGTTGGAAGGCAAGGCACTGGCGGGGGTGCGGATCAGTAGTCGGGATAATGAACTGCACTACGACTTCAGCGACACCGAATAACTATTGTTGGAATACGGTCAGTGTGGGAGCTGGCTTGCCTGCGATAGCGGTCTGACATTCAGCATTGATGTTGACTGATCCACCGCTATCGCAGGCAAGCCAGCTCCCACAGTTGATCCGGTTCCGTCAGTGATGACGGTATTTACGGGACTACCGATGCTATTCAACCAAGCCTCACGCCTGGCCAAGATCAACAGCCCCCTCGGGCCGGATGTGCTGCTGCTCAACGAAATGGGCGGCGGTGAAGAGCTGGGCCGGCTGTTCAACTATGAGCTGCAACTGACGTCCCTGGACGCCAACATCGACCTGAACCAATTGCTGGGTAAACCGATGAGCGTCGGCCTGCAACTGGCGGACGGCGGCGAGCGGCATTTCCACGGGATCGTTGCGCGGTGCAGCCAGAACATCGACAAAGGCCAGTTCGCCAGTTACCAAGTCACCCTGCGCCCTTGGCTGTGGTTGCTCAGCCGCACCTCCGACTGTCGTATCTTCCAGAACTTGAGCATCCCGCAGATCATCAAGCAGGTGTTTCGTGACCTGGGTTTTTCCGACTTCGAAGACGCCCTCAGCCGGCCGTATCGCGAGTGGGAGTACTGCGTGCAGTACCGCGAGACCAGCTTCGATTTCGTCAGCCGACTGATGGAGCAGGAAGGCATCTACTACTTCTTCCGCCATGAACAGGACCGCCATGTGCTGGTGCTGGCCGACGCCTATGGCGCCCACACCAGCGTGCCCGGCTACGCGTCGATCCCCTACTACCCCAAGGACGAGCAGCAGCGCGAACGCGACCATATGCACAATTGGCACCTGGCGCAGGAGGTGCAGCCGGGCTCGCTGGAGCTGAACGACTACGACTTCCAGCGCCCCAGCGCGAGCATCGACGTGCGCTCGGCCATGCCGCGCCCGCACACCGCCGGCGACTACCCGCTGTACGACTACCCCGGTACCTACGTGCAAAGCGCCGACGGCGAACACTATGCGCGCACCCGCATCGAGGCCCTGCAAACCCTGCATGAACAGATCGAGTTCAGCGGCAATGCGCGCGGCCTGGGCGCGGGCCATCTGTTCAGCCTCACCGGCTTCAGCCGCCAGGACCAGAACCGCGAGTACCTGATCGTCGGTTGCCGTTACTTCATCGTGCAAGAAAGCCTGGAAAGCGGTGGCGGTTCAGGCTCGGCGCAGTTCGAAAGCAGCCTGACCTGCATCGACGCCCAACAGAGTTTCCGCCCGCTGGCCAACACTCACCGCCCCATCGTCAAAGGCCCGCAGACCGCGCTGGTGGTAGGCCCCAAGGGCGAGGAAATCTGGACCGACCAGTACGGCCGCGTGAAGGTGCATTTCTACTGGGACCGCCACGACCAATCCAACGAGAACAGCTCGTGCTGGATTCGTGTGTCGCAATCCTGGGCCGGCAAGAACTGGGGCTCGATGCAGATTCCACGCATCGGCCAAGAGGTGATCGTCAGCTTCCTCGAAGGCGACCCCGACCGACCGATCATCACCGGGCGGGTGTACAACGCTGAGCAGACGGTGCCCTACGACTTGCCGGAGAACGCCACCCAGAGCGGCATGAAAAGCCGCTCCAGCAAGGGCGGAACGCCGGCCAACTTCAATGAAATCCGCATGGAGGACAAGAAGGGGTTGGAGCAGTTGTACATCCATGCCGAGCGTAACCAGGACATCGTGGTGGAGGTGGATGAAAGCCACTCGGTGGGGCATGACCGGAATAAGAGCATCGGGCATGACGAAATCGTGACCGTCGGCAACGACCGGGTACGCGCAGTCAAGCACGACGACATGCTCATGGTGGGGTTCAGCAAGACAGACGCCATCAGTAAAAGTTACCTGATTGAAGTGGGCGAAAACCTGCGTCTGGTTTGTGGCAAAAGCGTGCTGGAGCTCAATGCCAGCGGGCAGATCAATCTCACCGGTGTTCAGATCAATGTGTATTCCGAAGGCAGCTCCGAGATCAACACCGGAGGCAATCTGCATTTGAATATTGGCGGCAAAGGCGGCACCACACCCATGGGCCAAGGGGTCAAGGGCGACATTGACGCCGCCGTCAATGCCATGTTTCCCAAGCCGTCTTCCGGCCAATAAAGAGACTCCGTTTCAATGACCTATCGACTCAATGAATTTGAATTCACCCTGCCCAGCGATGAGGTTCAGGATGCTTCCATCAATATTCTGAAGTTCGCCGCGCTGGGTACGTCGCTGATCGTTAGCCGCAGCCTGCTGGGTGATGGCGAGACGCTGCAGAGCAACTTCGAAGAGCAACTGGCGAAGCTGGAAAAGCAGGTACAGGACTTGCGCTATCAACCGGCCAAGGCTCTTCATGTAGGCGCGGCGCAGGATATAGACGCCATCGAAGTGCATAACCAGTTCAGCAAA
This sequence comes from Pseudomonas sp. WS 5503, assembly GCF_012985385.1. Lineage (NCBI taxonomy): Bacteria > Pseudomonadati > Pseudomonadota > Gammaproteobacteria > Pseudomonadales > Pseudomonadaceae > Pseudomonas > Pseudomonas sp. WS 5503. The sequence continues at coordinate 494,085 of NZ_JAAQWI010000002.1, forward strand.
GGCACCGAGCGCATCCATCAATACCAGTTAGCACTTGTGATACCCGGCACTCGGCAGATGCTTGCCCTGAGTTATGTCAAAGCCCAACCCCTGGGCGATGCTGAAAGCGCCCATTGGGCAACCATCAAAAGCACCCTGCAGCTGAATCCCAAACCTTGAAGCCCCTAATCCATGTCTGACGCTCTCTGGGCGGCACGCCTCGGCGACGGCCTGCTGCACACTTCGGCGATGGCCGACATCCTGGGCGGCGTGCTGGAAATTGCGGCCAACATCGCTATTACGGCCGTCGCCACGGCTGCGATTGTGGCCGCCACCGGTATTACGGTTGTAACCGGCGGGCTAGGCTGCTTTGTACTGGGCGCCGTGGTAGGCATCATCGTCGGCATTGGCATGAGCAAGACGGGGGCAGACAAGGGACTGACAAAAGTTTGTGACTGGATAGGCAATGCGTTATTCCCGCCGGTGGTGATGGCGACCATTGCCACCGGCTCACATAACACCTTCACCAACGGCATACCCGCTGCGCGTGCCGCAGGCGCAATCGGCCCGGTCAGCCCGCAACCTGCCGAAGGCGGCAATCCCGAGGAAGCCAGCTACCTGGACATGGCCAAGGGATTTTTCTCGCAGATGTGGCGCCCCACCGTGGCGGTTCCTGCGCCGGGCGCAGTCCCCAAACCGCTGGACATCGTCATCTGCACCAAGCATCCACCCATGCCACCGCAGTTTATTGCCGAAGGCTCCAGCAAGGTCACGATTAATGGGCAGCCGGCCGCCCGCAGCGGTGACCGAAGTACCTGCGACGCATCGATTGTCGAGTCGGGGATGATCTCCAGCAACGTGCGTATTGGCGGCAGCCCCGTGGTGGTGCGCGAGATCCGCAGCGGCAAGACCCCCGGTGTCGGGCTGGCGGTGACCGCGCTGTTGATGCTGCGCGGTGGGGGCTCCAAGTTTTTCAGCAAGCTGCCGTGCATGGTCGTTGGTGGACTGGTGTCGTGGGGCACCAGCCAAGTGACCAATGCCATTACCTCCGCAGTAGCAGGCTCGCCTAACCCGGTACACAGCTCCACGGGCGCGAAAATTCTTGATGGGGAAGACGATCTGGACTTCGCCCTGCCCGGCCTGCTCCCTATCGAGTGGCAGCGCTACTACAGCAGCCGGGACGAGCGTCGCGACGGTCTGTTCGGTGCCAGCTGGAGCGTGATCTACGAGGTCTGCGTCGAGATCGGCGTACACCCCGACGGTGGGGAACGGCTGGTCTATACCGATGAGCAAGCGCGACAGATCGACATGGGCGTGATCCCGCTGGGCGGTGCCGTATTCAGCGCAGGAGAAGGCTTGAGCGTACGGCGCAATACCAATGGCCAACTACTGATCGAAAGCGTTGATGGGCTGTATCGGCTATTCGAACCAACGCCAGGCAACGCCTCACACCTGCGCCTTAGCCAATTGGGGGATCGCAACGACAACCGAATCTTCCTTGACTATGACATTCAGGGTCGGCTGAGCCACTTACGAGATACGTTCGACCATGTGCGTGTCGAACTTGTTTACAGCCAGCAATGGCCTGCGCGAGTGGAGCAAGTCAAACGGCTATACCCCGATCACAGCCAAGAAACCCTTGTCAGTTACGGCTACGATGCTCGCGGCGACCTGGCCGAAGTTCGCGATACCGACGCAAATGTGCAACGCCGCTTCACCTACGACAGCGGCCAGCGCATGGTCGAGCATCAGCTGCCCACCGGGCTGCGTTGTTACTACCAATGGGACTGTGTGGACGGTAGCGAATGGCGCGTGGTGCGGCACTGGACCGACGAAGGTGACGAGTACCGGTTCGACTATGACCTGCCGGGCGGTGTGACGCGCATTACTGATGGTTTGCAACGGGTCAGCACACGCCGCTGGAACCCGCAGTACCAGATAACCGAGTACACCGACAACCTGGGAAAAACCTGGCAGTTTGAATGGAATGACGAGCGTCAGCTGCTCAGCGCCACCGATCCGCAAGGCGGCAAATGGCAGTTCGGCTACGACGAGTCCGGCAACCTGTGCAGCACTCGGGATCCATTGGGGCGTATCGAGTCGACGTTATGGCTGGAGCATTGGTCGCTGCCGTTGGTGGAGACCGATGCGGCAGGCCACGCGTGGCAATATCAGTATGACCAGCGAGGCAATTGCGTCAGTGAAATCGATCCGTTGGGGCATGTCACACGGTATCGCTACGATACGTTTGGACAGGTGGTGGAGATCATCGATGCCACGGGCAAAAGCAAAACCCTGCGTTGGAATGAAACCGGACAGTTAATCCAGCATATCGACTGTTCGGGGTACCCCACAGCATTCGAGTACGACCGCCAGGGTCATTTGCAGGTGGTCATTGACGCCTTGGGCGAGCGCCAGCGCTATCAACACGACAGCCAAGGCCGGTTGCTACAGAGCGAAATGCCGGACGGCCGCATCGAGCAGTACCTGCGTGACACCAGCGGGTTGTTGATCGGCTATACCGATGCCGCAGGTCACACCACCCGCTACCAATACGGACGCCGCGGGCAAGTGCGCCAACGAATAGATGCCCATGGCAGGCAGATTGAGTTCCGCTACGACGCCTACGGACACCTCCAAACCCTGACCAATGAAAATGGTGAGAGTTACCGCTTTACCTGGGACCCGTGCGACCGTCTGGTAGAGCAGCAAGACCTCGACGGCAGCGCCCGACGTTATGCCTATGACCTTCTGGATAACGTAGCCGCCGTTGAGTACGTGCCCACAGGGCAGACACCTGAGCCTTCAATTGTGCATCGACTCGAACGCGATGCAGTGGGCCGCTTTCTGTTGAAACAAACCGATGATGGTCGCACCGAATACACCTACGACCCGTTGGACCAACTCACCGCTGTCACCTTCATCGGCAATGACGAAACCACCCAGGCACTGGCCTTCGCCTACGACGCGCGCGGCCAATTGCTTATCGAACAAAGCGCCGCCGGCAGCCTGAACTACCACTACGATGAGCTCGGCAACCTGATCCAGACGCAATTGCCCGACGGCCGTTGGCTCAACCGCCTGTACTACGGCAGCGGCCACCTGCACCAGATCAACCTCGACGGGCGCGTCATCTGCGACTTCGAACGCGACCGCCTGCACCGTGAAGTCCTGCGTACCCAAGGCCAGATCACCACGCGCAGCGAATATGACCGCAGCGGCCGCCTGCGCTCACGGATACGCCGTTCCAACGGCCAGCCCACGCAACTGCCGGCCGCCCAGCAAAAACACTTTGACTATGACCCGGCCGATAACCTGATCGGCCGCCTGGAGCGTGACCGCGATAACCGTCGGGATCAGCGCCAACTGCTCCACTACGACGCCACCGGGCGCATTATCGCCAGCCAGGACAACGCTCAGGGCCAGCGAGAAACGTTTGCCTACGATGCCGCAGCAAACCTGCTGGACGGTCCGTCAGCCAGTGCGGGGCTGGTGGTGAATAACAAGCTGTTGACCTATCAGGACAAACGCTATCGTTACGACGGCTTTGGCCGAATGATCGAAAAGCGCAGTGCCCTACGCGGCGTACAGCTCTTTGCCTACGACGCAGAGCATCGCCTGATCGAAGTCCGTAGCCAGAAGGATGGACGCGAAACGGTCGTAAAAATGACCTATGACCCCCTCGGCCGGCGCATCGCTAAAACCGAACATGACAGCAACGGTTATCCGTTGGGTGAAACCCGCTTTGATTGGGAGGGGTTGCGCCTGCTGCAGGAGCATCGGCATAGCCAGACCAGCCTCTATCTCTATGAAGAAGACGGCTATGTACCGCTGGCTCGAGTGGACGGCACGGGTGAGCATCAAAGCGTGCGCTACTACCACAACGACCTGAATGGATTGCCTGAGCAACTGACCGAAGCTGATGGGAAAACGGTGTGGCAGGCGCGCTATCAGGTGTGGGGGAATGCGGACGAAGAAGTGCGTGAAGCGTACTTTATCGAAGAGCAGAATTTGCGGTTCCAGGGGCAGTATCTGGATCGGGAGATTGGGCTGCACTACAACACGTTTCGGTTTTATGATCCGGATGTGGGGAGGTTTACGACGCCGGATCCGATTGGGTTGATGGGTGGATTCAATCTTTACCAGTACGCGCCGAATCCCATTGGTTGGATTGACCCGTGGGGATGGGCAGGTGACCCTGCGAAAGCGACACACATCACTTACGTCGGCGTGAAAGACGGTAAACCTTATGTGGGTTACGCCAGCAAGCCTGGGTTGGGGCATTCCGCGCAAGCTGTGTTGGACTACCGCTATCCTAATAAGCAAATTTTTGACGTTGCACCAGAGGCAGTATTCAAAGGAGATGGGCAAAAAGGAAAAGACATTGCAAGGGGCCTGGAACAAAGAATATATGAAGACAAATTGAAAGAAGGCCCTGTCGCGAACAAACAAAGACCTGTCGGCCCGAATAACAAAAGACGGGATATTTATCTCGCGGCCGCAGATAAACATAGAGGCGTCAAACCTCAAAAATCAACTAAGAAATTCAAAGGTCCCGGAAGATGCTGAAGAAGATCACATGGCAAGAAGGCAAGATTCTAAGTTTAAAACTAAAAGATGACCTCTACACGCTTGTCCAGATGCGTGAAAACTACTACCTGCAGTTTTTCGACTTGACAAATACTCAGGATACCTGGACAGGTGTAAACCTCCAAAAAGTCGACCCGCTATTTTTTATCTTCGCGTCCACGAAGGCTTTGAAGGGCCTCGCCATAAGTGAGCCGTCATCGGATAAAGTCCGCATAGACATGCGCCCTCCCGAAAAAAAAATGCTGAGAGCTATTATTGGCGGCAATTACGGCGCGGATCTTATAGAACTGACTGATTCTTTTGAAACTCTTGATGCAATTACATTGAAAAGCAACTTAACATTAACCGACGACCTCGACACCATTTATAAATATGAATTATCAGGCATGATCGGCGATCCAGAAAAGCTACAAAATCGTTTAATAAACTATTTTGAAAACGGAGTGAATTGGGACAAATCAAAAGAATTCTTATTCAAAGGCATCTCAGCGCCACACGCCAAAAAATTGAGTACAACCAAATGAAAAACAAAGAGTTACAGGACTTTCAAAAGCATCACCTTAATCTAGAGGGTGAAAAAAAACTTATCGCCAAGATAACGAGGCTGCTCGAAGCACTTATCAGTGAATTGCAACAACTTCCTGAAAAAACAAATCAATCAACCATCTTGGAACACTTCAAAAAGTGCATACTTAACATTAATTATTTCGAGAATGAAATAGAAACTATCGAACGCGAATCTATATTTGAACACATTTATACCTTAGGAAAAATTGTCGGCCTTGACCCAACATCAGAGTATGCTGATGAGTGGCGAGGCGATTGGTAACGGATCAAATGGCTGAGGCAAAAAGGGATGGATGCATTTCGTTTTAATTAAAGTTATTCTCTTTATCTACAATGGATGCGGAAGATGAACATTCTTAATCTAATAGAAAACGCTGACTGCACGACAGCACCTTCTACTGGGTTGCCGAGTAATCCCGTCCCCGATGACTTGACCGATTTTTATAACCATTACAGCAGCGCTGTTTTCTATCCAAAGGCACAGTACAGCTTCATGATTCAGGCGCCAGAACTTGAACGCTCCGACTTTGTCGTTATGGACGAAGACTTGGAGGACCCAGACTCAGCTAACTGGTACGCGCTCGTTAAATGTGCGGATCAAATAATTTCAATTAACCTGAAACCTGGCCCGCAATTTGGCTACTGCTACGACTCGTTCTGGGACAGTTACCCGACCGCCGATGAGAGCACACTGATCGCAAAATCATTTACTGAGCTGATTGAGAAGATCATTAAATCCGGAGGTAAAAATTTATTCTGGATACCGGGCCACACTTGATAGTGAGACCAGACTATATGACCCGACGACCGTTGGCTCAACCGCCTGTACTACGGCAGCGGCCACCTGCACCAGATCAACCTCGACGGGCGCGTCATCTGCGACTTCGAACGCGACCGCCTGCACCGTGAAGTCCTGCGTACCCAAGGCCAGATCACTACGCGCAGCGAATATGACCGCAGCGGCCGCCTGCGCTCACGGATACGCCGTTCCAACGGCCAGCCCACGCAACTGCCGGCCGCCCAGCAAAAACACTTTGACTATGACCCGGCCGATAACCTGATCGGCCGCCTGGAGCGTGACCGCGATAACCGTCGGGATCAGCGCCAACTGCTCCACTACGACGCCACCGGGCGCATTATCGCCAGCCAGGACAACGCTCAGGGCCAGCGAGAAACGTTTGCCTACGATGCCGCAGCAAACCTGCTGGACGGACCATCAGCCAGTGCGGGGCTGGTGGTGAATAACAAGCTGTTGACCTATCAGGACAAACGCTATCGTTACGACGGCTTTGGCCGAATGATCGAAAAGCGCAGTGCCCTACGCGGCGTACAGCTCTTTGCCTACGACGCAGAGCATCGCCTGATCGAAGTCCGTAGCCAGAAGGATGGACGCGAAACGGTCGTAAAAATGACCTATGACCCCCTCGGCCGGCGCATCGCTAAAACCGAACATGACAGCAACGGTTATCCGTTGGGTGAAACCCGCTTTGATTGGGAGGGGTTGCGCCTGCTGCAGGAGCATCGGCATAGCCAGACCAGCCTCTATCTCTATGAAGAAGATGGCTATGTACCGCTGGCTCGAGTGGACGGAACGAGTGAGCATCAAAGCGTGCGCTACTACCACAACGACCTGAATGGATTGCCTGAGCAACTGACCGAAGCTGATGGGAAAACGGTGTGGCAGGCGCGCTATCAGGTGTGGGGGAATGCGGACGAAGAAGTGCGTGAAGCGTACTTTATCGAAGAGCAGAATTTACGCTTTCAGGGGCAGTACCTGGATCGAGAGATTGGGCTGCACTACAACACGTTTCGGTTTTATGATCCGGATGTGGGGCGGTTTACGACGCCGGATCCGATTGGGTTGGCGGGAGGCGGCAATCTTTACCAATACGCTCCTAACCCGACGGGTTGAATAGACCCCTGGGGCTGGGCCTGTTCCTCAGCACAAAGGAGGCAGAATAAAGTCAACGGTAAAGCCGCTGAAAACCTGGTGCATCAGAAGCTATTAAATAATCCCAAAGTGACCGTGCTCGGTACACAGGTTTATGTCAAAACTCCAGGTGCAGGGAGAGGCCGCTACGTAGACATTTTGATAAAAAATAACAAAACCGGGAAAGTCGTCGCAATTGAGGTCAAGTCAGGTGGTGCTGTACGGTCTAAAGCCCAGCTTGCAAAAGACAAAATCATCGCCGATGGGAAAGGCATATTTGGTAATTCTGGAAAGAGCACAAAAGGCGTAACCGTTAGCGAAGCCAGGGTCCCACTATGGAGGTTGCCGTAATGACTGAAACTGTAAAAGATATATTGAAGTTACTGACCTCAGTCTTAGCAGAACCCTTTGCGAAACATGGGTACGCGCTAAAAAAAGGCAGAAATTTTGAATCAAATGGCGAGCGTGGTCGAGTTCGTCGCTACACGATAAATCTATCCAAGAGTAAGGGATGGTTTTCTCTCCACTTGACGCTTCAGATAGTGGACCCAGCGCTGATGACGTGCGTGAACAACGTCCTTAATAAAGCACTCCGAGACGAACGGTTTAAATATCCGGAAAACTGGTCCCAGTCTATTATCGAGAAGACTATTAAAACCCGGACTTCCAACCATGTTGTCGCCGAACTGACGGACTGGCGGCCACTAAAAAATCCCGGCGAAACGCTTGAGAACTTCAATGAGCGTTTTTCAATATGGTTGTATTCATTTGACAGCCCGGATGAAAAACCTGACTGGAAAGAGCAGTTGCTGACCAGTATTGGATTAGCCCAATGTTGGTTTGACGAAGCAGATTCGGAAGACTGGATTCGCACCAACACTGATTATCCTGCTCTTTATTTGCTATATAACGAAGGTCTAAATCAGAAACTTGAGGACAAATACAAAGCTGTGCTGAGGTCCTCTGAAGACCCAAATGAAGTGGAACTGTTTTACCTGCATCTGTCTTGATAGCCAGAACAACACCCAAGGTCCACGGGAACCTTCATCTACGATGCCGAGCATCGCTTGATCGAAATCCATAGCGAGAGGCGCTCTGCCACGTCATTCGCCAAACGAAAAGGTTGTTTCTAAAGGATCACCGGCTATGGGTATCAATCAAATTATCCTCTCAGAGCAAGACCATAACCTTGGACAAATAGGCGGAGGTGCGTGGCTTGCAGACCTTGAACTGTGGCCTAAAGACCCGCAAACCGGGCAGCTTATGCTGCCGGTGATTACGATGACCTCAACGTTCTTGGACGTCCCATTCCTATCCTCCGGGATGGCGCTTACGGTGTTCGTCTCCGTTGAGCGAACTGACGAAACGTACACACGATCGTCTGTACGAAAGTTGACTGTCCATCAACAAAGCGAGATGGAAAAGCTTCAACTTGGCCATAGCCAGGTTCTGCTTCACGCGCTGGCGACTTCCGAACTCACACCCTCTGCGTTGGTTGATCCAATTCCGCGAACGTATATTGCCCAGCAACCGTTCACTCCCGAACAAATGGAGGAGGAATTGGAAGACGTGGACAGTGGCGCGGGTATCAGCAAGGCCCTTGGGCGCCCCGCTTGGTTGCAAGACCCTTTGTATGAAAGCCCTCGCTACTATTTCTTGGCTCAACTCACCGACGCCGACATTGCAAAAATCAGCCCTAGTCACGAAGGAATATTCGGTGGAGGTATCGGCTATGTGTTCGCCGATAATCGAGCGAAAAAGCTGAAGGAAGTGGATGTGGGCGGCTATTTCCTAGTTCAATTCACCTGAAAATGCGATTAGGCGAGCTGGCTTAATCTGGCATACGCATCAGCACCCAACAAAAAATGGGCACCCGACCCAGTCGGCGTGCCCATCTTCTTTACCGCCCCGCCTCCCTTCGAGACGGTACCGCTTAACTTACGGGTTGACGCTGTCTTTGAGCGACTTGCCCGGCTTGAACGCTACGGTGTTGCTCGCCTTGATTTTCACTGGCTCACCGGTTTGCGGGTTTTTGCCGGTGCGGGCGCCGCGGTGGCGTTGCAGGAAAGTGCCGAAGCCGACCAGGGTGACGCTGTCCTTGCGGTGCAGGGCGCCGGTGATTTCTTCGAGGACGGCGTTGAGGACGCGGTTGGCCTGTTCTTTGGTGAGATCGGCTTTTTCAGCGATAGCGGCTGCGAGATCTGGTTTACGCATATGTGAAGCCTCTTTGACGGTTTTTTGTTGTTATGTCCGTGCTGCTCTCTGGTGGAGCAGCGCCAAGGCGCCGCAGGCTCTACTCTGCGGCAGACGGGAGTGAGGATGGCATGCCCTCGGGCGCCGCGCCAGTCTCGCGGCGGCCTTTCTCGGGGTATGAACGTGATGTTTGCGACAGAACGGGTGGTATTTACGCCAGTAACGGCGGAAGTTCTTTGTTCAGCGCCAGTTTTTCCATGACAGCGCTGCCAGTCAGTGCGTAACCCAGCAGGCGGCCGCTGGCATCGCGGCACAGGGCCTTGATGTCGGCACCCTGCCCTTCGACACTCCAGACGCCTTCAGTGCCTCGTGGCGCAGGTGATACCACCAGCGGGCACACCGGGGTTTTCACGGTGATGGGCATCGGTCCATAGCTCACCGCCGTGGCATTGCCGGCCAGGGTTTGCGCCAGGGCACGGGCGCAGCTCATCAGCGGCATCACGTACAACAGGTTCAGGCCATCCACCTCGGCGCAGTCGCCCAGGGCATAGATATTGGTGTGGGAGGTCTTGAGGTGGCGGTCCACCATGATCCCGCGGTTGATTTGCAGGCCGGCCGCTGCGGCCAGGTCTACACGCGGGCGCAGGCCAATGGCAGACACCACCAGGTCACAGTGGATCACTTCACCGTCCGACAGGTGCGCTTCAAGGCCATCAGCCGTGCGTTGCAGGCGATTGAGCACCGGGCCCAGGTGGAAACGCGCGCCGATGCCTTCCAGCCCAGCTTGCACCGCTGCGGCTGCCGCCGGGTGCAGCAGGGTCGGCATGACTTGCTCACACGGCGCGACCAGGTCGATTTCATAGCCGCCCAGGATCAGATCATTGGCAAACTCACAGCCGATCAGGCCAGCGCCAAGCAGCAGCACGCGCCGTTTGCCGGCAGCAGCGGCACGAAAGCGCGCGTAGTCTTCCAGGTCGTTGATCGGGAAAATCAGCTCAGCCGCATCGCCTTCGACCGGTACGCGCACGGTTTCTGCGCCCCAGGCCAGGACCAGGTCGCGGTAGCTCACCGCTTCCTCGCCGATCCACAGGCGCTTGTGGCCTGGGTCGATGCCGCTGATGCGCGTATGGGTGCGCACCTGGGCCTTGAGTTGCTCGGCCATGGCGCCAGGTTCGGCCATGCTCAGGCCATCGGCTTCCTTGTTCTTGCCAAAGCCGGTGGAGAGCATGGGCTTGGAGTAGGAGCGTCCGTCATCGGCAGTGATCAGCAGCAACGGGGTCTCGCTGTCGAGCTTGCGAAACTCCCGGGCGACGTTGTAACCGGCCAATCCTGTGCCGATGATCACGACAGGTGCGTTCATTCCTTTCTCCTTGTAGTACGTTTCTTAAATTCGGGATTACGCGATTTCGATCATTTCGAAGTCCGACTTACCCACGCCGCAGTCCGGGCACAGCCAGTCTTCCGGGACGTCCTGCCACAGAGTGCCTGGTGCAATACCGTCATCCGGCCAGCCGTCCGCTTCGTTATAGATAAGGCCACAGACGATACATTGCCACTTCTTCATTACATGCTTCCTCAGGTTCAGGCGTGTTGGCCGGCGGTCGATGGATCCAGCGTTGCCGCGCGGCTCAGGGCGTTTTGTACTGATCGGGGCCGGCAGATGCAAGCACGTTCGACGCAAACGACGGGTTTGGCGCGGCAAAAGCCTAGGGTGCCATGGTAAGCTCGCCGCCTCTTTTGCTGCCAATACTGACTCACCGTGCCGCACTCAATCGCCCTTCCCGATGCTTGCCAATGGCTGACCCAGAGCCTTCTGAGCCCCTTGCCCACGCCCTTGACCCTCAACTGGCTGTTTGACGAAGGCTCGCTGACGCGACGGCTGACGTGGCTGTCCAACGAGGGTTTCAGCGTGACGCCGCTGTTCGAAGGCTGGCAACCGTTGCGCGACGACGAATGCGCCGCCCTGGACCTGCCGCCGGCCAGTATCGGTTGGGTACGCGAGGTGTATTTGCGCGGGCACGGCCAGCCTTGGGTGTTCGCCCGCAGCGTGGCGGCCCGCAGTGCCTTGCAGGGCGACGGGCTGCACATGGACGAACTGGGCAGCCGCTCGCTGGGCGAGTTGCTGTTCTGCGACCGCGCCTTTACCCGCCAGGCCATTGAAGTGTGTCACTACCCTCGTGCCTGGCTGCCGACAGCGGACCAGGCCGATAATCTGTGGGCGCGCCGCTCGCGCTTCGACCGCGGGGCGCTGAGCGTGCTGGTGGCGGAAGTCTTCCTGCCCAGTTTCTGGCACGCGCTGCAAGATCATCCGGAGAACTGCTGATGTACCAACGTCTGCTCAAGTCCTTGAACCGCCTGAACCCCAGGGCCTGGGATTTCATTCAGTTGACGCGCATGGACAAGCCCATCGGCATCTACCTGCTGCTGTGGCCGACGCTGTGGGCCCTGTGGATCGCCGGCAAGGGTTCGCCGTCACTGATCAATATCGTGATTTTCGTGCTGGGCGTGGTACTGACCCGGGCCGGCGGCTGCGTGATCAATGACTGGGCCGACCGCAAGGTCGATGGCCATGTGAAACGCACCGAGCAACGCCCGCTGGTTAGCGGCAAGATCAGTTCGAAGGAAGCGCTGGTGTTTTTTGCCGTGCTGATGGGCATCAGTTTCCTGCTGGTGCTGCTGACCAATGCCAGCACCATCCTGCTGTCCCTGGGCGGCCTCGCACTGGCGGCAAGCTACCCGTTCATGAAGCGCTACACCTATTACCCCCAAGTGGTGCTGGGCGCAGCGTTTTCCTGGGGCATGCCGATGGCGTTTACCGCCGAGACCGGCCATTTGCCTGCCACCGCGTGGCTGCTGTACATCGCCAACCTGTTGTGGACGGTGGGCTACGACACCTATTACGCCATGACCGACCGCGATGACGATTTGAAGATCGGGGTGAAATCCACCGCCATTCTGTTCGGTGACGCTGACCGCGTGATCATCCTCACCCTGCAAGGCCTGGCGCTGGCGTGCCTGTTGCTGGCCGGCGCACGGTTCGAGCTGGGCGGGTGGTTCCACCTCGGGTTGCTGGCGGCAGCGGGCTGTTTTGTCTGGGAGTTCTGGTACACACGGGACAGGGACCGCATGAAGTGCTTCAAGGCGTTCTTGCATAATCACTGGGCGGGGTTGGCGATTTTTGTCGGGATCGTGGTGGATTACGCGGTTCGCTGAGGATTCTGTGGTGACTGTTGGGACGCCATCGCGGGCAAGCCCGCTCCCACATTTGACTGTATTCGCAAATCAAAAGTGGGAGCGGGCTTGCTCGCGAAGGCCTCCAAGCCGCCGCTTAGTCAGGGCTTGATGATGTGCCAGACGCTACCTTTGCCATCACCGGTCTTGTCACCGGCTTTCTTGTCGTCCTTGTAGGTGTAGACAGGCTTGCCTTTGTAGGCCCACTGGCTGGTCTGGTCGTCGCGGGTGATCACCGTCCAATCGCCGGTCTTGGTGTCGGTGGACTCTGCCTTCAGCGGTGGCCAGTTGGTCGCGCACTGGTCCTTGCACACTGATTTGCCATCAGCGTCCTTGTCGAAGGTGTAGAGCGTCATGCCCTTGTGGTCCACCAACATCCCGTCTTGGGTCATCGCCGGCTCTGCCGCAAACGCCAACCCTGGCAGCGTCAACACCGCAGATACCAGCAGGGTTTTCCAGGAAACAGTGCTGTAAGTCATCGGAACCTTCCTTTTGTGGTTGTCAGGATTCGGACCCAAAGGGTAGTTCAGAGTGCCGTTAATTGCCCAAGCGACTAAATTACTGTCACACGACTGCAATAATTCCGTTATCTAATGCGGCGCAAGACAGTTAAATGACAAGAGGATTGAGCATGGTTGGCAGGAGCATTCTGATCGTTGACGACGAAGCGCCCATTCGCGAAATGATCGCCGTCGCGTTGGAAATGGCCGGCTATGACTGCCTGGAGGCGGAGAACTCCCAGCAGGCCCACGCCATTATCGTCGACCGCAAGCCGGACCTGATCCTGCTCGACTGGATGCTGCCCGGCACCTCGGGCATCGAATTGGCCCGCCGTCTCAAGCGTGACGAGCTGACCGGGGATATCCCGATCATCATGCTCACCGCCAAGGGCGAAGAGGACAACAAGATCCAGGGCCTGGAAGTGGGTGCCGATGACTACATCACCAAGCCGTTTTCCCCACGGGAACTGGTGGCGCGCCTCAAAGCCGTGCTGCGCCGCGCCGGCCCGACCGATGGCGAAGCGCCTATCGAAGTCGACGGCTTGATCCTGGACCCGATCAGCCACCGAGTGACCATCGACGGCAAGCCTGCGGAGATGGGGCCGACCGAATACCGCTTGCTGCAATTCTTCATGACTCACCAGGAGCGCGCCTACACCCGCGGCCAACTGCTCGACCAGGTATGGGGCGGCAACGTCTATGTGGAAGAGCGCACTGTGGACGTGCATATCCGCCGCCTGCGCAAAGCCTTGGGCGATGCGTACGAGAATCTGGTACAAACCGTGCGCGGTACCGGCTATCGGTTTTCAACCAAAGGTTGAGCAATCAGCCACAAGCCGCAAGTTAAAAGCGGGACTGCTTAAGCTTGGAGCTTGCAGCTTGAAACTTGAAACTGCTCCGAAGGACGCACCTTGAACCAAAACTGGCATGGCACCCTGATCCGCCACATGCTTCTGTTGATCACTGCCTGCCTGCTGGTCGGGCTGATCAGTGGCTATTACGGCTGGAGCCTGGCCGCCGGCATCGCGTTGTACCTGGGCTGGACCCTCAAACAATTGCTGCGCCTGCATGAATGGCTGCGCCAGCACAAACCCGATGAGGCCCCCCCCGATGGCTATGGCCTGTGGGGCGAGGTGTTCGACAGCATCTACCACCTGCAGCGCCGCGACCAACGGGTACGCGGGCGCCTGCAAGCGGTGATCGACCGGGTGCAGGAGTCCACCGCCGCGCTCAAGGACGCGGTGATCATGCTCGACAGCGACGGCAACCTGGAATGGTGGAACCGTGCCGCCGAGACTCTGCTGGGCCTCAAGACGCCCCAGGACAGCGGCCAGCCGGTGACCAACCTGGTGCGTCACCCGCGCTTCAAGGAATACTTCGAGCAGGACAACTACGAAGAAGCCCTGGAAATCCCCTCGCCCACCAACGACCGCGTGCGCATCCAGCTGTACCTGACTCGCTACGGCAACAATGAGCACTTGATGCTGGTACGTGATGTGACCCGTATTCACCAGCTGGAACAGATGCGCAAAGACTTCGTCGCGAACGTTTCCCATGAGCTGCGCACGCCGTTGACGGTGATCTGCGGCTACCTGGAGACGTTGCTGGACAATGTCGATGAGATCAACCCGCGCTGGAGCCGCGCCCTGCAGCAGATGCAGGTGCAAGGCTCGCGCATGCAAACCCTGCTTAACGACCTGCTGTTGCTGGCCAAGCTTGAAGCCACGGACTACCCCTCGGACAACCACCCCGTGGCGGTGCAGAGCCTGTTGCAGACGATCAAGAACGATGCCCAGGCCCTCTCGGGCGAACGCGGGCAGCAAATCACGCTGGAGGCCGACCCAACTGTATTGCTCAAGGGCAGTGAAGGCGAATTGCGCAGTGCATTCTCCAACCTGGTGTTCAACGCGGTGAAGTACACCCAGGACAAGGGCAATATCCGCATTCGCTGGTGGGCCGACGAGCACGGCGCGCACCTGAGTGTGCAGGACTCGGGTATCGGTATCGACGCCAAGCACCTGCCGCGCCTGACCGAGCGCTTCTACCGTGTCGACTCCAGCCGCAACTCCAACACCGGCGGCACCGGGCTGGGCCTGGCCATCGTCAAGCATGTGCTGCTGCGCCATCGGGCCCGCCTGGAAATCAGCAGCGTGCTGGGGCATGGCAGTACCTTTACCTGTCATTTTCCGCCGGCGCAGGTAAACCGTTCGCGAGCGGTCGAGGCCGATGATTAAGCGGAAGTGAGCACGGCCCACTGTGGGAGCTGGCTTGCCTGCGATGACGGCGGGTCAGCCAAATTATCGGTAGCAGGCAGACCGCCATCGCAGGCAAGCCAGCTCCCACACGGGTTCTGCGACACGACTTTGCAGCCCCGCCCGGCAGCGGGCACTAGGCAAGCGCCCCGTCAGCCGCTACATTGGCCGACTTGCGCCTGCCTTTCAGGCCTACCTGTCACCCCTTATTGAACACACGGAACCTGCAAAACCCCATCATGGACCCTTCCCCTGGCATTACCCTCGCTACACTCTTCGCCGATTTCGGCATGATTCTTTTTGCACTGATCCTGGTACTGCTCAACGGTTTCTTCGTTGCGGCGGAATTTGCCATGGTCAAACTGCGCGCCACCCGCGTCGAGGCCATCGCCCATAAGAACGGCTGGCGCGGGCAGATCCTGCGTACCGTGCACAGCCAGCTCGACGCCTACCTGTCGGCTTGCCAGCTGGGTATCACCCTGGCGTCCCTGGGCCTGGGCTGGGTCGGTGAGCCGGCCTTTGCGCACATCCTCGAGCCGATGCTGGGCGCGGTCGGCGTGCAGTCGCCGGAAGTGATCAAGGGCGTGTCGTTCTTTGCCGCCTTCTTCGTGATTTCCTACCTGCACATCGTGGTCGGCGAACTGGCTCCCAAATCCTGGGCGATTCGCAAACCCGAGCTGCTGTCGCTGTGGACGGCCGTGCCGCTGTACCTGTTCTACTGGGCGATGTACCCGGCCATCTACCTGCTCAACGCCAGTGCCAACGCCATCCTGCGTATCGCGGGCCAAGGCGAGCCTGGCCCGCACCATGAGCACCATTACAGTCGCGAAGAACTCAAGCTGATCCTGCACTCCAGCCGTGGCCAGGACCCCAGCGACCAAGGCATGCGCGTCCTCGCCTCCGCCGTGGAAATGGGCGAGCTGGAAGTAGTGGACTGGGCCAACTCCCGGGAAGACCTGGTGACCCTGGACTTCAACGCCCCGCTCAAGGAAATTCTCGCGCTGTTCCGCCGCCATAAATTCAGCCGCTACCCAGTGTATGACGCGGTGCGCAACGAGTTTGTCGGCTTGCTGCACATCAAGGATTTGCTGCTGGAACTGGCGGCCCTGGACCATATCCCCGAATCGTTCAACCTGGCCGAATTGACCCGCCCACTGGAACGCGTATCGCGGCATATGCCGTTGTCGCAACTGCTGGAGCAGTTCCGCAAAGGCGGCGCGCACTTCGCCCTGGTGGAAGAAGCCGACGGCAAGATCATCGGCTACTTGACCATGGAAGACGTGCTGGAAGTGCTAGTGGGCGATATCCAGGACGAACACCGCAAGGCCGAGCGCGGCATCCTCGCCTACCAGCCCGGCAAACTGCTGGTGCGTGGCGACACGCCGTTGTTCAAGGTGGAACGCCTGTTGGGCGTCGACCTGGACCACATCGAAGCCGAAACCCTGGCCGGCCTGATCTACGACACGCTCAAGCGCGTGCCGGAAGAAGAAGAAGTGCTGGAAGTTGAAGGCTTGCGGATCATCATCAAGAAGATGAAAGGGCCGAAGATCGTGTTGGCCAAGGTGCTGTTGCTGGACTGACTGTAGACCAGTCGCCCTCTGTAGGAGCGAGCTTGCTCGCGAAAAACTCACAGGCGCCGCGTTTATTCAGGAAGCACGCGTTATCGTTGGCGTTTTTCGCGAGCAAGCTCGCTCCTACAGGGGATAGGCGTCGCGGTGCTTCACGCACCCGGCACGAAATGCTTCTGCGCCGTGCCACGGGCGATCAGGCGGGATATGTAGTCCAGCTTCTGCGCATCCTGGTCGATAAAGCGGAAAGTCAGTTGCAACCAGTCGCTGTCGGGCTTGGGCTCGTAGGCGACGATGGCGTGCAGGTAGCCGTTGAGCCGTGCGACTTCGGCGTTGTCGCCCTGTTCAAGGTCGAGCACGGCGCTTTCCAGTACTTGTGGCAGGACCTCGCCACGCTTTACCACCAGCAACGCTTCCTTGATGCTCAAGGCCTTGATCACGCATTGCTGGGTGCCGCTTGCGAGGCGCAACTGGCCCTGACCGCGACTGCCCGTCGGCGCCGCTGCTGCGGGGGCCTTGGCTGGCGGTGTATTGAGCAGACCTTTGCTGGGCGCCGCCACCGGGGCCGGCTTGACCGCTTCGGGTTTGCCGCCGGTCAGGGCGCTCAGGGAGTCGTTGCCAAAGGCTGAGTTCATCTTGGTCGGCGCGCTGGCAATCAGCGCATCGAGGCGACCGATCTTGTGCAGGGCCTGCTTGACCTTGTTCAGCAACTGCTCGTTGGTGAACGGCTTGCTGACGTAGCCGGAAACCCCCGCCTGAATCGCCTGCACCACGTTTTCCTTGTCGCCACGGCTGGTCACCATCACGAACGGCATGGCCTTCAGGTGCGCTTGCTCGCGGCACCAGGTCAACAACTCAATGCCAGACATTTCCGGCATTTCCCAGTCACACAGCACCAGGTCGAAGGTTTCGCGCATGAGGATGGATTGCGCCTTTTTGCCGTTCACCGCATCTTCGATCTTGATCCCGGGGAAGTAATTACGCAGGCACTTCTTCACCAGGTCGCGAATAAACGAGGCGTCATCCACCACCAACACACTGACTTTACTCATCGACCCTTCATCCTATAAAAACGTCTGCAAAACGCCTGACTGATGGCATTTTGCCAAAACTCGCGGGTCACAGAAGGACTTTATGGCGCCTGCTGTGCAAAAAATTCACATGCCGCAAACGAAAACGCCCGGCCAGAGGCCGGGCGTTAATTTCTCGGGCAACCTTACTTATCGTCAGATTCGCCCGGAACATTAGGGATTAGATCAGCAGTGCCTTCAACTTCGGCCTTCATGCGCTTTAGGCCCATGTGCCGGACGTCGGTGCCCCGCACCAGATAAATCACCAATTCCGAGATATTGCGCGCGTGGTCGCCGATACGCTCCAGGGAGCGCAGCACCCAGATAATGTTCAAGACCCGCGAGATCGAACGCGGATCTTCCATCATGTAGGTGGCCAACTCGCGCAGCGCGGTCTTGTATTCGCGGTCGATGATCTTGTCGTACTGCGCCACCGACAACGCCAGTTCGGCGTCAAAGCGGGCGAAGGCGTCGAGGGCATCGCGCACCATATTGCGCACCTGATCGCCGATATGGCGCACCTCCACGTAGCCACGGGGGGCTTCACCCTCTTCGCACAGTTGGATGGCGCGGCGGGCAATCTTGGTGGCTTCATCGCCGATGCGCTCCAGGTCGATCACCGACTTGGAAATGCTGATGATCAAACGCAGGTCCGAGGCCGCTGGCTGGCGGCGGGCAAGAATGCGCAGGCACTCTTCGTCGATATTGCGTTCCATCTGGTTGATCTGCTCGTCAATCTCACGCACCTGCTGAGCCAGGCCCGAGTCGGCCTCGATCAGCGCGGTGACCGCATCATTGACTTGCTTCTCCACCAGCCCGCCCATCGCCAGGAGGTGGCTGCGCACTTCCTCAAGCTCGGCATTGAACTGCGCGGAGATGTGGTGGGTAAGGCCTTCTTTGCTAATCATGGGGTTGCTCCGCAAAAGCTGTAAGCCGCAAGCTACAAGCTGCAAGCTGATGTGTGTCGTTCCGTTGAACTGCTCTTACTTGCCGCTTGAAACTTGCGGCTTGCAGCTGCTCCAACTAGCCGTAGCGACCGGTGATGTAGTCTTCGGTCTGCTTCTTCGCCGGATTGGTGAACAGGGTGTCGGTATCGCCGAACTCCACCAGCTTGCCCATGTACATGAACGCGGTGTAGTCGGAAACCCGCGCCGCCTGTTGCATGTTGTGGGTCACGATGACGATGGTGAACTTGGACTTGAGCTCGTAGATCAGCTCTTCGACTTTCAAGGTGGAGATCGGGTCGAGCGCCGAGCACGGTTCGTCGAGCAGCAACACTTCCGGCTCTACGGCGATGGTACGGGCGATCACCAGGCGCTGCTGCTGGCCGCCGGACAAGCCGAGTGCCGATTCGTGCAGGCGGTCCTTGACCTCGTCCCACAATGCCGCGCCCTTGAGCGCCCACTCAACCGCTTCGTCGAGGATGCGTTTCTTGTTGATGCCCTGGATACGCAGGCCGTAGACCACGTTTTCGTAGATGGTCTTGGGGAACGGGTTGGGCTTCTGGAACACCATGCCCACGCGGCGACGCAGCTCGGCCACGTCTTCGCCCTTGCGGTAGATATTGGTGCCGTAGAGGTTGATTGCACCTTCTACACGGCAACCGTCCACCAGGTCATTCATGCGGTTGAAGGTACGCAACAACGTCGACTTGCCGCAGCCCGACGGGCCGATGAAGGCGGTCACACGCTGTTTGGGGATGTTCATGCTGACGTCGAACAGCGCCTGCTTGTCACCGTAGTACAGACTCAGGCCCGGTACTTCGATGGCCACGGTTTCCTGGGCCAGGCTCAGGCTCTGCTTGTCGCGACCCAGGGCAGACATGTTGATGCCGTGGGATTGGGTTTCGTGTTGCATGGGATGCTCCCTGTGCTACCAATTCATTTCGTTGAACCGCCGGGGCGGCTTACTCAAATTCTGTGCCTGACACCGAGCCCTGTGGAAGCTGGCTTGCCTGCGATGCGGGTGGCGCGGTATTGCAGTAAAACCGCGGTGATGCCATCGCAGGCAAGCCAGCTCCCACATTGGATCGCATTAGCTGTCCAGCGCTTTGTATTTTTCGCGCAGGTGGTTACGAATCCACACTGCCGACAGGTTGAGCGTGGCGATCACCAGTACCAGCAGCAAGGCGGTGGCGTACACCAACGGCCGTGCGGCTTCGACGTTGGGGCTCTGGAAGCCGACGTCATAAATATGGAAGCCCAGGTGCATGATCTTCTGGTCCAGGTGCAAGTACGGGTAGTTGCCATCCAGCGGCAGCGACGGCGCCAGCTTCACTACACCCACCAGCATCAGCGGTGCCACCTCACCCGCGGCACGGGCCACGGCGAGGATCATGCCGGTCATCATCGCCGGGCTGGCCATTGGCAGCACGATCTTCCACAACGTTTCCGCCTTGGTCGCGCCGAGCGCCAGGGAGCCTTCACGCACGGTGCGAGGAATCCGCGCCAAGCCTTCTTCGGTGGCCACGATCACCACGGGTACCGCCAGCAGCGCCAGGGTCAGCGAAGCCCAGAGCAACCCCGGCGTACCGAAGGTCGGCGCAGGCAGCGCTTCAGCGAAGAACAGACGGTCGACCGAGCCCCCCAGTACATACACGAAGAAGCCCAGGCCGAACACGCCGTAGACGATGGCCGGTACGCCGGCCAGGTTGTTCACGGCGATGCGGATGATGCGCGTCAAGGTGTTCTGCTTGGCGTATTCACGCAGGTACACCGCGGCCAGTACGCCAAACGGGGTCACGATCATTGCCATGATCAGGGTCATCATCACGGTGCCGAAGATGGCCGGGAAGATCCCGCCTTCGGTGTTGGCTTCCCGTGGGTCATCGCTGAGGAATTCCCAGACCTTGCTGAAATAGAAGCCGATTTTGGTCATCGTGCCCATGGCGTTCGGCTGGTAGGCGTGCACCACTTTGCCGATGCCGATTTCCACTTCCTTGCCGTTGCCGTCACGCGCCGTCAGGGCGTCGCGGTTGAACTGGGCATGCAGGTCGGCCAGGCGCGCTTCGATGTCCTGGTAGCGGGCGTTCAGCTCGGCGCGGTCGGCGTCCATGTCGGCCTGGGCGGCAGCGTCGAGCTTGCCTTCCAGTTCCAGTTTGCGACCGTGCAGGCGGATGCGCTCCAGCCCGGCGTTGATCGCGCCAATGTCGGTTTTTTCCAGGCTCTTGAGCTGAGCGGCCAGCTTGTTCACGCGGTCCACGCGGGCTTGCAGCTCCGGCCACGCGGCCTCGCCTTCGGCAATCACCTTGCCGTCCTGCTTGACGTTGACCAGGGTGCCGTAGAAGTTGCCCCACTCACGACGCTCGATGGCCATCAGGTTCGCAGGCTTGGTCTGGTCCTTCAGCCACTCACCGACAATCCAGGTGAAGTCGTTACCGTTCAGGTCGCGGTTGCCGACCTTGATCAGCTCACGGGTCATGAATTCCGGGCCTTGGTCCGGCACCGGCAGGCCCGCGCTTTTCAGGCGCTCGCGCGGCACTTCTTCTTTCTGGACCACTTCGCCGATGACGATGTGGTTGGCCTGGCCTGGCACGTTGTAGTTCGCCTGGATCAGGTCGGCCGGCCAGAAATGGCCCAGGCCCCGCACCGCAATCACAGCCAGCAAACCAATGGTCATGATGACCGCGATGGACACCGCGCCACCGCTGATCCAGACGCCGGGGGCGCCGCTCTTGAACCATCCATTCAGGGAGTTCTGTTTCACAGACTTCTACCTTTCTTAAAGCGACGAGTATTTCTTGCGCAGACGCTGACGAATCAGCTCGGCGAGGGTGTTCATGATGAAGGTGAACAACAGCAGCACCAGCGCCGAGAGGAACAGCACGCGGTAATGACTGCCGCCCACTTCCGACTCGGGCATCTCCACCGCAACGTTGGCCGCCAGGGTGCGCAGGCCCTCGAACAGGTTCATCTCCATCACCGGGGTGTTACCGGTGGCCATCAGTACGATCATGGTCTCGCCCACGGCGCGGCCCATGCCGATCATCAGCGCCGAGAAGATGCCCGGGCTGGCGGTGAGGATGACCACGCGGGTCATGGTCTGCCACGGCGTGGCGCCCAGTGCCAGGGACCCCAGGGTCAGGCCGCGTGGCACGCTGAACACGGCGTCTTCGGCGATGGAGTAGATGTTCGGGATCACCGCAAAACCCATGGCCAGGCCGACCACCAACGCGTTGCGCTGGTCGTAGGTAATGCCCAGATCGTGGGAGATCCACATGCGCATGTCACCGCCGAAGAACCAGGTTTCCAGGTACGGGCTCATGTACAGCGAGAGCCAGCCCACCAACAGGATCACAGGAATCAGGATCGCGCTTTCCCAACCATCGGGAACGCGCAGGCGGATCGACTCAGGCAAGCGGCTGAAGACAAAGCCGGCGACCAGGATGCCAATCGGCAACAGCATCAACAGGCTGAAAATGCCCGGCAGGTGCCCTTCCACATACGGCGCCAGGAACAGGCCGGCGAAGAATCCGAGGATCACCGTCGGCATGGCTTCCATCAGCTCGATCACCGGCTTGACCTTGCGGCGCAGGCTCGGCGCCATGAAGTAAGCGGTGTAGATCGCTGCAGCAACCGCCAGTGGCGCCGCCAGCAACATGGCGTAGAACGCGGCCTTCAAGGTACCGAAGGTCAGCGGGGCCAGGCTCATCTTGGGTTCGAAGTCAGTGTTGGCGGCCGTGGATTGCCAGACGTATTTAGGCTCGTCGTAGTTCTCGTACCAGACCTTGCTCCACAACGCGCTCCACGACACTTCCGGGTGCGGGTTGTCGAGCAACAACGGTTGCAGCTTGCCACCCGCCTCGACAATCACACGGTTGGCCCGTGGCGACATGCCGAACAGACCCTGGCCGTCGACCACCGGGTCCACCAGCAAGGTGCGGTGGGCAGTGCTGTGGAACACGCCGAACTGGCCAGCAGCATCCAGGGCGGTGAAGCCTTTGCGGCGCTCTTCAGCGCTGATTTCGACGATGGGCGCGGTGCCCATCTGGAAGGTGCGGATCTGCTTCAGGCGCTGTTCGCCATCCGGGTCGCGGGCCATGAACCACTGGGCCAGGCCGCCTTTGGAGTTACCCAGGATCAGCGAGATGCCGCCGACCAACTGGGTGCTGGCGGTGATTTCCGTGTCGGCGTCTTCCAGCAGTTTGTAGCGACCGTTGAGGCTCTTGTCGCGCAGGCTGAACACGTCGGCCAGGGCACGACCGTTGATCACATACAACCACTGCTGGCGTGGGTCGATGAAGATCGCCTTCACCGGCTCGGTCATCTGCGGCAGCTCGACGCGCTTCTGCTCGCTGGTGACTTCACCGGTCATCATGTTTTCTTCGCGGCTCAGGGTCAGCACGTTCAAGTGCGAACCGGCGGAACCTGCCACCACCAGGGAGGTGTCGGTGGCGTTGAGCGCAACGTGTTCCAGCGGGCGACCGGCGTCATCCAGCACGATCGGCGTTTCGCCGTAGGGGTACTCGATAGCTGGACTGATGGTTTTGTTGCCGTCCGGATACGACACCTTATAGGTGTGGCGAAACACCAAAGACTGGCCATTGGACAAGCCGAGAATCACCAGCGGGCTGCCCGGCTGATCTTCACCAATGGAAGCAACGCTGGTACCGGCCGGAATCGGCAGGTCGACACGCTTGAGCTCGGCACCGGTGTCCACGGCAAAGAACAGCGCCTGGCCCTTGTCGGAAACCCGCATGGCGACCTGGTTCTGTTCTTCGAGGGAGATCATCAACGGCTTGCCGGCGTCCTGCATCCAAGCGGGCGTCAACGCGTCTTCCTTGGTCAACGAGGCGCCCTGGAACAATGGCGCAACCACATAGGCGAGGAAGAAGAAGATCAGGGTAATGGCGGCCAGCACGGCGAGGCCGCCGACCAGCACATACCAACGGGTGAAGCGATCCTTGAGCGCGCGGATGCGGCGCTTGCGTTGCAGCTCAGGCGTATTGAAATCAATGCGCTTGGGAGGGGAAGTCGTCGTCATGGTGGAATTGGTCAGATCATTCATGCGCACACCCTAGCGATCCTGTATGACAGAAAGATGACAGTGCAGTGACGCAACAAATCCGCCGCGAAGCAGGGCTGGCAGCGGATAAAAAATTAGGGATGCAGACTGCTTATGTGGGAGCGGGCTTGCCCGCGATGGCATCAACACGATTTCAACGCTAAACCGCGTCGCCAGCATCGCGGGCAAGCCCGCTCCCACAGAAAAGCATGCGTCTACATCAGGTATCGCAGGCTTAGTTGCCTTCTTTCAGACCCAGGTCAGCCAGGGCCTTGGCGGCGACTTTGGCTGGCAGTGGGATGTAGCCGTCTTTGACCACTACTTCCTGGCCCTGCTTGGACAGCACCAGTTTCACGAACTCAGCTTCCAGCGGCGCCAGTGGCTTGTTCGGGGCTTTGTTGACATACACGTAGAGGAAACGCGACAGCGGATACTTGCCGTTCAGGGCGTTTTCTTCGGAGTCTTCGATGTAGTCAGTGCTGCCTTTCTTGGCCAATGGCACGGTCTTCACGCTGGCGGTCTTGTAGCCGATGCCCGAGTAACCGATGCCGTTCAGCGAGGAGCTGATCGACTGCACGACCGAAGCCGAGCCCGGTTGTTCGTTCACGTTTGGCTTGTAGTCGCCTTTGCACAGGGCTTCTTCCTTGAAGTAGCCGTAGGTGCCGGATACCGAGTTACGCCCGAACAGTTGCACTGGCTTGTTGGCCAGGTCGCCGGTCACGCCCAGGTCACCCCAGGTTTTCACATCGGCTTTGGCGCCGCACAGACGCGTCGAGGAGAAGATCGCATCGACCTGTTCCATGGTCAGGTGCTGGATCGGGTTGTCCTTGTGCACAAATACCGCCAGGGCATCCACGGCAACCGGGATTGCCGTTGGCTTGTAGCCGTACTTCTGCTCGAAGGCCGCCAGTTCGGTGTCCTTCATCTTGCGGCTCATCGGGCCCAGGTTGGAGGTGCCTTCAGTCAGCGCAGGTGGCGCAGTGGCAGAGCCGGCAGCTTGAATCTGGATGTTGACGTTCGGGTATTCCTTTTTGTAACCCTCGGCCCACAGGGTCATCAGGTTAGCCAAGGTATCGGAGCCGACGCTGGACAGGTTGCCCGACACACCAGTGGTCTTGACGTAAGCCGGGATTGCCGGATCAACACCAGCGGCCACCGCGTTGGCGGTCGCAACGCCAGCAGCGACAAAAGTCATTGCCGCCATCAAACGTTTCAGTTTCATGCCTTGCTCCTAGCAGATAGGGATAATTGGATCGGGGCCAAGTATCGGCAGGCCGTGTGAACACTCTATGTCTGAAATATGACAATTAGATGAAAGGCCACTATCTGAATGTGCAGGCTTCAGCGGCCGCGTTTCCACAGATACCCGCCCACCAGCATCCCCATCACACACAGGACGGCCACATAGTAAGCCGGGCCCATCGGGCTCTCCTTCATCAGCAGCGACACCGCCAATGGCGTCAACCCGCCGAACACGGCATAAGCAACGTTGTAGGAGAACGACAGACCGCTGAAGCGCACCACCGGCGGGAAGGCTTTGACCATCACGTAGGGCACCACGCCGATGGTGCCGACAAACAGACCCGTCAAGGCATACAACGGGAACAGCCAGTCGGGGTGGGCCATCAGGCTGTGATACAGCGTCCAGGAAGTCGCCAGCAGCAGTGCGCAACCTGTGACCAGCACGCGACCGGCGCCAAAGCGGTCGGCCAGCGCGCCCGAGGCGATGCAACCCAGGCTCAGGGTCACGATGGCCAGACTATTGGCCTGCAGCGCCACCGTAGGGCTGAAGTGGTAGATGGTTTGCAGCACGGTCGGGGTCATCAGGATGACTACCACCACACCGGCCGACAATAGCCAGGTCAGCAGCATCGACAGCACAATGGCGCCACGGTGATCGCGCAACACGGCGCGCAAGGGCAGTTCAGCGGCCAGGCTCTTGCGTTGCTGCATCTCGGCGAAGATCGGCGTTTCATGCAGCCAACGACGCAGATACACCGACAGCAGGCCGAATACGCCGCCGAGCAGGAAAGGAATCCGCCAGGCGTAATCAGAGACCTGTTCCGGTGTATAGGCGCTATTGATGGCGGTAGCCACCAACGAGCCCAGCAGAATACCGGCGGTGAGGCCGCTGGTCAGGGTGCCGCAGGCGTAGCCGATGTGGCGCGGCGGGACGTGTTCGGAGACGAACACCCAGGCGCCCGGTACTTCGCCGCCGATCGCCGCGCCCTGGATGATGCGCATCAGCAGCAACAGGACCGGCGCCCACAGGCCGATCTGCGCGTAGGTGGGCAGCAGACCCATGATCAGGGTGGGTACGGCCATCATGAAAATGCTCAGGGTGAACATCTTCTTGCGCCCCAGCAGGTCACCGAAGTGCGCCATGATGATGCCGCCCAAGGGGCGCGCCAGGTAGCCGGCGGCGAAGATGCCGAAGGTCTGCATCATGCGCAGCCATTCGGGCATGTCCACAGGGAAGAACAGTTTCCCGACCACGGTGGCGAAAAACACAAAGATGATGAAGTCG
This sequence comes from Pseudomonas sp. WS 5503, assembly GCF_012985385.1. Taxonomy (NCBI): domain Bacteria; kingdom Pseudomonadati; phylum Pseudomonadota; class Gammaproteobacteria; order Pseudomonadales; family Pseudomonadaceae; genus Pseudomonas; species Pseudomonas sp. WS 5503. The sequence goes on from NZ_JAAQWI010000002.1 coordinate 520,495, forward strand.
TAGAACTCCAGCGCTCCACCCAGGGCAGACAGCGACAGGGTTTTGTAGTCGTTGCGGGTCAGCGGGCGCGAGGGTTGCGCACTGCTTGCGGGCACGGAGGACATGGCAAGGCTTCTCTTATAGTAATCATCGTAAAGGACTGCACGCCCGTGACTTGCGGCGGGTTTGGCAAGATAGCAAATCGCCCGAAAAAGCACAGCGCCAGGAGCACAGTTGCGCGCAAAAGCCCCGATACAGCGTCTATTTACCGACCAAATGAGCGTCGGGAGGTCGTCGTGGCGCCAGGGTCTCGATATACTCGCCGGTGCAAGCGCCAGACCCGCTGTCTTGAGGGGCTGCTGTGCCAAAACGTTGTTGGGTGCCGTCCAGCCGGTTTGGCAGAGTTTCCCTTTAGTTCGCCTTACGAGAAACGCATCGAGCGGTGTATGTTGGTGCTGAAACGTTTTTCTAAGAAGACGGCTATCCACTTGAAATACCCATGAAGCGTCACGGGTCAGAGGCACCCTCGGCATGATCGAACTCGAACAAGAAGATCCTATCCCGCAAGGCGATCTCGCCCTGCAAATCACCGCGCTTCCGCGTGAAACCAACGGTTTTGGCGATATCTTCGGCGGCTGGCTGGTCGCGCAGATGGACTTGGCCGGCACGGCAATGGCCAGCAAGGTCGCCGGTGGGCGCGTGGCCACCGTGGCCATTGATCGCATGGCGTTTCTGGTGCCGGTGGCCGTGGGTGCGCAGCTTTCCTTCTATACCCAGGCCCTGGAAATTGGCCGCAGCTCGATCCAGATGATGGTCGAAGTGTGGAGCGACGATCCGTTGTCCAGCGAATGGCGCAAGGTGACCGAAGCCGTATTCGTGTTCGTCGCCATCGATGGCAGCGGCCGCACGCGCTCGGTACCGTCACGGGCGCGTTAAACCTCGCCGGGTTTTAACGGTCAATTGCCCCATTGCCTGCCACTAAGAGAGCTTTGTTATGCCTACGCCCCACGTTGAGACGGTAAAAATCGACGAGCTGGACTGTTGGCGCATCCGCCACAACGGCGCCGAGTTGATGGTGGCCCAACAGGGTGCGCATATCTTCAGTTACCAGCGCGAGGGCGAACAGCCGCTGATCTGGCCGAACCCTGAGGCTGTGTTCAAGCAGGGCAAAGGCATTCGTACCGGCGTACCGGTGTGCTGGCCGTGGTTCGGGGTGTTCGACCGCAACCCGCAAAGCGTCAAAGCCATGCGCCAGAGTGATCAGCCTGCCGGCGCCCACGGTTTTGTGCGCACCGCCCGCTGGGAACTGGCCACCACCGAACTCGACGGCCAGACGCTGCGAGTGGACTTGGTATTGCCGGTGCCGGCTGGCGGCTTTCCAGGCTGGCCCCATCAGGTAGACCTGACGCTGAGCCTGCTGTTGGATGACCAACTGCACATCCGCCTGACCAGCCACAACCACGGCGCCGACACCGTGACCCTCAGCCAGGCATTGCACACCTACTTCGCCGTGAGCGATGTGCGCAAAGTGCAGGTCGAGGGGCTGGATGGCGTGGCCTACATCGATACCGCCGACGGGTGGACCGAGAAACAGCAAGCCGGGCTGCTGCACTTCAGCGCCGAAACAGACCGCATTTACCTGAATACGCCGGCCCAGTTGAACATCGTCGATAGCGATTGGCAGCGCCGTATCCAGCTCACCAGCGAAGGCTCGAAATCCACCGTGGTCTGGAACCCCTGGACCGAACGCGCCAAGGCTTTCGACGATATGGCCGATGACGGCTGGCAGGGTATGTTGTGCATCGAGACGGCCAACGTGCTGGACGATGTTGTGAACCTGGCGCCCGGCGAAAGCCACACTCTAGGCGTGAGCATCACGGCACTGGCCTTGTAAACCCAATCAAATGTGGGAGCTGGCTTGCCTGCGATGCAGGCAACTGGGTGTATCAGGAACACCGAGGCGTTGCTATCGCAGGCAAGCCAGCTCCCACAGGGTTATGCTCTGAGCTTTAGAGATCAGACTCCTTCACCACCCGCACCTTCCCGGCCTCCAGCGCATATGCGGCATCTGCCAAGTCGTTATTGACCGTCTCCACCTTCAACGTGCCCGTGACCCACAGCGGCGTGTAGATATCATCCAGCTTCAACCCCTTGGGATAGCGCACCAGCACCAGTTGATTAGGCGGCGGTGGCGGCACGTGTATGCAGGCGCCCGGGTAAGGCACCAGGAAGAACAATGTGCTGCGGCCCTTGGCGTCCGTTTCAAGCGGCACCGGATAGCCGCCAATGCGGATATTCTTGCCGTTCATGGCCGCTACGGTCTTGGTGGAATACATCACCGCAGGCAGGCCCTTGCTCTGCTTCAAGCCACCCTTTTCGGTGAACGTGCCTTGAGCTTCGGGGGAGTTGTGGTCGATCTCGGGCATGGCTTCGAGAGCTTTCTGATCCGACAGCGGCATCAGGTCGAGCCAGTCGGTTTCCGGCAGTTCGCCAGCGTGCGCCAGGCCAGAGCCCAGCAGAAGAAGCGTTAACAGAAGACGGCGCATGGAGAGGCTCGGCAAATACAAGGGCCGAGCATTCTAGCCCTCTGCGCCTGCGCAGCGCAGAGGACTTTGTCGGCTGATTACTTCTTTTTAATCAGGCCGTAGATCACCAGCAACACGATGGCACCCACCAGCGCGCCGATGAAACCTGCGCCCTGGCCTGCCTGGTAGATCCCCAGGGCCTGACCGCCATAGGTCGCGGCCAGGGAACCGGCGATACCCAGCAGGATGGTCATGATCCAGCCCATGCTGTCGTCGCCAGGCTTGAGGAAGCGCGCCAGCAGGCCGACGATCAAGCCGATAAAAATGGTTCCGATGATACCCATGGCATTTCCCTCTGATTGGTATGAGTCATGCCAAAGCCTAGTCAGCCTTTGGCATCCTGCAATCAGAGAGACGCAGAACCCCAATGGTTCCCGCCGTGGTCAGGCTTATTGTTCGGCGATCAGCGCTTCAACCTTGAGGATCTGCGCCTGCAGCGTCGCACGGTCCTTGCAACGCAGGTTGGCGTGGCCGACCTTGCGCCCGGCCTTGAAGGCCTTGCCGTAGTGATGCACGTGACAATCGTCGATCGCCATCACACGCTCCACCGGCGGTACAGAGCCGATGAAGTTGAGCATGGCGCTCTCGCCGACCTTGGCCGTGGAGCCCAACGGCAAGCCCGCCACCGCCCGCAGGTGGTTTTCGAACTGGCTGCACTCGGCGCCTTCGGTGGTCCAGTGCCCGGAGTTGTGCACACGCGGGGCGATTTCGTTGGCTTTGAGGCCGCCGTCGACTTCAAAGAACTCGAACGCCATTACACCAACGTAATCCAGCTGCTTGAGCACACGGCTGGAATAGTCTTCGGCCAGGGCCTGCAGCGGGTGGTCAGTACTGGCTACCGACACTTTCAGGATGCCGTTGACGTGGGTGTTGTGCACCAACGGGTAAAAGCGGGTTTCGCCATCACGGGCGCGTACGGCAATCAGCGAGACTTCGCCGGTGAACGGCACGAAGCCTTCCAGCAGGCAGGCAACGCTGCCGAGCTCGGCAAAAGTGCCGACCACATCGGCAGCGGTGCGCAGGACTTTCTGGCCCTTGCCGTCGTAGCCCAAGGTGCGGGTTTTCAACACCGCCGGCAGGCCGATGCTGGCGACCGCGGCGTCCAGGTCGGCCTGGGACTGGATATCGGCGAAGGCCGGCGTCGGAATGCCCAGGTCCTTGAACATGCTCTTTTCGAACCAGCGATCGCGAGCGATGCGCAAGGCTTCGGCGCTCGGGTACACCGGCACGAACTGCGACAGGAAGGCCACGGTTTCGGCCGGGACGCTTTCGAATTCGAAGGTCACAAGGTCAACTTCATCGGCCAGTTGGCGCAGGTGGTCCGGGTCGCTGTAGTCAGCGCGCAGGTGTTCACCCAGGGCCGCAGCGCAGGCGTCCGGCGCCGGGTCCAGGAAAGCGAAGTTCATCCCCAGCGGCGTACCCGCCAAAGCCAGCATGCGGCCCAGTTGGCCGCCACCGATTACACCGATTTTCATCGTCAACAACCTCAGGCGATGCGTGGGTCTGGATTGTCCAGCACGCTGTCTGTCTGCTCAGCACGGAATTTTTTCAGCACCGCATGAAACTGCGGGTGCTTGGCGCCCAGGATGCTGGCGGACAGCAAGGCTGCGTTGATCGCGCCGGCCTTGCCGATTGCCAGGGTTGCCACCGGAATGCCAGCCGGCATCTGCACAATGGACAACAGCGAATCCACGCCCGAGAGCATCGACGACTGCACCGGCACGCCAAGCACGGGCAGGTGAGTCTTGGCCGCACACATGCCAGGCAAGTGCGCCGCGCCGCCGGCACCGGCGATGATCACCTCGATGCCACGGGATTCTGCTTCATCGGCATACTGGAACAGCAAATCCGGGGTGCGGTGGGCGGAGACCACCTTCACTTCGTACGGAATGCCGAGTTTTTCCAGCATATCGGCGGTGTGGCTAAGGGTGGACCAATCGGACTTGGAGCCCATGATCACGCCAACCAATGCACTCATCGTCGTGCCTCTTCTCTCTGGGCGCCCGCAGGCGCGTCAAAAAACAACAAGCCACGCGGGAAATCCAGCGTGGCTTGGTGTACGAATTAAGGCCGGTTTGGACCGGCCGAAGGCCGCGCAGTATACCGTAATAATCCAGATAAACAGCCCCTGGGATGACCATCTGTCTAGCGGCGCAAAGTGGCGGTTTTATTGACTTAAGAGTCAGGCAAAAGGTCCAGTCGATGGGTCTTGGCAATGGCATTGATCATCACCGACGAGACCCCCGTTTTTGCAGCGATCACGGGCCATTGCATCACCGCTTCATGCACCTCGCGGATGATCTGCTTGGCCTTCAGCCCTTTGATCTGGCTGCCCACACTGAGCAGGTCAGCCACCACAAAATGGTCGCGCCTACCGTTGATGCTCATCTGATGGCTGTCGACCCAGAAATTTCCAGGCATATAGGACCAGGTAACGTCATAGGCAGGCGACAAATACCAGGTACCGTCAGTGTCCAGCAAAAAGCTGATGTTCTTGGTGTGGTCGTCCTGATTTCGAGCGATAACGTTGAACACCATGCGCCTGAAAAACTGCTCCGCCTCCCGACGCCCCAGTTTCAGCGCCCTGAACACGTTCAGGGCCTCGGCGTAGGAGTACTCACCCGGTTTTTTGTAGTCGGCATGATCCAGCGCGCACAAGGTCGCGGTGTGAATGTTGTCACCTTCATCGGTGCGGTCGAATCGCTTGGTCATGAAGTGAGCAAGCCCTCTTCAAGCAGACGGCACTCCGTCATTACCACGCCGGCTTGCCTGGCCATCAAGTAGTAGGCGTACTCGATGCGACCAAACCCCTGGCTATCGGCAAGCACATCGGTGTTTTTTGCGACATCGAACTTGAGCAACCAGTAGCTATAGCCTTTGGGCGCCGGAACCTGCCCTGATCAGATATGCCCTTCGCGATTGATGGCAATGATCGCCTTTGCGCGAGCGCCACCAGCACTTGTGCCCATCTGGATCAAGCGCGGCAACGCGGCGTCGTCGACGCTAGGGTCATTGGATGTCAGCCGGTCCTCCAGGCTTTGGCGCCCCGAGAGCACCTCCCCAGCCAACTGGGTCAGCGCCGCTGATCTCGATGGTTTCGGCCTCATTGGCCTCAATGTTCATAAGTGATCGCGTATTGAAAAATACCTTTTGGTCAGAAAAATGATCAAAAAATGACAAAAAGCGATCTATTGAGCACTAAACCACTCAATGTCATTCAAGCGAAACCTTGATCTCCTTGCGCCGCCCCACCTTCCAGCTTGCGCCACAACAACCGCACATTGGCCTTACGCACCAACGCGCAGCGATACAAGCGAATCTCCAGCGGCACATGCCATTGCGGCCCGCCGCGCACCAGCCGTTCGCCACGGGCCAGTTCCGCACGCACGCTCAATTGTGGCACCCAGGCGATGCTCAGGCCTTTATTGCACAGTTGCGCGATCCAACGAGGGAAGAAGCCCGGCACCAGGGGGTGCGCCGCCACCTCTTGCATGCTTTCGCCCAGCCCGCCTTCGAGGTGATGTAAATGGCGCAGCACTTCACCGAGCTCTCCAGGCTGCGGATGCGTCGATTGGGTAACACAGCGCCGCTTCACCGTAACGTAGAGAGTTAATTACCGCCAGGCGGAAACCTTCATCAATAAACTCGCTGGCACCCTGACTCACTCTCTATAACTTGGAACTTCTTGAAAGGATTAAAGGATGACTAAGACAGTCGAACGCACACAAAAAAAAGACATTACCATTATCGCCGCCATTCATGATGACGTGACGCAGACAAAACGAAAGACCATTTACGCTGATTACTTTCACGCAGTCGTAAAAGAACTGGAAAGCTTCGCAGAGCGAAAAATCAATGTCGTCTTCGCCCAGGGCGAGCCCCAAAGCAACATGGAATACAAAGGCGATGTTATTGAGGTCGCTGCCACACGCTGGAGTGCGGTCGGCGCTCAACTTCTAGAAGATATGACGAAAGAAGGCCTAGAAACCAATGAGCTGACCAAAGTCCTTCTCGTCACCAACGACAAATTAAATGATACGGTTTTAGGCATCGCGAGCACATACGGGGAAACCCAAGGCGGAACATACGCCATCGCATCATTGGTCTCGCCAGAAGTCATCGCGCATGAGATCGGTCATTTATTAGGAGCCAAACATGACGACTCTGAAGTTCATGTCAAGCGCCGCTGGGCCAGTGGCCTTAAGCTCCTTGAGGCCTGGTGGCTATTCGGAACCTGGTACGAGGACATTAAGACTCATACCTATATGACACCCTACAGTAGCAGTTCCACTACTTACACTTTCAGCCCCGCCAATCGGCAAAATATTAAGAATTACCTAGCCAACAAAGATTAATACCGACACCTCTTTATACCGCTGTATTCCCATCGGTTCGATCATTGGCTTTCCTCCGCTTAGGCGGAGGAACTCACTGCAATGCCACTCTCGAGCTTCCTCCACAACAACCGCACATTCGCCTTGCGCACCAACGCGCAGCGATACAAGCGAATCTCCAGCGGCACATGCCATTGCGGCCCGCCGCACACCACCAGTTCGCCACGTGCCAACTCTGCACGTACGCTCAACTGCGGCACCCAGGCGATCCCCAAGCCTTCGAGCGCCATGCTCTTGAGGCTGTCGGCCATGGCGGTTTCATAGATGGTGGTAAAGCGCAGAGCCCTCTGGCGCAGCAGCAAATTCACCGAGCGGCCCAGGAACGCGCCGGCGCTGTAGGCCAGCAGCGGCACGCTGCCCTCGCCCTCCAGGTCGAACAGCGGCTTGCCCTCGGCATCGGCGGCGCACACCGGGAGCATTTCGGTGTTGCCCAGATGCAGCGACGGGAAAATCTCGGCGTCCATTTGCATCGCCGCGTCCGGGTCGTAGAACGCCAGCATCAGGTCGCAACCGCCTTCGCGCAGGGCGTGCACGGCGTCGCCGACGTTGGTGGCCACCAGCCGCGTGGCGATATTCAAGCCCTCGTTGCGCAACTGCGCGATCCACCGCGGGAAGAACCCCAAGGCCAGGGAGTGGGCGGCCGCCACTTGCATGACTTCGCCCTGCCCGCCTTCCAGGTGATGCAAATGGCGCAGTACTTCACCGAGCTGTTCGACCACGGTGCGCGCCGTCACCAGAAACAACTGCCCGGCCGCCGTCAGCTCCACCGGCGTACGTGAACGGTTGACCAGCGTCAGCCCCAGCGCGGCTTCCAGGCTGCGGATACGCCGACTGAACGCCGGCTGGGTGACAAAGCGCCGCTCAGCCGCCTGGGAAAAACTACGCGTCGCCGCCAGGGCGCTGAAGTCTTCCAACCACTTGCTCTCAAGGTTCATCACTGCCTCCCACGGAATGCACCATTTTGGCACACACGCCCGCCAAGATAACCGGGTCACATCCACATTATGCCGTTTGTGCATAGGCCAGTGTTTAACAGCATTGGCCCAAAAAGTTCTACAAGCCTAGCATTCGCAGCGTTCCGGCCAGTTCCGGGTCCATATTGAGATGATTTCCGTCATGTCCTCTGCTGCATCATTCCGTACCGAAAAAGACCTGCTTGGCGTACTCGAAGTACCGGCTCAAGCGTATTACGGCATCCAGACCCTGCGAGCGGTGAATAACTTCCGCCTCTCGGGCGTTCCGATTTCGCATTACCCGAAATTGGTGGTCGGTCTGGCAATGGTCAAGCAAGCGGCCGCTGACGCCAACCGCGAGTTGGGCCAGCTCAGCGAAGCCAAGCACGCTGCCATCAGCGAAGCCTGTGCTCGTCTGATCCGCGGCGATTTCCACGAAGAGTTCGTGGTGGACATGATTCAAGGCGGCGCCGGCACTTCAACCAACATGAATGCCAACGAAGTCATCGCCAACATCGCGCTGGAGGCCATGGGTCACCAGAAGGGCGAATACCAATACCTGCACCCCAACAACGACGTGAACATGGCGCAGTCGACCAACGACGCCTACCCCACCGCAATCCGCCTGGGTCTGCTGTTGGGCCATGACGCGCTACTGGCCAGCCTCGATAGCCTGATCCAGGCGTTCGCCGCCAAAGGCGCCGAGTTCAGCCATGTGCTGAAAATGGGCCGCACCCAGTTACAAGACGCCGTGCCGATGACCCTCGGCCAGGAATTCCGCGCCTTCGCCACCACCCTGGGTGAAGACCTGGCCCGCCTGAAAACCCTGGCGCCAGAGCTGCTGACCGAAGTGAACCTGGGCGGCACCGCGATCGGCACCGGCATCAACGCCGACCCGCGCTACCAGGCCCTGGCCGTACAACGCCTGGCCACCATCAGCGGCCAGCCGCTGGTACCGGCAGCCGACCTGATCGAAGCCACCTCCGACATGGGCGCCTTCGTACTGTTCTCCGGCATGCTCAAGCGTACCGCCGTGAAGCTGTCGAAGATCTGCAACGACCTGCGCCTGCTGTCCAGCGGCCCACGCACCGGCATCAACGAGATCAACCTGCCGGCTCGCCAGCCTGGCAGCTCGATCATGCCCGGCAAGGTCAACCCGGTGATCCCGGAAGCGGTCAACCAGGTAGCGTTCCAGGTCATCGGTAACGACCTGGCCCTGACCATGGCAGCCGAAGGCGGCCAACTGCAGTTGAACGTGATGGAGCCGCTGATCGCCTTCAAGATCTTCGACTCGATCCGCCTGTTGCAACGCGCCATGGACATGCTGCGCGAGCACTGCATCGTCGGCATCACCGCCAACGAAGCACGCTGCCGCGAACTGGTGGAGCATTCCATCGGCCTGGTCACCGCGCTGAACCCGTACATCGGCTATGAAAACGCCACCCGCATTGCGCGTATCGCTCTTGAAAGCGGGCGCGGCGTGCTGGAACTGGTGCGTGAAGAAGGCTTGCTCGACGACGCCATGCTCGACGACATCCTGCGCCCGGAAAACATGATCGCTCCACGCTTGGTCCCGCTGAAGGCCTAAGCGTTTGTTGCACCGCTCACCAGGTTGAGGGACTAGACACCTCTCACCTTTTGAGGGCCTGAAGGCTCGTTCTTCAGGCCCTTTTTTTTGCCTTGAGGTTGCTCCATGACGCCCATAAAAAATCTAATATCGCACCGCAAACCTTCCTCCCCTTCCGCGACCGCGCTGAAACCTTTAATCGCCCCGTGCAGACGGATCACGCTCGCCTAGGTATAGTGCCGCCCCTCTTCGCGTCTGCGGCCGTCGGTAACGAGGCCCGGGTACACCGCGAAAGCGCATGAATAACAACACCCGCAAAAGGATGGGGATCGAGCGTCGTGCACTGCCTGGTGCCGAGCGATGCGTCGGACCGTCCTGCGTTTGCCATTAGAAAAATCAGCGAGGAACACTCCATGCTCGAAGTCATCAACGACTTCCTCTCAGGGAAAGTACTGATCGTGCTCATAGTCGGGCTCGGCGGTTATTTCACGATCCGCTCGCGTTTCGTGCAGTTGCGTCACTTTTTCCACATGTTCTCGGTGTTTAAAGACAGCCTCAAGAGCAGCGCCGGCCAACTCAGCTCGTTCCAGGCGCTGATGCTCAGCCTGGCCGGCCGCGTGGGTGCCGGTAACATCGCCGGTGTCGGCATTGCCGTGACGTTGGGTGGCCCGGGTGCCGTGTTCTGGATGTGGGTCACCGCGCTGGTGGGCATGTCTTCGAGCTTTATCGAGTGCTCCCTCGGCCAGTTGTACAAGCGCACCGACGCTGAAGGCACCTACCGTGGCGGCCCGGCGTATTACATCCAGCACGGCCTGCACAAGCGCTGGCTGGGGATGGTCATGGCGTTCCTGCTGCTGGTGACCTTCGGCTTTGCCTTCAACGGCCTGCAAGCACACGCTGTCACCCACTCGCTGAACAACGCCTTCGGCCTCGACACCACCTACACCGGCCTCGCGCTGGCGGTGTTGCTGGGCCTGGTGTTCATCGGCGGGATCAAGCGTATCGCCTCGATCGCCGACCTGCTGGTGCCGGTCAAGACCCTGGTCTACATCGCCGTGACCCTGTACGTGATCGTGCTGCAATTCGACCACGTACCGGCCATGCTCGCGACCATCGTCAAGAGCGCGTTCGGCCTCGACCAAGCCTTCGGTGGCCTGGTGGGCAGCGCGATCATCATGGGTGTAAAGCGCGGCGTGTTCGCCAACGAAGCAGGCTTGGGCAGTGCGCCTAACGTGGCGGCAGTGGCGTCGGTAGAACACCCTATCGCCCAAGGCGTGGTGCAAGCGTTCAGCGTGTTCCTCGACACCTTCGTGATCTGCACCTGTACTGCGTTGCTGATCCTGCTGTCGGGTTTCTACACCCCAGGCTTTGAAGGCGACGGCATTGCCCTGACCCAGAACTCCCTGGCGGCAGTAGTGGGTGACTGGGGCCGCATGTTCATCTCGGTGGCCCTGGCGTTGTTCGTGTTCACGTCGATCATGTACAACTACTACCTGGGCGAGAGCAACCTGCGCTTCCTGGTCGGCAACAACCGCAAGGTGCTGATGGGTTATCGCGCTTTGGTGCTGGTGCTGATTTTCTGGGGCTCCATCGAGAACTTGAGCACGGTGTTTGCCTTCGCCGACATCACCATGACCATGCTCGCGTTCGTCAACCTGTTCGCCCTGGCGTTCCTGTTCAAGATTGCCATGCGCATCCTCAACGACTACGACAACCAGCGCGCGGCGGGTATCAAGACCCCGGTGTTCGATTCCAGCCAGTTCCCCGACCTGGACCTGGACCGCAAGGCCTGGCCGGCCAACCCGGTGAAAACCGAAGCGGCCCCGGCAGCTGAACTGAGCGCTCAAGCGCAACGTTAATCACGGCTAGATGACACGCCGCCCGGCCTTGGGCATGCTCTGGGCCCGGCGGCGTTTTTCGTTCAGGAGATTTTCGATGCAATCAGCTAATAACGTGATGGTGCTCTATACCGGCGGCACCATTGGCATGCAGGCCAGCGCCAATGGCCTGGCACCCGCGTCTGGTTTTGAAGTACGCATGCGTGAACAGCTCGCCGACGCAGACCTGCCCGCGTGGCGCTTCCGGGAAATGTCACCACTGATCGACAGCGCCAACATGAACCCCGCTTACTGGCAGCGCCTGCGCAGCGCCGTGGTCGAGGCGGTAGACGCCGGCTGCGATGCCGTGCTGATCCTGCACGGCACCGACACCCTGGCCTACAGCGCGGCGGCCATGAGCTTCCAACTGCTGGGCCTGCCGGCACCGGTGGTGTTCACCGGTTCGATGCTGCCCGCCGGTGTGCCCGACAGCGATGCCTGGGAAAACGTCAGCGGTGCGTTGACAGCCTTGGCCGAAGGGTTGGAGCCGGGTGTGCACCTGTACTTCCACGGCGCGCTGATGGCACCGACCCGCTGCGCGAAGATTCGCAGTTTTGGGCGCAATCCGTTTGCGGCCTTGCAACGCAAGGATGACTTCGCCCGTGCCGAAACCCTGCCGGCAGCGCTGGATTACCGTCAGCCCAAAGCCTTGGCGAACGTCGGCGTACTGCCGCTGATACCCGGTTTCGACGCTGCACAGCTAGACGCAATCATCAGCAGCGGCATTCAGGGCTTGGTGCTGGAGTGCTTCGGCAGCGGCACCGGGCCGAGCGATAATCCGCAGTTCCTCGCCAGCTTGCAGCGTGCGCAAGATCAAGGTGTGGTGGTGGTCGCCATCACTCAGTGCCATGAAGGCGGTGTAGAGCTGGATGTCTACGAGGCCGGCAGCCGCTTGCGGGGCGCCGGCGTGTTGTCCGGCGCAGGCATGACCCGCGAAGCCGCGTTCGGCAAGTTGCACGCCCTGCTCGGTGCCGGCCTTGCCGTCGAGGAAGTGCGGCGCCTGGTAGAGTTGGACCTGCGTACCAACCCAGCTTGAACGCCCAAGACAGCCCTACATAAGCACTGCTATTCCCTGCTTGCTGATACCTAACATGGAAAACCCGAGCCTGCTCTCGGCTTTTTCCATTGATCGGCAAGACAGGGATGCCCGCATGACAACCTCCAGCTCCACACCCTCGCAGCAAACGCCTCCAGACACTGAAACACACAAACTGGCCACTCAACTGTCCGTCGGACCTTCGTTCCGTGAAGCCGCTCGCGAACTGCTGCGCCAGTCTTTACTGGAGAAATACCCAGACCTGGACATCGACCCGGCCATGACACTGATGGGCACTCCTACCTGGGAGCTCATCGATGACCAGATCGTGCCAGGGCCAACACGCTATGAAACCTTGAGCAGCATCCTGGCCCGGCAGGCCATCCTCAAGGTGCCGACGCTGTGCGTCGAGGGCAATCACTTCCTGACCCTGAAGCCGTTGACCACCCCCCCGCTTCATTTACCCGTGCGTATTGTCGAAATCGCCAATCTTATCAATACCCTGGCGCCGGTGGTCTACCGGGCCTTTCAGGAACAGTTGGTAACGTTCTGGAACCAGAGCAACGGCAACGGTCCTCGCTGGCAAACACTCACCCAGAGCCTGCGCGGGGCCTGGAATGTGCAACACGTCGATGCCTGGACCGACGAAGACTGCACGATGGCCCGAACGCTGTTTCATGCACCCACCCGCTCCGCTCGCCAAGGCAATAACCCTTATGGCAGCCGCGCTTATCTGATTGATGCCGACCTGGTAAAAGGTTCCAAGACGCAGCACACCGACCAAGTATTCATGACCGTGCTCGAGGGCAAATCCGAAGACAAAACCCTGATCCTCTGTTACTCACCCTTCAAGGGATACGAGAAATACGACACCTACCAACAGCTAGGCGATTCGTTGAAGGATCACCTGGAGCAACCGGAGGCTTTTGATCGCCTGGAGTGGCGCCTTTATGAACCTGACGGCGATTTTTTCGAGCACGCTGCCTGCAAGCTGATCGCCCTGCAACTTGAGACTGTGGAAAACCTCAAAACCGGGGATTACAAACAGCCCAGCGCGAAACACCCGCCCCTGCAAACACTCCCGATGCCTGCCGAAAAAGCCATCGCCAAAGGGCCGGGCCCAGGCTGGTATCAAACCCAACTGCCGGACTGGCTGACCGATGCCTCTGCCAGCGATCAGTCGCTTTATTCACGCCACCTCAAGGACTTGGCCTCGCTCAATAGCCTGAATGCCGGCAAGACCTACGATGACGGTATTCCCAGCATTCATCAGTTCGCCTTGGACCAGTTGAAAATCGAGCTGCTCAAGGACCACCCGACGCTGCATTACCTGAAGCTCGACAAGCTGAAAATCCAGGTCAAGAGCCTGGTGGTATGGGGCCTTTTCACCGTGCCCGGGCAGTTCGAAACCACCACGTTCAGCCTTGCCGAACTGGCCCTGCAAAACCTGATTGCACTGCCCACCGGTAATAAAACGTTGCTGAGCGACATCCGCCAATCCATACCGGATCGGATAACCGTGGCTTACCTCGAAACACTGATCAGCCGCTGTAATATCGGTGTCACGTACCCTGCATTGATCCGCAGCAAACTGCTGGATGACCCGGCCGAGGCGTCACGTCGCAAAAAACTGTACGGCGATCACCTGCGAGTCCAATTGCCGATGCTGGCCTTACAGCACAAGATTCGCCGCATGGGCGGGATTGACGAGCGCGGCTACCGCTACGTTGTGGCTGTGATGCAGCCTGAAAGCGGCGACCATTACGTCGACGGCAAAGCCATCATGGTGCGACGCCTGAGCTTCAACCCCAAGCGCCGGCTCATCAACGGCAACGATGACGTCACCAATATGTACATCATCGGCCCAGAAAATGCTCAAGACGGCCCTTGCCTGCTATACCGCCCGTTGTTTGAACCCGCGTTGCTGCAATACCCATCACCGGCAAACTTGCTGTATGCCATCAGCCAGTCGCGCACGTTGCGCGATTCGGTGATTAGCTGGCTACCGGACGCGGTGCGTAACCACTACGCCAATTATGTCTTTACCAGTCATTGGCCGTCGCCGTGGGTCATCGCCGACTTTCTGGTAAACCCCATCGAGCTATGGACCTATAGCGGTCCCGTGAGTCTTGGTGAGGAGAGCCTCAACGGGGATATGTTCAAGACGCTGTTCGAGAGCAACGCCAAAGCGCTGATTGAACTGGCGGACCGCCAATCGGTATCGAATGCCGAAAGCCGCTGGGACACGCTAAAGCAGGCCGGTTGGGTGCTCTTCAATGCCGCACTGCCCTTTATGGGGCGCGTCGCAAGCACTAGCGCGTGGATCTGGCAAATCGTCGAACAGCTGGAAACTTTTGCCCAGGCCCATGAGGAGGGCGACAAGCCTGCACAATGGTCTGCGCTGACCGATGTGCTGCTTAACCTGGGCATGGCGATCACCTTACACAGCGCACAGCGCAGCAGACCTAAGTTCGAACCGGCCAGGATCGAGCCCACCAAAGTCAAGACGACCGAGCTTGCGCCTGAAACGCCGGGCCCCTCCAGCACGATAAGCTTCACCGTCGAGCAACTGCCTGAGCGAACCTCGCTGGCCCCGCCTCCCGATCACGAGATCGCACTGAACACGAGCGGCGCAATCAACCGCACGCCAGCGCTGGAAACCTCGATGCTTGAAAGCTTTAAAACAGAAAAGCCCGCTGACCTCGGCGCCGTCATAGACCAGCCGGCTGCTGACCGCTACCTGTATCAGTCAGGAGAGCAGCACTACGCTCCCGTCGGCGAAAACTGGTTCATGGTGAAAGTGGACGACGATAAAAACATTGTTGTCATTGACCCCAACCAGGCCAACCGCATCGGCCCCATACTGATTCACAACGCTCAGGGCGAATGGTCCGTCGACCACCGGGTGCGCCTGCGCAAACCCAGTACCGATCGGTTGAAAAATACCGCCAAGGACCTTGCGATCACCGAAGCCGACGCATCGCGCAGTAAATTGAAAGCGTTTGAAAGCGCGAAGAAAACCCAGCAGCGCCTACTGCAAGAAACCCGCAAAGCAATGGACGAGGCCCCCAGTACCAGTGCCCAAGCCAAACGCCAGGCCTACCTGGACACGCTCGATGGCCAATCGGAAGACTACGAACAAGCACGGCAACACCTGATGACCATCGCCGTCTTCACCTCGGAGCCTGAGTTCCAAGTAAAAGCCATTGGCTATCTACAGGCCCAACTGGCGCTCAATGAAGCAGGGGTAAACGAAGAACTCGTCCCCTTTACTTCAAAACTTTCGCCCGTTCTGGACCAGCTCCCAATCCATGCACCGCCCCCTCATACCAGCGATATCGCGGACTACCAACAGATCGTCGAGATGAGCGACAGCATGATCAAGCGCCTGGATTACGCTCAGTCACGCTTCACCGAACTACGCAAATTCGGCCCGGCCGGATTCGACGTGATCAGGGAGAGCAAACGCAAACTGCCCCGCTATATGAGCGACGATCTGAGGGCCCTGCAGGTGACGTTGGCGCGTCACTTGTGCCTGACCCCTGAATCCCTCGCAACCGAACCCCATGCCTGGGAGATGCTCAACGACACGCTCGACAGTGCCGACGTCGCGGTACAGACCCTGCGTGACACCCTGGATGAGCGAAGCGAATATCGCCTGGACGAGCGCATTGATGCCTTGAGCAATCTAGTGGAGCAGTTCAAGTTCATCGATGAGCGCTTGAAGGACTTTTCTCAAGAGTTCTCCGAACAGATCCAGGCCCAACCCCTGGAACGCCTGAGTCGATCGCTGCAAGGGTTCGCCAACCGCGCCAAGGCGGCACTTGTCCCTCTGCACGAAGAACAGAAACTGACGCGAATCAGGCCCACCCCTCCCCCTGCGCTACCCAGGCCGCTGAAAAAATTTATCCAGACACGCTACAACGGCGTGTTGATTGGCGAACCCCGCTTGGACCCCATAGGGACCGTATCAAGGTTCGTTGATATCAAGACCCCGATAACCGGCCAGGTCCTGGCCACCTTTCATGAGAAGACTCCGGGTATGTGGGTCGAACACATCGAAACGCCCCCGGCACAGGCCACATCCGCAACGCTCACGCTCCACGACGCCACCACCGCGGGCGAGAAACTACTTGCCCAATTGCCGAAGTTTCAAGAACGCGCCAGCCAACAAGCCAACGATACCTCGCGCACGGCCATCGGCATCGAGTACATGTTTCACCAGCACGCCTGGTTGCTCGAGCGCAGCGAGCAAGATATTGACGAGGCATTGATCAAAGCCAAAGTCACGGCACAAACCAAGCAATCCAGCGCAGACCTGCGCAAACGACTCAAGGCTGCCACAAAAGCACTTTACGCACGAGCCACTGAAACCGTGGCAAAGCTGATCAAGCAACAGCCACCCACCATTGCCCATGTCGACTGGCTCATTAACCACCGCGAAATTGCGATCAAAAAGGTCACGACCCGGCAGCCTCTCAAGGGCGCCACTTGGAGCTATCAAGATGAGTATGCCGTCATTGATCTGTCTACCAGCAAACCCCTCTGGTATGCACATTTCCAATACTCGAGCGCCCACGCTTCACTTAACAGATTTCTCCATGCACGGTTGAAAACACCAGCAGAACAACAGCTCAAAGAGGTGGCTGACACGATCACCGACTTAAACGCAGAGGAACAACTCAACTACTACCGCAGCTCCATCAACCTGACGCAAGCCCAGCGCTTGTTTTTCCCGCCAGAGGTCTATTGACCTCCCCCTCGCGCAACGGCACATAACTTGCTCCAGCCTGGCAAACCCAGGCTGGAATCGATCATGCTGCATTCACACCTGACCACCCTCAATGCGGTCTCGCTGATACTGGAGACGTTCAAGCCTGACGGCATACCCAGCCAAACCCTGCTGGCCGGCAGTGGCATCAGCAGCGCCGACCTGGGCCGCGCCGATACGCGTATTACCACTCATCAGGAAATGCGCGTATGCGCCAACGCCGTGGCGTTGCGCCGGGGTATCGGCTTGGAACTGGGCCGGCGCATGCATGTGTCATCCTACGGCATGCTCGGTTATGCACTGCTCACCAGTGCCACCTTCGGTGACGCTTTGCGCCTGGCCCTGCACTACCCGGCGCTGTTGGGAACACTTTTTGAACTGAGCCTGGAGGAGGACGGCCAGCGTGTCTGGTTCAGCGCCAGTGACTATCGCGAAGACCCAGCCCTGCACGCCTTCAATGTCGAGTTCTGCCTGCTCTCGCTGAAAGTCATCGGCGACGATCTGCTCGGCCAACCACTGCCATTACTCGGCGCGCGCTTTGAATACCCAGCGCCCGACTATCGAGCACGCTACGCCGAACGCTTCGACTGCCCGCTGCAATTTGGCGCCGCCAGCAATGCCTTTGCGTTCGACCGTGACTGGCTCGATCAACCCCTGCCGCTGGCCGACGCCGTCACCCACTGCGCCATGGTGGAACGCTGCCGGCGGCAGAATGCCGAGTTCACCGGTCGCCAGGCCTGGCTGGGGCGTGTGCGCCTGTTACTGGCCGCGCAACTGAATGCCGCTCCGGGCCTGGAGGGACTGGCAGGGCAGATGAACTGTTCAGCACGTACCCTGCGCCGGCATTTGCATGATTTGGGCTGCAGCTATCAGGAGTTGCTCGACGAACTACGCTTCGAACGCGCCAAACATTTGCTGGGGGAGGATGAACTGCCGATCTACCGGATCGCCGAGCAACTGGGCTTCAGCGAGACCGCGAGCTTCAGGCATGCGTTCGTGCGCTGGAGCGGTGTGGCACCGAGTCAGTTCAGGCCTTAGCAAGGGGCGAATAGCGGACAGACACATTGGCCATATCGATCCCCTTTTGGCCGCTCCTGCCGTTCTCCAAAACCCGGCGTCTGGCAACACTGCAAGGCATACCCCAGAGCCTTCGGAGAACAACAACATGCTGACGATCTACTCGGACGATCATCATTTGCACCATGGCCGCTGTGAACTGATGGACGGGCAACTGATGCCCTGCTTCGAAATGCCCTCGCGCGCCGACCATGTGCTGCAACGGGTCAAGGCGCGGGAGCTGGGGCCCGTGCAAGCACCGCTGGACTTCGGCCTGGCACCGCTGCAACGTATCCACAGCCGCGACTACCTCGACTTCTTCAAAGGCGCCTGGCAGCGCTGGACCGAATACGACCAGGACGGCGATCTGTTGCCCTACACCTGGCCTGCGCGCACGTTGCGCCGCGTGATGCCCACCAGCCTGCACGGCCAGTTGGGCTATTACAGCTTCGACGGTGGTGCGCCGATTACAGCCGGCACCTGGCAAGCGGCCTACAGCGCAGCACAAGTTGCCCTCACCGCCCAGGCCGCTATCGCCCAAGGCGCCCACAGTGCCTTCGCGCTGTGCCGCCCGCCGGGGCATCACGCCGCCAGCGATTTGATGGGCGGTTATTGCTACCTCAACAACGCGGCCATCGCAGCCCAGGCATTCCTTGATCAGGGCTGCAAAAAGATCGCGATCCTCGATGTGGACTACCACCACGGTAACGGCACGCAGTCCATTTTTTACGCGCGCAGCGACGTGCTGTTCACCTCGATTCACGGCCATCCGGAGGCAGAGTTTCCGTTCTTCCTCGGTTATGCCGATGAGCATGGCGAAGGCGAAGGCGCGGGTTTCAATTTCAACTATCCGTTGCCGGCCGGGTCCGGCTGGCAGGCCTGGAGCGCCGCGCTGGAACAGGCCTGCGCCGAAATCGAGCGCTACGCCGCCGACATCATCGTGGTGTCCCTGGGCGTGGACACGTTCAAGGACGACCCTATCTCGCAGTTCAAGCTCGACAGCCCGGACTACCTGACCATGGGCGCACGCATTGCCCGCCTGGGCAAACCCACGCTGTTCGTGATGGAGGGCGGCTACGCGGTGGAAGAAATCGGCATCAACGCCGTCAACGTGCTGGAAGGTTTCGAGGAAGCAGCCCAATGAACATACTCAAGTCGCTCGCCCTGTGCGCCGTGGTTGTCAGCGGCGCAGTCCAGGCCGAAGAAAAAACCCTGAAGGTCTACAACTGGTTCGACTACATCACGCCCAAGGCGCTGGAAGACTTCAAGGCCCAGCACCCGTCGATCAAGCTGGTGTACGACATCTTCGACACCAACGAAGCCCTGGAAGCCAAACTGCTCACCGGCAACTCCGGCTATGACGTGGTGGTGCCGTCCAACGTTTTCCTGGCCAAACAGATCGAAGCCGGCGTGTTCCAGCCCTTGGACCGCAGCCAGTTGCCGAACTGGAACCATCTTGACCCCAAACTGATGAAGCTGATCGAAGCCAACGACCCCGGCAATCAATACGCCGTGCCCTACATGTACGGCACCATCCTGATCGGCTTCAACCCAGCCAAGGTCAAGGCGGCCCTGGGCGACAACGCCCCCGTGGACAGCTGGGACCTGATCTTCAAGGAAGAGAACATCAGCAAGCTCAAGCAATGCGGCGTCGCACTGCTGGACTCGCCCTCGGAGATCCTGCCCCTGGCGTTGCAGCACTTGGGCCTGGACCCCAACAGCAGCAACCCCAAGGACTACGACAAGGCCGAAGCGCTGTTGATGAAGATCCGCCCGTACATTACCTACTTTCACTCTTCCAAATACATGGCGGACATCGCCAATGGCGACATCTGTGTCGCGGTGGGTTATTCCGGCAGTTTCTCCCAGGCCGCCAACCGTGCCAAGGAAGCCAAGAATGGCGTGACCGTGGACATGCGCTTGCCCAAGGAAGGCGCGCCGATCTGGTTCGACATGCTCGCCATCCCGAAGGGCGCGCAAAACCCACAGGACGCCTATACCTTTATCAACTACTTGCTACAGCCCGAGGTCATTGCGCTCATCAGCGATTTTGTCGGCTATCCCAACCCTAACAAGGATGCGACCGAACGGGTCGATCCGACCATTCGCAACAACCCCAACCTTTACCCGACCGAAGCGGCGATGGCGACGCTGTATACGTTAAAGCCTCTGGGACGTGATGCGGAGCGCGCCAGGACCAGAGCCTGGACCAAGATCAAATCCGGCACGTGAAACACTGGCGGGCGTAGATGCGCCTCGACGTATCTACCGCCCTCGACGCAACACAGCTCGCTACTTTGCTCATTTGCGAAGCCCGTCCGGGCCATCGAATGCAGAGGAGCTGCACATGCCCAATGACACCGCTAATAACCACCGTCCGCCCAGTACCTATGAACTGCTTACCCAGTTAACCACTGGCCCCACCGCCCGGGAAGTTGCCGCCGCCACCCTGCGCTCTGCACTCAAAGAGTTGTATCCCAACCTGAATATCGACCCCGATCTGGCCGTGGTAGTCAGCCCTCAATGGGAGGTGGTCGGTAACGCCGTCGAGCGCGCGCCGGCTGCTGTGGAATCGCTCACCTCAGTGCTTGCTCATCAGGCACTGTCCAGCGACAGGGTGACCTACCTCGACGGTCAACACTTCCTCACGCTACAACCCAACGCTACGGCTCCTGTACACCTCGCGGTGAAAATCGATGCCATTGCACGTTTGATCAACGAGTTATCCGACCTGCTGTTCGCCGCGTTCCAGGAACAGCAGCTGGACTTCTGGAACGCGTCCAATGGCGCCGCCGGCCCGCGCTGGCAGGCCTTCTCCAGCGCGTTGAGAAACGTGTGGAACATCACCGAAGAGCAAGGCCTGGATGAGCACGAATGCGCCATGGCCCGCACGGTTTTTCAGGAGCCAGACCGAGCCAGGCGTTCGCTGAAAGATCCCTATAAAAGCCATGCCTACCTGGTTGACGTGGATATTCTTGAAGATGGCCAGTCCACCCACCTCTACTTCCTGGACATTACCGTATTGGTAGGCGAACACGAGAACCGCCCAATGGTGCTGACGCACTCGCTTGTGAGCGGGTATGAGACGTTCGAGTCATTGGCCCAGTTCGGTGCTTCGCTGCCGGCAAGGCTGAATGCACCAGAGCGGGACACCACCTTGCAATGGCGCTTGTATGAGCCTGATGGCAACTTCTTCGATGCGCTGGCCTGCACACTGATCTCGCTGCAAATCCAGGTCATTGGCAGCCTCAGCGGGGCCGGTCTGCAGGATCAGCCACGCGCCCCAACTGTCGCCCGGATCGTGCCGAGCATCGAAGAGATGAGCGATCACCAGTTGTCGAATATTCGCCAGATTCACCAACAACTCCCGGACTGGCTAACCTCGGCGACGGACTCCGATACAGCCGCCTACAGCCGCTATATGATCGACCTGGCCCAACTGCACACCCATTACCACGGCGAAACATTCCAAGACGGCATTCCGTCTATTCGTGACTATGCCCGGACCCAGTTGCAAAGCCATATCCGCGACCCGGAAAAGGGCGTGCGTCTGAATCTGGATAAGGTCGAGGTTGTGATTGAAAGCCCGGTTCTGTGGGGCACATTTATCATTCCAGGTGCCGTCGACATCACTCGTCGTAACCTGATCGACCTGGCCTTGGAAAACCTTACCGGCTTGCCTACCGGCAACGCGACCGTGCACTACAACGGCAAGGACAACGGTGTACCCACCTGGCTGACTTACCGCTTTCTGAAAGACGTCATAGAAGACATTGATATAGGCCAGAACTACCCAGCCCTGGTCAAACAAAAACTGCTCGATGATCCGCAGCAATCGCGCCATCGACAGCAGATCTACACCCGCCACCTTCAGGTGCAACTGCCACTGCTGGCCTTGCAGATGAAAATCCGCGGCCAGGGCGGCATCGATGAACGCGGTTACCGCTACATCGCCGCGGTGATGCACAACGAAGAACAGGAGCGCAAAGTAGATGGGCAGCCCATTGTCATTCGCTGCCTGGCCTTTGTGCCCACCTTGCGTCCCGGCCATGAGCAAGACGTAGTCGCCAATATGTTCGTGATCGGCCCGAGGCATTCCGACGCCGGCCCCTGCGTGCTTTATCGGCCCCTGCTCGAACCAACGCTGATGCAATTTGCATCGAGGCAAAACCTGCTGTACGCCATCAAGCATGACCGTACCTTGCGCGAATCAGTGCTGGCCTGGCTGCCCGACGCACAACGCTTCAACTATGCCCAGTATGTGTTCCCAGACACCCTACCCTCGCCCTGGACCGTAGTGCGCGCACTGGTCGAGCCGCTTACCGTGCTGTACATGAGTGGCCCCGTGACGCTGACCAATGAGGAAATAGGCAATGACGCATTAGCGACGCTGTTCAACGCCAATGCCAATGCCATGGTTGAATTGGCGACACGCCAGTCGGTGTCCAACGTACAGAAACGGTGGGCGACCTTTCGACATGCAGGTTGGCAAATATTCAATGCCGCGCTGCCGTTCATGGGCCGCACCCTGGGAGTCGCCGCCTGGATCTGGCAAATCATGGACGACCTGCAAGCTGCCGAGGAGGCCGTGAACAAGGATGACGACTCAACAGCCTGGACAGCGTTGGTGGATGTATTCCTGAACCTGGGTATGGCGCTGACTCTGCATATAGCCCTGCGGCACCCGCGCCCTCGAAAGCAGTTCGATGCGGCCAGGATTGAGCCTGAATCCGAACGCACGACAATCGAAACGGTGAACAAACTGCCGGTTGCCGAGAAAAAATATACCTGCGTGCAGCAACCGGATATTCCCGACAATCAACTACCTGCCAAGCATCAAGGTGCCGTACACACTCGCGGCGCCCTGAGCCATAGTCGCCTGGGGCTGGCCAGAACCCTCGACAGTTTCAATGTTGCCAAACCCGATAAGCTTGGCGAGCAAAATAAAACCCCCGGCCGCCATCTCAATCTCTATCCACTCGCGGATCGGTGGTTTGCGCCCGTTGGTGAGCGCTGGTTCGAAGTCATCGTGGATGACAACGACAGTGTCATTATCATCGACTCCAAATCTCCCTTGCGTACAGGCCCGCCGCTGATCGGCAATCTGGCGGGCCAGTGGTTTGTCGACATACGCCTGCGACTGCGCGGCGGCGGTCTTCGAAACCGCCGGCGGGCGGTCAAGGTCGATCAGCCTGCGCGCATTGCAGCACTCAAGACCCAGCTCAACGCTTTTGACGCCGTCGCCGCCAGTCAACAACTGGACGTGCTTGAATCAAAGCCCGCGCTGGACGCTACCCCGGGGCCGTCCACGGACCTGCAGCGTACAGCGTTCATCGATAAGGTCGACAGGCGGCTGGCGGCGTACGACGAAGCGATCAGCCAGCTGAAGTCCTTGAGTATCATCGACACGGTACCCACCTACCAGAGCAACATGAGCGGTTACCTGAAACAACAGGTGCAACTGACACAGATAGCCATGGAGCAACAGGTGGAGAGCTACAGGAAAGCCTTGAAGGCGTCGTTGCCGGTTCTTGATGCCGAGGTAGACATTGACTATAAAAACCAGG
The DNA here is from genome assembly GCF_012985385.1 of Pseudomonas sp. WS 5503. Lineage (NCBI taxonomy): Bacteria > Pseudomonadati > Pseudomonadota > Gammaproteobacteria > Pseudomonadales > Pseudomonadaceae > Pseudomonas > Pseudomonas sp. WS 5503. The sequence goes on from NZ_JAAQWI010000002.1 coordinate 544,280, forward strand.
CAAAAAGCGCACACACCCTGTCCACTCTGAACCTTGGCATCATCAGGCGGCTGGAATTCATCAACGACCGCTTCAACGAACTTAAAACCCTGGGAGATGAAGGCGCGGCGATCATTCGTAAAACCATGCGAGAGTTGCCGCAGCTCACGCTCATTGAACTCAAATCTCTCGAGATCGGCTTGGGCCGTTACCTGTGTATCGATGAAACGCAAAGCCAGATTCCAGCCACCGTGCGTGAGCGAATGGGCCAGATCGTCGATTCAGCCGAAATCAACGTTGAAAGTTTCAGTGAGATTGTTGAACGCGGTAATGGCGCCTCGCTGGATGATCGTATCGAGGTGCTCAACAGCCTCGTTGAGCAATTTTCCAGCGCCGACCAACGCCTGCTGGATCTGCACGCCGATTACCCACAGCACTTGCTCAAACCTCGCCTCGAACGTTTTCGCCTGCAAATAAGCGAGTTCAGCCAACGGGCCATCCACGACCTGGCCTACCTGCTGCGAGAGAAAAAAGCCCAGCAGCCCAAGCCCGGCAGCTCCAGGGCCGAGCCCGCCCCAAGGCGTAAAGTGATCAAGACACGTCATCACGGCTTGGTGATGGGTGAGCCCCGCGAAGCAGACAGTTCGTTGGTCGACGTCAAGGCACACATGACCGGCAAGGTGCTCGCCACGTTTCATGAGAAGGCACCGGGAGTCTGGGTTAAACGGCAGATAACCCCATCGCAGCCAAGCGCACCGGTAGCTGTGGATCTGGACACCAGCGTCAACGCGGGGCAAGCGCTATTGGATGGCGAACAAGCTGAAACCCGTAAATACCAGGGTTTCTCCAGGAAACCCTGGCATGCGCCGCAGGATATTCAGGACATGTTCGATGATTATGCAAAGACACTGGAAAAAGCCTCAAACGATATCGAAGAAGCCCTGACCCAGCGCAATCTTACTGAAAGCGATCACGCTTCTGCCGCCTCAACCAAGCGCCAGCTCAACGACGCGGCGCAACGCCTCTATCGACTTGGTAAAAAACACTACATCGACATGATCAAGCATCAAGCGCCAACCGCCGAACGGGTTGACTGGCTCAACAGCCAAGGGTTGATCCGCATCGTCAAGGTCATCAGCCGCCGCCCCCTCAAGGGGCCCAAAAAGGACTATCTGGACGAGTACGAGATTCGCGACAAAGAAAACGGCACTGTGCTGTGGTACGCGCACTTTCACTATGAAACAAAAGATGCCGCGCTGGAAAACTTCACCAAGGATCACCTCAAGACCCGCGAGCAACAACGTCTAGGCGGTGCCTATCAGCGCACCGGCCCCAGTGACTGGGACATGATTGAAATCCATCGCAGCAGCATCGGCGCCCAACTGGCCCAGTCGCTGTTCTTCAACACCTGATCGGCTTATGGCAGCCAAGCCAGACGCAAACGCTCCAGCGCCTGCGCAATGCCCGACTCAGGCACGGCAGCAAACCCCAGCACCAGGCCGGCGCGTTGATCCGGCGGTGTGCTGGAGTCTGGCAGCCAATAGGTGCTCAATCCGTTGATCTCTACACCGACTGCATGAGCTTGCTTTAGCAATTGTTGCTCGCGGGACACGCTGTCGACACGCACCGTCAAGTGCAGCCCCGCTGCAACGTTGGGCAATGGGCCAACACCGGCTAATGCCTCTGGCCATCCAGCCAACAAGGCATTGCGTCGGCTCAACGCAGCACGGCGCATCCGACGAATGTGCCGCTGGAAATGCCCCGCCGCCATGAACTCGGCCATCACCGCCTGGGTGCTGACTTCGGAGTGACGCACGTCCACCGCGCGGCGCCGGGTGAAGGCTTGCACCAGGCCCGGTGGCAACACCAGGTAACCCAGGCGCAACGCCGGGAACGCCACCTTGCCGAAGGTGCCCACGTACAGCACGCGGCCACTGCGATCCAGCGCGGCCAATGGTGACAGCGGCGCGCCGCTGTAGCGGTACTCGCCGTCGTAATCGTCCTCCACGATCCAGCCGCCTGAACGCTCGGCCCAGGCCAGCAATTCCAGGCGGCGTGCCAGGCTCATCACCACGCCCAGCGGATACTGATGGGAAGGCGTGACATACGCCACGCGGCAATCATTGAGGGTACTGAGCACCTGGCAATCCATGCCCTCACCGTCCACCGGCACGCCGTGCATTCGCCCCCCGGCCAAAGCGAATGCATGGCCGGCCGCGCGATAGCCAGGGTTTTCCACCGCCACGCCATCCCCAGGCTCCACCAGCAACTGTGCACAAAGGCTGATGGCCTGCTGTGCGCCGCTGGTGATCACAATTTGTTCAGCCGTGCATTGCATGCCACGCGAGCTGCGCAGGTACGCGGCGATCAAACCGCGCAGGCGGCCATCACCTGCCGGGTCGCCATAGCACAGCTGTTCCAGGCCGGGTTTGCGCCAGAACGCCCCATTCAGCTTGGCCCATACCTCAAACGGGAACAGATCGAAGGCGGGTACGCCCACGCGAAATGCCCGAGGCGGCCCCGAAGGCGGCTGAGGCAGGTGGTGGTCTTTTACCCGCGCCAACCCGGCACTGTGGATAACTTCGTCATCCAAATCCTCAGGTAAATTTGCGCATTTTGTGGATAACCCTGGGGATAAGCCTGTTGACAACCCTGTGGATACTTTTGTGGATAGTTTTTGGGGCATCGGCAATTGGGCAACATAGGTGCCATCACCCACCCTGCTCTCGATAAACCCTTCGGCATACAACTGGTCGTAGGCGCGCACCACGCTGTTGCGGGAAATCGACAAGGCTGTCGCCAAATCGCGGGTTGCGGGCAACCGCGTGCCGCTGACCAATCGCCCATCCAATACCCGCTGGCGCAGGGCCTCATAAAGCTGGCGCGTGAGGCCCTGGCGGCGGTCCAGCTCGATACCGGCGGGGTTGAAGGACAGCGGTGGCGAAACAGGCGGCATATTGGACCTATGAAAATAGCGCGAGATGGCTCTTACAACGAACCAATAGCCTGCCTAGGATGCAGGCATTCGCCAAGGAATATCTCCATGTACACACCCCGCGCCTTTGCTCTCGATGACTTGCCCGAAATCCAGCAACTGATCCAGCACACCCGTCTGGCGCAGTTGGTAACCGTGGGTGAAAACGGCCTGCAAGCCAGCCACTTGCCCTTGCTGCTCAACCCCGATGAAGGGCCCAACGGCACGCTGTACGGTCACCTGGCCAAGGCCAACCCGCAATGGCGCGAGCTGCAAAATGGCGGTGAAGCGCTGGTGATCTTCGCCGGTGCCGACGCCTATATCAGCCCGGCGTTTTACCCCGCCAAGGCCGAGCACGGCAAAGTGGTCCCGACCTGGAACTACATCGCCGTGCACGCCTATGGCACGCCTGCGGTATTCAGCGACGCCGAGCGCTTGCTCAAGGTGGTCACCGCCCTCACCGACCGCCATGAAAGCGCCCGCGCCCAACCCTGGCGTGTCAGCGACGCACCGGCGGACTACATCGACGGCATGCTCAAGGCCATTGTCGGCTTTGCCCTGCCGATCGAACGCCTGGTGGGCAAACGCAAACTCAGCCAGAACCGCAGCGCCGCCGACATGGCCGGTGTCCGTGACGGCCTGGCCGCCAGTGCCGATGTACGTGACCAGACCCTCGCCCGCTTTATTCCCCAAGGAGTTTCAGAATGAGCTTGATCGACATTCGCCAGGTCACAGCCGCCGACCAAGCCGCCTGGCTGCCGCTATGGCAGGCCTACTTGGCGTTCTACAACACCGAATTGCCGGACGCCGTCAGCCAAAGCACCTGGCAACGCCTGATCGACCCCAGCGAGCCGACCCATTCGGCACTGGCTTGGGAGGACGGCAAGGCGGTGGGCATGGTCAACTTCATCTACCATCGCTCCAACTGGAGCATCGAGAACTCCTGCTACCTGCAGGACTTGCTGGTTGACCCAGCCCAACGTGGCACAGGCGTCGGTCGCAAGCTGATCGAATTCGTCTACGCCACCGCCAAGGCCGATGGCTGCTGCAAAGTGCACTGGTTGACCCATGAGACCAACGCCACGGCGATCCAGCTGTATGCGCGCATCGCCGAACGCCCAGGCTTCATCCAATTTCGCAAAGGTCTTTAAGGAGCACTGCATGATCAATTCCCTCGCTGATTGGAAAGGCGTCCCGGCGCCGACTGCGCAACTGCTTGAAGGGCGTTTTATCCACCTGGAAAAGCTCGACCCGGCGCGCCATGCCGATCAACTGTGGCAAGCCCTTGACGGCCCAGGGGCCGATCCGAAGCTGTGGGATTACTTGCCCTACGGCCCGTTCACCGAGCGCAGTGCCTTCGACGCCTGGTTGAACAATCACGCCGCCCACAGCGACCCGTACTTTTTCAGCGTGATCGACCGTGCGACGGGCCAGGTTCAGGGCATCCTCAGCCTGATGTCCATCGTCCCGGCGCAAGGCCGTATCGAAATCGGCCACGTCACCTTCGGCGCACCCATGCAGCGCTCGCCGAAAAGCACCGAAGCGGTGTACCTGCTGGCCAAGTATGCGTTCGAGCAGGGCTACCGTCGGCTGGAGTGGAAGTGCAACAACGGCAACGCGCGGTCCAAGTACGCAGCCGAGCGCTTGGGGTTCAGTTTTGAAGGGGTGTTCCGCCAGCACATGGTGGTCAAGGGGCAGAACCGCGATACGGCGTGGTATTCGATCCTGGATTCGGAATGGCCGAAGGTCGGTGCCGGGTTTGAGGCGTGGTTGTCGGAGGCGAACCAGAGTGGTTCGGGCCAGTTGAAGACACTCACAGAGTGTCGGGATTAATGCTCACATGTGTGGGAGCTGGCTTGCCTGCGATACAGACACCTCGGTGTATCAGGCAAACCAGTTGATGCCATCGCAGGCAAGCCAGCTCCCACATTGGAGGGTGGCGACTCTCGGAACTTAGGCTCAGCCAGCCAACTTCTGGGCCAGCACCGCAATATGCTCCGGTCCGATGCCGCAGCACCCACCCAAATGGCTAGCGCCGCGCGCTTGCCAATCGGCCGCCCATTGCAAGTAACCGGGCGGGTCGAGGTCGTCGCGCAACGGGTCCAGACCATCGTTGGCCGTGGCTTCCTTGGGTTGCGGTGGGAAAGCGTTGGCGTAGGCGCCGATCTGAATCGCTACACCCAATCGTTCGAAAGTTGCCCGCGCCGCATCAATGGCCGCGCCGATCACTTCCGGCTGGCTGCAGTTGAACAGCAATACCTGCACGCCCAGTTGCGCCGCCGCCTCGGCTGCGTCCGCCACCGGTTCGCCGGAGCGCAAGCGCGGCACCTCGTCGGTGTCTTCGTCTTTCAAGGTAAACGACAGCCAGAACGGCTTGCCATCTTTCGGCAACCCTGCATGGATAGCACGCGCTTCAGCGATTGAGCTCTGGGTTTCCGCCAGCCACAGATCGACATGCGGCGCCAGGCCGTTCACCAAGGGGGTGAGCAACTCACTGACGCGCTCGGCCTGGAACAGATCTGGGCGATAAGAGCCAAACAGCGGTGGCAGTGAGCCGGCTACCTGCACGGCTTTACCGGAGGCCTGCACCGCCCGTCGCGCCAACTCACCGGCCAGGGCGGCGAGCGCCTGCCCTTCTTGGGCAAACCGCGCTTCGCCAATGTGGAACGGCACCACCGCGTAACTGTTGCTGGTGATCACATTGGCACCACTGTCGATGTAGGCCGCGTGCACCGCCTCCACCGCTTGCGGCGCTTCGCTCAAGGCCAGTGCCGACCATTCCGGCTGACGGAACGGCGCGCCACGGCGTTGCAGTTCACGGCCCATGCCACCATCGAGAATTACTGTGCTTACTGCGCCCATATGCTTTTTACTCATATGCTTATGAAAATAACTCACTATGAGAGTCGTTCTTATAACTATTTAATGCGTACCGTTCGGTTAATAACAACCTCTTTTTTATTCAGGTGTTCGATTTTGAAATTCAGACCGCTGTTGGCCCTGGGCCTGACGATGTTGGCTGCTTCAACCCAAGCCTTTGGCGGTGCCACGCTGGATCGTGTCGAGCAGAAGAAAGAGCTGGTCGGCGTGCTGATGGAAAGCTATCCACCGTTTTCATTTCTCAATGACCAGAATCAGCTCGACGGTTTCGACGTGGACGTGGCCAAGGCCGTGGCGCAAAAACTGGGCGTGAAGTTGCGCCTGGAAACCCCATCCTGGGACGTGATCGCCGCCGGCCGCTGGAGCGGGCGCTACGACATTTGCATTTGCTCCATGACCCCAAGCAAGGCACGCGCCGAGGTGTTCGACTTCCCGGTGGAGTACTACGCCTCACCCGCCGTGATCGTGGTCAATGCCAAGGACGATCGCATCCACGAAGCGAAGGACCTGAGCGGCAAGAAAGTCGGCCTCACCAGCGCCTCGAGCTACGAAAGCTACCTGAACAAGAACTTGGTGATCGAAGGCGCCGAAGACACGCAGTTGCAGTACCCGTTCGAGGAGGTGCAGATCGCCCCGTACGACACCGACAACGTGGCGTTCCAGGATCTGGGCTTGGGCGCTGGCGTGCGCCTGGATGCGATCCTCACCAACCTGGTCACCGCGCAGCCGCGCCTGACCCAGGACAAGCGTTTCAAGCTCGCCGGTGCGCCGCTGTACTCGGAGCCCAACTCGGTGGCCATCGAGAAAGGCGACCCGCAGTGGGACAGCAAAGTGCGTGAGGTCTTCGCCCAGCTCAAGCAGGACGGCACCTTGAGCGCGCTGTCGCAAAAATGGATCGGCGCCGATATAAGCCGATGAGTTTTCGCCTACGGCTTTACCTGACCTGGGCGGCGCTGTTCGCGCTGTTTGCGAGTTTCTTCCTTAGCTTTGACCTGAAGTTCTCGATCATCCTCGACAAGCTGCCCAACCTGGTCGGCCTGCACCTTGCGCCCAACGGCTTCCTGCAAGGCGCGGCGCTGACGCTGTTCTTGTGCCTGTGCGCCATTGTCGCGTCGTCGGTGCTGGGCTTTATCACCGCGTTGGGGCGCCTGTCCAAAAGTGCCGTGGCGTTCGGCATTGCCAGTTTCTACGCCTCGTTCTTTCGCGGCACGCCGCTACTGATCCAGATCCTGTTGATCTACCTGGGCCTGCCGCAATTGGGGCTGGTGCCAGGCGCCATCGTCGCCGGGATCATCGCGTTGTCACTGAATTACGGCGCCTACCTGAGCGAGATTTTCCGCGCTGGCATCCTCGGCGTGCCCCATGGTCAACGCGAGGCTGCGCTGGCCCTGGGCATGCGCGACAGGGCGATCTTCTGGCACGTGACCCTGCCCCAGGCCATGCGCACCATCATCCCGCCGGCCACTAACCAGTTCATCTCGATGCTCAAGGATTCGTCGCTGATCTCCGTGATGGGCGTGTGGGAAGTGATGTTTCTGGCGCAGTCCTATGGCCGCTCAAGCTACCGCTATATCGAGATGCTCACGACGGCGGCGATCATTTATTGGGTGATGTCCCTGGGGCTCGAATTGATCCAGGCGCGGATGGAGCGGCATTTCGGCAAGGGCTACGTGCGGCGCGGTTGACGTGCAGAATGTGCAATATATTGCAGCGCTCAGGCTGAATAGGCTCAAGGATCTGCAATAGATTGCATATTCATTGTCGTCATCTTTTCGACACATTCCTGCAACTCCCCTCCGCTATACAGGTCGACTCGCTTGCCATAACAAGGTCGCCCAGCATGCCCCCGTCTCCTCAACGCCTCGCGCTCGCCATCACCCTGTTGGCCAGCGGTGGTTTCATCGAAGCAGCCGCAGCCAAAACCCTGCAGCTCGACACGCCTACCACCCAGGGGCAAACCTTGGGGGACAGTGATACGTTGACCACGTCGGCGCCTGGCAGCATTACAACCTCTGGGGTGGCGGTGACGCTCAAGGACGGCACCCGCGGTGCGGGGGTGGTGGTGACTAACGCGGGCAAGCTGGTCTCCAGTGGCGGTCGGGGTATCGACAGTTCAGGAAGTGTCAGCGGGGAGCGCAGGTACAGCATTTACAACCTTGCCGGCGGGGTGATCCAAGGCGCCAATGATGCGTTGCGCATCAACAGTAACTTTGCCAGCGGCAGCGTGCTGATCGACAACAGCGGCACCATTCGCTCGGCCACCGGCCAAGGGCTGGACCTGGATGCGCTGCGCAGCAGCAACGTCACCACCACCATCATCAACCGTGCCGGTGGCTTGATTCGCGGGGAGGCCAGCGACGGCATGAAGACCGGCGCCAACGCCACTATCACTAACTACGGCGAGATTTCCACCGGCAACACCTTCTCCCGCGATGACAAGTTCGATGGCGTGGATATCGACTCCGCCAGCGGCGTAACGGTCACCAATTACGGCCTGATTTCCGGTGGCCGCCATGGCATCACCACGGACGAGGGCGCCACGCTGACCAACTACGGCACGGTGATCGGCCGCAACGGCTCGGGCTTTGGTTCCGATGGCGACGGCACTGTGATCAACCACGGCACCATCACCGGCGCGTTCTCCGGGCTGCAACCGGATGGCGACGGTGACGGCGTGGACATCGACAAGATCGCCCATATCGAAAACTACGGCGTCATCCAGGGTGTCGGCGCCGGGGGTGTCGACAAGAACGGCTTTGCCAACGGCAGCGACGGGATCGCCCTGGGCGGCGGCGCTATCTACAACGCCCAGGGCGCGCTGATCAGTGGTGCCAACAATGCCATCCTGGTGGACGACGGCAGCGACGGGCCCGGGCTTGCGACTACCACCCTGGAGAACCACGGCACGATTCAAGGCCTGGATGGCTTTGGTGTGAAGTTCGTCGGCAATTACGCCGACACAGTCATCAATAGCGGCACGATCAGTGCCAGCAATGGCCTGGCCCTGGACTTGGGCGGCGGTGACGACCACGTGATCTTGCGCAATGGCAGCCGCTTTATCGGCACAGTGGACGGCGGCAGCGGTTACGACCGACTGACCCTGGACGACGTCGCAGGGGGCAGTTTTGGCGACAGCCGCAACCTTGAATGGCTGGAGGTCAAGCAAGGCATCTGGACGTTGACCGGCCAGGGTGATTTCAGCGACGGCGGCGAGATTTCCAGCGGTGCCAAGCTGGTCAACCAAGGCGGCATTGCCGGTAATGTGACGGTCGATGCAGGCGGTGTGTATGCCGGCGGCGGCTCGGTGGGCAGCCTGCTGATGAACGGCACCCTGCAGACCAACACCGCATTGGGTACCGCCAGCATCAGCCGTGACTTGCGCATGGGCAGCGGCTCGACCCTCGCCTATGGCGTCAACGCCGACGGCAGTAGCGCACCGATCAAGGTCGGCGGCACCGCTTACCTTAATGGCGCGACCCTGGCGGTCAACCCCGGCGAAGGCACCTACCCGTGGCAAAGCCATTACAGCGTGCTGCAAGCCGGCAGCATCAACGGCACGTTTGGCAAGGTCACCAGCGACTACGCCTTCCTGACCCCAACCCTGGATTACAGCGCCACTCAGGTCGGCCTCACGTACACACGTAACGACATCGCCTTCAACCAGTTCGCCAGCACCGCCAACGGTGCCAGCGCCGCCAGCAGCCTGGCGGGCCTGGGCACGAACAATCCGCTGTACAACGCCCTGCTCAATACCACCACCGCCACAGCCGGTGCAGCCATCGAGCAACTGGCGGGCAGCAGCACTGCCAGCCTCACCAGCGCCACCCTCAATGCCAGTGCTCAAGTGGGCAACAGCATGCTCGCCGCCATGCACCAGGTGGGCGGCGGTGCGGGACTGCTGGTGGGGCTGGACGGCAAAGACACACCCTCACTGGCGGCCACCGGCGTACCCGCCGAGGTGCGCAACCTCAATGACCCGAACGCCCGCGGCCGCCTGTGGCTGCAAGGTATCGGCAGCTACGGCAAGCTCGACGGCGAGCACGGCAGTAACGGTTTGACCCAACGCACCAAGGGCACAGTGCTCGGTGCCGATTGGGCGGTGGACGGCAACTGGCGCCTGGGTATGCTGGGGGGTTATTCCAAGACCGACCTGGACACCACCGGTGTGGACGGCAGCGTCGACAGCTGGCACGCCGGCGTCTATGCCCTGCGCCAGAGTGGCCCACTGGCCTTGCGCCTGGGTGCTGCCTACAGCGGGCACCAAGGCGACAGTAAACGCACGGTGGCCTTCAACGGTTTTAACGACCGCCCCAAAGGCGACTATGACGCCAACAGCCAGCAGGCTTTTGCTGAACTGGGATACGCCCTTGGCGCAGGTCGCTTGAGCGCAGAGCCGTTCGCCAACCTCGGCTACCAGCGCTACCAGCGCGACGGCTATAAAGAAAAAGGCGGCGCCGCTGCGTTACACGTCAAGGGCCAGACCCAGGACAACTTCAGCAGCACCTTCGGCCTGCGCCTGGCGCACCTGAGCCAGCTGGACAACGGCGTCAGCCTCACACCCCGCGCCAGCGTTGGCTGGAAGCACACCTATGGCGATGTCGACAGCACCACCGGCCAGGCTTTCCTGGCGGGGGGCACGGCGTTCAATGTGCAAGGCAGCGCCCTGGATCGGGACAGCCTGTTGCTGGAAGCGGGCCTGGACCTGGGCTTATCCGCCCGCCATCGCCTGGGCCTGGGCTATACAGGCGAAGTGGGCGGCAACAGCCGCAACCATGCACTGACCGGCCAATGGCAGATGAGTTTTTAATCGCACCGTACTAGAGACAACTCCCGCAAATCAGGGGTCGATGGCCTGACAGTTATCCCCCCCTCACCTCGCCTAAATTCCCGGCCTCATTAATCAAGAGGTTGGGACTGCATGCCATTCACCTTACAGCGACTCGTGCTCGTCATGTCCTTCGGGCTGGCCGCCAGCAGCATTCAATTTGCCCAAGCGCAGGGAAGCGTGGAACACGTGTTCGATCGGTCCGGGATCACAGAACTGACCGGGTCAATCAATCGTGACGGCGTCTTGCATCGCCTTTCGACAGACGCCCCCGTCGATTTTTACCTGGCCGAACACACAAACACTCGCAACGGCCAGCGCCTGGCCCTGGCCGTGGACGCGGCGGTCAAATCGCTACTTGAATCAGACAAACTCACCCCCTGGGACAGGTACGAACTGGGCAATATCGGCGAATACCTCAATAACCTCGCGCCGGGGAAGGTCGCTCAGGCCCTCGAACAACTCGCGGGCAGCCAGAACGCCAACCTTGCCGCAGCCACCCAAATGAGCACGCAACAGGTCAGCGACACGCTGCTCTCGGTCCTGCGCGACCTGCCAGCAAACGTCGCAGACGATGCCGATGGCCGCATCTGGGTAAAAGGCCTCAGCCACAACGGCAAACTTGACGGCCAATATGGCAGCGTCGGGTTGCAGCAAAGCACCAAGGGCGTTGTTCTGGGCGCCGACTGGGCAGTCGATCACGCTTGGCGTGCCGGTGTGGTGGGAGGCAAATCCGAAAGCGAGTTTGAGCACAAGCGTTTCAAAGCAGCGCTCGACAGCTGGCATCTGGGCGCATACGCCGTACGCCAGGACGGCCCGCTGGCTCTGCGCCTGGGTGCCATCTACAGCAACCATGACGGGCAAAACAAGCGCGGTGTCGATATCGACTTCTTGGGTTATCGCGAGCAACTCAAAGGCAAATACACGGCCCAAAGCCAAACCGTGTTTGGCGAAATGGGCTACCAGCTGGGCAAGGATACGTTAAGCGTCGAGCCGTTCGCAGGCCTGGGGTACCAGCGCTACCATCGTGAAGGCTTCAAGGAAAAAGGCGGCTTTGCGGCGTTGAATGTCGGTGCGCAAACCCAGCAAAACCTCAGCAGCACCCTGGGGCTTCGCTTGGGCAGCCTTTATCGTTTTGATAACAACATGAGCCTGTCCCCGCATTTGAGCACCCACTGGAAGCACCTCTACGGCGACGTGCAAAGCAGCGTGAAGCAATCTTCCCGACTGATTGACCTGACCGGAGAAAAGAGTGATTTCACCGTCGATGGCGTCTCGCTGAACCGCGACAGCCTGGCCCTGCGCACGGGGTTGGACATAGGCCTTTCTGCTCACCAGGCAGTGAGCCTCGCGTACACCGCTGAGGTCGGCAGTAACAGCCGTAACCATGGGCTGGTAGGCGAATGGAAGATGGGGTTTTAAGACAGCAACTGAGGAAACTTCACGCTCAAGCCGGTTACAACGCCTGACATTAAGCCGGTGATTGTGCTCGCTACACTCCGGCCTCCTACACCGAAGAGGCCGGAAACCATGATCTCGCCATTCTCGTATATCCCTTCCATGGGCATGCTGTTTGCCCATGGCACCCAGTCCCTCGCCGCTGCCGTCACCCCGGCCACACCAGCAGAGCCACCTGCACACCCGCCAGCGATGTCTGGCGAGCTCAAGACTGCCCATAGCCAACCGTCCAATGGCTTGCTCAATACCCATACCATCAAACTCATGACTACCCCAGGCTCAGCGAGCAGTCACGGTATGAATATCGACCACTTGGCCAAACTGACCCAAAGCGACGCCAATCTGGCTAACCCCCACCTCATGACAGCCGTTGAAATCGTCAACAGCCCGGATGTACAGATCAAGGCGCCTGTTCATGGCTTGGTCAGCTCCGGGCTCACCTCTGTCTGGCTGGATAACCGAGGGGGCATCACCGGTGCAACAGGCACGGGTGTGAAGCTGGACGGAAATAAAGCCGATGAAGTGACCAATCAGGGCGTTATCACCGGCGGCAACGGCGTAGCCCTCGACATGGGAGGCGGTGACGATCTGTTGATTATCAAGAAAGGCAGCCGTTTCAACGGCGAAGTGGATGGGGGCAGTGGCACCAATCAGGTGATTCTCGACGATGCTGAAGGAGGGACTTTTGAAGGGGCGACAAGAATGCAGCATCTGTGGGTCGGCAAAGGCTCCTGGGAGCTGACCGGTGCACTGCACGCCAACCGACAAGGCAAGGTGTACAGCGACGCGACGTTGATCAACCGTAGTGGGATCAAGGGCACAATGGATATCGAGCCGGGCGCGAGCTATTCCGGCGGTAACGTCGACAATCTTAACGTAGCCGGCACCCTGCTGCTCGACCCCGCGATTACGGCGCGGACAAGGATCACCAACGATCTGAATCTGAAACCAGGATCGAGCGTGAATTTCAAAATCGGCGTGGATCAACAGCACTCCGTGCTGAACGTCGGCAACACATTAACGTTGGGGAACCCCACCCTGCACCTTGACGTACAGCCAGAGAGCGACGAGTTGCTCAAACGCCAGCTACCCATCGCCAAAGCGACCACCATTGATGGGAGGTTCGGCGCCATCAGCAGTAACCTGACCACCCTGGAACCTGAATTGATCTACACCCCGAAGGGCATTTTTGTCGAATTCAAACGCAAGGAGAGCCCGGCAATCACCGCCTGATGGTCAAAAAATCAGCAAAAAAAAGGGGGCACATGCCCCCCCGAGGTTAAAGCGGTAGTTGGAAGGCTGAGTAATCAGCCTTCGATCTCGATCAGGATTTCCCCAGGGTTCACCCGGTCGCCCTTGGCCACATGAACAGCGGCGACCTTGCCGGCAATCGCTGCCTGCACTTCGGTCTCCATCTTCATGGCTTCGGTAATCAACACGGCCTGGCCGGCCTTGACCACGTCGCCGACCTTGACCAGCACATCGACGATATTGCCCGGCATCGCCGTGCTGACATGGCCCGGTTCGGTCGCGTGCTTGCGCTTGCTGCCGCCGCTGCTGACAAATTCGTTTAGCGGCTCGAACACCACTTCTTCCGGCATGCCGTCGATGGACAGGTAGAAGTGACGCTTGCCTTCGGCCTTTACACCGACACCGGTGATATCCACACGGTAGCTTTCGCCGTGCACGTCGATAACGAATTCGGTCGGTACACCTTCACCGCCAGCACGGGCCACGCCGCCCGCTTCCGGGATCGGCAACAACACTTCAGGGGCCAGGGTGCCGGCGTCGCGTTCTTCGAGGAACTTGCGCCCGATGTCGGGGAACATGGCGTAGGTCAGCACGTCTTCTTCGGACTTGGCCAATGCGCCGATTTCGCCGCGCAGCTTGGTCATTTCCGGCTTGAGCAAATCCGCCGGGCGCACGTCGATCACGTCTTCGCTGCCGATGGCCTGGCGGCGCAGTTTTTCGTTCACCGTGCCCGGCGCCTTGCCGTAACCGCCTTGCAGGTAGAGCTTCACTTCGTTGGTGATGGTTTTGTAGCGCTCGCCGGCCAATACGTTGAAGAACGCCTGGGTGCCAACGATCTGCGAGGTCGGCGTTACCAGTGGCGGGAAGCCGAGGTCTTCACGCACTCGTGGAATCTCGGCCAGCACTTCGCTCATGCGGTTCAGGGCGCCCTGCTCTTTGAGCTGGTTGGCCAGGTTGGAGATCATCCCGCCCGGCACCTGGTTGACTTGCACACGGGTGTCGACGGCGGTGAATTCGCTCTCGAACTGGTGGTACTTCTTGCGCACGGCGTAGAAGTACAGGCCGATCTCTTGCAGCAGTTCCAGATCGAGGCCGGTGTCGAACTCGCTGCCTTTAAGGGCTGCGACCATCGACTCGGTGCCCGGATGGCTGGTGCCCCAGGCAAAGCTGGAGATGGCCGTATCGATGTGGTCGGCACCGTTTTCGATGGCCTTGAGTTGGCACATCGCGGCCAGGCCGGCGGTGTCGTGTGAATGGATAAAGATCGGCAGGTTCTGCTCGGCTTTGAGTGCCTTGACCAGTTCGCCAGTGGCGTAGGGCGTGAGCAGGCCGGCCATGTCCTTGATCGCGATGGAGTCGCAGCCCATGGCTTCCAATTGCTTGGCCTGGGCCACGAACGCTTCCACGGTATGCACTGGGCTGGTGGTGTAGGCAATAGTGCCTTGTGCATGTTTGCCAGCGGCTTTCACCGCTTCAATGGCCACGCGCAGGTTACGCACGTCGTTCATTGCATCGAAAATGCGGAACACGTCGATACCGTTGACCGCCGCCTTGGCCACGAAGGCTTTGACCACGTCGTCGCTGTAATGGCGGTAGCCCAGCAGGTTCTGGCCGCGCAGCAGCATTTGCAGGCGCGTATTGGGCAGTGCGGCACGCAGTTGGCGCAGGCGCTCCCACGGGTCCTCCTTGAGGAAGCGCACACAGGCGTCGAAGGTCGCGCCGCCCCAGACTTCCAGGGACCAGTAGCCGACTTTGTCGAGCTTGTCGCAGATCGGCAGCATGTCGTCGGTGCGCATGCGGGTGGCCAGCAACGATTGGTGGGCGTCGCGCAGGATGGTGTCGGTTACGAAGATCTTCTTGCTCATATTCGGGACTCCTCATAGCTGCGAGCTTCAAGCTACAAGCTGCAAGAAAAAGCCAATCTGCTTTTACTTGTAGCTTGCCGCTTGGAACTTGCAGCTGCATGTTTATATGCCCGCGTGGGCGGCGATGGCGGCGGCGATGGCCAGGGCCAGCTCTTCGGGTTTGCGCTTGATCGAGTAGTTGGTCAGCTCAGGGTGGCTTTCCACAAAGCTTGTATTGAACTGGCCGCTACGGAATTCCGGGTTGCGCAGAATTTCCTGATAATAGGCGGCAGTGGTCTTCACGCCTTGCAGGCGCATGTCGTCCAGGGCACGCAGGCCGCGGTCCATGGCTTCTTCCCAGGTCAACGCCCACACCACCAGTTTCAGGCACATGGAGTCATAGAACGGCGGGATGGTGTAGCCGGTGTAGATCGCCGTGTCGGTACGCACGCCGGGGCCGCCAGGGGCGTAGTAACGGGTGATCTTGCCGAAGCTTGGGAGGAAGTTGTTCTTCGGGTCTTCAGCGTTGATACGAAACTGCAACGCGAAACCACGGTGCTGGATATCTTCCTGCTTGACCGACAACGGCAGGCCGGAGGCGATGCGGATTTGCTCGCGAACGATATCGATGCCGGTGATTTCTTCGGTGATGGTGTGTTCCACCTGCACCCGCGTGTTCATCTCCATGAAGTACACCTCGCCCTCGGCGAGCAGGAACTCCACGGTGCCGGCGTTCTCGTAGCCCACGGCCTTGGCGGCGCGCACCGACAGATCGCCGATGTAGGCGCGCTGTTCCGGGGTCAGTTGCGGGCTGGGGGCGATTTCGATCAGCTTCTGGTTGCGACGCTGGATCGAGCAGTCACGCTCGAACAGGTGCACCACGTTGCCAAAGCTGTCACCGAGGATCTGCGCTTCGATGTGCTTGGGGTTAACAATGCATTTTTCCAGGAACACTTCCGCCGAGCCGAAGGCCTTGGTGGCCTCGGAAATCACGCGGGGGAAGGCTTGCTCGAGTTCTTCGCGACTGTTGCAACGACGAATGCCACGGCCGCCACCACCGGAGGTGGCCTTGAGCATCACCGGGTAACCGATGCGGTCGCCTTCAGTGAGGGCTTCGTGGATGTCGGCAACGTTGCCTTCGGTGCCCGGCGTGACCGGCACACCGGCCTTGATCATGCTGCGGCGCGCTTCGGTCTTGTCGCCCATGCGGCGAATCACTTCTGCCGAGGGGCCGATGAACTTGATGCCGCGCTCGGCACAGATATCTGCCAATTCGGCGTTTTCCGACAGGAAGCCGTAGCCGGGGTGCAGCGCATCGCAGCCGGTTTCCACCGCCAGGTTCACCAGCTTGCGCGGGTTCAAGTAACCGGCGAGCGGCTCGGCACCGATGCTGTGGGCTTCGTCGGCACGCTTGACGTGCAACGCATGGCGGTCGGCGTCCGAATAAACCGCGACCGAGCGAATGCCCATCTCGGCGCAGGCACGCACGATTCGTACGGCAATTTCACCACGGTTGGCGATCAGGATCTTTTTTATCACTTGGAAATTCCCTTGAGCCGATTTGCGTGCTTCGACCCGTTGCAGCCGGGCCGGCGCGTGACCAAATGTTTCATGACAGTCGCGAGACACACACTATGCGCACAGGAGAATTAACAAAAATCAATAATTATTGGGTTGTGTATAAGTAAAGACTTATAGTTAGCGGGAACACCAAGGGGCCGAGGCTTTATAAAATGCGTAAGTCATTGATGCGTATGACATTGCGTCAATTGCAGATCTTCAATGAAGTGTGTGATTTGCGTTCCTACAGCCGTGCCGCCGAGGAAATGTCCCTCACCCAACCGGCGGTCAGCCTGCAAATTCGCCAGCTGGAAGAACTGATCGGCCAGCCGCTGTTCGACTATGTCGGCAAAAAACTCTACATGACCGAGGCCGCCGAAGCTTTGCAACGGGCCAGCCGCGACATCTTCGGGCGCCTGGAAAACCTCGATATGCAGCTGTCGGACATGCAGGGTTCACTGCAAGGCCAACTGAAACTGGCGGTGGAGTCCAGCGCCAAGTATTTCGTGCCGCACCTGTTCGCCGCCTTCAAGCGCCAGCATCCGGAAGTGCAATTGCAGCTCACGGTGGTCAACCGTGCCCAGGTGATCCGCCGGCTCTCGGACAACCGCGACGACTTGGTGATCATGTCCATGGTGCCCCAGGACATGGGCCTGGAATTCCTGCCGTTTCTCAACAATCCGATTGTCGCCGTGGCGCTGCCAGATCATCCGTTGAGCCTGCAAGGGCCACTGCGCTTGCAGGACCTGGAGCCTTATACCCTGCTCATCCGCGAGCCGGGCTCTGGCACGCGACTGGCCTGCGAGGAATACTTCAAGGAAAAACGCGTGCACTTCACCCAGACGGTGGAAGTGGCCTCGGCCGAGGCGCAGCGTGAATGTGTGAGTGCAGGGTTGGGCGTGGCATTGCTGACGCGCCACGCCTTGAACCTGGAGCTGGCCACCGGCGGGCTCAAGGAGCTGCCGGTGGAAGAACTGCCGCTGTACCGCAGTTGGTGCCTGGTACAGGCCAAGGCTAAACGCCTGTCACCGGTGGCCCATGCGTTCCTGGGCTTTATTCGCAGCGAACGGGTGCAGATCAGCGCGCTGGCTGAGCGTTTCGCTGGGCAGCCACGGGTGCCTGCCAATGCAGTTCCGGGTAGTCACTGATGCTCTGGAGCAACTGGCGCTCTTCGCAACGGTCTTCGATGGCGCGACGGAACGCCATGCGGCGCTGGTCTTCCTGCTGACGACGGGTCTTGACGGTGCTGTTGCTGTCTTCGTAGGGCCGGGTCATTTGGAGTCTCCCAATGCGAGTACGGGGAGTACAGGATGGGCGTGGGGGATGACGGTTTGGCGGCGCGGGGATTACAGGATGATGAATCTTGCGAAATTGACGCAAACTCCCTGTGGGAGCTGGTTCGCTGTGGCGAGCAAGCTTGCTTGCGCTGGGGTGCGAAGCGCCCCCAAAAAAGCCGGAGACTGCCGCGCAGTCAGCGGGAGCAAGCTCCCTCGCCACAGCAAGCCAGCTCCCACACTTTGACCGAGTATGGCCTGGGCTTAGTCGTCGAGGGCTTTGACGGATTTTGGCGAGAGGCGAAGGCTACGCAAGCTGCGCTTCACGCTCTTGAGGTGGTTAACCAGGCTCGGGCCACGGGCCATGGCCACGCCCATCGCCAACACGTCGATAACCACCAGGTGGGCAATGCGCGAGGTCAGCGGCGTGTAGATTTCGGTGTCTTCATGCACGTCGATCGCCAGGTTCACCGTGGACAACTCGGCCAATGGCGTCTGGCTCGGGCACAGGGTAATCAACGACGCGCCGCTCTCACGCACCAGGTTGGCGGTGATCAGCAGGTCTTTGGAACGACCTGATTGGGAAATGCAGATGGCCACGTCAGTGGGCTTCAAGGTCACCGCCGACATCGCCTGCATGTGCGGGTCGCTGTAGGCCGCGGCGGTCAGCAGCAGGCGGAAGAACTTGTGCTGGGCATCGGCCGCCACCGCGCCGGACGCACCGAAGCCGTAGAACTCGACGCGCTGGGCCTGGGACATTGCGGTCACGGCCTTTTGCAGCTCCACCGGGTCGAGCTTCTCACGCACTTCCATCAAGGTGTGCAAGGTGGTGTCGAAGATTTTCAGGCTGTAGTCGGCGACGGAGTCGTCTTCATGGATTGCAAACTGGCCGAAGCTCGCACCGGCAGCCAGGCTTTGCGCCAGCTTGAGCTTGAGGTCCTGAAAGCCGGAGCAACCAATGGCGCGGCAGAAGCGCACGATGGTCGGCTCGCTGATGCCCACGCTGTGGGCCAAGTCGGCCATGGAACTGTGCATCACGGCCGCAGGGTCAAGCAGCACATGATCGGCAACCTTGAGTTCCGATTTGCGTAACAGGTGGCGCGACTGGGCGATATGTTGCAACAGGTTCAAAGGGCAGGACTCTTGTTATTGGCAGGCGCCAGGGATGTAGCAAGCTTGTAGTTATACTACAAGAATTGTCGTTTTGCCCGTTAGATGCATCACTAAATCGCCCTGCTCCCCTCTGATTCAGCGGGCAGCCGCTATGTAGCCATAAACGCGGCCTACGCTGCGTTAAGAAAAATCTGCGTTTTTGCGTAACAAATCCGCCAGCCCTTCGGCCCTCATGGGCGGGCTGATCAGGTAACCCTGTACCTCGTCACACTGCTCACCGCGCAGGAAATCCAGCTGCTGCTGATCCTCCACTCCTTCGGCCACTACCTTGAGCGCCAACCCGTGGGCCATGGCGATGATCGCACGGGTGATGGCCGCATCCTCGCGCCCCTGGCCAAGCCCCCGGATAAAGGCCTGGTCGATTTTTACGTAGTCCACCGGGATACGCTTGAGGTAGCTGAGGGACGAATAACCGGTGCCAAAGTCGTCGATGGCCAGCTTCACCCCCAGGTCGCGCAATTGCTGGAAGGTGGCGATGATGTGTTCAACGCTGTCGAGCAACTGGCTTTCGGTCAGTTCCAGCTCCAGGTACTGCGGGTCCAGTGCGGTTTCCTCCAGCACTTGGCGCACCAGGCTGACCAGCTTGCCCTGGCGCAGCTGATGCACCGACAGGTTGACCGACACGCGAATCGGCGCCAGCCCCTGACGCTGCCATTCGCAGGCCTGCCAGCAGGCCTGGCGCAGCACAAATTCGCCCAACGGCACGATCAAGCCGGTTTCTTCCGCCAAACCGATAAAGTCACTCGGCGGCACCATGCCCCATTGCGGATGCTCCCAGCGGACCAACGCCTCGGCAGCCTTCAGCTTGCCAGTGACCAGGCACAGCTTGGGTTGGTAAAACACCGTGAGCTGACGCTCGTCGATGGCTTTGCGCAGGTGGTTTTCCAGCTGCAAACGCTCCAGGGTGCTGGCTTGCAGGCTGTCGGTGAAGAACTGGAAATTATTCCCGCCCAAATGCTTGGCGTGCTGCATCGCCATATTCGCCTGGCTGACCAGTGCAGAAATCTCCCGTGCGTTATCAGGCAGCAGGCTGACGCCCATAGAGGCGCTTACCACCAGCTCATGGCCCTCCACGTTCACCGGCACGCGCAGCTTCGCCAGCAACCGGGTCGCCACCCGCGCCAGGCTGGATAAGTTGCCATAGGCGTCAAACAGTACGGCGAACTCATCACCGGACAGGCGCGCAATGGTGTCGGCCTCCGGCAGCGCGTTGATCAAGCGCCGCGCCATTTTCTGCAGCAGTTGGTCGGCCACTTCATGGCCCAGGCTGTCATTGAGCAATTTGAAGCGGTCGAGGTTGATATGCAGCAGCGCGAGGCTGCGACCGCCTTGGCGCACCCGCTGGTGAGCTTCGCGCAGCCGTTCGCGAAACAGCGAGCGGTTGGCCAGGCCGGTCAACTCGTCGTAGTGGGTGAGGTAGCGCATGCGCTCTTCCGACTCGCGCCGGGCGGACAGATCGGCGAAGAATCCTACGATATGACTGACGTTCCCCCGTACATCACGCACCACATTCAGCTGTAGCCATTGCGGGTACAGTTCGCCGTTCTTGCGCGTCTCCACCAATTCGCCCTGCCAGGTGCCGTGGCTGAGCAATGCCTGGCGGATCAGCGGGAAGTGGCGCCGCGCATCGCGACTGCTGGGCAGTTCCACGACGTTGCGGCCAAGCATGTCGTCGATGTCGAAACCGGTGACGCGGCTGAACGCCTGGTTCACGGCGATCAGCGCGTAGTTCGGGTCGAGGATCACAATGCCTTCGCTGGCCGCCTCGAACACCGTCGAAGCCAGGCGTTGCTGCTCCTCCACCGCCTTGCCGGCGCTGATGTCGCGGCGCGTGCCCAGCATACGGATGACGCGGCCACTGGGCGCGCGCTCCACGGCGCGCCCGCGGTCTTCGATCCACACCCAATGCCCATCGCCATGACGTATCCGGTACTCCACCTGATAGTCCTCGCTGCGGCCTTTGAGATGCTCTACCAGCGCGTGCTTGAGCAGTGGCAGATCGTCGGGGTGCAGGCGCGGTTTGAGGTGGCTGAGCATCGCCGTGACGTATTCGGGCTCCAGGCCAAACAACTCCTTGAGTTGCGTGTGGTGGACCTCGTCGGTTTGCAGGTTCCAGTCCCACAGGCCCAGTTCACTGGCTTGCAGGGCCATGGCCAGGCGCGCTTCGCTTTTACTCAAGGCGAGGCTGGCAGCATCCAATTGCTGGCTGCGTTGCGCCACACGATCTTGCAGACCGACCTGGGCTTCACGCAAGTTCTGCTCCACCTCGCGGCGCTGCTCGACTTCGCGCACCAGGTCCTGGTTCAACTGCTCACTGCGTTGCTGCGCCTGCTGTAAATGCTCGATCAGGGCCTGGTTCTGGAAACGGCGCAACAACCCGCGCTGGATCAGGCGGTTGACCTGCCACGCGACCAGGCTCAGGGACGCCAGCAGGATCAGCCCGAGGACGCCCCAGCCTTTTTGCTGCGGTGTGCCATTCCAGAACAGGTAGACGATGGCCGGCACCAGGCACGGCAAGGCAAACGACAGGTAAGCCCAAAAGCTCACGGCATAGGCCACGCTGGCCGACAAGGTGGCGGCGCCGATCAGGCCAAACACCCAGGCCTGATGCATGAAGCTGTCCGTGGGCACCAGGGCAATGGCCGCAACGGAGAGGGTCAGGCCACTGACCGCCGAGCCGAGCATGAACATACGGCGCCACACGGGCTGGGCCTGCCGGCTGGGCATGGCCGAATCAAAGGCTGCCACTTGAATCACGCGCATCGCCACCAGGGCAAGCAGCCAGAGCAGCCAGACGCTGTCCAGCAGGTACTGATTGGGGTTCCACAGCAACCAGGCGCAGACCAGGCCGTTGACCAGCATCAGCAGCGTCGGCAGCAACGAACCTTGATACAGCAGGCGCGTGCGCTCAACCGCGATTTCGGTTGCATAGTGTTTACGGATGACCTGTGCCGGGGCCGGCGAGGGGCCAAACAGGTCGGTGCTAAGGGTCATAGGCGGTGTTCTTATAATGGTGAGCCCGAAACGTCGACGGAGCATACACAAGCAAGCGCCTGGGCCAAACTGCTACAAGTCATAAAAAACCTCCTGCGATTGGCCGCAAACCTTTGGCCCAGACCGCTTGAGCAAGACACGGCATGGGCTGCGGGCGATGACCAACCGGTCATCACCCCCGTCAGAATGTTCGCCCGTCGATAGCTTGCAGGCGTTTTGCATCGACCATCCGGCATTGGGATTTGCCCAGGCCCCCCAAGGCCCATAGAATGCGTCGATGCGCGATGATCTCTCTCTTTTGCTGAACTCCCTCAACGATGCCCAACGCCAGGCCGTAGCGGCCCCCGTTGGCCGTCAGTTGGTCCTGGCCGGTGCTGGCTCCGGTAAAACCCGAGTGCTGGTGCACCGTATCGCCTGGTTGATCCAGGTCGAAAACGCGTCCCCGCATTCCATCCTGTCGGTGACCTTCACCAACAAGGCCGCTGCCGAGATGCGTCATCGCATCGAGCAGTTGATGGGCATCAGCCCGGCGGGCATGTGGGTGGGCACCTTCCACGGCCTGGCGCACCGCCTGTTGCGGGCGCATTGGCAGGAAGCCGGCCTGAGCCAGACCTTCCAGATTCTCGACAGCGACGACCAGCAACGCCTGGTCAAGCGCGTGATCCGCGAACTGGGCCTGGACGAACAACGCTGGCCGGCGCGCCAGGCACAGTGGTTTATCAACGGCCAGAAAGACGAGGGCCTGCGCCCGCAACATATCCAAGCCAGCGGCGACCTGTTCCTGGCCACGATGCGCAGCATTTATGAGGCCTATGAAGCGGCCTGCGTGCGCGCCGGCGTCATCGACTTCTCCGAACTGCTGCTGCGTGCCCTCGACCTGTGGCGCGACAACCCCGGTTTGCTGGCCCATTACCAGAAACGCTTCCGCCATATCCTGGTGGACGAGTTCCAGGACACCAACGCCGTGCAGTACGCATGGTTGCGTCTGCTGGCCAAGGGCGGTGACAGCCTGATGGTGGTGGGCGATGACGACCAGTCGATCTACGGCTGGCGGGGCGCGAAAATCGAGAACATCTACCAGTATTCCGAAGACTTCCCGGACGCGGTGACCATCCGCCTGGAGCAGAATTACCGCTCCACCGCCGGGATCCTCAAGGCGGCCAACGCCTTGATCGCCAACAACACCGGGCGCCTGGGCAAAGAGCTGTGGACCGACGGCGGCGAAGGCGAAGCGATCAACCTGTACGCGGCGTTCAATGAGCACGATGAAGCGCGTTACGTGGTCGAAACCATTGAAAGCGCACTGAAAACCGGCCTGGCCCGCAGCGATATCGCGATTCTGTACCGTTCCAACGCCCAATCGCGGGTGCTGGAAGAGGCCTTGCTGCGCGAACGCATCCCGTACCGCATCTATGGTGGCCAGCGCTTCTTCGAGCGCGCCGAAATCAAGAACGCCATGGCCTACCTGCGTTTGCTTGAAGGCCGTGGTAACGATGCAGCGCTGGAGCGGGTGATCAACATCCCGGCGCGTGGCATTGGCGAGAAAACCGTCGAAGCGATCCGCGACCATGCGCGCCATGCCGATGTGTCGATGTGGGAAGCCATGCGCTTGCTGATCGCCAACAAAGGCCTGACTGGCCGTGCTGCGGGGGCGTTGGGGGTGTTTGTCGAGCTGATCGAGAACCTGGCCGCCAAGTGCGCAGAGATGCCGCTGCACCTGATGACTCAGACCGTGATCGAGCAGTCCGGGCTGATCGCCTATCACGAAGCGGAAAAAGGCGAGAAAGGCCAGGCCCGGGTAGAAAACCTTGAGGAACTGGTCAGCGCCGCCCGCGCGTTCGAAAACACCGAGGACGACGAAGAGCTGACGCCGCTCGCCGCCTTCCTGGGCCACGCCTCGCTGGAAGCCGGCGATACCCAGGCCGACGAGCATGAAGACAGCATCCAGCTGATGACCTTGCACAGCGCCAAAGGCCTGGAATTCCCTTATGTGTTCCTGGTGGGCATGGAAGAAGGCCTGTTCCCTCACAAGATGAGCCTGGAAGAGCCCGGCCGCCTTGAAGAAGAACGCCGCCTGGCCTACGTGGGCATCACCCGGGCTATGCAGAACCTGGTGATGACCTACGCCGAGACCCGACGCCTATATGGCAGCGAAACCTACAACAAGGTGTCGCGCTTCGTACGTGAGGTGCCGAAAGGGCTGATCCAGGAAGTACGCTTGTCCAACAGCGTCAGCCGCCCGTTCGGCGGTGGCCAGCAACAGAACTCCAGCAGCATGTTTGCCGGTTCCGAAATACCGGAAACCCCGTTCAGCCTGGGCCAGCAGGTCAAGCATGCGATCTTCGGCGAAGGCGTGATCCTCAACTTCGAAGGCGCAGGCGCCCAGGCGCGGGTGCAGGTGAACTTCGCCGAGGGCAGCAAGTGGCTGATGATGGGTTACGCCAAGCTCGAAGCGGTCTGAGCTGATCACCTGTGACCATAGATTGCTTCCGCTGGCGTGCGCAGCGCGCCCGTTTTTTGGGGCTGCTGCGCAGCCCAGCGGGAGCAATCTCTGGCCACAATAAGCCCACCATCATGAAACACTGCGTAACATGAAGATTATTGGCCCAGCCTTGTTTTAGAGGCGTGCGGGCCAATATCCGTAATTGGTCCTACAGACCCTTCGGATTTGGTCTTACGCAAAAGCCCGAAACATTATGCCGCTAGCCTCTGCCACGACACCTGTGCAACATGGCGCGCGTGCAATCCACAAATGGGAATTCCCTATATGAAACGTTTTCTTAGCATCGCCATGGCGTTGTGCATCGGCCTGACGATGAGCCTCGACGCCAACGCCAAACGCTTCGGTGGCGGCAAAAGCTCGGGCGCGGCACCGACTCACCAGACCAGCCAAATGGCTCCATCCGCCGGTGCCGGCGGTGCTGCGGCTACTGCAGGCGCAGCCGGTGCCGCTGGCGCTGCTGCCAAGGCCGGCGGTGCTTCGCGTTGGCTGGGCCCACTGGCCGGCATCGCCGCCGGTGGCCTGCTTGCGTCCATGTTCATGGGCGACGGCTTCCAGGGCATGCAGATCTTCGACATCCTGATCATGGGCGTCATCGCCTTCCTGGTCTTCCGTTTTATCGCCGCCCGTCGCCGCAAGCAGCAGGAGCATCTGGCTCCAGCCGGCGCGCCGATGCAGCGTGAAGCGTTCGAACAGAAGCCTGCCATGGGTTCGATCTTCGGTGGTTCGGCAGCCCCTGCCGCCCGTCCGGTGATCAACGCACCGGCCTGGTTCAACGAAGAGCGTTTCGTCGAGGCGGCCCGCAGCCACTTCCAGTCCCTGCAACAGCACTGGGACGCCAACGAAATGGACAAGATCTCCGAGTTCGTGACCCCGCAGCTGCTGGAATTTCTCAAGCGCGAACGTGCCGAGATCGGTGACGCCTTCCAGTCGACCTACATCGACGACCTGCGCGTACAGCTCGATGGCGTGGATGATCGTGCCGACAAGACTATCGCCACCCTGACCTTCAGCGGCGTGTCGAAGTCCTCGCGCTTCGACCAGGGCGAAGTGTTCAGCGAAAGCTGGAATATGGAACGCGCCCAGGGCGACGACCAGCCATGGCTGGTCGCCGGTATCCGCCAGAACGGCTAATACCTGCTCGTTTGAGCAAGCGGTAACAAAAACCCCGGACATGTCCGGGGTTTTCTATTTCACGGTTGCACTTATAGCGAGCTACTGTATAAAACGCCCCTATAAACCGCGCCATCTAGCAAGAGGATCCCGGCCGTGGAAGAAATCATCGAACAACTGCGTGAAGCCAACGAACCGGTCCCGGTGCCTTTGGAGCTGCCTGACGAAGACCTGCTGGTGGAAATCGAGGAACAACTGTTCATCGACATCCCCTTTGTCTTCCGTGAATTCTTGCTGACCGTCAGTGACGTGGTCTACGGCAGCCTGGAGCCGGTGACCGTCACCGACCCACAGTCCCACACTTACCTGCCAGACGTTGCCGCCAACGCCTGGGATGCCGGTGTTGATCGCAGCCTGATCCCTATCTGCCAGGACGGCGACGACTACTATTGCGTCGAAGAAGACGGCACCGTCGTGCTGTGGTCCGGTGAGGAAGAACTGGTTACTGAAGAAACCTGGGAATCGGTGTGGCACTGGGCACGGGACGTCTGGCTGGAAAGCTGAGTCCCCTGACCTCTGGCAACCGGCTTTTGTGGCGAGGGAGCTTGCTCCCGCTGGGCTGCAAAGCAGCCCCCGCCAACGCCAGTCAGTGTTCCGTATCCTTGTGGTTATCCAGCGTCTCCAGCAACGCAACCTGCATCCGCGTATGCACACGGATAAACCAGCGCCAGAGCACTGCAGCCACCGCCGCCGTGACCACGGCAATCAACACCAGCAACTTGTTGGTCGGCAGAATACTGGCCGACAAGGCTGCCAATAGCAGGAAGATCACCAGCAGCGACAAGAGGGGGATCAGCTCCGCAATCACCCTTCGCACACGTTGGGTATGCCTCCCGGCCATTTCTGGTTTCACGCTCATCTCCGCCAGCAGCATCGACAGCGCCTTGAGCTTGCGATACGCCGCAATCAGAAACGGCAACGACACCAGCAGCGCCCCGCCCCAGATCAACGCCTTCTGCCAACTCTGATCGCTGACCCAGCCCTCGAGATACCCACCGATGCGCTCCGCGAAAAAGCTGCCGGCAAAGAAGATCGCGATCACCAACGCCAGGTTTACCCCGACCTGCAGGATGATCTTGCGGATCATCGCGGCCAACATCGCCCCCTCGCCCTGTGGCTGAATGCTGCGCAACCATTCGCCATACATGCCGAACACTCGGCTCATACGCTTGGGCATTACCGTCGCGATCTTCAATGACAGCGGGTCCGCGCCACGAATCAGGTAGGGCGTGAGCAGCGTGGTGATCGCCGAAACGGCCACCGCCACTGGGTACAGAAAGTCGCTGGTGACCTGCAGGGTCATCCCCAGCGCTGCGATGATGAAAGAAAACTCGCCAATTTGTGACAGCCCCATACCCACCCGCAGCGAGGTGCGACCATCGTTGCCGGCGATAAACGCGCCCAGCCCGCAAGACAGCATCTTGCCCAACACCACGGCCACGGTGATCACCGCAATGGGCCAGGCGTATTGCAGCAGGATCTGCGGGTCGATCATCAAGCCAATCGCCACGAAGAAAATCGCGCTGAACATGTCGCGAACGGGTTCGATCAGGCGTTCGATCTTAATCAACTGCCGGGATTCAGCCATGATCGCGCCGATCAAAAAGGCCCCGAGCACCATGCTGTATTCCAACTTCACCACCAGCAGGCAGAAACCAAAGCACAGCCCCAATACCGTGATCAGCAGCATCTCGTTGCTTTCAAACTTGGCCACATAAGCCAGCAGGCGCGGCACCAGCAAAATACCAATCACCAGCGCAACGATCATGAACAGCGAGAGCTTGCCGACAGTGGAGAACACCTCGCCGGAGCTGACCGTGCCACTCACGGCGATGCTCGACAGCAAGGCAATGATGCCGATACCCAGGATGTCCTCCACAATCAGCACACCGAAAATCAGCTGGGCGAACCGCTGGTCTTTCATCTTCAGGTCGTTGAGAGCCTTGACGATAATGGTGGTCGAGGAGATTGCCAGGATCGCGCCGAGGAACAGCGAGTCCATGGTGCTCCAGTCGAACCAGCGGCCGATCTCGTAGCCGATCCAGATCATCAGTACGATTTCCAGGAACGCCGCGATAAACGCCGTGGCCCCGACTTTGAATAGCTTGCGCAGGCTGAATTCCAGGCCCAGGCAGAACATCAGGAAGATGACCCCCAGCTCCGCCAGGGTCTTGATCGTGTCTTCATCGTGGATCAGGCCAAACGGCGGAGTGTGGGGGCCGATAATGAAGCCGGCGACGATGTAGCCCAACACCACCGGCTGCTTGAAGCGGTGAAACAGGATGGTGACCACCCCTGCCACCAGCATGATCACGGCCAAGTCCTGGATAAAGCTGATGGCGTGCATGGCGAGGGGCTCCTTGAGGGTGCCGGCGCTTTTCCCACTTCCGGCCGCGCCTTTGAAGGGTCGGAAAAGTCTGCCTTGATCGTAAGAAAAGCCCTGAGAAGGGCTTTTGAAGGGTAACACCGCGACTTCTGCTGGAAAGCCGGTGCAATATATGGAAACAGATCGCTGCGCGCGTGACGGCAAGCCGCCTGACGGCGTCCCGTTAGGGATGGCGCTGCAAAGACTTTGAGTACCCGCAGAGGTGCCTCCCCCCAACCAATGCCTACAACCCGTGAGTGTGCTATGGAACCCGGAAACGCCCAGCTGTCGATGACGGTACTGATGACCCCTGACATGGCCAACTTCTCTGGCAATGTGCACGGCGGCACGCTGCTCAAGTACCTCGACGAAGTGGCCTATGCCTGCGCCAGCCGTTATGCCGGTCGTTATGTGGTCACGCTGTCAGTAGATCAGGTGATCTTTCGCGAGCCGATTCATGTCGGTGAGCTGGTGACCTTCCTGGCGTCAGTCAACTACACCGGCAATACGTCGATGGAAGTGGGCATCAAGGTGGTGACCGAGAATATCCGTGAACGCTCGGTGCGCCATACCAACAGCTGCTTCTTCACCATGGTGGCCGTGGACGACCAGCGCAAACCTGCCGCCGTACCGCCGTTGCAGCCGCAGAACAGCGAAGACAAGCGCCGCTTTGTGCAGGCTCAGCAGCGTCGGCAGATTCGTCAGGAACTGGAAAAGCGCTACCGGGAGATCAAAGCCGACGCGCCGTAATTTGTAAACCCAATCAAAATGTGGGAACGGGCTTGCTCGCTCCCACATTGGGTTCTGTGTCATTACAGGCTGATCGGTGTGGCTTCGAAGCGCACACGAGGGTGGGCAATACGGTCCTGGGCCCGCACCAGTTCCAGTTCATAACTGGCGCAAGCCTGGGTTTCCAGCAGCACTTCATGCACGGCCGCGGCGGTGAATTCAAAGGCAGCCACCAGGCTATCACCCAACAGCACCCGCGCCAGAAACAGGCCCGACGTCAGGTCGCCCACGCCCACTGGCTGACGCGGAAACGCCAGCAGGGGCCGGCGCAAGTGCCAACTGCCGTCGGCCGTCACCAACAGCATTTCAAACCCTTCTGGCAGTTTGCCTGGGTAATCCAGGTGCTTGACCAACACCGCTTTGGGTCCGCGCGCCAGCAAGGCCTTGGCCATCGCCAGGCAATCGAACAGCGATTGCGGCTTGCGCCCGGCAAAACTATCCAGCTCCAGTTGGTTGGGGCACAGGAAGTCCGCCATGGCGGCGGCTTCATCCAAGAGGAAATCGCTGACCTCCTGCGGCACGATGCAACCCTTTTCCGGGTGGCCCATCACCGGGTCGCACAGGTACAGCGCCTTGGGGTTGATCGCCTTGATGCGCGCCACACCGCTGAGGATGGCGCGGCCCTGGTCGGCACTGCCCAGGTAACCGGACAGCACCGCATCACAGTTGCCCAGCTCGCCAATCGCGGCAATACCCTCTACCAGCGCAGGAATTTGCTGCGGCGCCAACACTTCGCCCGCCCACTGTCCATACTGTGTGTGGTTGGAGAACTGCACCGTGTTGAGCGGCCAGACGTTCACCCCGACCCGCTGCATGGGGAACACGGCGGCGCTGTTTCCGGCGTGGCCGAAGACCACATGAGACTGGATCGCAAGCAGGTGAGGTGTACGTTTCATGCGGGAGATTTCCGTAAAACCGTTGAATTTCTGGCCGAGCAGTATGCGACTAAACGCAGCCTGTACGACAGACCGGCGACACAGTTAAGCTGCGCTCACTTTGTTGGAGTTCATGGAATGCTGACCCTGGGAAACATCTTCGTCTTGATGCTGCTGGCCACCGGCGCCGCCTGGGTTTGGCACAACCACGGCCTGCGTGAACGGGCGCTGGCGCGGGTCAAGCAGCATTGCGCCAAGCTCGATATCGAGCTGCTTGACGGTGCCGTGGCGCTCAAGCGCATCGGTTTCGTCAAGGATGCCAATGGCCGCCGACGCCTGGCGCGCATCTATAATTTCGAGTTCACGGTGACCGGCGAAACCCGGCATGCCGGGGTCATCACCCAATTCGGCGCCCACAGCGCGCAGATCGAACTGGCGCCCTACCCGTTCGAAACCAAGGAGCCGCTGCCCAGCGCCGAGATCATCGAATTGAGCCAGTGGCGCCAGGACCACGCCAGCAAGAAACATCAGTAACGGCAGGCTGCCAGGGCGCTTTGCAATGCGGCCACGTCCTGTGGTGCGCTGAAGATCAACTCAACACGTGAATCGCGCCGCCAAGCGCTGGGTTGCCAGTGCAGTGGGCTGTTATCCACCGCGTTGGCGGACACCCAGCCGTCCACACTGTGGATAACCAATTTGGCCCGGCGCCAGCCCAAACTCGATAGCCACTGATGCAGACGGCTGACATCGAATCGCTGGCTTGGGTGCCAGCGCCAGCCGATGCTCCAGCCGCCCTCCTGGCTCTGACTCAGACAGATCGGCAGCCCCGGGTCGCTCCAGATCGCCGGCATTTGCCCCACCGCTTCAGGCACGCCGAGATTATCCACCGCTACTTGGGCCTGCGCTTTCAAACCGGGCAACCGGTCGAGTGGCAGTTGCGCCTGGCGTGTCCAATGGAGCGGGCAATCGGGTAATTGCGCTTCAATCGCCTGACGTTGCACCGCAGTCAGCGTCTCGTCCTTGTTCAACACCAGCAGACCGGCACTGGCTAACGCTTCCTGTTGTGCTTGCGGCAACGGCCTGCCCGCCGCCAACGCCTGGGCATCGAGTACCAGCACGCAAGGCTGCACGGCCAGCACGTCTTGCCATGGTGCGTGCCGCAGTTGCTTGAGCAATTGCGCCGGATGGCCCAAGCCCGAGGGCTCGATAAACAACCGGTCCGGCTTAGCCTTACGCAACAAGCGGCCCAGCCCTACCTGGAACGGTGCACCGTTCACACAGCACAAACAGCCGCCAGCCACCTCGCCCAAGGCGATGCCGTCATCGTCTTGTGTGAGTAGGGCTGCGTCCAGGCCGATCTGGCCGAACTCGTTGATCAGCACCGCCCAGCGCTCGTTGGCCTGGCGCTGGGCAAGCAGGTGCTTGATCAGGCTGGTCTTGCCGGCGCCCAATGGCCCTGCAATCACATGGGTAGGAATGTTCTGCAACATGAGAGGCATCGTTCAGGCCGTGTAGAGCGTTTGATCCTACGCGGTTATGCCAGCCAATCCAGTGTCAGGATCAACCGTCGCTCATCGGCCTTGAGCACTGGCGAGCGGTGGATCAGCCCATGTCCTTCATTGCCGTGCCATTTGGTGCCTTTAAGCAGCGCCACTTCACCGCAATGGATCTGCTCGATGCGCTCAGTGGGCTCGGCATCCGCCTGGCTCAATGTGCGCCGGTCCATAACGCCTTCGCGCAACCATTGGCTACCGATACCGGCGTAGGTGGTGATCAGCCGAACAGGCACGTGATCAACGTGAAAACGCGGACACATGGCCTTGTCCAATAGCCGTAAACGCACGCCGATGCGCTTGGCGCCCAGCAGGCAGGCGAATGCACTGACCAGCCACGACACATCGGCGATAAACCCATCGTAGCCTTCAAGATCGCGACAGCTGGACGCCAAACCTTGCAAGTTCGGCACGGAGTCTTCGCTAGCCAACTCGACCACCAAGGACTCGGCCAACGATTCATTGAGCGCCACCAGCAAAGCGCCAAACTCGGCGATATGCAGGGGCAATTGGCGCTGCCAGATCGCCAGGTTGACGCCATCATTGAGGATGTCGGACAGCGCCAGCGGCGTTTCTCCACAGCTTTGGCGGATGACAGGGCGTAGGGGAATGACCGGGGCCAGCATCAGGCGACCTGCTCGTACCAAGGGCCAAACGGGTCGGGTAGCTGGCGCCAACCTTCGACACCCAGGGCCATTTCTTCATCGGTGAGCAAGCAGGCGTCCAACTCGGTACGCATCTGGGCAAAGTCGATGTTTTGCCCGATAAACACCAGTTCCTGACGGCAGTCACCCGTGCTCAACTGCCAGTTAGCCATGATCGCCGCCACGCTTTCTTCGTCCTGAGGCCACTGGCTTTTCGGCACAAAGCGCCACCAACGCCCGGCAAACCCATGGCGCATCAACCCGCCCGCCTGGGACCAACTGCCCGCATCCTGATGTTTGCTGGCCAACCAGAAGAAACCCTTGGAGCGCAACAGCTTGCCGTTGACCCAGGGACGGTCGATAAAGTCGAAAAACCGCTGTGGATGGAATGGCCGGCGCGCACGGTAAGCCGTGGACGCTATGCCGTATTCTTCGGTTTCCGGTACATGCTCACCGCGCAATTCCTGCAACCAGCCCGGGGCCTGGGCGGCGCGTTCGAAGTCGAAACGGCCAGTGTTGAGGATTTTGTTCAGCGGCACTTCGCCCATAACCATCGGGATGATCTCCGCCTGGGCGTTGAGGCGCTCGAGGATGGCCATCAGTTCTTCGCGCTCACGGCTGCTGATCAGGTCGATCTTGCTGATCAGGATGACGTCGGCGAATTCGATCTGTTCGATCAACAGGTCGGTGATGGAACGTTCATCCTCCTCACCGAGGGTTTCGCCCCGTGAAGCCAGGCTTTCGGCGGCCTGGTAGTCGAGCAGGAAATTCATACCGTCGACCACAGTGACCATCGTGTCCAGGCGTGCAATGTCGGCCAGGCTTTGCTCGTTTTCATCGCGAAAAGTGAAGGTTTCGGCCACGGGCAAAGGTTCGGAAATACCGGTGGATTCGATCAGCAGGTAATCGAAACGACCTTCTTTGGCGAGTTTTCCCACCTCTTCAAGTAAGTCTTCACGCAAGGTGCAGCAGATGCAGCCATTGCTCATCTCCACCAGCTTTTCTTCCGAACGATTGAGCGTGACATCACGCTGCACCTCGCTGCCGTCGATGTTGATTTCGCTCATGTCGTTGACGATCACCGCCACCCGCAGGTTGTCGCGGTTGCGCAGGACATAGTTGAGCAGAGTGCTTTTACCGGCACCGAGAAAGCCGGACAACACGGTCACAGGGAGACGATTGGGCATCAGGTATTCCTCATCAAGGTTGGCCGGTCAAACTGCCCGTCTATGGCGTTCGCGCAGCTCTTCACGTTCTTTGGCTTCGATACATAAGGTGGCGGTGGGACGCAGCAGCAGGCGTTGCAGGCCGATGGGTTCGCCGGTTTCACGGCACCAGCCGTATTCGCCACGAGCCAGCAGCTCCAAGGCGTCGTCGATCTTGTCCAATAGCTTCTTTTCACGCTCCAGCAGGCGCAGTTGCCATTGGCGTTGCTCTTCGGCACTGCCGATATCCGCCAGATCGCTGTTGGTTTCCTGCTCGCGCAGCGCCTGGAACTCTGCGTCGATACGGGCTTGCAGGTCATCGCGCTGAGCCAGCAGCAGTTCGCGGAAGAAGCGCTGCTGGGCCTCATTCATGTAGTCGGCCGCTGGTTGGGCCAAAAGGTCGTGTTCGGTCATGGAAGCGGTTCGCGGGTCGGGCTGTGCATTTATGTTATAGTATAACAATACAAATAAGCCAATCCCTCTTGCTCGCCGCGACGAAGGGCGCAATGCTGGGTCACCTGCCTATGTTGAGAACCTCGATGAAATACCTGCTGTGCGCGCTGCTATTGGCAGTCGCCGGGCCTGCCTGCGCCCAGGCACCCAGCCTGTTGGCCAACTGCACACGCAGCGCCAACCTGCTGGCGTGTGTGGACCCGTTGGGCAATGCCTATAGCGTGGCAACCGTCGGCAGCACTACGTATCTGCGCGGTTTCGAAGTGATCGGCAAACGCTATTGGGCGCAGACCAACAGCCGTTATGGGCAACTGACGTTTTTTACCGGGTTGGCATCGGATGGCGAGGCGTGGGTCGGCTACACGCGGCGCGTGGGCTGGACCACCATCAACCGGTTTTCCAGCTCAGGGGGCGCCAGCGCCAAGTTCACTTGCAGCCGAATGACCGGCTGTTAGACCTGGCTGTTTTTCTGCGCCTGCACCCAGGCCATGTAGCTGTTCATGGGTGGGTTCTTCTGGAAGTAACGCTTGAGTCCTTCGAAAAGGCCATCCGCCACCGCCTGTTGATGGCGCGCCGTCACCAGCCGCTGGGCATCCCGAGGGTTGGAAATGAAACCCGTCTCCACCAGGATTGAAGGCACGTCCGGTGACTTGAGCACGGCGAACCCCGCCTGCTCCACACGTTTCTGATGCAGGCTGGTGATGTTTTGCAGGCTGCCCAATACCGAGCTTCCCAGTTGCAGGCTGGAGGCGATGGTCGCATTCATCGACATGTCGAGAATGACCCCGGCCAGCATCGGGTCCTTGTCCTTCAGATTGAGCAAGGTGGTGGCGCCCAGCAAGTCGGCGCCATTTTCGCGTTGGGCCATGAAGCGGGCCGTGGCGGAGGTGGCGCCCCCTTCAGACAACGCATACACCGAAGCGCCCGACGCGGTCAGCCGTGGCGCGGCGTCGGCATGTACCGAAATAAACATATCGGCCTTGTGCTGACGGGCGATGTCCACGCGCTTGCGCAGCGGCACGAAGAAGTCGTCGTTGCGCACCAGTTTTACGTCAAAACCCTTTTCGCGCTTCAAGCGTTTAGCCAACAACTGGGCAATCGACAGCACCACATCTTTTTCGCGCTGGCCCTTGGAGCCAATGGCACCTGGGTCTTTGCCGCCATGGCCAGGGTCGACCACCACGATGATGTCGCGCTTGGGATGCGCCTTGTCTACCGGCGTCACCAAGGGTGCCGGCTCAGCGGCGATTTGACGGGGCGCACGGGTCGCGTTGGTCAAATCCAACACCAGGCGATGGCCTTGGCCATCCTGGGGCGGCAGCACGAAGCTGTTGAGCTGCATGGGCTCGACCAGGTCCAGCACGATGCGCGTATCGCTCTTGCCGAAATGCCCGGAACGGATCGAGATAATCCCACTGTTCTTCAACGCCAATTGGGAAAAGTCGCCGCTAAGACCGGCGCCACTCAAGTCGATGATCAAGCGGTCCGGTGAGGCCAGGGAAAAGGTCTTGTATTGCACCGGGCCGCTGAGGTCGAACACCAGGCGCAGCTTGTCGTTTGAGCGCCACAGGCGTGCATTGCGAATCTGCGTGGCGTAAGCCCCCAAAGGCAAGGCAAACAAGGGGCTGACCAGCAGCAGGTTGAGGAGCTGACGTCGGTGCATGGCATATACCGCAGATAAAGGAGTGTCCCTACTCGATATGACTGAACAAAGGCTGGAGCAGAAAATTCATCGTAGCTCGTATTGTTATACTATAACATGTCTAATTATTTCCAACGATGGACCTGCTTATGAATGCGCTGACTCTGCCGGACATTGCCGCGCAGGCTTCACGCCAAGCCTTGCCACTCGACTGGGTGGGTATGTGCGGCATCGCCTTGCCGATCCTGATTGACGGTCAACACCTGGCCGCCACCGCTGACGCGGGCGTAAGCCTGGACGACGGCACGGCCCGTGGCATTCATATGTCACGCCTGTACCTGGCTCTGGAAATGCTCGATCAACACCCGCTGACACCTGCACTGCTGCGTAATGTACTGCAGCGTTTTCTCGACACACATGAAGGTTTATCTAAGAACGCTTACTTGCGCATCTACACCCAGTTGCTGCTTAAACGACCCGCCCTGGTCAGTCCGCTAGCCGGCTGGAAGAGCTACCCGGTGAGCATCGAAGCGCGTCTGGAAAACCAGATGTTCCACGTGGAACTAAAAATTGACGTTACTTATTCCTCAACCTGCCCTTGCTCCGCCGCCCTCGCCAGGCAGTTGATTCAGCAGCAATTTGTGGATGATTTCGCCAACACTCCGTTGCAGCACGAAGCGCTGCTGGCCTGGCTCGGCAGTGCAAACGGTATCGTTGCCACACCCCATAGCCAACGCAGCAGCGCGCAGTTGCACGTTCAGTTGCAAGGTACTGACCTGCCGATAATCGACTTGATCAACGCTGCCGAAGCCGCGCTCGGTACCGCCGTACAAACCGCGGTGAAACGCGCAGACGAACAAG
Organism: Pseudomonas sp. WS 5503; assembly: GCF_012985385.1. Classification (NCBI taxonomy): domain Bacteria; kingdom Pseudomonadati; phylum Pseudomonadota; class Gammaproteobacteria; order Pseudomonadales; family Pseudomonadaceae; genus Pseudomonas; species Pseudomonas sp. WS 5503. The sequence continues at coordinate 580,552 of NZ_JAAQWI010000002.1, forward strand.
CCTTCGCCCTGGCCAACGGGCAGAACCTGATGTTCTGCGAAGACGCCGCTCGCCGCCTGAACCTCGCCTTGAAACGCTCGGATGCCATCAAAGCCTTCCACCTCAAAGTGATCCACGCCGAAAGCCTGCACGCGCACGATGCCGTGGCTGAAAGCCGCTGGACGAGAGACTTTGCATGATCACCTGTAACTCTTTGCGCTGGGGTGCCCCAGGGCAACCGCTCACCCCGGCACTGGATTTGACCCTGGAAAAAGGCAGCCTCACCGGCATCATCGGCGCCAATGGCACAGGCAAGAGCAGCCTGCTCAAAGTCATCGCCGGCCTGCAAAAACCGCTGGCGGGAAAGGTTATTGTGGATGTTCCACGCCGTGGCGGCTTGGCCTTCCTACCCCAGCAGCAACACTTGGACCGCCAGTTCCCTATCAGCCTGCAAGAGCTGGTCGCTGCCGGTTTCTGGGGCACCCAACACACCGCGCAACAACGCAGCCAACGCCTGCACGCGGTACTCGAAGACTGGTGCCTGACTGGCTTGGAACATCGACCGTTGATGGCATTGTCCGGCGGCGAATTGCAGCGCGCCCTGCTGGCACGCATGAGCCTGGCCGACGCCGCCGTCCTGCTGCTGGACGAACCTCACGCAGCCCTCGATGAGGACGGTCAGGCGCTGTGCTGGAAACACATCCACGCTTGGCACAACGAAGGCCGCACCCTGGTGATCGTCTGCCATGACCTGGCCGCCGTGCGTCACCACACCCAGCACGTACTGCAGATCAAAAACACCGGCTGCCTATTCGGCCCCAGCAAAGAGCTGATCCGCCCGCAACCGCAGATGCAGGTGGCCTGAATGCACTTCACTGCCCACTTATGGATGCCGTTTCATGAGTTCGTCTTTATGCGCCGCGCACTCATCGGCGGTTTGGTACTGGCTTGCAGCACCGCGCCGCTAGGAGTGTTTCTGATCCTGCGGCGCATGAGCCTGATCGGTGATGCGGTGGCCCACGGCATCCTGCCCGGCGCTGCCCTGGGTTTCTGGTTCGCCGGCCTGAGCCTGCCCGCGCTGACCCTCGGCGGCCTGGGTGCAGGCCTGAGCATGGCCGGCCTGGCCGCGTGGATCACCCGCCGCACCGGGCTGCGCGAAGACGCCAGCCTCGCCGCCATCTACCCCATCTCTTTGGCCGCCGGCGTGCTGATCCTGGGCCTTGCCGGCAAGCGTCTGGACCTGCTGCACCTGCTGTTCGGCTCCGCCCTGGCCGTGGATCAAACCACACTGACCGGCATGCTCTGGGTCTCGGGTTTTAGCCTGATCGCTATGGCGCTGATCTACAAACCGCTGCTGCTGGACACCCTCGACCCGCTGTTCCTGCAAACCGTCAGCCGCCGCGGGCCCCTCGCCCATGGCGTGTTCCTGACCCTGGTGGTGCTGAACCTAGTGATCGGTTTCCAGGCCATCGGCGCGTTGATGGTGGTCGGCTTGATGATGTTGCCGGCCATCGCCTCACGCTTCTGGAGTCGACGCCTGCCAGTGCTGATCGGGGTATCGGCGCTGCTGGGATGCCTGTCGGTGTGGTTGGGCCTGCTGCTGTCGTTCTACTACTCACTGCCCAGCGGCCCGGCGATCGTGCTGGTGGCAGGCGCTGGGTATTTGTTGTCCGTGGTATTCGGTCCGGTGCACGGTTTGTTGCGCCGCCCGCCTTTGCTCACATCCCAATGAGGTGTCTCCCGATGCGCGCTCTACTCGTGCTGTTCAGTCTGCTGTTGCCGCTTTCGATGGCCCACGCCGCCGACAAACTCCAAGTGGTCACCAGCTTCAGTATTCTCGACGACATCACCCACCAGATTGGTGGTGAGCATATCCAGATCAGCAACATGGTCGGCCCGGACGCCGACGCCCATACCTATGAACCCACGCCGGACGACGCCAAGGCACTGCTCAAGGCCAAGGTGATCATTAAGAACGGCCTCGGTTTCGAGCCGTGGCTGGACCGCCTGGTTACCAGCACCGAAACCAAGGCAACGGTGGTCACCGCCAGCAAAGGCGTGATTTCCCACACCATGGACGAGGATGGCGAAACCATTCCCGACCCGCACGCCTGGCACAACCTGGCCAACGCCGAAATTTATGTGAGCAATATCACCAAAGCGCTGGTAGCCGCCGACCCTGCCAATAAGACCGCCTACCTGAGCAACAGCCAGGCCTACCTCAAGCAAATCCATAGCCTGCTGGACGAGGCCAAGGCCAAGTTCGGCGCCCTGCCACCGGGTAACCGCCGCATCGTCACTTCCCACGACGCTTTCGGTTACCTGGGCCAAGCCTATGGCATCCAGTTCCTCGCACCCCAGGGCTTGTCCACCGAACGTGACCCTTCGGCCGCAGAAGTTGCCGCACTGATCACCCAGATTCGCAAGGACAAGGTCAAAGCCGTGTTCATGGAAAACATCAAAGACTCGCGCCTGCTCAAGCAGATCGCTGACGAAAGCGGCGCACAGATCGGCGGCACGCTGTACTCCGACGCCCTCGCCGCAGAAGGCCCGGCCAGCACCTTTATCGGGCTGTTCGAATACAACCTCAACACCCTGTGCGCCGCACTGAGCCAGCCATGATCCGCAAAAATCCTTCCGGCGACCTGCCGGTGATTGCCGAATCGGCCTACGTCGACAAGACCGCGATCATCTGCGGCAAAGTCATCATCGGTGAGAACGTGTTCGTCGGCCCTTACGCCGTGATCCGCGCCGACGAAGTGGATGCCAGCGGCGCCATGGACCCGATCACCATCGGCGCCAACTCCAACATCCAGGACGGCGTGGTCATCCACTCCAAATCCGGCGCAGCAGTGACCATCGGAGAATTCACCTCCATCGCTCACCGCTCCATCGTCCACGGCCCCTGCACAGTGGGCGACCGCGTGTTTATTGGCTTCAACAGTGTGCTGTTCAATTGCGCCGTGGGCGATGGGTGCGTGGTGCGCCACAACTCGGTGGTCGACGGCCGTGACCTGCCCGCCGCTTTCTACGTGCCCTCTACCACGCGTATCGGCCCCAACACCGACTTGTCGCAATTCCCGCCGGTGAGTGTCAGCGCCTCGGAGTTTTCCGAGGATGTGGCACGCACCAACGTCGACCTGGTGCGCGGCTACAAAGCCCTGCAAAACGAGTTCTGAACCATGAGCCGCCTGCTGATCCGCAACGCCCGACTGGTCAACGAGGGCCAGGTATTCGACGCCGACGTACTGATCGCCAATGGTCGTATCGAGAAGATTGCCGCCAGCATTCAAGGCGATAACGAACCGGTGGAAATCGATGCCAACGGCCAGTGGCTACTGCCAGGGATGATCGACGACCAGGTGCACTTTCGCGAACCCGGTGCACCGGAAAAAGGCAGTTTCTACAGCGAATCCCGCGCGGCGGTGGCCGGTGGTATCACCAGCTTCATGGACATGCCCAACACCCACCCGGCCACGCTGAACCTGGAAGCCCTTGCCGATAAAAAGCGCCGTGCCGCACTGCATTCAGTGGCCAACTACGGCTTCCATTTTGGCGTGAGCAACGACAACCTCGACACCGTCGCGGCCCTCGCTCCTCGTGAAGTAGCTGGAGTCAAAGTGTTCATGGGCGCCTCCACCGGCAATATGCTGGTGGACGACCCACGCGTTCTGGAGCGCCTATTTGCCGAGGTGCCAACCATTCTGCTCGCTCATTGCGAGCACACGCCCAGCATCCTGGCCAACGAGCAGCGCCTGCGGGAACGCTTCGGCGAGCATATTCCCGCCGTCGCCCACCCGCTGATCCGCGATGCGGAGGCCTGTTATCGCTCGTCATCGTTTGCCTTTGAATTGGCCAAACGCCATGGCACGCGTCTGCATGTGTTGCATCTGACCACCGCTCGCGAACTGGCGCTGTTCGAAGACAAGCCCCTGGCCGACAAGCACATCACCGCCGAGGTCTGCCTGCACCACCTGCTGTTCGATGACCGCGATTACCACCGCCTCGGCCACCAGATCAAATGCAACCCGGCGATCAAGACCCGCGCCGACCGCGACGCGCTGCGCCTGGCGTTATTGAGTGATCGTCTGGATGTGATTGGCACCGACCATGCGCCGCATACCTGGGCGCAAAAACAGTTGGGCTATCGGCAAGCGCCCTCGGGCATGCCTCTGGTGCAGCATGCCCTGCCGGCGTTACTGGAGTTGGTGGCCGACGGGCATTTGCCCCTCACCACTCTGGTAGCCAAGACCAGCCACCGCGTGGCCGACCTGTTTGCCATTGCTGATCGCGGCTACGTGCGCGAGGGCTACTGGGCCGACCTGGTACTGATCAAACCGGAGCCTGCTGGCAAGCCGGTCAACAGCCAGCCTATCCTCGCCCGCTGCGGCTGGACACCCTTTGCAGAACGCAGCTTTCGCCACAGCGTGAGTACCACACTGGTCAGCGGCCACCTGGCCTGGCACAACGGCCAGGTGGTCAACAGTTGCCAGGGCTTGCCCCTGCAGTTTGGGCGTTAAGCGCGGGGTTTGACCGAACCGCAATCGTTGCCCAGCCACTGGGCGTGGCTGTCCAGGCTACCCTTCTGCTGGATCCCGGTGGCATTGAAGGTACCGTTGACGCTGGTGGTGAATTCTTTCTGGCTCTGGAACGTTGCCACCCCAGTGCCCTGGGCTTTCGGGCAACTGAAACGGAATTTCCACTGGTTGCCGCTCTTGTCGGTGACTTCCTGTTTGCAGCCCGATTGAGGGTCGGTCAGGGGGATCGAATCGGAGGCCACCTGAGCCGGGGTCAGGCACACCTGTACGCCTTTACCGGCCATGTTGATGCCTTGCTTTTCGAGCATGGCGCGCTGTTCAGGGGTCATCTGTTGCTTGAGTTGACCGAGGATCAGCGACAAGTCCGGCAGGTCCTGGTTATCGACTTTCATATTGCTGGTGGTCAATTCCCACAAGCCCGGCGCCAGCATCTGCGCCTGCGCCGCCACAGGCAGCGACAAACCAACAACCATGGCCAAACCAAGCAGACGAGCATTCATCGGGTAACTCCTGGGTAATTGTGGGCGTTAGACGTCGCAAAGCAGCCAGTGTTGCATGGCAAATAAAATAGCGACATTCACAGCCGTTCATGGTCTGTTACGCACTGGACTGCCTGGAGTTACGTCGTTCATGGATTTCTTTGGCCCGCACCTGCTCGCCTACGTCATTGCCACGCTGCACTTTCTCGGAACGCTCGCCGCGATCCACGCAGTACTGACCGTGCGCACCGCACAAGGCTCGATTGCCTGGGCGTTGTCACTGATGTTCATGCCCTACCTGACGCTGATCCCCTACCTGATTTTTGGCCGCAGCACCTTCGACGCGTACATCCAGGCCCGTCGCCAGGCCAACCAGGAAATGCACACGGCCATCACCGAACTGAACTGGCGCCCGTGGGTTGAGGAAGCGCTTGCGGCGCGCAACTCCAGCGCCTACGCCTCCTTGCGCGCCATGCCCAAGCTGGGCCGCATGCCCTGCCTGGCCAACAACGAAGTGCGCCTGTTGATCAATGGCGATGCCACCTTCGGCGCGATCTTCGAGGCTATTCGTAACGCAAAGACCGCCGTGCTGTTCCAGTTTTTCATCATTCACGATGATGAACTGGGCCGCCAATTGCAGGCCCTGTTGAAGGAAAAAGCCGCTCAGGGCGTGGCCATTTACGTCCTGTACGACCGCATCGGCAGCCACGCCCTGCCCCATCGTTATGTGCAAGCGCTGCGTGAGGCAGGCGTGCAGGTCAAGGCATTCGCCACCCGCAGTGGCTGGCTCAATCGCTTCCAGGTCAACTTCCGTAACCATCGCAAGATCGTCGTGGTGGACGGCATCACCGGTTTTGTCGGCGGGCATAACGTAGGCGATGAATACCTGGGTAAAAAACCGCCCCTGGCGCCATGGCGCGATACCCATGTGCAGGTCACAGGCCCGGTGGTGGCTTGCCTGCAGGAGTCGTTTGCCGAGGACTGGTTCTGGGCCGCACGGGAACTGCCGCCGCTGATCCTGCCGGATGCCTACCCGGAAGACGGCGTGCTCTGCCAGTTGCTCGCCAGTGGGCCAGCGGACCCTTATGAAACCTGCTCGCTGTTTTTCGTCGAGGCCATCCATGCGGCGACCGAGCGCGTGTGGATCACCAGCCCCTACTTCATCCCCGACGAGGCGGTATTTGCCGCCCTGCGCCTAGCGGTATTGCGCGGAGTCGATGTGCGCCTGCTGCTGCCGTCACGGCCCGACCACCGCATCGTATATGCCGCGTCCAGCCTGTATGCCAACGAAGCGGTGCGAGCGGGCGTGCGGGTGTTTCGCTACACGCCGGGCTTTTTGCATCAAAAGGTGGTGTTGGTGGACAGCGAAATCAGCGCAATTGGCAGTGCCAACATGGACAACCGTTCGTTCCGGCTGAATTTTGAAGTGATGCTGCTGACGGTGGATGAAGCCTTCGCCAGCCAGGTTGAGCAGATGCTGCTGGACGACTTTGCCCTGGCCCATGAAGTCAGTCAGGAAGAAAGCCGCGAGACCCGTCGCCTGCAACAACTGGGGATGCGCATTGCGCGCTTGATCTCACCCATCCTCTAACCGCCAACACACAACCAATAATGTAGGAGCGAGCTTGCTCGCGAAAAACTCACAGGCGCCGCGTTCATTCAGCTAGTACGCGTTATCGTTGACGTTTTTCGCGAGCAAGCTCGCTCCTACGGTTTTGAGCGTGATCAGCGGTAGAGGTCTTCCCGCGTCCACGGCAGTTCATGCCCGCCATCGGCATGGGGTTTCACTGCCAGTATCTGGTGCAGATTGATCCAGCCTCGGGCAAACGCATAAGCGCAGCCAGCCAGGTACAGCCGCCAGATGCGTAGCGCCTGTTCCGGTACCATCTTCGCCGCTGCTTCCAGGTTGTCTTCCAGACGTTCGCTCCAATGGTCCAATGTGCGGGCGTAATGCATACGCAGGCTTTCGACATCGACCACTTCCAGCCCTGCTTCACTGATCTCGGCGGTCATCATGGCCAGGTGCGGCAGTTCGCCGTTAGGGAACACGTAGCGCTCGATAAACTCGCCGGCGCCACGGCCTACGGGGCGGCCATCGGTGTGCTTGGCGGTAATGCCATGGTTCATCACCAGACCACCTTCACGCACTGCGCCGAACAGGGTCCGGCAGTACTGCGCCAGGTTGGCGTGGCCGACGTGTTCGAACATGCCCACGCTCACCACTTTGTCGAAACGGCCGTCCTGGGGCAGGTCGCGGTAGTCGAGTAATTGCAGGTCGACCTGGTCTTCCAGGCCTTCGGCTTTCACCCGCTCCTTGGCCAGCGCCAGTTGTTCCTTGCTCAAGGTGATGCCGAACACCTTGACCCCGAACTCCCGCGCGGCATAGCGCGCCAGCCCGCCCCAGCCGCAGCCCACATCCAGCAGATATTCACCCGGCTGCAGCCGCAACTTGCGGCACAGGTGGCGGAATTTGTCTTGTTGGGCCTGGTCGATCGACTCGCTGCCGGTTTCGAAATAACCGCAAGAGTAGGCCATGTCCTGGTCCAGCCATAGCTGGTAGAACTCGTTGGACAGGTCGTAATGGTAGGAAATGGCCGCCGCGTCGGTGGCCTTGTCGTGAATCGAGCGCACCGGACGACTCTCCTCGTCGTCATCGACCAAGGCGTGACTCAACTCGTCACATACCCTGATCACTTCGGTGATGGAGCCTTCCAGCTCCAGCTTGCCCTCGACGAAGGCTTCGCCCAGTGAGTCGAGCGTTGGATGGGTCAGCCTGGATACAACCGTGGGATCCTTGACCACGATGGTGACGCTGGGCTCAGGGCCCAAGTTGAATTCATGGCCGTCCCAGAGTCGAAGACGCAGCGGTAGCTGAAGATTCTGTAAGGCCGGTGGAAGTTGCGCGAGCATGAGTAGTCCCCCCTTGTTTCAGACGTCTGCTGTGAGGGTAGACCATGCCAAACAAAGTAGGAAGCTATCGAATGAATAGCTCCCCTGCTATGGCGCTCGGCGCTCGAGCAAACCTTCCTGGACCCACTGTTTCAGCCAAGTGGCCGCTTGCAGCGACGCCCCCTCTGAATAAGTGACCGCCAGCTCAATACACAGTTCTGAAAAATTCCAGCCCATGGTCACCATGCCCGACAGCGCACAGGCTTCAGCGGCTTCCAGGCTGCGGTAGTGGCAGCGGTTTTGGTTGCGCCACACTAGGCAGATTTGCGCCGGTTCCAGCGCCTGGCTGCCGGGGAAATCCGACTCATCCTTGCTGGCTCGCCAGATCGCCACCGTGTTGAAACGGCAAAGCAGCTGCTGCACCGAAGGCGCCAGCGCAACCTGCAAGGTGGGCCAGTCTTCAGGCGCCAAATGCGCCATGTCATTCAAGGTCAGCGGCTCCCCTTCGGCGGCGTCAAACGCCAAGGTGAACGCCCACTCCAGGCGTGCCAACTCAGCCAAAGGCGCACTTTGCGCAGCCATCAAATGCTCAACGATAAACATCGCAAAGCGCTCGCCCAACCAGCGCACGCTGTAATGGGCCGACGGATAACGGCGGATGTAGGCCTCGGTCAGTGAGCAAAACTGCTCATCTCCCAGCCAATACCAGATAGCACCGAAGTCATGTCGCAGCACCTCTTGCAGTCGCGACAGATAGGCGTTGTGGTAAATCGCCAGGCCGGTGTCCACATCCAACGTCGGCCCTCCCAGCAAGGTGGCGGCAAAGCCGCTGTTGGCCGCGGGCGCTTCGGATAATAGATGCTGTTCAAACGCCAACTGCCAGTCGATCAGGCGCATAACGCTCTCCGGGCCAAGGCGCTGGCACCCAACTCACGGGCTTTGTTCAACTCGGTGAGCAACTCTTCGAAGGGCGGAAAATGGTCATCGCGTTCCAACAAGGTCGACACCGGGCCCAAATGCTCCAAAGTTTGCTGATAAAGCGCCCAAACGGGGTCGCACACTGGATGGTCATGGGTATCGACCACATAGTCGCCATAGTCCATATGCCCCGCCAAATGCAGCTGGCGAATGCTTTCGGGTGGCAGGTTGCGAATGAACGTCCAGGCATCAAAACCATGGTTGCGTGCGCTGACGTAGACGTTGTTGATGTCCAGCAGCAATTGGCAGCCGCTCAGGTGGGCCAAGGCGTTGAGGAACTCCCACTCGGTGAATTCATCCGCCTTGGAACGGACGTAGCTGGAGACGTTTTCCAGCACCAGCGGCCGTTGCAAGACGTCCTGCACCTGACGCACTCGGCCGGCCACGTGGTAGAGGCTTTCTTCGGTGTAAGGCAGGGGCAGCAAGTCATGTAACTGGTGCGCGCTGCCGCGGCTCCAGCACAGGTGATCGGAAATCCACGCCGGCTGAATGCGCTCTGCGAGCTGTTTGATGTGGTTCAGGTAATCCGTATCGAGGGCATGTGGCCCGCCGATGGACAACGACACACCGTGCATCACCAAGGGGTAACGTTCGGCTATCGCATCCAGGTAATACAAGGCCTTGCCGCCCTGCACCAGGTAATTCTCGGAGATCACTTCGAACCAATCCACGGCCGGCGACTGTTCTAGGATCTGGTGGTAGTACTCACTGCGTAAACCCAGGCCGTAACCCAGACTTGGAAGGGACGCGGACATGACTCACTCCAGGGCAAAGTGTCCGCAGCGGTAGCAGGCAGCCGCCGCGGTTGCACTTGTTTGCCGGTTACTCGCCGACTTTACCGCCAGCGGCGTCGCAGGCCGATTTGGTCATGGCCTTGAAGCCCATCCCTTTACACTCGCCCTGGCCCTTGCACGCGTGGTCCTTGGTTTTGCAGTCGTTCATACCTTTGCAGGAGGTCACGCCGTAGCAGTGAACGGTGGCGTCTGCCGCTTGTACCTGGGTGGCCACACCCGCGAACAGAGAAGCAGCGGCCATTGCGAGGGCGGCACCAGCAGCAGCGGATTTAATGCTCATTGTTGTATTCCTCATGATCAGTAGTGGAGCCGGTCCGAACGGATTGTTCAGTCTCGACACAGCACTAGAGTGAGGCCTCCTGTCGGCGTTACAGCCGTGAGCAAATATTTCTGAAATTATTCGTCGAGTTTCAACAGCGGCTCCTGGAAGCGCAGTAAACGCCCGGCGTTCCCCAATACCAGCAAGGTGCTGAGGTTATGCAGCACCGCCGCGATCATCGCGCCCGCCGCCCCCAGCCAGCCAAATGCGGCGAACACCACAATGGCCAGTGTCCAGCCCAAGCCAATGATCACATTGACCTGCAACGTCTGCCGACACTGGCGACTCAAGCGCACACAGGTGCCCAGGCGGCGCAAGTCGCTGCCGATCAACACCACGTCCGCCGAGGCCAGGGCGATGTCCGCACCGCCCGCGCCCATGGCCACGCCGACCACGCCGGCCTTGAGCGCCAGGGAGTCGTTGATGCCGTCGCCCACCACCATTGGCCTGAAACCACTGCTGATTTCGCCCAACACGCGGTTGAGCTTGTCTTCCGGCAGCGCTTGGGCTTCGACATCACTGATGCCCACGTCCAGCGCCAGGCTGTCGGCCACGCTTTGGCGGTCGCCGGTCAGCAGCAGTTGGCGGCCCAGGCCCAAGTCACGCAGCTCTTGCAGGGCCTGCCGCGCTTCGGGTTTGACGCTGTCGGCCAACAGCAGCCAGGCGAGGAACTCGCCGTTCAACGCCAGCCCGGCAATCGGGCCATCATGGGTGGGCACGGCGGTGGTGACGATGCCCAACTGTTCAAACAACTCCGGCCGTCCCAGCGCCGCTTCGCCCTGCTCGGTCTGGGCGACCACGCCCAGGCCCTGACGCTCGCGGATGTCGCTAAGCACCAGCATCTGCTCCTGGGTCGCCAACCCCGCCAACGCTCGGCTGACCGGATGACTGCTTGCCGAACCGAGGCTGGCCGCCAGGTTCAGCAGCGCTTGGCGATCCGGCGCGGCGGTCTCGATGGACTGCAAACGCAGAGTGCCAAAGGTCAGGGTGCCGGTCTTGTCGACCACCAGCGATGTCAGGTCGGCCAGTTCTTCCAGGAACGCCGAGCTGCGAATCAGAATGCCATGGCGCGCCGCCACGGCGATCCCCGCAATCGCGGTGGCCGGCGCCGACAGCACCAAAGCGCACGGACACGCCGCCACCAACACCGCCAGCATCGCCTGCGCATCGTTGGTGACAAACCAGGTGACCGCCGCCAGCAACAGCACCAACACCATATAGCTGCCGGCGTAGCGCTCCAGCAGCCGGGTGATCGGCGGCTTGGAACGCTCGGCGTTCTGCATCAGCGCAATGACTTTGCCCAACGTCGATTCGTTGCCGGTACGCGTGACCTCAAGGCGCAGCAGGCCATCGAGGTTGATCGCCCCACCAAACACCTGCACGCCCACGCTGGCTTCCAACGGCACCGACTCGCCGGTGATCGGCGCCGTGTCCAGGCTCGCCTGGCCGGACAACACCACGCCATCGGCCGGCACGCGGTCACCGGCACGCACTTCGACGACATCGCCGGTGTTCAAGGTGCCGTTATCCACTTCGGTGATGCTGCCGTCCGCCTGCACCAGGCGGGCGTGGCTGCGGGTGAGTTTGCCCAGGGCATGGATCGCTTCCTGGGAGCCAATCACGCTGCGCTCTTCCAGCACATGGCCAAAGATCATGATGATCGGCAGCAACGCGGCGGTGAGCAGATCACCGGTGGCCCAGGCGCCGAGCATGGCCAGGGCGATCAATTGGTCGGTGATGCCGTGCAGGCTCGGAAAGCGCAGGCTGTACCAGGCCGAACGCATCACCGGCACCGCCACCAACAGGGATGCCACGCCCAGCAGCAGCTGGCTGACGCCGCTCTGGTCGGGCGCGAGCCAGCGCCACACCAGGCCCAGCACGAGCAAGCCCAGGGCGAGCATCGCCAAGGTCAATTGCCGGGCAGCGCTGCGCTGTTCGGCAGAGGTCAGCATGGGTGCGCTCATTGTTCGGCTCCCTGGATGATCAAGCGGGAGTCGTCTTTGGGGTCGACGGTGGTCACTGAACCGGCCTGGCCGAGAATCTTCGGCAAGCGCTCACGGTACAGACGCAACAGCAAACCGGGATCTTTGACCTGGGCCAGGCTGGCAACGGTAGCGGTCTGCGCCTGGGCATTGGCCAAGCGCTCACTGGCCTGGGCATGGGCGACTTGCACCTGGCGGTCAGCCTCCTGGTTGGCGGTCTGGGTGAGTTTTTCCGCTTCAGTGCGGGCGTTGGCCACGGCTTTATCAGCCTGCTGGCTGGCGGTCAGTACCGCGTTGAACGCATTCACCGCAGGCCCTGGCAGGCTCGATTGCACATCGACGCGGGTGGCTTCGATACCCAGCCCCAAGCCGCTGGCCGCCAACTCCGCCAGGCGTTTATTAATGCCTTGCACCAGGTCGCCGCGCAGCCGCTCACGGCGCTCGGCGGCGCCATTGTCGCTGCCGATCAGTTCCGGGCGGGCTACCAGGATGGTGTCCAGATCCCGCGCAGCGGTGAGGGCCACGGCGCTGCGTGTCACCAGCCGATCCAGGGCCGGCAGCACGTGGTCGCCCTGCAACACAAAGGCGTAGGGTTCGGTCACCTTGTAGAACACCCGCACGTCCAACTGCACCACCCCGGCATCGCCGGTCAGCAGGTAGCCGGAGCCGGCCAGGGCATCGCTCAAGGGGGTGGCGAAACTGGCCACGCGATCGGCCTGCAGCGCCGCATCGGAACGCAGCAGGTTTTCCACCCGCCGTTCGATCACCCGGTCGGCCGCTGGCAGCAGGACGACTTGTTCGAAAGGCTGCGGCCAAGCCAGCAACAATCCGGCGTTCTGAATGCGATCGAGGGCGCCAAAATGCAGGACCACGGCGCGATTCTGCGGGTCGATCTGGCGCACATTGGAAAAGGCCCAGGCCAACGCCGCCAATACAGTGACCGCGTAGAGTGCCAGGAACGTCAGGCGCCCGGCCTGGATCCACGGGCTGTCCGGGCTTTCAGGCTCGCTCATGGCTGCAGGTCCTTCGGCCCATCCACCAGGGCGCGAAACGGCGCGGCGTCGGTGCGCAGGATGATCTTGGTCCCCGGCGTGACCACCGTGCCCAAGGTATCCAGCGAGCGCAGCAGGTTGTACAGCTGCGGATTGCCAGCGTAGGCGCGGCCATAAATCTGCGCGGCTTCAACCCGCGACTGCGCTTCGATGTCGGCGGCTTTCACAGTGGCATCGGCCTGCATGATGCGCGCATCACGCTCGGCAGCGGAGCGGATCTGCGCCGCTTCGCGCTTGCCCACGGCGGTGCGTTCGGTGGCGATGGTTTCACGCTCGGCGCGCATGCGGTCAACCGTGGCGGTGAGGGTCACCGACGGCAACGTCAAGCGCTCGATACCGACCTGCGCCACGCGCACACCATAGGTGGTGAGCAATTGTTGATCAATCTGCTGGCGCAACTGCGCTTCAAAATCGGCAATGCGCACTTGGCTGGCGTCGGTATTGATCAAGCTGGAGAGGTCAAAACTGGCCGCCGTGGTTTCCAACGCCGAGCCGACGAAGGTACGAATCTGCCGCGCCGCCTCATCCGGCTGGTTCTGCACCGCACGCATAAAACGCTGCACGTTGTCGGCATCGCCCTGCACCTGCCACGCCACATAGGCCTGCACAATAATCCGCAAGCCATCGCGGGTGCCCACATCCTGCAAGCCGCTGGACGTGGTGCGCAGGCGCAGGTCCACCGGGATCGCTGCTTCGAACGGTGCCGGCCAGCGCCAGCCCAGGCCCGGCTCCAGCAGCACGCGCGCAGGGTTGCCGAAGCGGGTAATCACCGTGGCCTCGCCGGAACGCACTTGCACCAGGCTCGCCGCTGCCACGGCAAACAGCACCAGCAACACCGCCCACGCCATGCGCCGCCAGGGAAAAGGCCCGGTCGCCTGCTCATCGCCGTGATGGTGATGGTGGTGGCCGTGATGGTGGTGATGACCGTGATCATGATCGTGGGAATGAGCGCTCAACAGACGAACTCCTTATTGAACGGCTTTGCGCGGCGCCGACGGGTCGGCGGGCAAGGTAAAAGAACGTAGATCGATCGTCGGCGCACTGTCGGCACCCAAACGATGATCCAGAATAAGCAGCTTGGCCTGAGCCAGGCCCTGGCTCAGTTGGCCCAGGTACTGTTCCAGCACGAAGGCTTGGCCCGCAGCGGCGTAGGCTTTTTGTTCGGCGGCAAAGCGCAGGTTCGCTGCTTGGGCGCCGGCATTCACTTCGCGGGCACTGGCCTGGGCCTGATCGCGGGCGGTACTGGCTTGAAGCAGCGCCTGGTTGGTCTGTTCGCTGGCGGCACCGCGTTCACGGGCGATCAGCGCCTGGGCGCCAATCTGGGCGGCTTGCACACCGTGATAAGCGTTGGCGGCCCCGGCCGGCGGATGGATCGCCTCGACCACCGTGGCGAGGATTTCCACACCGCTGTCGAGGGTTTGCAGGTCGTCTTGCACGCTGCGACCAATCTCGTCGGCGAGGCTGGTGCGCTCCTCCCCGAGCAATTCATCCAGGGTGCGCGAGGCAAAATCGTGCACCAGGATGCGGCTGGCGGTGCTGCGGATCAGGGTCGGGATATCCGCGCTGTTGTAGGTGGCGGCAAGCGCAGCCTGATCGGTGAGGCCGATGCGGTAGACAAAGCGCACGTCCATGTTGACGATCTGGAAGCCCTGCTTGTCGCCACTGCTGCTGGCAATAACCTGGGATTTGTCATTCACATGGCTGGCGTCCCACAGGCGGTTGGCGATCAACGGCGCCGGGCCTTCGGCTGCGGCCAACTGCGGTGTGGCGGCGTCACTGACGCTGGTCGCCAGCTCATGCACCACGCCGTTTTCCACGTTCAGTACGCGGCCCAACGGCCACGGCAAACCCGCATGCAGCCCGGGGCCGAACACCTCAACCGGTTTACCAAAACGCTCATAAATCCCACGGCCTTGCAGGGGCACTTCATGCACACCGGTCAGCGCCCAACCTACCGCCAGCACCACCAGCAACACCGGGAAAAACGCTCGGCGCATGTAAGTGAAGGCCCAGATCTGGCGCAGGTCGATGCCAAAACGGTTGTGCAGTTCATGTTGCAACGCCAGCAAGGGTTGCGGCGGCCAACGCAGCAGGCCGGCGATAAAACTCTGCGCCATCAGGCGCGGTTCGAGACGCGGCTGGCGCGGGCTGAACAGCGAGAGCACGCTCGGAGCAGGAACTCCAGCGCCACCAGCGCCGGCAACAGGCCGACGAGTGTCGCCAGGCGCAGCGGCCACACCGACTCCGCATTGGCAAACAGCAGGCAGATCGCGCTGAGCACCAGGCAGATAATTGCCATCCGGCTCAACTGCGCCAGCTGCGAGGCTTCCGGCCATTGGGCGGCAGTTTCCTGGGCCAGGCGTCGTTCGAATACCAGCAGGCCAAACGCCAGGGCCAATGCGAGCGCTGCGCCAATACTTGCCGACTGCCCGATGGCGGCAGCGGGCAAGCCCAGGTTCCAGAACTGCAGGATGCTGACCAGCGCCAGCAACGACCAGCCGCCCAACCACAGCACCGGTGCGCCAATCTGCGCCAACAGGCCGTTGCCGAACCGGTTGATCAGGCCCTTATGCCAGGGTGTGGGCTCGATGGATTGTTCGACCGCTTCACCGCGCGGCACTTCCAGCGCCTGGGCACGCCAATCGGCCACCCACCAGGCCGACTGCAAGCCGGCCACCAGCAGCAGCAAGGCCGACGCGCAGTTGATCAAAACCACCGGCCAGATCGACACGGGTGCAAACAACGCTACGAACAGCGCCAATATCCAACCACTGAGGGCCAGGGTTGTCAGGCCGATACCGGCCTGGCGCAATCGACGGGCGTGGAACAGCCCCTGCTGAAAACGCGCGAGGCCTTCAACCGAAGCCCCATCAGCCTCTAGATCCACTTGCATCTGCTCAACGCCCATTTGCACACAATTCGTTACGATATAACACGAAGCGTGAAATTTTTGTTCTCAACCCCGTTCGCACATTTAGGTCGAGGAGCACTCGCAAAATATCCGTCGGCTGTCCGGCCTTCACAGAGTTACCTCAGGGCACGTCGGGCACTGCTACCTTGAATGACTCTACGCATGTTTCGCCAAACACGATGGGCAACCCGTGAGACAGGGTTGCGCGCCGCACGGCGCAAGTCTCGCTCTACTGCTCGAGTCAAAGCCTCCAGGGACGGGCTCCTAACCATCGGAGCGGGTTCGAGAACAGGCTGAGGCTCGACATGAACCTCTATGATGTCAACGTCCGCCCCCAGTTGATAATCGTAAACTTCCTGTCGCGTGATACCCGTAGCACGCAGGCCGAAAGCAGTCATGATTCTCTGAGTTGAACGGCCATTGCCCTCACTGGCCAAAAACCGCTCCAGCATGCCTTCCTGCTGCTGCGTAGCAAGCAGAGCCTCATTGTTTTGAACGTTCCAGCGCACAATGGCTTGCGGTAAAACACCGTAAAAATTGTTATGCCTTGAAATCATTTCATACTGATGCCAGGTAACGTCGGTAGCATTGGGCCCCTCTACTGGCGCACGGTAGTTTTCCATCAAGCGCCAGCGGCCGGGCAAGAATTCGTTTCTGAACCGATACCTGCCTGGGATTGAAGCAGACGTGTAAGTAGACTCAACGCGGTGCTCGCCATACATACGGTGAGTCATGCTCCTCTCCACGGCGTCCCGGCGCTCGGCGGCGACGTGAGCATCCACGTCACGACGCCGGAATGTCTCTGGATTCTGTCGATAAGCCGGAACATGGGCACTGGAGGAATTATCCGAATAGTCGTCGGCGACTTCCGGAGCCCTGCCATCGTGGTCTCGATACCGGAGCGGATTATTTCGGACCATTCGATACAGATTCAGCCCATCGATTTCGCCCGAGGGATCCGGGTTGATCCAGCGCATCAGCCATGGCGCATAGTAACGCGAACCGTAATAGTACAATCCGGTCGCATCCCGCTCTTGGCCTGAATAACGGATGGTCTTGCCATTAACATGAGTCTGACTTCTGGCCGCCCACCACGCCGTACCACCGAAGGGGTAATACCCCTCATGACTGATCACGTCACCATATTCATCGAGTTCCAACGCAACGCTGCCCAGATGGTCATCAACGTTGTAGCGCCACTGTGGGACAGGTAGTCTCTTGCGACCGTTCGCTCGCCAGTTTAACCGTCGAACTTGACTGCGCCCTAACGCCACGCTGATGACATGCAGGACTTCTCCCGTCGCCGTATCGCTGTGTATCTCCAAACCCGGCAGATACATGACCTGGGCCACATGCTCAACAGACTTTGCCTGCCACACTCGTACCTTGCGTCCACGCTGCCCAGTGCCATGGTAGAAATACCGTTCGTTATCCGCAGGCCCCGCCTTGCGCAGCACCTGGGTGACTTGGTGCAATTGATTACGGGCGTCCCATGTCATCCTCTGCGCGCCGTCCAACATCAACAAATTGCCGTTTGCATCAAACCCATTGGCTAAATCCGGTGGATTCATCTCATCGGCCATGTACATGCTTCGATTACTACGCTCGGCTGTCTTCATCATGCGCAAGGGTTCGCTGCCATGCTTGAGCGTGATTAGATTTCCGCCGAGGTCATAGGTATAAACCTGCGTGTAGTTACGCAACCGACTCGCGTCACCTCCTCCTGGTAGTACAACACCGGGCAGGCCAGGCTGAATGCCGGCCAGGACGCTTTCCCGTCCGGTGGCCTCAATCAAATGGTAAAGCGTGTCGTAGCGATAAGTGCTAACGGGGACAATTCGTTGAGAATCAAACCATTGGGTTGGTTGTGCCCGGTCCTCCAAGCATTGCAGGTTACCCACGGGGTCCCACTGATAATGTAGGTCCTGGAGTACTTTATCCTGCCGGATTGTGTTCAGTCTTAATAGTCGCCCACTGCGGGCGTCGTAGCCGGGCCGGGAAATGACACCATTACCCGCCAGCTGGGATTCGACTTGACCACAAGCGTTATAGCGGACCGCGCTGAGCAGCAATTGCTCCGGTTTTCCATCCTCAGTCAGACTGGATTGAACCAGTTCACCCGCCACGTTGTAGCAATGGCTCTGCACATTCGCCAACGCATCGGTTTGGCGGAGCAACTGATTCAACGCATCGTGATGCCATTGCGTGAGATACCGCATTGCCGCGCCTTGGTGATCTGTCTCCAATAACGCGTCGCGCTCATCCAAAGACTCAGGCCAATCCGCGGGTACCAATGCCTTGAGAAACTGTTGAGTCTGGCCTGCAACGTGCCCCAGCAAACCGTAATCGACAAAAACCTGGCTGCCGACCCCATCGTCATGCCGAACCAGCCGACCGCAACGATTGCCCATTTCAGTCGATGATCCGTACGTCAGCCGCTCGACGAAGGTCTGGAGAGTGGTCGCTGACTCTTCGCTCACACTAACCTGACGTATTTGGGAGTCATAGCACACCCGCCGGACAGTACCCCGCCCATCCCAACTATGCAGCGTTTGAGCTGCGTCGCCCACAAGGTTGACACGCCAGCCCGCATCTACGCTTTCAACACGCAACAGCTGGCCCGACAGACTATGGGTCATAACTTGGTTGGGCTCCCCTGTTTCACCACCCGTTGCCCACAATCGCGTGTCCCATTGTGCATGCACTCGACCAAGGACATCGCGCGAATACCTTTCGGTACGTGCCTGCAGTGCCTCGTCTAATGTCTGTCGGTGATACGCAACGACCGCTACTTGCAACCTACGCGCGTCTGTCACCCTCAGAGTCGGTGTCTGTCGGTGCAAAGTCGAAGACATTTGCGACCCTCTGCGTGTGTAGAGATGTAACTATAGACACGAACTCGATCACCTGCTGTTGAGGCCCCATAGGACGCTCCCACAAGCGGTGATTGATTATGCTCAAGAGCGTGACTAATCCCCTATAAACACGAGCCATCACTGGTGTCGGCTGCGATTAGTCGGCACACTTCAGACAGTTTTTCGCGGGTTCACGGACAAGGAAGCGCCCCCCCATGATTTCCATCTACCAACTCAAGCCGCGTTTTCAAAACCTGCTGCGGCCTCTCGTGCAGCGCCTTTATGACAACGGCACCACCGCCAACCAGATCACCGTGCTGGCCGGGGTTGTTTCCCTGCTGGTGGGGCTGTTGATCGCGGGCTTTGCCCAACACCTCTGGCTGTTTGCACTGATCCCGCTGTGGATGATTGTGCGCATGGCGCTCAATGCCATCGATGGCATGCTGGCCCGGGAATTCGGCCAACAGTCGCGCCTCGGTGCTTACCTCAATGAATTGTGCGATGTGATCGCCGACAGTGCGCTGATCCTGCCCTTTGCATTGATCCCCGATGTGAGCCTGGCGCCGGTGCTGCTGGTGACGCTGCTTGCGGTATTCAGCGAATACGCCGGAGTGCTGGGGCCGATGGTGGGCGCGTCGCGCCGTTATGACGGGCCCATGGGCAAGAGTGATCGGGCGTTCGTACTCGGGGTGCTGGCCACGGGTGTGGCGCTGGGATGGCTCGGCGCCGGTTGGGTGGAGGCGGTGATGTGGCTGGTCGCCGCCCTGCTCGCCTATACCTTGGTCAACCGGGTACGTCAGGGCCTCAAAGAACAGCAACAAACTCCCCCTTCTGCATAAGGATTTTGCGATGCGCGAACAGCAAGAGCACACCTTCAGTACCCATGATGGCGTCGAGCTTTTCTACCGGCACTGGCCGGCCACGGCAGGTGTCGGGCCGCGCAAGGCGATCCTGTTGTTCCATCGCGGCCATGAGCACTCGGGGCGTATTGCCCACCTGGTGGATGAACTGGGCCTGCCTGAATTCGACTTCTTCGCCTGGGACGCCCGTGGCCACGGCCAATCCCCAGGCGAGCGCGGCGACAGCCCCAGCTTTGCCACCAGCGCCCGCGATGTGCAGACTTTCTGTGACCACATCAATGCCACCTACGGCATCGAGGAGGAAGACATCGCCGTCATCGCCCAAAGCGTCGGCGCGGTGATCGCGGCCACCTGGGTTCATGATTACGCGCCAAAAATCCGCGCGCTGGTGCTCGCCTCGCCAGCCTTCAAGGTCAAGCTGTACGTGCCCTTCGCCCGCCCCGGCCTGGCACTGATGCGCAAGTTTCGTGGCAACTTTTTCGTCAACAGCTACGTCAAGGCCAAGTTCCTCAGCCATGACCCCGAACGCGTGGCGTCCTACGACAGCGATCCACTGATCACCAAGGCCATTTCGGTGAATGTGCTGCTGGGCCTTTACGAAGCGGCCGACCGGGTTGTCGCCGACGCCCAGGCGATCCAGGTGCCGACCCAACTGCTTATTTCGGGCTCCGACTTTGTGGTGCACCGTAAACCCCAGCAGCAGTTCTTCGACCGCCTCGGCAGCCTTAAAAAAGAGCTGCATATCCTCCCCGGCTTTTTTCACGACACCCTCGGCGAACGTGATCGCGCCGTGGCGGTGACCAGCGCCAAGCGCTTTATCTTGCAGAACTTCGCCCACCTGCTGGACCGCGCTTCTTTACTGGATGCAGACAAACTTGGCGCCACGTGCGCCGAATCCGAATCCCTCGCCGCGCCGTTGCCACGCAATTCATTGCGCGACCTGTACTGGCGCATGACCCGCGCCAGCATGGGCTTGGGCAAGAACCTGTCGGATGGGGTGAAGCTGGGCTTCGACACCGGCTTCGATTCCGGCAGCACCCTGGACTACGTGTATCGCAATAAGCCTACCGGCAAGGGCGGGCTGGGGCGGATGATCGATACCAACTACCTCAATTCCATCGGCTGGCGCGGTATTCGCCAGCGCAAGCTTAATGTCGAGGAACTGCTGCGCCTGGCCATGGCCAAGCTGCGTGATGATCACCGCGAAGTGCGTATCGTCGATATCGCCGCCGGCCACGGCCGTTACATTCTTGAAGCTTTGCAGGGCGTCTCGCCGTTGCCGGAGTCGATCCTGCTGCGCGACTACAGCGATATCAATGTGCGCGACGGTGGCGCGCTGATTCGCGAAAAGGGTTTGGGGGACATCGCTCAGTTCGTCAAAGGCGACGCGTTCGACCGCGCCGACCTGGCCGCCCTGGACCCCAAGCCAACACTGGCCGTGGTGTCCGGCCTGTACGAATTGTTCGCCGATAACGCCATGGTCGGCGGCTCGCTGGCGGGCCTGGCCGAAGCCGTGGAGCCAGGTGGTTACCTGGTCTACACCGGCCAACCGTGGCACCCGCAGTTGGAGCTGATTGCCCGTGCGCTTACCAGCCATCGTGAGGGCCAGGCTTGGGTGATGCGCCGGCGCAGCCAGGCGGAAATGGACCAACTCGTCGAAGCGGCGGGCTTTCGCAAGATCACCCAGCGCGTGGATGAGTGGGGCATTTTCACCGTGTCCCTGGCACAGAAGATCTGAACATGCGCGAAACCGGTTTATTGAAACCTGCGGTGCTTTGGCTGCTGCTGTTGGCGCCGCTGTTTTTCAGCACCTATGGCTTTGCCACCTGGCTCACCAGCCAGCGCAGCGACGTCGGCACCCTGGTGTTCGGCTGGGAAACACACATGCCGTTCTGGGCATGGACAATCGTGCCCTACTGGTCCATCGACCTGCTTTACGGCTTCTCGTTGCTGCTACCCAACACGTGTCATGAGCTCAAACAACATGCACTGCGCCTGCTGAGTGCGCAGGTGATTGCCGTGAGTTGCTTCCTGCTCTGGCCTCTGCGCTTCACGTTTGAGCGGCCGGAACTGGACGGTGTGTTCGGTTGGTTGTTTGCGGTGCTGGCCGGTTTTGACAAGCCCTTCAACCAGGCGCCTTCGCTGCATATCGCGCTGCTGGTGATCCTGTGGGTGATGTACCAACGGCATACTCAAGGATTCTGGCGTTGGGTGGTGCACGGCTGGTTCGCGCTAATCGGGGTTTCGGTGCTGACCACTTATCAACATCACTTTATCGACTTACCCACAGGCGCCCTCGCGGGGTGGTTGTGCGTGTGGTTATGGCCGATGGAGCACCCGAGCCCCTTGCTGAATGCACGGCTGACGCGGGATAACCAACGATGGCGGCTAGGGATACGCTATGGGCTGGGCGCAGTGATACTGACAGTGCTGGCCTGCTTATGCGGTGGCGCTTGCCTGTGGCTGCTATGGCCTGCAGTTTCTCTGGGGTTGATCACGGCCAACTACCTCGTACTCGGCGCGTGGGGCTTTCAAAAACGTGAGGATGGCCACCTTACGCCTGCGGCACGCTGGTTATATGCACCTTATCTGGCGGGCGCCTGGATCAATTCGCGGCTGTGGACGCGCAAACATCCTCAGGCCGATCCGATTGTGGATAACGTCTGGCTCGGGCGTATTCCTGCCACCCGCGAGCTGGGTTCATTCAAGGCCATTGTCGACTTATGCGCCGAACTGCCGATTAATCCACAGGGCCGTGCTTACGCCTGCGTGCCCGTGCTGGACCTGATCGCCCCAACCCCCGACGAATGCTTGAAAGCGGCCCACACCATTGAACGCCTGCAAGCGAGCGGCCCCCTGTTGGTGTGCTGTGCCCTCGGTTACTCACGCAGCGCCACCGCCGTCGCCGCCTGGCTGTTGAACACGGGGCGAGCCACCACGGTTGAGCAAGCGCTGGCTATTATTCGTACAGCGCGGGCCGATGTGGTCCTGCACCCCGAACACCGTCAAGCATTGGAGGGTTTGCCAAATGCCTGCTGATATGGAACTCCAGGTCGTCGCCAGCCTGTTGCGCCGCGGCCGCTCCCTGGATCAGTTATCCACAGGCCTGACGCTGCTAGGCGTGCTGTTTGGCCTCGCCCAGCTGCTGTTGGCCAGCATTTCCACCATTTGTCTGCTGTTGGCCCTGTGGATGATCGTGCTGGGCCTGCTGCAAAAGTATTGGGCGCTGCGGGTGGCCTTTGACGCCGACCTGTTCGCCCTGCTCGCTCGCGACACCACCCGCACGCCAGACCTGGACCAGGCCCTGCAAACCCTTGGCCTACAATCGCCCAAGCGAGCCGGTCGGCCATGGACTGAACGCAGTCGCGGCGCCCTCAAACTGCTGCGTAAACAAGCCTGGCTGCTGGGCGCGCAAGCGCTGTTGACCCTGGGCGTCATTCTCGCCAGCCCTTGGCTACCTTTCGCCGGATAAGGAATTCCCATGTTCGAACCCGTGGTCGCCACGCTGATTACTTCCATGGCCCGCACCGTCACTGGCGCCCGCAGCCTGTGGCTGGGGTGCGCGCCGGTCCCGGTGCAGCGGATCTACTTCGCCAACCACAGCAGCCACGGCGACTTCGTCCTGGTGTGGGCATCACTGCCGCAGAACCTGCGCAAATTCACACGCCCGGTGGCTGGCAGTGATTACTGGAACAAGAGTGCGCTGCGCCGCTACATCATCAATCGAGTGTTCAATGGCGTGCTGATCGACCGTGAGCGCAAGGACCCTGTGGACAACCCATTGCAGCCCATGCTTGCGGCGTTGGAGGGCGGCGATTCGCTGATCATTTTTCCCGAAGGCACGCGCAATCTGGAGGATGGCTTGCTGCCGTTCAAAAGCGGTTTGTACCACCTGGCAAAGAGTTACCCACAGGCCGAGCTGGTCCCGGTGTGGATAGCCAACCTGAACCGGGTTATGCCCAAGGGCCGCGTATTGCCACTGCCCTTGTTATGCACCACCAGCTTCGGTGCCCCCCTGCAACTGGAAGAAGGCGAAGACAAAGCCGACTTCCTTGCCCGCAGCCGCGACGCCCTGCTCGCCCTTGCCCCGGAGCATTCCTGAGATGGATAGCCAAACCCTGATGTTATTTGGCGGCATCGGCGCGATCCTGGTCATCGCCTCGCTGATCGGCCTGATCCTCAAGCTGCGCACCCGTGGCAGCCCGAATGCCGTGATCGACAACCTCAACGCCCGCATCAACGCCTGGTGGGTGATGGTGGTGGTGATCGGCATCGCGTTCTGGCTCGGCACCGGCGCGGTGATCCTGCTGTTCTACGCGGTGTCGTTCTACGCCCTGCGCGAGTTCCTCACCCTCACGCCCACCCGACGCAGCGACTACCCGGCCCTGGTGGCCGCGTTCTACCTGGCCCTGCCGCTGCAATACCTGCTGATCTACGCCGACTGGTACGGGCTGTTCTCGATCTTCATCCCGGTGTACGTGTTCCTGCTGCTGCCGATCCTCGCCTCCCTGGGCGGCGACAGTACGCACTTTCTGGAACGGGCATCGAAGGTGCAATGGGGGCTGATGATCGCGGTGTTCTGCGTGTCTTTCGTCCCGGCACTACTGACCTTGGACATACCGGGCTACGAAGGCCGTAACCTGCTGCTGATCGCCTACCTAGTGATCGTGGTGCAACTGTCGGACGTATTGCAGTACGTGTGCGGCAAGCTGTTCGGCAAACGCAAGATCGCGCCCAACCTGTCGCCATCGAAAACCGTGGAAGGGTTTGTGGGCGGAATTCTGCTGTCCTCCTTGATCGGCGCGGCGCTGTGGTGGACCACACCGTTCAATCCCTGGCAGTCGTTTCTGATCGCGCTGCTGATCAACTTGCTGGGGTTTGCGGGAGGGATTGTGATGTCGGCGATCAAGCGTGACCGCGGTGTGAAGGACTGGGGGCACATGATCGAAGGACACGGCGGGATGTTGGATCGGCTGGATTCGGTGTGCTTTGCGGCGCCGATCTTCTTTCATCTCGTGCGCTACTGGTGGACCTGACCCACCCCTTTCTCAAACCCGATGGAGATCAAAATGTGGCAGCTGGCTTGCCTGCGAAAGCGGTAGTGCAGTAACAGATGCAGCGACTGACACGCCGCCTTCGCGGGCAAGCCCGCTCCCACAGGGGATATGCGCCTACCTGTAGGTTTTATGGTGCTTTCAATGCCTCTAGCCAGTGATCTCGATATAGCTAGACTCTCCGCCTCCGGTCGCACCCGATAGCCAGCCCCAAACGAAACTCAGGGTAGTGCGCCCTGCGTGATCAACACCTACCGTGCCTCGTGACCACCCTGCGAGCAGCTCCCCGTCCAGGGTGACGCACTGATAAAGCAGCTCGATAGTATCTGGGCCGGTCACCCGCCCGACCTGCGTTCCCAGGCGAATTCGGCCACCCTGATAAATGCTCGAAATCACCCCGTCTTCGACTTTGTAATGAAACACGGTGCCGGTACCGGACAAGCCTTGCGCGTTATTCGCGACCACAAACCGACGATTGTCCAGACGTGCGTGGACGGTAGCAGAAGGGCTTTGCATCAATACGCATCCTTGAATTGAGCGAATCCAGAACGAAAAAAAGGGGCTGTTTAAAACAGCCCCTATTGGGTACGTCAGTAAGGCTTATTCCACCGTCACCGACTTCGCCAGATTACGCGGCTGGTCAACGTCGGTGCCTTTGAGCACGGCGACGTAGTACGACAGCAACTGCAGCGGGATGGTGTAGAGGATCGGCGACAGCGTGTCGTGGATATGCGGCATGTTGATGACGTGGGTGCCTTCACCGTTGGTCATGCCGGCTTTTTCATCTGCGAAAACGATCAGTTGGCCGCCACGGGCGCGTACTTCCTGCAGGTTGGATTTGAGCTTCTCCAGCAGTTCGTTGTTCGGCGCCACGGTAACCACTGGCATGTCGTCGTCCACCAGGGCCAATGGGCCGTGCTTCAGCTCGCCGGCCGGGTAGGCTTCGGCGTGGATGTACGAGATCTCCTTGAGTTTCAGCGAGCCTTCCATCGCCACCGGGTACTGCGCGCCACGGCCGAGGAACAGGGTGTGGTTCTTGTCGGCAAACAGCTCGGCGACTTTTTCCACAGTGCTGTCCATGGCCAGGGCTTCGCCCAAGCGAGTTGGCAGGCGGCGCAGCTCTTCTACCAGGGTGGCTTCAACACCTTCGGCGAGGGTGCCGCGCACCTGGCCCAAGGACAGGGTCAGCAGCAACAGGCCCACCAGTTGGGTGGTGAAGGCTTTGGTGGAGGCCACGCCGATTTCGCGACCGGCCTGGGTCAGCAGGGTCAGGTCGGATTCACGCACCAGGGAGCTGATGCTGACGTTGCAGATCGCCAGACTGCCGAGGAAGCCCAGCTCCTTGGCGTTGCGCAAGGCAGCCAGGGTATCGGCGGTTTCACCAGACTGGGAAATGGTCACGAACAGGGTGTCGGGCTGCACCACCACCTTGCGGTAGCGGAACTCGCTGGCGACTTCGACCTGGCACGGGATGCCGGCCAGTTCTTCCAACCAGTAACGCGCCACCATACCGGCGTGGTAGCTGGTGCCACAGGCGACGATCTGCACGTTGCGCACTTTGGCGAACAGTTCGGCGGCTTGCGGGCCGAAAGCGTTCACCAATACTTGGTTCTGGCTCAGGCGACCTTCCAGGGTGCGCTGTACCACGGATGGCTGCTCGTGGATTTCCTTGAGCATGAAGTGGCGGAACTCGCCTTTGTCGGCGGCTTCGGCGCCATCGCGGTATTGCACGGCTTCGCGCTCGACGGACTGACCATTCACATCCCAGATCTGCACGCTTTCACGGCGGATGTCGGCAATGTCGCCTTCTTCCAGGTACATGAAACGGTCGGTCACTTGGCGCAGGGCCAGTTGGTCAGAGGCAAGGAAGTTCTCGCCCAGGCCCAGGCCGATCACCAATGGGCTGCCACTGCGTGCGGCAACCAGGCGGTCAGGCTGGCTGGCGCTGATCACGGCCAGGCCGTAGGCGCCATGCAGTTCCTTGACCGTGGCCTTGAGGGCGGTGGTCAGATCGCTGTGATCCTTGAGCTTGTGGTTGAGCAGGTGGGCGATCACTTCGGTGTCGGTGTCCGAGGTGAAGACGTAGCCCAGGCCCTTGAGTTGTTCACGCAGCACTTCATGGTTTTCGATAATGCCGTTGTGCACCACGGCCAGGTCGCCGGAGAAGTGCGGGTGAGCGTTACGCTCGCACGGTGCACCGTGGGTGGCCCAACGGGTGTGGGCAATGCCCAGGCGACCTACTAGCGGCTCACCGGCCAGGGCTTGGTCCAGTTCGCTGACCTTGCCCGGGCGGCGCATGCGCTCCAGCTTGCCGGCGTTGGTGAAGACGGCCACACCGGCGCTATCGTAACCGCGGTATTCGAGGCGCTTGAGGCCTTCGATCAGGATGGCAGTAACGTTACGTTCGGCGACTGCGCCAACAATTCCACACATGGTGCTTCTCCTAGATGATTGCCGCGCATATCAGCGTAATGCCGCGGGCTTGGATCTGGTCGCGGGCCTCGAGCGGCAGGCGATCATCGGTAATAAGGGTATGGACGCTGCTCCAGGGCAGTTCCAGGTTGGGAATCTTGCGGCCGATCTTGTCGGATTCGACCATCACCACCACTTCACGGGCGACCTCGGCCATCACACGGCTCAAGCCCAGCAGTTCGTTGAAGGTAGTGGTACCGCGCTGCAGGTCGATGCCATCGGCACCGATGAACAGCTGGTCAAAGTCATAGGAACGCAGCACCTGCTCAGCGACCTGGCCCTGGAACGAATCCGAATGTGGGTCCCAGGTACCCCCGGTCATCAACAGCACCGGCTCGTGTTCCAATTCGCTCAAGGCGCGGGCCACGTTCAGGGAGTTGGTCATCACCACCAGGCCCGGCTGATGGCCCAGTTCGGGGATCATCGCGGCGGTAGTGCTGCCGCTGTCGATGATGATGCGCGCATGTTCACGCAAACGCTTCACGGCCGCACGGGCGATGGCGCGCTTGTAGGCCGAGATGGGCTGGGCAGCGTCGCCCACCAGCTCTTGGGGCATAGTGATTGCACCGCCGTAGCGACGCAGGAGCAAGCCGTTACTTTCGAGGGCAGCAAGGTCCTTGCGGATGGTCACTTCCGAAGTTTCGAAATGTTTGGCCAACTCGTCCACGCTGACTTCGCCCTGCTCATCGAGCAAGGTGAGGATATTGTGGCGTCGCTGGGGGGTGTTTCGTTTCGACATGGTAGTGATAAGTTTCGTTTCGAAAGATAACGAAGGCAATCAAAACCTATTGGCGAAAGATCGTCAAGAGGCGGAAGGCATTTTGTAGAGCTTTCGGACATGCCACTAAACAAATGTGGGAGCTGGCTTGCCTGCGATAGCTGCGTGTCAGGCGACATCATGATGAATGTCAGACCGCTATCGCAGGCAAGCCAGCTCCCACAGGAGTGAGTCTCAACCTATCAAGTTGTGGATAACTCAGCTCTTTTTGATTTTGACCGGGCGTTTCCAGCCGTCGATGTTGCGTTGGCGAGCGCGGGCAACGGCCAGTTGGGACTTATCCACATCCTGGTTGATGGTCGAGCCCGCTGCGGTGTTGGAACCATCGCCGATGGTCACGGGAGCAACCAGCGAGTTATTGGAGCCGATGAACACGTCTTCACCAATGGTGGTCTGGTACTTATTGGCACCGTCATAGTTGCAGGTGATGGTGCCAGCGCCGATGTTGGTGCGTGCGCCGATGACGGCATCGCCCAGATAAGTCAGGTGGCCGACTTTGGCGCCTTCGCCGAGGTGAGCGTTTTTCAGTTCGACAAAGTTACCCACATGCGCCTTGGCCCCCAACTCGCTACCCGGACGCAAGCGCGCAAACGGCCCGGCATCGCTGCCCTCGCCCATCACGGCACCGTCGATATGGCTGTTGGCCTTGACCACCACGCCTTCGCGCAAGGTACTGTCCTTGATCACGCAGTTCGGGCCGATGACCACACCGTCTTCAATGATCACGCGGCCTTCGAGGATCACATTGATATCGATCAAGACGTCGCGGCCCACCGTGACTTCGCCACGTACATCGAAACGCGCCGGGTCTCGCAGGGTCACGCCCTGGGTCATCAGGCGCAGGCCTTCGCGCAGTTGATAGTGACGTTCCAGCTCTGCCAGTTGTTTGCGGTCGTTGGCGCCCTGCACTTCCATCGGATGATGGGGCTGCTCGGTGGCGACCAGCAGGCCATCGCTGACGGCCATCTCGATGACGTCTGTGAGGTAATACTCGCCTTGGGCATTGTTGTTGGACAGGCGGCTCATCCAGTCGGCGAGCTTGTTGGCAGGCACGGCGAGAATGCCGGTATTGCCTTCAGTAATCGCGCGCTGGGCTTCGCTGGCATCCTTGTGTTCAACGATGGCAGCCACCTTGCCGTCGGCGTTGCGCACAATGCGGCCGTAGCCCGTAGGGTCATCCAGCTCAACGGTCAGCAGGCCCATCTGGCCAGGCACCACTTGCTTGAGCAGGCGTTGCAAGGTTTCCACTTCAATCAGCGGGACATCGCCGTAGAGGATCAATACCGTGTCCGCGGTGATGAAAGGCACAGCCTGCGCGGTCGCGTGGCCGGTGCCCAGTTGCTTGTCTTGCAATACGAAATTCAAATCGTCCGCGGCAAGGCGTTCCCGTACCACATCGGCACCGTGGCCAATCACCACATGAATACGTTGTGGGTCCAATTGGCGGGCGCTGTGGATAACATGGCCCAGCATGGAGTTGCCCGCGACCGGATGCAGTACCTTGGGCAGGGCTGAACGCATGCGGGTGCCCTGGCCTGCGGCGAGAATGACGATTTCAAGAGACATGAATGGCTACCAATCCTGGGCGGTCCGGGTTCAGACCAAAGAAGTGTTTTGCAAAAAAAGAAAAAGGGTAGCCGAGGCTACCCTTTTTAATCAATCACGCATCAAGCAAAACGGCGTGGCCGCTTACTTCTTGCGGATCTGCTGGAGAGTACGCAGCTGGGCTGCGGCCTCGGCCAGACGGACTGCAGCAGCGCTGTAGTCGAAGTCTGCGCCTTTTTCGTTCAGCGCCTTCTCGGCAGCCTTGACGGCTTCCTGAGCGGAGGCTTCATCCAGGTCGCCAGCACGTTGCACGGTGTCGGCAAGTACCTTGACCATGTTCGGCTGAACCTCGAGGAAACCACCGGAGATGTAAAACACCTCACGTTCCCCGCCTTGCTTGGTCAGAGTGATCGGACCTGGCTTCAAGCTTGTGATCAGCGGGGCGTGACCCATGGCGATACCAAGATCACCCAGGTCACCGTGCGCTGTTACAAACTCGACCAGACCGGAGAAAATTTCCCCTTCCGCGCTGACGATATCGCAATGGACTGTCATAGCCATCTGATTGCCTCAACCTGATGAGCGCCCGTTTCCGGGCGCCAGGATTACAGTTTCTTGGCTTTCTCGATCGCTTCTTCGATGCCGCCGACCATGTAGAACGCTTGTTCTGGCAGGTGGTCGTAGTCACCGTTGAGGATGCCTTTGAAGCCAGCAATGGTGTCTTTCAGGGAAACGTATTTACCCGAGGCACCGGTGAAGACTTCAGCCACGAAGAACGGCTGCGACAAGAAACGCTGGATCTTACGAGCACGGTTTACCAACTGCTTGTCGGCTTCCGACAGCTCGTCCATACCCAGGATCGCAATGATGTCCTTCAGTTCTTTGTAACGCTGCAGCACGTACTGAACGCCGCGAGCGGTGTCGTAGTGCTCCTGGCCGATCACGTTCGGGTCCAGCTGGCGCGAAGTCGAGTCGAGTGGATCGACCGCTGGGTAGATACCCAGGGAAGCGATGTCACGGGACAGAACGACGGTGGCGTCCAAGTGGGCGAAGGTGGTGGCTGGCGACGGGTCGGTCAAGTCATCCGCAGGTACGTATACCGCCTGGATCGAGGTGATCGAACCTTCCTTGGTCGAAGTGATACGTTCTTGCAGAACGCCCATCTCTTCAGCCAGGGTCGGCTGGTAACCTACTGCAGAAGGCATACGGCCCAGCAGTGCGGATACTTCAGTACCGGCCAGGGTGTAACGGTAGATGTTGTCGACGAACAGCAGAACGTCGTTACCTTCGTCACGGAACTTCTCGGCCATGGTCAGGCCAGTCAGGGCTACGCGCAGACGGTTTCCCGGCGGCTCGTTCATCTGACCGTAAACCAGTGCCACTTTGTCCAGAACGTTGGAGTCCTTCATCTCGTGGTAGAAGTCGTTACCCTCACGAGTACGCTCACCCACACCTGCGAACACGGAATAACCGCTGTGCTCGATGGCGATGTTACGGATCAGTTCCATCATGTTTACGGTCTTGCCTACACCGGCACCACCGAACAGACCGACTTTACCGCCTTTGGCGAACGGGCAAACCAGGTCGATAACCTTGATGCCGGTTTCCAGCAGGTCGTTGCCGCCCGCTTGTTCTGCGAACGAAGGTGCTGCGCGGTGAATGCCCCAGCGCTCTTCGGTGGCAATCGGGCCAGCTTCGTCGATCGGGTTGCCCAGTACGTCCATGATCCGACCCAGGGTCGCTTTACCGACCGGTACGGAGATGGCAGCGCCAGTGTCGACAACGTCCAGACCGCGCTTCAAGCCTTCGGTGGAACCCATCGCAATGGTACGAACTACGCCGTCGCCCAGCTGCTGCTGAACTTCCAGGGTAGTTTCCGCGCCTTGTACTTTCAGCGCGTTATAGATGCTCGGTACGCTGTCGCGTGGAAATTCCACGTCGATAACGGCGCCGATGATTTGAACGATACGTCCGCTACTCATAGCTGGATCCTCTGAATATTTGAACCGTTAAACCGCGGCAGCGCCGCCGACGATTTCCGAGATCTCTTGGGTGATCGCAGCCTGACGCGCCTTGTTGTAGATCAGCTGCAAATCGCTGATCAGATCACCGGCGTTATCGGTAGCGTTTTTCATCGCGATCATCCGCGCCGCTTGTTCAGCTGCGTTGTTCTCGACCACCGCCTGGTACACCTGCGACTCCACGTAGCGCACCATCAAGCCGTCAAGCAGCTCTTTGGCGTCTGGTTCGTAGAGGTAGTCCCAGTGGTGCTTGAGTTCCTGATCCGGAGTCGCCACCAGTGGAATCAATTGCTCCACGGTTGGCTGCTGGGTCATGGTGTTGATGAACTTGTTGGATACCACGGAGAGGCGATCAATACGGCCTTCCAGGTAAGCATCCAGCATCACCTTCACACTGCCGATCAAATCATTGATCGACGGCTCTTCACCCAGGTGGCTGATAGCTGCAACGACGTTACCGCCGAAGTTGCGGAAAAAGGCCGCACCCTTGCTACCAACAACACACAGATCAATCTCGACGCCGTTTTCGCGGTTTACCGCCATGTCCTTGACCAGGGCCTTGAACAGGTTGGTATTCAGACCACCGCACAAACCACGGTCACTGCTCACTACCACATAACCCACACGCTTGACGGCGCGGTCGATCATGAACGGGTGGCGGTATTCCGGGTTGGCGTTGGCCAGATGCCCAATTACCTGGCGGATACGCTCCGCATAAGGACGGCTAGCAGCCATGCGCATTTGTGCCTTGCGCATTTTGCTGACCGCCACTTTTTCCATGGCGCTGGTAATTTTTTGCGTGCTTTTGATGCTCGCAATCTTACTGCGAATCTCTTTTGCGCCTGCCATGTAACACCTATCAGGTTAGCAAGCGGGAGCCTTGCGGCTCCCGCTGCGGCTTACCAGGTTTGGGTGGCCTTGAACTTCTCGATACCGGCTTTCATGCCAGCGTCGATATCGTCATTGAAGTCACCCTTCACGTTGATCTTCGCCATCAATTCGGCGTGATCGCGGTTGAAGTAAGCAATCAGCGCTTGTTCAAAGCTGCCGACCTTGGCGATTTCAACGTCGGTCAGGAACCCACGCTCAGCGGCATACAGCGACAACGCCATGTCAGCGATCGACATTGGGGCGTATTGCTTCTGCTTCATCAGCTCGGTAACGCGCTGACCATGCTCAAGTTGCTTACGGGTCGCTTCGTCCAGGTCAGAAGCGAACTGGGCGAATGCCGCCAGTTCACGATACTGAGCCAGAGCGGTACGGATACCACCGGAGAGCTTCTTGATGATCTTGGTCTGAGCGGCACCACCCACACGGGATACCGAAACACCGGCGTTCACTGCAGGGCGGATGCCCGAGTTGAACATGGCCGATTCCAGGAAGATCTGACCGTCGGTGATGGAAATCACGTTGGTCGGAACGAACGCGGAAACGTCGCCAGCCTGGGTTTCGATGATCGGCAGTGCGGTCAGGGAACCGGTTTTGCCGGTCACTGCGCCGTTGGTGAACTTCTCTACGTACTCTTCGGAAACGCGGGATGCGCGCTCCAGCAGACGGGAGTGGAGATAGAACACGTCGCCTGGGTAAGCTTCACGGCCTGGTGGACGGCGCAGCAGCAGGGAAATCTGGCGATAAGCCACTGCTTGCTTGGACAGATCGTCATAAACGATCAGCGCGTCTTCACCGCGGTCGCGGAAGAATTCACCCATGGTGCAGCCGGAGTACGGTGCCAGGAATTGCAGCGCAGGAGATTCCGAAGCACTGGCAGCCACGATGATCGTGTTGGCCAGGGCGCCGTTTTCTTCCAGCTTGCGAACCACGTTGGCGATGGTCGATTGCTTCTGACCGATGGCTACGTAGACGCAGAAAATGCCGCTGTCTTTCTGGTTGATGATCGCGTCGATCGCCAGAGCGGTTTTACCGATCTGACGGTCACCGATGATCAGCTCACGCTGGCCACGGCCGACTGGGATCATGGCATCGACAGCCTTGTAGCCAGTCTGTACAGGCTGGTCTACCGACTTACGCCAGATCACGCCTGGAGCAACTTTCTCGACCGCGTCGGTCTCGGTGTTGCCCAGTGGACCTTTACCGTCAACAGGGTTACCCAGTGCGTCGACTACGCGACCCAGCAGTTCCTTACCAACCGGAACTTCCAGGATGCGGCCTGTGCACTTGGCGCTCATGCCTTCAGCCAGACTGGTGTACGCGCCCAATACAACGGCACCTACGGAGTCTTGCTCCAGGTTGAGGGCCATACCGTAGACGCCGCCCGGAAACTCGATCATCTCGCCGTACATTACGTCGGCCAGACCGTGAATCCGCACGATGCCGTCAGATACGCTGACGACAGTGCCTTCGTTACGGGCTTGGGAGGTCACATCGAGCTTGTCGATGCGGCCCTTGATAATTTCACTTATTTCGGAAGGATTGAGTTGCTGCATTGCTCTGCTGCCCCTTCAAACTCAAGATTTCAATGCTTCGGCAAGTTTCGCGATTTTGCCGCGAATCGAGCCATCGATAACCAGGTCGCCGGCACGGATAACAACACCACCAATAAGCGATGCGTCCTCCGAAGCTTGCAGGCGCACTTCCCGATTGAGTCGTGCACTGAGAACCTTGGCGAGTTTGTCTTGCTGTTCTTGGTTCAATGCGAAAGCACTGGTCACTTCAACGTCTACCGATTTCTCTGCTTCGGCCTTGTACAGGTCGAACAGAGCGGCGATCTCCGGCAATAGCGGGAGACGGTCGTTTTCGGCAATGACGTGGATGAAGTTCTGCACCTTCACATCAAACTTGTCGCCGCACACTTCAATAAAAGTGGCGGCCTTGTCTGCGCTCGTCAGGCGCGGGGCCTTGAGCACGCGCTGCATGGTGTCGTCTTGCGACACTGCTGCAGCCAGGCCGAGCATGGCTGACCAAGAGGCCAGCTGCTGGTGGGCCTGGGCGTGCTCGAAGGCTGCCTTAGCGTAAGGTCGGGCCAACGTGGTCAGTTCTGCCATGATCGCCCTCGCTTAAATTTCAGCAGCCAGTTTGTTAACCAGCTCCGCGTGCGCGTTTTGATCGATTGTGGCACCGAGGATCTTCTCAGCACCGCCAACGGCCAGAGCACCCAGTTGGGCACGCAGCGCGTCTTTGACACCGTTCAGTTCCTGTTCGATCTCGGCATGAGCCGAAGCCTTCACACGGTCAGCTTCGACGCGGGCTTTTTCAACAGCCTCTTCGACGATCTGGTTACCGCGTTTCTTGGCTTGCTCAATGATCTCGGCTGCCTGTGCTTTAGCTTCGCGCAGTTGCTGACCCACTTTCTCGTGGGCCAACTCCAGGTCGCGAGCTGCACGGCTGGCAGCGTCCAAACCATCCGCGATCTTCTTCTGACGTTCGTGCAAAGCCGCGATGACCGGAGGCCACACGAACTTCATGCAAAACACTACAAAAATGAAGAACGCAACGGATTGGCCAATCAGGGTTGCATTAATGTTCACGCCAACACCTCGCTCATTCGTTGTCCATCACCCCAATCACTCGAAAAGTCGAGTGATTAGCCAGCGAGTTGACCAACGAAGGGGTTCGCGAAGGTGAAGAACAGTGCGATACCAACGCCGATCATGGTCACGGCGTCGAGCAGGCCGGCGACGATGAACATTTTAACTTGCAGCATTGGGACCATTTCTGGCTGACGCGCTGCGCCTTCCAGGAATTTGCCGCCCAGCAGGCCGAAACCAATGGCAGTACCCAGGGCGCCCAGGCCGATCAACAGTGCAACAGCGATAGCGGTTAGACCAACTACAGTTTCCATCTTTCCTCCCGACTTTTACGTCGTATGGTTTAGGTTTTTTAGATTTTAAAGCGGTAAAACAAATCGTTTCATAGCCCTGTTGGGCCACCTTCCCGTTTGACCGGGAAGGACATCAGACTAGTCGAGACTGGTCTTAATGGTTCTCTTCGTGCGCCATCGACAGGTAGACGATGGTCAGCATCATGAAGATGAAGGCCTGCAGGGTAATGATCAGGATGTGGAACACAGCCCACGCCCACTGCAGAACTACGCCCAGGCCGCTAAGCCAGAGCAGACCGCTGCCGAACATCACAGCGATCAGAATGAACACCAGCTCGCCGGCATACATGTTGCCGAACAGTCGCAGAGCCAGGGAAATCGGCTTGGCGATCAGGGTGACGAATTCCAGCAGGAAGTTCACCGGGATCAGCAGGGCTTGAACGAAGATGTTCTTGCTGCCGAACGGGTGCAGGGTCAGTTCGCCGATGAAGCCGCCGATGCCCTTGACCTTGATGCTGTAGAAAATGATCAGCGCGAATACCGACAGAGCCATGCCCAGTGTGGCGTTCGG
This sequence comes from Pseudomonas sp. WS 5503, assembly GCF_012985385.1. Classification (NCBI taxonomy): domain Bacteria; kingdom Pseudomonadati; phylum Pseudomonadota; class Gammaproteobacteria; order Pseudomonadales; family Pseudomonadaceae; genus Pseudomonas; species Pseudomonas sp. WS 5503. Next base: position 616,407 of record NZ_JAAQWI010000002.1, read on the forward strand.
GTCAGTGGTGGATACGGCGCGGAATGGAATGTGCGGGTCGCCGGAGATCGCCATGGCCAACTGAGGAATCCAGTCCACCGGAATCAGGTCGACGGCGTTCATCAGGAACACCCAGACGAAGATGGTCAGTGCCAGCGGTGCAATCACCGGGCTACGGCCATGGAAGCTGTCTTTCACGCTGCCATCGACGAATTCGACCAATACTTCAACGAAGTTCTGCAAAGCACCTGGCTGACCGGAAGTCGCCTTCTTTGCCGCCATGCGGAAAATCAGAACGAAGATCAGGCCCAATGCGACCGACCAACCCAGAGTATCCAGGTGGAAAGCCCAGAAACCCATTTCTTTGGCTTCTGCTGCGGTGTGGGCAAAGCCCCAGCCGCCATTAGGAAGCTGACCGAAGGTCAGGTTCTGCAAGTGGTGCTGGATATAGCCCGAAGCGGTTGTTTCTGCCATGGTTGCCTCAAACGCCCTAAGGTTTCGAAAGTCTTGTTTTCATTAGCAGGGGAGCGAACCAGCTGACCAGTTGGGTCAACACGAAGACGCCGAATACAGCCAGCGGCGCCAATGGCTTCACACCTGCAAAGGTCAGTGCAAACAGCACTGCCGTCAAAATCAGTTTCCCCGCCTCGCCGGCATAAAAAGACCGGACGATAGCCTGGGCTGCTCGGGCGCCGGAAAACCGAAAGGCCCTGTGAGCAAAATACATATTGGGCAGCAAGGCTATCAGGCCTCCGCAGAGTCCTGAATACCCGGCTACGACTCCATGCCAATACCAAAGCGCCAATGCGGCGATCAGCAAAATGACAAATTGAGCCATTAGAACCGGAAAAACAGCCAAGCGATGGAACGGCAACGTGTTTGGCGTGCGGGTTTCCATCACTCTTGCTCCTCAATGGTCGGCTGCCGGAAATCAATAACTTGGCATAATTTGTGCCGACAAAATGCGCGCAGAGTATAGGGGCGGTTCAGCCCCTATTCAACTGTCGGGTAGTGATTTCCGATCACGCGCTACATAAGCAAATGTTTCAGCGGATGTGGGCAAGGACGCCTTGAAGCTCGTCAAGGGAGTTATATCCGATGACCAATTGCCCTTTGCCCTTCTTGCCGTGACGAATTTGCACCGCAGAGCCCAGGCGCTCGGCCAGGCGCTGCTCGAGTCGCGCGATATCCGGATCAGGTTTGGCGGTTTCGACCGGTGCAGGTTTGCCGCTGAGCCACTGGCGCACCAGCGCTTCAGTCTGACGCACGGTCAGGCCTCGTGCGACAACGTGTCGCGCCCCTTCAACCTGTTGATTTTCCGGCAAACCGAGCAACGCACGGGCATGGCCCATTTCCAGGTCGCCGTGGGACAACATGGTCTTGATCACTTCCGGCAGCGCGATCAAACGCAACAAGTTGGACACGGTGACGCGAGACTTGCCCACTGCCTCGGCCACTTGTTGCTGGGTGAGCTGGAATTCCTGCTGCAAACGCTGCAACGCAATCGCTTCTTCGATCGGGTTGAGGTCTTCACGCTGGATATTCTCGATCAACGCCATGGCGATCGCGGTTTCATCCGGTACATCGCGCACCATCGCCGGGATGGTTTCCTTGCCGGCCTGCTGGCTGGCACGCCAGCGGCGCTCCCCGGCGATGATCTCAAAGCGGCCACCGCCAATGGGGCGCACCACGATGGGCTGCATCACGCCCTGGGCCTTGATCGAGTTGGACAGTTCTTCCAGGGCCTGGGGGTCCATGTCCCGACGTGGCTGGTATTTGCCCCGCTGGATCAGGTCCAGCGGCAAGTGCTGCAGCTCGCGCTCGTCGGCCTGCACCGCTTGTTCTTCAAGCGATGTGACGGTCGGACCACTCAACAGTGCATCCAGTCCACGTCCGAGACCTCGTTTCTTGACGGCCATGGGGATTCCTTAAGTTGGCTGGGCTGCAGCGGTGCGTGAATTACGGCGTTGGCGGCGAACCATCTCGCCAGCCAATGCCAGGTAGGCAATGGCACCACGCGAGGATTTGTCGTACGCCAGCGCGGGCATGCCATAGCTTGGCGCTTCGGCCAGGCGGATGTTGCGTGGAATCACGGTGTCGTACAACTGATCGCCAAAGTGTTCCTTGAGCTGCGCCGACACATCGTTCATCAGGCTCAGGCGCGGGTCATACATCGTACGCAGCAGGCCTTCGACTTTCAGGTTCGGGTTGAGCAGCTCGGCAATTCGCTTGATGTTATCCACAAGGTCGCTCAAGCCTTCGAGAGCGAAGTACTCGCACTGCATGGGGATAATTACCCCATCGGCGGCAACCAGCGCGTTAAGCGTGAGCATCGACAGCGACGGTGGACAGTCGATCAAAATGTAATCGTAGTTTTCGCGAATGGGCGCCAGGGCGCTGCGCAGACGGCTTTCTTTCATCTGCATTTCCAGCAGCACCACTTCCGCCGCGGTCAGATCGCGGTTGGCCGGCAGCAGTTGGTAACCGCCGTGCTCGGAATAGTGCATGGCCTGGGCCAGGTCGCATTCGCCAATCAGCAAATCGTAGACCGAGTTTTCCAGGCCGTGTTTATCCACACCGCTACCCATGGTGGCGTTGCCCTGTGGATCGAGATCGATCAACAGCACCCGACGCTTGGTCGCGACCAGGGATGCTGCGAGGTTGATACAGGTGGTGGTTTTACCCACGCCACCTTTCTGGTTCGCTATCGCGAATACCTTAGCCATTCTTGCTTGTGTTCCCAATCATGCCGTGCGGCGCAGTATCAGCAGATGGCGTTGGCCTTGGCAACCAGGTACGGCCAAGGCGTGTTCGCTATCGAGGTGGAAGTCTGCCGGCAATGCTAACAGCTCGTCGCTTGGATGAACGCCCTTCATTGCCAACCAGCGGGTATCACGGTCGCCCAGGTGGCGTGTCCAGTTGCTGAAGTTCTCCATGCTGCTGAACGCCCGAGACACGATCCCGTTGAAAGGCAGTTCAGGCGTGAATGCTTCGACACGACTGTGGATAACTTGCAGGTTATCCAGCTTGAGTTCGAGTTTGACCTGGGTCAGGAAGCGGGTTTTCTTGCCGTTGCTGTCCAGGCAGGTCACGTGGGACTCGGGAAACAGGATCGCCAACGGGATGCCAGGCATGCCGCCGCCGCTGCCCACATCGAGCCAACGGCCATTTTCGATAAACGGCATCACGCTGAGGCTGTCGAGCAAATGCCGCGACACCATCTCGTCTGGGTCACGCACTGCTGTCAGGTTGTAAGCCTTGTTCCATTTGATCAACAGGGCCAGGTAGCCCAGCAGTAGCTCATGCTGGGCTTCGGTCAGGGCTACGCCCAACTGGCGCGCTCCTGTGGATAACTCTTCGGCGTGTTGCGAGGTGACCAACGAACTCAAGCGCTTTGCTCCAACTGACGGCCCGCGCCGCGTTTTTTCAAATGAATCATCAACAGCGAGATGGCTGCCGGAGTGACGCCAGGGATACGTGAAGCCTGCCCGAGGGTTTCCGGCCGAGTTATCCCCAACTTGCTTTGAATTTCTTTCGATAACCCGGAAATTCCGGTGTAGTCGATATCCACAGGCAGTTTGGTGTCTTCACTGGCGCGCAGCCGAGCGATCTCGTCCTGCTGGCGATCAATGTAGCCTGCGTATTTGGTCTTGATTTCAACCTGTTCGGCAACCTGTGGGTCTTCTGCGCCCTGGCCAGTCACTTCGACCAGACCAGCGTAGTCGATTTCCGGGCGGGAAAGCAGGTTGAGCAAGTTGTACTCATGGGTCAACGGCGTGCCGAATTTTTCTGCAATTGCGTCGCCTTGCTCCGTGCCCGGGCGAACCCAGGTACTTTTCAGACGCTGTTCTTCGAGCGCAATGCTTTCGCGTTTTTTGCAGAAGGCCGCCCAGCGGGCGTCATCGACCAGGCCCAGCTCGCGACCTTTTTCGGTCAAGCGCAGGTCGGCGTTGTCTTCGCGCAGGATCAGGCGGTATTCCGCCCGAGATGTGAACATCCGGTACGGTTCCTGGGTACCCAGGGTAATCAGGTCGTCGACCAATACGCCGATGTAGGCTTCATCGCGACGCGGGCACCAGCTGTCTTTGCCTTGTGCACGCAATGCTGCGTTGGTCCCGGCCAGCAAACCTTGGGCCCCGGCTTCTTCATAACCGGTAGTGCCGTTGATTTGGCCGGCGAAGAACAGGCCGCCGATCACTTTGGTTTCCAGGCTGTATTTCAGGTCGCGCGGGTCGAAGTAGTCGTACTCGATGGCGTAGCCCGGACGCACGATGTGCGCGTTTTCCATACCGCGAATCGACTGCACGATCTGGATTTGCACATCGAACGGCAGCGAAGTGGAAATTCCGTTGGGGTACAGCTCGTGGGTGGTCAAGCCTTCGGGTTCGATAAAGACCTGGTGGCTTTCCTTGTCGGCAAAGCGGTGGATCTTGTCTTCGATCGACGGGCAATAACGCGGGCCAATGCCTTCGATCACCCCGGAATACATCGGCGAACGATCAAGGTTCGCGGCAATGATTTCGTGGGTTTGGGCGTTGGTGTGGGTAATCCAGCAGCTGACCTGTTTCGGGTGCTGTTCTTTGGAACCCATGAACGACATGACCGGGATCGGCGTGTCGCCGGCTTGCTCGGTCATCATCGAGAAATCCACAGAACGCCCATCAATGCGTGGCGGGGTTCCGGTTTTCAAACGGCCGACGCGCAGCGGTAGTTCACGCAGACGTTTTGCCAAGGCAATCGACGGCGGGTCACCGGCACGACCACCGGAATAATTTTGCATACCGATGTGGATAAGTCCGCCGAGGAACGTGCCCGTGGTCAGTACGACCGAATCTGCATGAAAACGCAGACCCATTTGCGTAACGACACCGCGTACCTGGTCCTGCTCGACGATCAAGTCATCGGCGGCCTGCTGAAATATCCACAGGTTCGGCTGGTTTTCCAGGGTTTCGCGTACCGCTGCCTTGTACAGGATGCGGTCGGCCTGAGCCCGGGTAGCACGTACGGCCGGGCCTTTGCGGCTGTTGAGCACGCGAAATTGAATACCACCCTTGTCGGTGGCCATCGCCATTACCCCGCCAAGGGCATCGATTTCCTTGACCAGATGGCTTTTGCCAATCCCGCCAATTGCGGGGTTGCAACTCATGGCACCGAGGGTTTCCACGTTATGCGTCAGCAACAGGGTTTTTACGCCCATGCGTGCTGACGCCAGTGCTGCCTCGGTACCGGCATGACCGCCGCCGATGACGATCACTTCAAAACGGGAAGGGAAATCCACCACGCACCTCGTGCCTGCTTATGTAGGTAATCAGGAATTGTTTGTTGAAAGGGTTCTACAGCTTTGGCGGCAAGTATAGGGACTTCGCCCTTCCTAAAGAACCCTTTGCACAAAATTTAACCAGCTGTGGATGAATCACAGACAATAGAAATTAAAAGAGAGAAATTTATTAAATCTTTGTTTTTATGTTTATTTATACTGAGCAATATTTCTGTGGATAGATCTCTGAAGGCCTTTATTTTCAATGTGTACAGCGATTCAAAACGTTGTGGTCATCTGCCGATGAGGCCTTTGGATAAGTGCTTTAAGCCTGTGGATTAAACGACTGGTTATCCACAGGTGGGTTTTTACTCAGGTTTCAGGCCCTGTTATCAACTGGGCACAACCGCTGTTATTCACAGGGCTTAATCCACAGAAACGGCCGATTTCGTCCACGGCAAAGCTGGGAATTAATCCTGGGTGGGACAAAAACAGATCTATTGTGGGAAAACACTGGGCCAGTTAATAATAGCGATTATCATTAACCTACCTTGTCGCGCCTATGCCTTCCTCCTCACATACCGCAGCGGTCCAGCACATCTATGAACAGCACCATTCGTGGTTGCGCGGATGGCTCAAGGGAAAATTGCATAACGCCAGCGATGCAGCCGATGTGGCCCACGATACGTTCGTGCGCATGCTCGGTGGATGTCACGCAGCGCAGATCCGTGAACCACGGGACTATCTGGCCACCATCGCGAGGGGCCTGGTGATTGACCGCTATCGGCGGCACGCCATCGAGCAGGCCTACAGGCAAACCCTGGCAGAGCGTCCCGAAACCACAGCTATCAGTGAAGAAGACAAGGCAATCATCATCGAAACCCTGGTGGCTGTGGATAAAGCGCTGTCCGGCCTGGGTGAGCGGGCACGGCGAATTTTCGTGCTCGCACAAATTGAAGGGCTGACTTATCAACAGATCGCCGATCAACTGCAGGTATCGCTGACCACGGTGAAGAAACACATGATCCGCGCCCTCACCGAATGCTCCCTGATCATGGCCAGCCGGTAATGGTCAGCCCCGACCGCAAGACGTTCGAGGCCGCTGCCAGTTGGTACGTGCAATTTCAGTCGCAACCACCGACGCGCGCACAACATCAAGCCTGGCAGCAGTGGCTTAATCGTGACCCATCCCACCAGGCGGCTTGGAACCAGATGGAGCAGTTGCAGCGCAGCCTTGGTGCCCTGTCCCCTGACCTCACACGCCGCGCGTTGTCCACCACGCAACAGCGGCGCCAGGTCCTCAAGTGGATGCTGGTGCTCGGCGGCAGTGGCTATCTGGGGTGGAACGTCCAGCAACATACGTCGCTGGGCAACGTATGGGCTGATTACCGCACGTCGGTGGGCCAGAGGCGACGCATCGAGCTGGCGGATGGCACGCAGATCAATCTCAATACTCATACCGCTATCGATGTGGCATTTGATGGGCGACAACGTTTGATCCGTCTGCGCGAGGGTGAAGTACTTATCCACACCGGCACACGCGGTGGGCACTTACCGTTTTATGTCGAAACTCGCCAAGGCCGGGTCCAGGCGCTGGGCACTCGGTTTACTGTGCGCCAACTGCCGGACGCCACGCGGGTTGGTGTCTTGGAAGAACGGGTTGAGATATCCCCCGGCGACCAACCCGAACTTCGCCGCACTATTGGCGCGGGTGAGAGCGCAGAGTTTGATCGGCGCAATGTGCGCGCTGCCCAGCGATATGGCGGAGTACAGGCCGCCTGGGTCGATGGCCAACTGATCGTGCTCGATGCTCGGCTGGGAGAAGTTATCGATGAGTTGGCGCGCTATCGGCCGGGCGTATTGCACTGCGACCCAGCCTCTGCAGGCCTACGCGTTTCCGGAACCTTCCGTCTGGACTCAACCGATGCCGTCCTCACTAACCTGCAAGCGAGCCTGCCGATTCAAGTGAAATACTTTACGCGCTATTGGGTGTCGGTCACCCGGATCGGCTGATCGAAAAAATAATCCACAGAGGGTTATCTTTTTTTGACCTGGTGCGGCCCTACAGGTAATCACGACGCTACCTTCAGGGCTTACTCACCTATGCGCCTTCCCACCCCGCTCCGCAAACGACTTTCCTGCCATGGCATGACGTACGGTCTGCAGTTCATCACCGCTACGACCGGTGTGTTGTTATCCACCACCGTCATGGCCACCAGCGCAACGCAACACTATGCAATTGCCGCTGGCCCGCTGGACAATGCGTTGAGCCAGTTTGCTGCCAGGGCCAATGTGATTCTGTCCTTCTCCCCCCAGCAAACCGCGCGTTTGAATACGCCGGGGCTGCAAGGTGACTATTCGGTGGACCAGGGCTTTGCGCTGCTGCTGCAGAACTCGGACCTGCAGGCGGTCGCACAAGCTCCCGGCAGCTATGTATTACAGGCGGCCCCTGCTGGCCGACTCACGTTGGCACCGACCACTGTGAGCACTTATCAACAGGGCGGCTTCAATCAAGAGATCGCCGGGGATGTAGGCTACAAGGCGCAGAACAGCCGGATCGGCACGAAGACCAGCACACCGCTGTCCGAGACTCCGCGTTCGGTGTCCGTTGTCACTGGCCAGCGTATCAAGGACCAGAAATCTCAAACCCTGACAGACGTGTTGGGCTACGTACCGGGAATCTTCGCCCCACCGTTCGCGGCGGGCGACGGCTTGGCAGGCGATCTGTTTTTCATTCGCGGTTTCAACGCCACGGATTACGGCTACGGCCTGCTGCGAGATGGCCTGCGGGTGCAAGGCAATCGATACGACACCACCAGCGAACCCTACGGCCTGGAACGGGTCGAGATTTTCCGCGGTCCGTCTTCCCTGCTCTACGGTGAAAACGCACCCGGTGGTTTGGTTAATCTGGTGAGTAAACACCCGACTGCAACCCCGCAAGGCGAGGTGCAGGTGAGTTATGGTTCGAATAATCGACGCCAGTTGGGTGTGGATATCTCGGGCCCGCTCAACGACAGTGACAATATCCTGGGCCGGGTGGTGATGCTGGGGCGTAAATCCGACACACAGACCGATCACGTCCCGGACGATCGTCTATATATCGCGCCATCCCTGACCCTGAACTTCGGCGACTACAACACCCTGACGCTGCTGGCCAACTACCAGAAAGACCATACCAACCTGGAACTTGGCCTACCCGCCGCCGGTACGCTGCTTACAAATCCCAACGGGAAGCTGTCCAAACACACCCTGCTGGGCAATCCGGACTGGAACACCTTTGAACGCGAAGCGTGGAGCACCGGCTATGAGTTCAGCCACAGCTTCAATGATGACTGGCAGTTCCGTCAGAACTCGCGCTATATGCAGTCACGCATCAACCGGCACGAAACCTGGCCTGGCTCATTGAATAACGGTGGCTTCGGCACCCGGCTGAACATAAACGCCTATGACCGCTACAACAAAGCGATGGTCTATTCCCTGGATAACCAGCTCGAAGGCAAGTTCCAGTTGGGCAGTGTGGAAAACACAGTGCTATTGGGCGCCAGCTATGACCGAACCTCGTTCAATCAAGACTGGGATGCGGGTTTCGCCGGCACCATCGATGTGTATAACCCAATGTACCTGCGCGACCCGCTCACTCCCCTGGCAGTGCAAAACACTTTGCTTGAACAGCAGATGAAAGGGGTTTATGCACAGATCCAAAGCAAATACGACCATTGGCTCTTTCTGCTCGGAGGCCGCCAGGATTGGGTCGACAGCGATTACCGAGACAAGGTCAAGCCATCGAGCAATATCAACTCACAGGATCGTAAGTTCACTTACCAGGGCGGGGTGATGTACCAGTTCGACAACGGCCTTACGCCGTATGTCAGCTATTCCACCGCGTTTGTCCCCGTGCAGCAGATCTCCAACGCCGGCTCGCCGTTGAAACCGATCACCAGCAGCCAATATGAAGTGGGCGTTAAGTACGAACCGATCGGCTGGGATACGGCGATGACCGTGTCGGTGTATGACCTGCGCAAGCAGGACGATACCTACCTCGATGCCACCACCAACAGCTATCGCCAAGTCGGTGAAAGTCGCGCCAAGGGCGTGGAAGTAGAGGTCAACAGCAACATCAGCTCCAACTTCAACGTGACGGCGGCCTATACCTACACTGACGCCCGGATAACCAAGGATTCGGCCACTTCGCTGGTAGAAGGCCATCAGATGACAGGCGTGCCGCGTAACCAGGCTTCGGTGTGGGGCAAATATCGCTTTCTCGACAGCCAACTCAAGGGTTTCTCCCTGGGCGGCGGGGTGCGCTATTTCGACAGTACCTTTTCCTACACCCCGCCTACGCTCTACGGGAAGCTGGACGCAGGAAGCGTCACCTTAGTGGATGCGGCACTGGGTTATCAGATCAACCCACACTGGTCGGTGGACCTGAACGCCAAGAACCTGTTCGACAAGAAATATGTATCCGGTTGCAACGATGCGGGGCGTTGCTATTGGGGCGACAGCCGTACCTTGCTCGGTACGGTGTCTTACAACTGGTAGACGGTGTGGATAACTCGGTTACTTGCCAATGCAAAAGCTGGAGAAAATCCGCCCCAGCAAATCATCCGAGCTGAAAGCGCCGGTGATTTCGCCCAACAGCTGCTGCGCCTGACGCAGATCTTCAGCCAGCAGCTCCCCAGCCCCCGCCAAGGTCAGCTGGGCCCGCCCGTGCTCCAGAGCCGCGCTGGCATGACGCAACGCTTCCAGGTGCCTGCGCCGCGCACTGAAGCTACTTTCCGACGTCTGTTCGTAGCCCATGCAGGCTTTAAGGTGCTCGCGCAGCAACTCCAGACCGTCACCCGCCGATTTCGCGCTCAAGCTGATAGTGACGTGGCCATCTTCACTGGTTTCCAGGGCGATGGCTTCACCCGTAAGGTCGGCCTTGTTACGGATCAAGGTGACTTTGGCCGGGTCTGGCCGTTGTTCAAGAAATTCCGGCCACAAGGCAAAAGGATCCACAGCTTCCGGTGCAGTGGCATCCACTACCAGCAACACACGATCGGCTTCGCTGATCGCCTTGAGCGCACGTTCCACGCCGATCTTTTCCACCTGGTCGTCGGTGTCGCGCAGACCAGCGGTGTCGACCACGTGCAGCGGCATACCGTCTATGTGGATATGCTCGCGCAAGATATCCCGGGTAGTGCCGGCGATCTCGGTGACGATGGCCGCCTCGCGCCCTGCCAGAGCATTGAGCAGGCTGGATTTACCGGCATTTGGTCGGCCGGCAATCACCACCGTCATTCCATCGCGCAGCAAGGCGCCCTGCCCGGCTTCGCGCAGCACTGTGGATAACTCAGCGCGGACTTTATCCAGCATCTCCAATACGTGGCCATCCGCCAGGAAGTCGATTTCTTCTTCCGGAAAATCAATCGCGGCTTCGACGTAGATGCGCAGGCTGATCAGTTGCTCGGTCAAGTTATGCACACGCAGGGAAAAAGCCCCCTGCAACGAACGCAATGCGTTACGTGCAGCCTGTGCAGAACTGGCTTCGATCAAATCGGCGATAGCTTCGGCCTGGGCCAGGTCGAGCTTATCGTTCAAGAATGCGCGTTCGCTGAATTCCCCTGGTCTGGCCAGGCGGCAACCCAATTGCAAGCAGCGCTGCAGCAGCATGTCCAACACCACAGGACCACCGTGCCCTTGTAGTTCAAGGACATCTTCACCAGTGAACGAGTTAGGCCCTGGAAAATAGATGGCCAGCCCCTCGTCCAATACGCTGTGGTCGGCATCCAGGAACTGGCCGTAATGGGCATAACGGGGTTTCAGCTCCCGGCCGCTGATGGCCCTGGCTGCCACGCCCGCCAATGGCCCGGAAATTCTAACGATGCCGACGCCGCCCCGACCTTGAGCGGTAGCGACAGCAGCGATGGTTTCACGAGGAGCGCTCATCAGCATGTTCCAGAACAAAAGTGACGGAAAGCAAAACGCCCCACTAGGGGGCGTCTTGAGTGGTTATCCACAGAGTAAATTACGCCTCGGCTTTTTTGGTAGCCGCTTCGATTTTACGTGTGATGTACCACTGTTGAGAGATCGACAACACGTTGTTGACCACCCAGTACAGTACCAAGCCAGCAGGGAACCACAGGAAGAAGAAGGTGAAGATGATTGGCATCATTTTCATTACCTTGGCCTGCATCGGATCCGGCGGGGTTGGGTTCAGACGCTGCTGGATAAACATGGTCGCGCCCATGATGATCGGCAGGATAAAGAACGGGTCTTTGATCGACAGGTCAGTTATCCACAGCATGAACGGCGCCTGGCGCATTTCAACGCTTTCCAGCAATACCCAGTAAAGCGACAGGAACACCGGCATCTGTACCAGAATCGGCAAGCATCCACCCAGCGGGTTGATCTTCTCTTTCTTGTACAACTCCATCATGGCCTGCGACATTTTCTGCCGGTCATCACCATGTTGTTCTTTCAGCGCGGCCAGTTTCGGGGCCACGGCACGCATACGCGCCATCGACTTGTAGCTGGCTGCCGACAGAGGGAAGAAAAGCCCTTTGATCAGCATGGTCAGGAAGATGATCGACCAGCCCCAGTTACCCACGATGCTGTGGATATGTTGCAACAGCCAGAAGATCGGCTGGGCAATGAACCACAGGAAGCCGTAGTCCACAGTCAATTCCAGGCCTGGGGACAACTCTTTCAGTACCGCCTGGCTTTTAGGGCCGGCGTACAGGGTAGCGCTGGTTTCAGCCTTGGCACCTGGAGCGACGGTCAACGCCGGGCCAGTGAAGCCAATGATGTAATTGCCCTGGCTGTCCTTGCGGGTTTGAACCAGGTTCGCGTCACCCTTGTTCGGAATCCAGGCGGTCACGAAATAGTGCTGCAGCCACGCTACCCAGCCACCTTGGACGGTTTCTTTCAGCGTGCCCTTGTCGATATCTTTCATCGACACTTTTTTGTACGGCTCGTTACTTGTCCACAGGGCGGCGCCCAGGTAAGTGGCGGTACCGGTGGCGGTGCTGGAAGACGGATCGGAGCTGGCGTCACGCTTGAGCTGGGCAAACAGGTTGCCGCTCCAGGCTTTGTCGCTGGTGTTGTCGATCAGGTAAGTGACCTTCAAATCGTACAAACCGCGGGTAAAGCTGAAACGCTTGATGTAGTTGACACCGTCGAGGCTGAATTTCAGGTCGACGTTCAACTGGTTCTGGCTGTCTGCCAGTTGATAAGTCTTTTGTTCGGTCGAATAAACCGGACGACCGGTAGCACGTGCATCCGGACCATTGGTACCGGTCAGGCCGCTTTGTGCCAGATAAGTACGTTCACCGCCGTTATCAAACAGTTGGAACGGCACATCCGGATGGTCTTGGCGACGTGGATACAGCGGCAGCTTCAGCTGTGCGATATCACCACCCTGTGGGTCGATAGCCAACTCGAGCACATCCGTTTTCACGTGGATGAGGTCTTTGTTGGTGACCACTGGCGTTTCTAACGGGGCACTTGTCTCGCCATTCGCGCTGGGTACATCGGCACTCGCGGACGCATTGTTACCCAGCGGGGTGTCCGGAATAGCCGGCGCAGCCTGATTGGTAGCAACATTCTGAGTCGGCAGGGCAGCCTGACCGTAGTCCTGGTTCCATTTAAGGACCATGACATAGGACACGATTGCCAGGGCGACGATCAGGATTGTGCGTTTAATATCCATGATTACTCGGCCATCGAAGAAGAACGGGAGGTAGGGATAGGTGGAACCGGGTCATAACCACCGGGATTCCACGGATGACAGCGACCTAAACGACGAAAGGTCAGCCAGCCACCGCGCAGAAGACCATGATTTTCTATGGCCTCTAACGCGTAGCAGGAACAACTGGGGTAGAAACGACAGTGACTGGCCATCAGAGGACTAATGGCATAGCGATAAAACTGGATCGGAACGATTGCCAGTTTACGCATCAAGGCTGTCTACCCCTACAGTTTCGGTGCTGACTGCTGGTGCTGGCTTGTGGGTACGCGCCAAACGTTTCCAGAGCTTGCCGAAATGCTGAATCAATTCGGGGTTTTCTACATCACCCAAGCCTTTGCGCGCGACGATAACAATATCCCAACCAACCAGAGTGTCCTGGTGGAGCCGAAACGATTCGCGCATCAGACGCTTGAGGCGATTGCGCTCAACGGAGAGCTTTACGCTCTTCTTGCCGATCACCAACCCGAGACGGGGGTGATCAAGATCGTTGTTACGCGCAAGGAGCAGGAGATTTTTCCCCGGAACCTTGCCGGTGGGGGAGTCAAAGACTGCCTTGAAATGCCGGGGGGTTAGCAGACGCTTTTCCCGACTGAAGTCCTGACTCACCACCAGTACCGGATTATCAAACTGCCAGACGCGCACGACCTTTGGCGCGGCGACGCGACAGGACAGCACGGCCGTTCTTGGTAGCCATGCGAGCACGGAAGCCGTGAGTACGGGCGCGTTTGATGGTGCTTGGTTGGAAAGTACGTTTCATGGCGTTGTTACCTGGTTCGTCCACAACGGGCCGGAATGGCCCCCGTTTTAAGAGACCGGCGATTCTAGAGAAAGCAAGCCTCTAGGTCAATTTCCAACCAGCTTTTCCTTTAATTAGATGTCGACGGGGTTCTGACGACCTTCTCTCCGTTTGGCTTCCATCTGGCAGGCGATAGATATAAAAATAAAGAAGGAAGTTATTTAAAGCTTTTCTGTAAAGCTTATAAAAGCTAGGGACGCGATCATCTGTGGATAACTGCTTTGAGCCCTTGTTCCACGCGTTGTACAGAGAATGACAACACGGGGGAGAAGCGGTGCTCTGCCTGTGCTGCGCTATCGGATAAGCTGTGTGTGGAACGGGTAGTTATCCACAGGCCAGTTACCCACAGACTTTTGACCCCACTTGTGCAACGAGCTCAGGTGGGTTTATCCACAGAGCTTATGCACAGACCACTGGTCGCCTTTTTAGCGGTTAAGGCATTGATTTTGGCTGGCCTGTGAGCAACCTACATGTGGATAAGTGGACGGCTGGCCGCTACAATGGCGGCTGTTTTTGCCTCACCGGCTTTCAACTTAGGGGATATCCGTGTCAGTGGAACTTTGGCAGCAGTGCGTGGAGCTTTTGCGCGATGAGCTGCCTGCCCAGCAATTCAACACCTGGATCCGTCCGCTACAGGTCGAAGCCGAAGGCGACGAGTTGCGTGTCTATGCGCCCAATCGTTTTGTCCTCGACTGGGTCAACGAGAAGTACCTGGGCCGCGTTCTCGAATTGCTCGATGAACATGGCAACGGTCTGGCTCCTGCTCTCTCCCTATTAATAGGCAGCAAGCGCAGCTCGGCTCCCCGCGCCGCGCCGAATGCGCCATTGGCCGCCGCCGCGTCGCAAGCCCAGGCCGCTGTGGCGCCTGTCGCCGCAGCACCTGCACCGGCAGCTGCGCCGTCCAAGCCGTCCTCGCGCAAAAATGCGCCAGAGAATGAGGAGCCGTCCCGCGACAGCTTCGACCCGATGGCCGGTGCCAGCTCCCAACAGGCACCTGTGCGCTCCGAGCAACGTACTGTGCAGGTAGAAGGTGCGCTCAAGCACACCAGTTACCTGAACCGCACCTTTACCTTCGAGAACTTTGTCGAAGGCAAGTCCAACCAACTGGCCCGAGCGGCCGCCTGGCAGGTCGCCGATAATCCCAAGCATGGTTACAACCCGCTCTTCCTTTATGGCGGCGTGGGCTTGGGTAAGACGCACTTGATGCACGCCGTTGGTAACCACCTATTAAAGAAGAACCCGAATGCCAAGGTGGTTTACCTGCATTCGGAGCGCTTCGTGGCCGACATGGTCAAGGCCTTGCAGCTCAACGCAATCAACGAGTTCAAACGTTTCTACCGCTCCGTTGATGCCCTGTTGATCGATGACATTCAGTTCTTCGCCCGCAAGGAACGTTCCCAAGAGGAGTTCTTCCACACCTTCAACGCCCTGCTCGAAGGTGGCCAGCAGGTCATCTTGACCAGTGACCGTTATCCGAAGGAAATCGAAGGCCTGGAAGAACGTCTGAAGTCGCGTTTCGGCTGGGGCCTGACGGTTGCAGTCGAGCCACCGGAGCTGGAAACCCGTGTTGCGATCCTGATGAAGAAGGCCGACCAGGCTAAAGTCGATCTGCCGCACGATGCTGCGTTCTTCATCGCCCAACGCATCCGTTCCAACGTGCGTGAGCTGGAAGGCGCGCTCAAGCGGGTCATCGCTCACTCGCACTTCATGGGCCGCGATATCACCATCGAGCTGATTCGCGAGTCCTTGAAAGACTTGTTGGCCTTGCAGGACAAGCTGGTGAGTGTGGATAACATCCAGCGCACCGTGGCCGAGTACTACAAGATCAAGATTTCCGACCTGCTGTCCAAGCGCCGTTCGCGCTCGGTCGCACGTCCACGCCAGGTTGCCATGGCCCTCTCCAAGGAGTTGACCAACCACAGCCTGCCGGAAATCGGTGATGTGTTCGGCGGACGCGACCACACCACGGTCTTGCACGCATGCCGCAAGATCAATGAACTTAAGGAATCCGACGCGGATATTCGCGAGGACTACAAGAACCTGCTGCGTACACTGACTACGTGATGACACCAGCGCAGCTTATTAAGGCAAGGGACTAGACCATGCATTTCACCATTCAACGCGAAGCCCTGTTGAAACCCCTGCAACTGGTCGCAGGCGTCGTCGAGCGCCGACAGACCTTGCCGGTGCTTTCCAACGTATTACTGGTGGTCGAGGGGCAGCAGTTGTCCTTGACCGGTACCGATCTGGAAGTCGAACTGGTGGGTCGCGTCCAGCTCGAAGAGCCCGCCGAACCGGGCGAGATCACCGTGCCGGCGCGCAAGCTGATGGATATCTGCAAAAGCCTGCCCAACGATGCGCTGATCGACATCAAGGTGGATGAGCAGAAGTTGGTGGTCAAGGCAGGCCGTAGCCGTTTCACCCTGTCGACCTTGCCGGCCAATGACTTTCCAACCGTAGAAGAAGGCCCGGGCTCGCTGACGTGCAGCCTGGAGCAAAGCAAGCTGCGTCGTTTGATCGAGCGCACCAGCTTCGCTATGGCTCAGCAGGACGTGCGTTACTACCTCAACGGTATGCTGCTGGAAGTATCGGAAGGCATCATCCGCGCCGTGGCCACCGACGGTCACCGTCTGGCAATGTGCTCGATGCGTGCCGATATCGGTCAGCCGGATCGTCACCAGGTGATCGTTCCACGCAAAGGTATCCTTGAACTGGCGCGTTTGCTCACCGAGCCGGACGGCAACGTCAGCATCGTGTTGGGCCAGCACCACATTCGTGCCACCACCGGCGAGTTCACCTTCACCTCCAAGCTGGTCGACGGCAAGTTCCCAGACTACGAGCGTGTGTTGCCTAAAGGTGGCGACAAGCTGGTGGTCGGTGATCGTCAGGCCCTGCGTGAAGCCTTCAGCCGTACTGCGATTCTGTCCAACGAAAAGTACCGTGGTATTCGCCTGCAACTGGCCAACGGCCAACTGAAAATCCAGGCCAACAACCCGGAACAGGAAGAGGCGGAAGAAGAGGTGGGTGTCGACTACAACGGCGCATCGCTGGAAATCGGCTTTAACGTGAGCTACCTGTTGGACGTGCTGGGTGTCATGACCACCGAACAGGTTCGTCTGATCCTGTCGGACTCCAACAGCAGCGCCCTGGTGCAAGAATCTGACAACGACGACTCGGCTTACGTTGTCATGCCGATGCGCCTGTAATCATGCTCAGCAGAAGCTAGATGTCCCTTAGTCGCGTCTCGGTCACCGCGGTGCGCAATCTGCACCCGGTGACCTTCTCCCCTTCCCCCCGCATCAACATCCTCCATGGCGCCAACGGCAGTGGTAAAACCAGCGTGCTGGAAGCCATCCACCTGCTGGGGCTTGCGCGTTCCTTCCGCAGTGCCCGTTTGTTACCCGTGATTCAGTACGAACAATTGGCCTGTACCGTATTTGGCCAAGTGGAACTGGCTGAGGGCGGACATAGCAGCCTGGGGATATCGCGTGATCGCGGTGGCGAATTTCAGATCCGAATCGACGGGCAAAATGCGCGCAGCGCAGCGCAACTCGCCGAGATCCTGCCGTTGCAACTGATCAACCCCGACAGCTTTCGATTGTTGGAGGGGGCCCCAAAAATCCGTCGGCAGTTTCTCGACTGGGGCGTGTTCCACGTGGAACCACGCTTCATGGCCACTTGGCAGCGCCTGCAGAAGGCCCTGCGGCAGCGGAACTCATGGCTGCGGCATGGTACACTTGACGCCGCTTCGCAAGCAGCCTGGGACCGTGAACTGTGCCTGGCCAGCGACGAAATAGATGAATACCGCCGCGCCTATATCAAAGCCTTGAAACCAGTCTTTGAGCAGACCTTGAGCGAGTTATTGGATCTCGAGGGGCTGACGCTGAGTTATTACCGGGGTTGGGACAAAGAGCGTGAGCTGAGTGCAGTGCTCGCAACGTCCTTGCAACGGGATCAGCAAATCGGACACACCCAGGCCGGCCCCCAGCGCGCTGATTTGCGCCTTAGATTAGGTGCACACAATGCTGCGGATATCTTGTCCCGCGGCCAGCAGAAGTTGGTGGTCTGTGCGTTGCGTATCGCGCAGGGCCATTTGGTTAGCCAGGCTCGACGCGGTCAGTGTATTTATTTGGTGGATGACTTGCCGTCAGAACTCGACGAGCAGCACCGCCGCTCGCTATGCCGCTTGTTGGAAGACTTACGCTGCCAGGTGTTTATCACCTGTGTAGACCACGAATTATTGAGGGAAGGCTGGCAGACGGAAACGCCAGTCGCTTTGTTCCACGTGGAACAAGGCCGTATCACCCAGACCCACGACCATCGGGAGTGAAGGCATGAGCGAAGAAAACACGTACGACTCGACCAGCATTAAAGTGCTGAAAGGTTTGGATGCCGTACGCAAACGTCCCGGTATGTACATTGGCGACACCGATGATGGTAGCGGTCTGCACCACATGGTGTTCGAGGTGGTCGATAACTCCATCGACGAAGCTCTGGCCGGTCACTGCGACGACATCAGCATTATCATCCACCCGGATGAATCCATCACCGTGCGTGACAACGGTCGTGGCATCCCTGTAGACGTGCACAAAGAAGAAGGCGTTTCGGCGGCAGAGGTCATCATGACCGTGCTCCACGCTGGCGGTAAGTTCGACGACAACTCCTATAAAGTATCCGGCGGTTTGCACGGTGTAGGTGTGTCGGTAGTGAACGCCCTGTCCGAAGAACTGATCCTCACTGTTCGCCGTAGCGGCAAGATTTGGGAGCAGACCTACGTCCACGGCGTACCACAGGAACCGATGAAAATTGTCGGCGACAGTGAAACCACCGGTACCCAGATCCACTTCAAGCCATCGGAAGAAACCTTCAAGAACATCCACTTTAGCTGGGACATCCTGGCCAAGCGGATTCGTGAACTGTCTTTCCTTAACTCCGGTGTCGGCATCGTCCTCAAGGATGAGCGCAGCGGCAAGGAAGAGCTGTTCAAGTACGAGGGCGGCCTGCGTGCGTTCGTTGAATACCTGAACACCAACAAGACCGCGGTCAACCAGGTGTTCCACTTCAACATTCAGCGCGAAGACGGCATCGGCGTGGAAATCGCCCTGCAGTGGAACGACAGCTTCAACGAGAACCTGTTGTGCTTCACCAACAACATTCCACAACGCGATGGCGGTACTCACTTGGTGGGTTTCCGTTCCGCGCTGACGCGTAACCTGAACACCTACATCGAAGCGGAAGGCTTGGCGAAGAAACATAAAGTCGCCACCACCGGTGACGATGCCCGTGAAGGCCTGACGGCGATTATCTCGGTCAAGGTACCGGATCCGAAGTTCAGCTCCCAGACCAAAGACAAGCTGGTGTCTTCCGAAGTGAAGACCGCGGTTGAACAGGAAATGGGTAAATACTTCTCCGACTTCCTGTTGGAAAACCCGAACGAAGCCAAGCTGGTCGTCGGCAAGATGATCGATGCTGCCCGCGCTCGTGAAGCCGCGCGTAAGGCCCGTGAGATGACCCGCCGTAAAGGTGCGCTGGATATCGCCGGCCTGCCAGGCAAACTGGCTGACTGCCAAGAGAAAGACCCTGCCCTCTCCGAGCTGTATCTGGTGGAAGGTGACTCTGCAGGCGGTTCCGCCAAGCAGGGGCGTAACCGTCGCACCCAGGCCATCCTGCCGTTGAAGGGCAAGATCCTCAACGTTGAGAAGGCCCGCTTCGACAAGATGATTTCCTCCCAGGAAGTCGGCACCTTGATCACCGCATTGGGCTGCGGTATTGGCCGCGATGAGTACAACATCGACAAGCTGCGTTACCACAACATCATCATCATGACCGATGCTGACGTCGACGGTTCGCACATCCGTACCCTGCTGCTGACCTTCTTCTTCCGTCAGTTGCCGGAGCTGATTGAGCGTGGCTATATCTACATCGCCCAGCCGCCGTTGTACAAAGTGAAAAAGGGCAAGCAAGAGCAATACATCAAAGACGACGACGCCATGGAAGAGTACATGACGCAATCGGCCCTTGAAGATGCGAGCCTGCACCTGAATGACGAAGCACCGGGCATCTCGGGTGAGTCGCTGGAGCGCCTGGTCAACGACTTCCGTATGGTCATGAAGACGCTCAAGCGTTTGTCGCGCCTGTACCCTCAGGAGCTGACCGAGCACTTCATCTACCTGCCAGCCGTGAGCCTGGAGCAGTTGGGCGATCACGCCGCCATGCAAGATTGGCTGGCCCAGTACGAAGTACGCCTGCGTACTGTGGAGAAGTCCGGCCTGGTATACAAAGCCAGCCTGCGTGAAGACCGTGAACGTAACGTATGGCTGCCAGAGGTCGAACTGATCTCCCACGGCCTGTCCAACTACGTCACCTTCAACCGCGACTTCTTCGGCAGCAACGACTACAAGACCGTAGTCACCCTCGGTGCTCAACTGAGCACCTTGCTGGACGACGGTGCTTACATTCAGCGTGGCGAACGCAAGAAGCAGGTCAAGGAGTTCAAGGAAGCCTTGGACTGGTTGATGGCGGAAAGCACCAAGCGTCATACCATCCAGCGCTATAAAGGTCTGGGCGAGATGAACCCTGATCAGCTGTGGGAAACCACCATGGACCCTGCTCAACGTCGCATGCTGCGCGTGACCATCGAAGACGCCATTGGCGCAGACCAGATCTTCAACACCCTGATGGGTGATGCGGTCGAGCCTCGTCGTGACTTCATTGAGGGCAATGCTTTGGCGGTGTCTAACCTGGACTTCTGATCAGGCACATCAGCTAAAAACAAAAGGCCAACGCTTAGCGTTGGCCTTTTTTATTGGTCTGCAGACTCGAATTCTTAAATGCTCCACGTGGAACATCGGCGTACTCAATTTTGCGCGGCGGGTGTCACACTCTCCAACCGATACCCGTACCCATAGATCGTCAACAGCTGCCAACCGCGATCAGCTGTCAGCCCTAGCTTGTTACGCAGGCGGTAGATATGCGTGTCCAACGGCCGCGACGACACCATTTCTTCGTGGCTCCAGAACCGCTCATACAGGTACTCGCGAGACAACGGTCGGGCCAGGTTGGCAAATAGACAACTTGCCAAACGGTATTCTCGTTCTGTCAGGTTGATAGGTTTGCCCGCTCGGGTGACGGTCAGTTCGGCATCGTCGAAAGTCAGATCGTTAAAGTTCTGCACTTCCTGGGTGGCCGACTTTTGCAAACCGTGGCGCCGCAGGACGGCGCTGACTCGGGCTTTGAGTTCGTTGGGCCGAAACGGCTTGCTGACATAATCATCCGCCCCACTATTCAACGCCGTTACGATGTCACTCTCGGCATCGCGACTGGTGAGCATGATCACGGCAGGGGGCGATTCCATGTGCTCGCGAGTCCAGCGCAATAACGCGATCCCGGAGATGTCCGGCAGTTG
This sequence comes from Pseudomonas sp. WS 5503, assembly GCF_012985385.1. Classification (NCBI taxonomy): domain Bacteria; kingdom Pseudomonadati; phylum Pseudomonadota; class Gammaproteobacteria; order Pseudomonadales; family Pseudomonadaceae; genus Pseudomonas; species Pseudomonas sp. WS 5503. The sequence continues at coordinate 637,573 of NZ_JAAQWI010000002.1, forward strand.
CCAGTCAAGAATCAGCAGGTCAAAGGTTTCCCGGCGTAGCTGGCGCAGCAGGTCTTCACCACGTTCGAAAAAATGCAGCGACCAAGGCTGTTCAGTCGGGCCGGGAATCTGTCGCAGTGTCTGTTCCACCCGTCGCAACTCCGCGGGTTCGTCATCCAGTATTGCGACACGCATGGGTGGGGTCCTTCCTACAAAAAACGAGAGCTTGGATAGGGGCACATGCTGTACAAATGCCGGCCTCTGAATCTGAATAATTATGGGCGGATTTTACGGTGCTCGTATCTCTCGATACGCTGAAAGCGCCGTAAACGCCACCCACTACGTCCTCAAAGAAAGATACCGGCTCCAGTCGGTCAGGAAAAGGGTCGGTGCCGATCGCCTCGCTGGTGCGTAATGCCTGCTTGAATGTGCGGTATCGTTCATTGCGCGGCCGCGGGAACTCCTCCAATGAGACCCAAATAAGCTTCACTGGTTTCAGAACACCGTATGCACTTCATCGCAACCCCATGGAGAGGGATCCTGGGCTTATGAAATCTTTACTCAATGACCATCGACTCCTTGGCACCCTTTTGGCGGTAGCCCTGTGAACCTATGGCGCAAAGCCGAGAAACGCCAACCTACCCAGGCGCAGCTTTTGTTTCATGGGCTGGTTCGTGAATGGCTGTTGATCGGTTTGGTGCTCCTGCCCTTCACCGCTTACTTATCCTTGAGCGCGGGGCTTGCACTCAACAATCCGCTCTATGACAGCCTGCGCCGCCTGACGCCGTTACCGGCAGATCCACGGATCTTTCTGGTGACCATTGATACGCCCAGCCTGGAAGCATTAGGCCCGTGGCCCTGGCCGCGCAGCGTGCATGCCGAGCTGATTGAACGCCTGAACGCCGCACGGCCAGCGGGCATTTTGTTTGACGTGATCTTCAGTGAGCCCGGCGACAATAATGACGACCAACAACTGGCCGATGCCGTCTGCAAAGCCGGCAATGTATTGCTGCCCATCGCCGGGGACAGCAGCGTCAGCCCCAAGGCCCAGGTAACGCCGTTGTCGCCACTGCTCAAGTGCGCCAAGGGCGTCGGGCACATCAACGTCGAAGCGGATAACGACGGAGTGGTGCGCAGCGTGTATCTACGTGAAGGCCCTCCGGGAAGCACACTTCCTCAGTTGGCGTGGCTGGCATTCGCCATGAGCGAGCACGCCGAGACGATGCCGGGCCTGCCGCAAGAGCCTACTGGAGGTCACTGGCACCAGGAACATGAAATCCGTGTGCCGTTCACTTCGGAACCAGACCATTTTCCCAGTGTGTCCTACGTCAGCGTATTGCGGGGCGAGGTACCTCCCGAGTCTCTGCGTGGTCGCCTGGTTCTGATCGGCGCCTCAGCCTATGGCATGGCCGATCGTTTCGTGACGCCGCTCTCTTCCACCGTAGGTACCACAGCGGGCGTTGAAATCCAGGCGGACGTACTGAATGGTTTATTGCAGGGCCGCAGCATCGTTGATTTGCCCGGCTGGCTGGCGGCGTTGCTGGCAACGTCCCTGGTGGCCCTGCTGTTGGGCCTTCTGCTTGTGCGCCCACGCTACGCCCTATGGATGACCTTGGCAGGCATGGCCGTGGCTTTGCTGGGCTCATGGGCATTATTGCGCCTGGGCCACTGGTGGAGCCCCGCAGCGTGCCTGATCGGTTTGTTGCTGAGTTACCTGATCTGGAATTGGCGACGTCTGAGCGTAATCCTCGCCTACTTTGGCTGGGAACTGGCACGCCTGGATAACGAACCCAAGGTGCTTCCGGAACGTCGTCGCGCGCCTGCCAGTTAGGGCGATGTGCTGCAAGGGCGGATCTTTGCCCTTGAACAAGCCGTCAGCCGTACCCGCGATACGCGGCGCTTTATGGCTGATGGCTTAGAGTGCCTACCGGTAGCGACCCTGATTACCGATCCCCAGGGCAGTATCCTGTTGGCCAACCGCGTGGCCCGTGAAGTATTCGGCAATGACCTGGTCGGCGAAAACCTCGTCGAACAGCTCGCCGATCTGGGTTATCCCCCGCTGCATAATGGTGTACGCCCTGCCCTCTCGGCGCTGGAGCTGGTCGAGTTTCGCGATATCCACCAACGCAGTTTGCGCATGGAACTGGCCCCATTGCTGCCTGCCGAAGGGGATTTCGCCCTCGGCTGGTTGTTGAGCCTGACGGACCTGAGCAAGGAGCGTGAAGCCCAGCAGCATCGCGAGACGATGCTGCGTTTCCTTTCCCACGACCTGCGTGCGCCGCATTCAGCGATCCTCGCCCTGCTGGACGTGCACAACGAGGAGTCCCCGGTGTTTACTCAGATCGAACAGCAGGTACGGCGAGCCTTGAGTCTGACCGAATCCTTTGTGCAATTGGCCAAGGCTGAAGCGGACGGTTACCAGTTCCAGCCCACCCTGTTTGCCATGCTGGTGATGGACGCTTTTGATCAAGTGGCGGTGATTGCGCAGTTGAAGGGCATCCATTTGGTCCACGACCTGGATGAGGCGGATGAAGCCATGGTCTATGCCGACCAATCGCTGCTCACACGGGCATTGTTCAACGTGCTGGAGAATGCGATCAAATACTCCCCATCCGGCACCACCGTCAGGTTAAGGCATGGCAGTGCGCAAGGCTGGTTGGAATGCGGGATAAGTGATCAGGGGCCGGGGATTGCGCCGAAGGATCTACCGGAGTTGTTCAACCAATACCGACGTTTCGATTCGGCCCAGGGCAGTGAAGGTCTTGGGTTGGGCCTGACCATGGTCAAGGCGGTAGTAGAACGGCATGGAGGGCGGATCGTGTGCGAAAGTGAGCTAGGCAAAGGCTCGACGTTTATCCTGCTGCTGCCGCTATTGGAGGACTGAAAAAGCGGCTTTTTTGCTGTGCATAAAAAACCGGTCACAAGGACCGGTTTTTTTATGAAGAAAAAACTTATGCACGTTTTTCTGAATTTTATGAGCTTCAGAAATATATAAGTAAATCAGCTTGTTATGAAGCAAAAAAGCCAATTCGCCAACAAAGCGTACACAGGTTATCCACAGATGCTCAAACGGCCGGCGTCTCCACCACCACCGGTTCCGGAGGCAGGGAGCCCATGGCCCGTTGCTGCGCCTCATTCCACGCCGCAGCGCGGTCGTTCAGGGCGGCGATGGCACGTGGTCCTTCGCCTTCTGCATACATCGGTTCGCCGATCACTACGGTGATAGTCCCTGGGCGTTTAGCCCAGCCAGTCTTGGGCCAGAACTTGCCAGCGTTATGCGCAATCGGCAGCACAGGCAGGTTGGCGTTGACCGCCAGGGCGGTACCACCGCGTGAGAACTTGCCCACTGTGCCGTAGGGGACCCGCGTGCCCTCAGGGAAGATCAGCACCCAGACGCCGTCCTTGAGCAACTCATCGCCCTTCTTGGCGACATGCTTGAGCGCAGCCTTGGGGTTGTCCCGGTCGATGGCGATCGGACGCAACATGGCCATGGCCCAGCCGAAGAATGGCACATACAGCAACTCGCGCTTGAGCACCTGGCTCAACGGCGAGAAATACGCAGAGAGGAAGAACGTCTCCCAAGTGCTCTGGTGGTTCGAGAGAATCACGCACGGCTGATCAGGAACGTTTTCAGCGCCCTTGACCTCGAAACGAATATTCAGGAACACCTTGCTCAGCCACAAAGCGCAGCGGCACCAGTAGACATTGATAAAGCGATAGCGCGCCTTGAAGGGCAGGAAGGGTGCAATAAAAAAGCTCAGGGTGCACCAGAGAAACGAACTGGTGCCCAGCAGCAGGTAAAAGAAAAAGGTTCTGATGGCCTGCAAGATCGACATGGCGGCATTTACCGTTGCGGGACACGGCCCGCCTGTTAAAAGCGCACTCCCGAACAGTCCTTGGTCAGGAAGTCGAGGGCGGCTAGTTGTTGATAAGTTCTGCGGCAACGGCCGCCAGATCGTCAAAAATCAAGGTGCCTACCGGCAGGTTTTTAGCCTGGGTCTTTTCGCCTTTTCCGGTTTTAACCAAAACTGGCTGAGAGTCGACGGCTTTGGCCGCCTCCAGGTCACCGAGGCTGTCCCCGACGAACCATATCCCAGCCAAGGGCACCTTGTAATGTTCTGCAATAATTTTCAACATGCCAGGCTTGGGCTTGCGGCAATCGCAGCCTTCGTCCGGCCCGTGGGGGCAGTAGACCACCAGCCCCACCTCACCGCCCTGTTCGGCCACTAACGTGCGCAACCGCGCGTGCATGGCGTCCAGGGTGGCGATGTCGTAGTAACCGCGGGCGATGCCGGACTGGTTGGTGGCGATGGCCACTGTCCAGCCGGCTTTGCTCAACTGCGCGATGGCCTCGATCGAACCGGGCAGCGGGATCCACTCCTCCACCGACTTGATGTAAGCGTCGGAGTCGTAGTTGATCACCCCGTCCCGATCGAGAATCAGCAGTTTCAACATGGTCAGCCCAGTACGGAGATGTCGGCGATATTGATGAACAAACCACGCAGGCGCGCGAGCATCGCGTAGCGGTTTTTGCGCACGCCGGCATCGTCGGCATTGATCATCACCGCTTCGAAGAACGCGTCTACCGGTTCACGCAGAGACGCCAGGCGCGCCAACGCTTGCGCGTAGTCACGCTCGGCGATCAGCGGCTTCACGGCGTTCTCTGCCTTGGCGATGGCCGAGTTCAGCGAGAACTCCTTGGCGTCGGCAAACAGGCCAGGGTCGACTTCGGCATTGCCGAGGTTATCGGCCTTGCTCAGCAGGTTCGACACGCGCTTGTTCACGGCGGCCAGGGCATCGGCTTCCGGCAGCTTGCGGAACGCTTGCACGGCTTGTACACGCTGGTCGAAGTCCAGTGCCGAACCCGGTTGCAGGGCACGTACCGACAGGTAGACGGAAACGTCCACGCCTTCGTCTTCGTAACGCGCACGCAGGCGGTCGAACACGAACTCCAGCACTTGCTCGGCCAGGCCGGCTTGCTTGACCTTGGTGCCGAACTGGCCGACGGCGAATACCACGGCCTGGGTCAGGTCGAGGTCCAGCTTCTTGTCGATCAGGATACGCAGCACGCCCAATGCCGCACGGCGCAGGGCATACGGGTCTTTGCTGCCGGTGGGCAGCATGCCGATACCGAAGATACCCACCAGCGTATCGAGCTTGTCGGCAATCGCCACAGCTGCACCCGTCAGGGTGGTCGGCAGTTCTGCACCGGCACCGCGTGGCATGTACTGCTCGTTCAGGGCCAGGGCGACATCGTCCGGCTCGCCGTCGTTGAGGGCGTAGTAGTAACCGGCAACACCTTGCATCTCAGGGAACTCGCCGACCATTTCGGTGGCCAGGTCGCACTTGGACAGCAAGCCGGCACGCGCAGCCCATGCGGCATCACCGCCAATACGTGGGGCAATGTAGGCCGCCAGCTTGGACACACGCACGGCCTTGTCGTAGACGCTGCCGAGTTTTTCCTGGAACACCACGTTTTGCAGGCGCAGGTTGAAGTCTTCCAGCTTCTGCTTCTTGTCTTGCTTGAAGAAGAACTCGGCGTCGGTCAGGCGCGGGCGCACGACTTTTTCGTTACCGGCGATGATCTGCTGCGGGTCTTTGCTTTCGATGTTGGCCACGGTGATAAAACGCGGCAACAACTTACCGTCCACATCCAGCAGGCAGAAGTATTTCTGGTTGTCCTGCATGGTGGTGATCAAGGCTTCTTGCGGCACATCGAGGAAACGCTCTTCGAACGAGCACACCAGCGGCACCGGCCATTCCACCAGGGCGGTCACTTCGTCCAGCAGGCTTGGCGGCACGATGGCGGTGCCTTCCTGCAGGCGGGCCAATTCTTCGGTGCGCTTGCTGATCAGCTCGCGACGCTCATTGGCGTCGGCCAGCACATAAGCAGCGCGCAGGTCGTTGAGGTAGTTGGCCGGCGAAGTGATACGCACGCTTTCTGGATGATGGAAGCGGTGACCACGGGACTCACGACCGGCCTTCTGGGCGAGGATGGTGCAATCGATGACCTGGTCACCGAGCAGCATCACCAGCCATTGGGTCGGACGCACGAACTCTTCCTTGCGCGCACCCCAGCGCATGCGCTTGGGGATAGGCAGGTCGTTCAGGGAGTCTTCAACGATGGTCGGCAACAGGCTGGCGGTCGGCTTGCCGGTGATGACCTGGCTGAAACGCAGTTTCGGGCCACTTTGGTCGATCTCGCTCAGCTCTACGCCACACTTCTTGGCAAAGCCAAGGGCGGCCTGGGTCGGGTTGCCGTCGGCATCGAAAGCTGCCTGACGCGGTGGGCCGTCCAGGTTGATGTTGCGGTCCGGCTGCTGGGTTTCCAGCGCGGTCAGCAGCACAGCCAGACGGCGCGGCGCGGCGTAGACTTTTTTGGCTTCAAACTTCAGGCCGGCAGTCTGCAGGCCTTTTTCGATACCGGCCAGGAACGCATCGGCCAGGGTATTGAGTGCCTTGGGTGGCAGCTCTTCGGTGCCCAGTTCAACCAGGAAATCTTGAGCACTCATTGTGCAGCCTCCAGCTTAGCCAACACTTCATCACGCAAATCCGGGGTTGCCATCGGGAAGCCCAGCTTGGCGCGAGCCAGCAGGTAGGCTTGGGCGACGGAACGCGCCAGGGTGCGCACACGCAGGATGTATTGCTGGCGCGCAGTAACCGAAATAGCACGGCGGGCATCCAGCAGGTTGAAGGTATGGGACGCCTTCAACACCATTTCATAGCTTGGCAACGGCAGCGGCTGGTCGAGTTCGATCAGGCGCTTGGCTTCGCTTTCATAGAAGTCGAACAGTTCGAACAGCTTGTCGACGTTGGCGTGTTCGAAGTTGTAGGTGGACTGCTCCACCTCGTTCTGATGGAACACATCGCCGTAGGTCACCTTGCCGAACGGGCCGTCAGCCCATACCAGGTCGTAGACCGAGTCCACGCCTTGCAGGTACATGGCCAGGCGCTCAAGGCCATAGGTGATCTCGCCAGTGACCGGGTAGCACTCGATGCCGCCGGCTTGCTGGAAGTAAGTGAACTGCGTCACTTCCATGCCGTTGAGCCAGACTTCCCAGCCCAGGCCCCAGGCGCCCAGGGTTGGCGATTCCCAGTTGTCTTCGACGAAACGAATGTCGTGCACCAGTGGGTCCAGGCCCACATGCTTGAGCGAGCCCAGGTACAGCTCCTGGAAGTTGTCCGGGTTGGGCTTCAATACCACCTGGAACTGGTAGTAGTGCTGCAGACGGTTCGGGTTTTCGCCGTAGCGGCCGTCAGTCGGGCGACGACTGGGCTGCACATAAGCGGCGTTCCAGGTTTCCGGGCCGATGGCCCGCAGGAATGTAGCGGTGTGGAAAGTGCCGGCGCCTACTTCCATATCGTAGGGCTGAAGTACCACACAACCTTGCTCGGCCCAGTATTGCTGGAGGGCGAGGATCAAGTCTTGGAAGGTACGCACGGCTGGCGTAGGCTGGCTCACGAAATTCACCTGTTACTTGGGCTGCGATTTAAAGAGCGGGAGTATACCCGATTCGGCCCCGCCACCACTCCCTGGAGCCTTATGCCACGCTGCTTTTGGTGTTCTGAAGATCCGCTGTACATGGCTTATCACGATCAAGAGTGGGGAACGCCGCTGCGCGATGCGCAGGGTTTGTTCGAGTTGCTTTTGCTCGAAGGGTTCCAGGCAGGCCTGTCCTGGATCACCGTTTTACGCAAACGCGAGCATTATCGAAAGGTCTTGTTCGGGTTTGATGCGCAGCGCCTGGCCCAGTTGAGCGACGAAGAAATCGAGGCGCTGATGCAGGATCCCGGCATCGTGCGCAATCGCTTGAAGCTCAATGCCACCCGGCGCAACGCCGCGGCCTGGCTGGCGCTGGAAGACCCGGTGGGGTTGCTGTGGTCGTTTGTCGGCGGCAAACCCAAGGTCAATCACTTCAAGGATCGCAGCGACGTCCCGGCGATCACGCCCGAAGCCGAAGCCATGAGCAAAGCCTTGAAAAAGGCCGGCTTCACTTTCGTCGGGCCGACCATCTGCTACGCCTTCATGCAGGCCTCGGGCATGGTCATGGACCACACCCAGGACTGCGACCGTTACGCGGACTTGGTCAACGCCGGTTAGAATGCCGGCTTTGCGCACCACACACGATCAGGAGTGAACTGTGGAAAAGTTTAAAGGCGCCTTGCTGGTAGGCGCTCTTCGGTTGTTTGCCCTGCTGCCCTGGCGCGCTGTACAAGCCGTCGGCACAGGGATCGGCTGGATCATGTGGAAAACCCCCAACCGTTCCCGCGATACGGTGCGGATCAACCTCTCCAAATGCTTCCCGGACATGGACCCGGCAGAGCGCGAGCGCCTGGTGGGCCGCAGCCTGATGGACATCGGCAAGTCCCTCACCGAAAGCGCCTGCGCGTGGATCTGGCCGGCGCAGCGCTCCATCGACCTGGTCCGCGAAGTCGAGGGCCTGGAAGTGCTGCACGAGGCCCTGGCTTCTGGCAAAGGCGTGGTGGGCATCACCAGCCATCTAGGCAATTGGGAAGTGTTGAACCACTTCTACTGCAGCCAGTGCAAACCGATCATTTTCTATCGCCCGCCCAAGCTCAAGGCCGTGGACGAGTTGCTGCGCAAGCAGCGCGTGCAGTTGGGCAACCGCGTGGCGGCTTCCACCAAGGAAGGCATTCTCAGTGTGATCAAGGAAGTGCGCAAAGGCGGCCAGGTGGGTATTCCTGCCGACCCGGAGCCGGCTGAGTCCGCCGGGATCTTCGTACCGTTTTTTGCCACCCAGGCGCTCACCAGTAAATTCGTGCCGAACATGCTCGCGGGCCACAAGGCCGTTGGCGTATTCCTGCACGCCCTGCGCCTGCCGGACGGCTCGGGCTACAAGGTGATCCTGGAAGCGGCGCCGGAGGACATGTACAGCACCGACACCGCGACGTCCTGTGCGGCGATGAGCAAGGTAGTTGAGCGCTATGTAGGTGCTTACCCAAGCCAGTACATGTGGAGCATGAAGCGCTTCAAGAAGCGCCCGCCGGGTGAGGCGCGGTGGTATTGATTCACTACTGACTTAAATTCGCTGCGAAACCAATGTGGGAGCGGGCAAGCCCTAATGCCTGTAGGAGCGAGCTTGCTCGCGAAAAACTTCAGCGATAACGCGTGTTTCCTGAATAAACGCGGCGCCTATTGGTTTTTCGCGAGCAAGCTCGCTCCTACAGGTAGTAGGCAAGTCCCCTTCCAATCAAGCCTGGCGGTCGAGTTTCTTCAGGAACACTGCCATCTCTTTTTCGGCCTGCTTGTCGCCGTGGGCCTGGGCCGCTTCAATGCCTTTTTCCCACGCCTGTCGTGCGGAGGCACTGTCACCCTGGGCCTGGTGCGCCTTGCCCAACAACTTCCACGCCGCCGAGTACTTCGGATCGAACTCGACGCATCGCTGCAAATGCTCGGCCGCCTTTGCGTTGTCCTTCAGGTCCAGATAACCCTTGCCCAGGCCAAAGCGCAGCAATGAATTATCCACACCCTTGGCGAGCATTTTTTCCAGGGATTCGAGCATGGCTGTGCATCCTTTAGCTACATAGCGGTTTCGATATCGTCATCGCGGGCAAGCCCGCTCCCACACTTGGAGCGCGATCACATGTGGGAGCGGGCTTGCCCGCGATGGCGGCGGCAGGCTCACACAATTTTTTAATCAGAAAAAACTCAGCCCCACGTGGAACAGCTTCTCAACATCGCGAATATGTTTTTTATCCACAAGGAACAAAATCACGTGGTCTCCGGTGGCGATCACCGTATCGTCATGGGCAATGATCACTTCTTCATCGCGAATGATCGCGCCAATGGTGGTACCGGGCGGCAGGCCGATATCGCGGATCGCCTTGCCAATCACTTTGCTGGACTTGGAGTCACCGTGGGCAATCGCCTCGATGGCTTCCGCTGCGCCACGGCGCAACGAGTGCACGCTGACAATGTCGCCACGGCGCACGTGGGCGAGCAAGGTACCGATGGTCGCCAACTGCGGGCTGATGGCAATGTCGATATCGCCGCCCTGGATCAGGTCCACATAGGCCGGGTTGTTGATGATGGTCATCACCTTCTTCGCCCCCAGCCGCTTGGCCAGCAAGGACGACATGATATTGGCTTCGTCATCGTTGGTCAGGGCCAGGAAGATATCCGCGTCGGCGATGTTCTCTTCCATCAGGAGATCACGGTCCGAGGCGCTGCCTTGCAGTACGACAGTGCTGTCGAGGGTGTCGGACAAATGCCGACACCGCGTCGGGCTCATCTCGATGATCTTCACCTGGTAGCGGCTTTCGATGGCTTCGGCCAAACGCTCGCCAATCTGCCCACCGCCGGCTATGACGATGCGTTTGTAGCTCTCGTCGAGCCTGCGCATTTCGCTCATGACCGCACGAATGTTCGCCTTGGCGGCGATGAAAAACACTTCGTCGTCAGCCTCGATCACCGTGTCGCCCTGGGGCAGGATCGGCCGGTCACGGCGGAAAATCGCGGCGACGCGGGTTTCCACGTTTGGCATGTGCTCACGCAGCTGGCGCAGTTGCTGGCCCACCAACGGCCCGCCGTAATAGGCCTTCACTGCCACCAGTTGCGCTTTGCCTTCGGCGAAGTCGATGACTTGCAACGCACCTGGAATTTCGATCAGGCGCTTGATGTAGTGGGTCACCACCTGTTCCGGGCTGATCAGTACGTCCACCGGAATGGCGTCGTTGTCGAACAACCCGGCGCGGGTCAGGTAAGCCGCTTCCCGCACCCGAGCGATCTTGGTCGGGGTGTGGAACAGGGTGTGGGCGACCTGGCAGGCGACCATGTTGGTCTCGTCGCTGTTGGTCACAGCCACCAGCATGTCGGCATCGTCGGCACCGGCCTGACGCAGCACCGTCGGAAACGACGCGCGACCTTGCACCGTACGAATGTCCAGGCGGTCGCCCAGGTTGCGCAGGCGCTCGGCATCGGTGTCGACCACGGTGATGTCGTTGGCTTCACCGGCCAAATGTTCGGCCAGCGTGCCACCAACCTGCCCTGCTCCAAGGATGATGATTTTCATCCGGTCACTCCCTTAAAACCATTCAGCCGCGCGCGGCAGCGATCTTGATCAGTTTGGCGTAGTAGAAGCCATCGTGCCCGCCTTCCTGCGCGAGCAGTTGGCGACCGTGGGGCTGCTTGATACCGGCGCTAGTGGCGAGGTCCAGTTCGCGCGCGCCGCTGGTGCGGGCGAGGAAAGCTTGGATGACCTCGGTATTTTCGGTGGGCAGCGTGGAGCAGGTGGCGTAAAGCAGGATGCCGCCGACTTCCAGAGTCGGCCACAGCGCGTCGAGCAGTTCGCCTTGCAACACCGCCAGGGCGGCGATGTCGTCGGGCTGGCGGGTCAGCTTGATGTCCGGATGACGGCGGATCACGCCGGTGGCGGAGCAAGGAGCGTCCAGCAGGATGCGCTGGAATGGCTTGCCGTCCCACCAGGTGGCGGTGTCGCGGCCGTCGGCGGCGATCAGGTCGGCGTTGAGGCCCAGGCGTGCAAGGTTTTCCCGCACGCGCACCAGGCGCTTGGCCTCAAGGTCCACAGCCACCACACCGGCCAGGTCTTTTTCAACCTCAAGGATGTGACACGTCTTACCGCCTGGCGCGCAGCAGGCGTCGAGTACGCGCTGGCCTGGGGCCAAATCGAGCAGATCGGCAGCCAATTGCGCGGCCTCGTCCTGCACGCTGATCCAGCCTTCGGCAAAGCCCGGCAGGCTGCGTACATCGGCGGCGACTTCCAGCACGATACCGTCCGTGCTGTACACGCACGGGGTGGCGTTGATGGCCGCGCCGACTAGTAATTGCAGGTATGCATCCCGGCTGTGGTGGCGACGGTTGACCCGCAGGATCATCGGCGGGTGTGCGTTGTTGGCCGCGCAGATAGCCTCCCATTGCTCGGGCCAAAAGGCCTTCAGGGATTTTTGCAGCCAGCGCGGGTGGGCGGTGCGCACCACCGGATCATGTTCCAGCTCGGCCAACAGCGTTTCGCTTTCACGCTGGGCGCGGCGCAGCACGGCATTGAGCAGGGCCTTGGCCCAGGGCTTTTTCAGCTTGTCGGCGCAACCGACGGTTTCACCGATAGCGGCGTGGGCCGGCACGCGGGTGTAGAGCAACTGGTAGAGGCCCACCAGCAACAGCGCCTCGACATCCGCGTCCGCCGCTTTGAACGGTTTTTGCAGCAGCTTGGCGGCCAACGCAGACAACCGTGGCTGCCAACGGGCGGTGCCAAAGGCCAGGTCCTGGGTAAACCCGCGGTCGCGGTCTTCAACCTTATCCAACTGCGTCGGCAGAGAACTGTTGAGCGAAGCCTTGCCATTGAGCACAGCGGCGAGAGCCTTGGCGGCGGCCAGACGTGGGTTCATTGAGTGACCACTCCAAGCGTGGTGCCCAGGGCGAATTTCTCACGACGACTGTTGAACAAATCGCTGAAGTTCAGCGCCTTGCCGCCGGGCAATTGCAGACGCGTCAGGCACAGCGCCTGTTCACCGCAAGCCACCAACAGGCCGTCTTTGCTGGCGCCGATGATCTCACCGGGAGCGCCTACGCCATCGGCCAGGGTCGCGGCCAACACTTTCAAGGCTTCGCCGTTCAGGGTGCTGTGGCAGATCGGCCATGGGTTGAAGGCACGTACCAGGCGCTCCAGCTCCACGGCTGGGCGGCTCCAGTCAATGCGCGCTTCGTCCTTGTTCAGCTTGTGGGCGTAGGTGGCCAGGCTGTCGTCTTGGATTTCACCTTGCAGGGTGCCGGCAGCCAGGCCAGCGATGGCCTGGATCACGGCGGGCGGCCCCAGCTCAGCCAGGCGGTCGTGCAGACTGCCGCCGGTGTCTTGGGCGGAGATCGGGGTGGTGACTTTGAGCAGCATCGGCCCGGTATCCAGGCCGGCTTCCATGCGCATCACGGTCACGCCGCTCTCCTGATCGCCCGCTTCAACGGCGCGCTGAATCGGCGCCGCACCACGCCAGCGTGGCAGCAGTGAAGCATGACTGTTGATGCAACCCAGGCGCGGTATATCCAGCACAGCCTGAGGCAGGATCAAACCGTAAGCCACCACCACCAGCAGGTCGGGCTTCAGCGCGGCCAGTTCGGCCTGGGCGTCGGCGTTACGCAGGGTCGGCGGCTGCAGCACAGGAATGTTGTGCTCCAGCGCCAACTGCTTGACCGGACTCGGCATCAGTTTTTGCCCGCGACCGGCCGGGCGATCCGGCTGGGTGTACACCGCGACGATGTCATAAGGGCTGGCAAGCAGCGCCTTGAGGTGTTCGGCGGCAAATTCAGGAGTGCCGGCAAAAACAATGCGCAATGGCTCGGTCATGGGAGTTCTCGGTTAAAAACAGTCACAAAAGAAAAAGGCTTGCCGCAGCAAGCCTTTGGAAGAAGGGCATCAGGCTTGCTGGCGATGCTTTTTTTCCAGCTTCTTCTTGATGCGGTCACGCTTGAGCGTGGACAGGTAATCGACAAACAGCTTGCCGTTGAGGTGGTCGCATTCATGCTGGATACACACCGCCAGCAGGCCTTCGGCAACCAGTTCGAAAGGCTTGCCGTCACGGTCCAGCGCCTTGATCTTCACGCGCAGCGGGCGTTCCACATTCTCGTAGAACTCCGGCACCGACAGGCAGCCTTCCTGGTATTCGCCCATCTCTTCGGTCAGCGGTTCGAACTCAGGGTTGATGTACACCCGAGGTTCGCTGCGATCTTCCGACAGGTCCATGACCACGACACGCAGATGCACGTTGACCTGGGTAGCGGCGAGGCCGATGCCCGGGGCTTCATACATTGTTTCAAACATGTCATCGACCAACTGACGAACCTTGTCGTCCACTACGGCCACCGGCTTGGCGATCGTGCGCAGGCGCGAGTCGGGAAATTCGAGGATGTTCAAAATAGCCATAAGCGTAATTGCTGCACATGTGAGGAAGAGACAAATCGGCGGTGGGATGGACCCATACGGCCGGTGTGAAACGCTCGGAAGCCGCGAAGGCCATGGCATTTCACGCGAACGCACATAATAAAGGAGATTCACCCCATGAGGAAATCGCTACTCGTCTTGCTGCTGTGGGCCCCGTTCGCCACGGCGTTGATTGCGCAACCCACTGAGCGCCTGGATCAGGCAGCGCAACAGGCCATCCAGCATTTTTTACTGCACAACCGTATTTTTGACTCGCCCGAGGACCTGGATAACGCGCCTTACATTATTGCGGCGCAAGGCGGGCGCGTGCTGGGTGCCAACGACGAGCGTGTGCATGCGCGCGGGCGTCTGGACCCGGCCCAGCCGAGCTACGGGATCTTTCGCCGAGGCAAGGCCTACACCGACCCCGTTACCCAGGAGTTACTCGGCATCAATGCCGACGACATCGGCACTGCGCGCTTTGTGCTTGCCGACAGCCTCACCACCCTCGCAGTGCAACGGGTGACCCAGGAAATCCGCCCAGGCGACCGCTTGTTGCGCGCCGAGCCTCCCGTTGCTTTGGCGAACCTGGAGCCGTGCAAACCTGCACCCTTGATTACAGGGCATATCATCGACATCCCCAAGGGCGTCACGCAGATTGGCGTGCTCGACGCTGTGACCCTGAACAAGGGCCGCCGCGATGGCCTGGTGGAGGGCCAACTGCTGACGGTGATCAAGGCTGGCGCCACCGTGCGAGACGCCCTCACCGGCACGCCCACGCCACTCCCGGATGAGCGAGCCGGCACCCTTCTGGTGTTTCGTACCTATGAAAAGCTCAGCTATGCCCTGGTGCTCAGTGCTTCACGGTCGCTAGCCGTGCAAGACCGTTTCGAGACGGCTGATCAAGCGCAATAAATAGCCTGCTAAATAAGTTACCAACAGAGTTATCCACAGCTTGTTCCGGTCAAGGATGATCATATGAATCCGATAAACAGTAGCGATATTTCCCCGGCAGAGCTGGAAGCCCGGCTACGCTTGCACAGGCTGCCAGAACTGGGGCCCAAGCGTTTTCACGTATTGATCGAAGCCTTTGGTTGCGCTTCCAAGGCCCTGAGTGCTCCCGCCAGCGCCTGGCATTCCCTCGGTTTGCCCGCCGTCAGTGCCGAGGCCCGACGTAGCCCCAAAGTCCGTGACGGTGCCAGTGAAGCGTTGGCCTGGCTGGGGCGCCCGGCCCAGCATTTGCTGATGTGGGACCAACCTGATTACCCGGCGTTGCTCGCGCAGATCGACGATGCGCCGCCGTTGTTATTCGTGGCGGGCGACCCCGGTATTCTGGAAAAACCACAGTTGGCCATGGTGGGAAGTCGGCGTGCCTCTCGCCCGGGCATGGACACGGCAGCGGCCTTTTCCCGTAGCCTGGCGAGCGCCGGTTTTGTCATCACTAGTGGGCTGGCGGTGGGCATTGACGGCGCGGCGCACCAGGCGGCATTGGACGTAGGCGGCCATACCATCGGCGTGCTCGGCACTGGCCTGGAAAATTTTTATCCACAGCGCCATCGCAGGCTCGCCGCGGCGATGATTGCCCAAGGCAGCGCCGTGGTTTCCGAATTTCCGCTGGATGCCGCGCCCCAGGCCGGCAATTTCCCACGGCGCAACCGGATTATCAGCGGGCTGTCGTTAGGCGTGCTGGTGGTGGAGGCCAGTATGGCCAGCGGCTCGCTGATCACCGCACGCCTGGCGGCGGAGCAAGGGCGCGAGGTGTACGCGATTCCGGGTTCCATCCACCACCCCGCCGCCAAGGGCTGTCATCAGCTGATCCGTGATGGCGCGGTGCTTGTGGAAACCATCGAGCACATTCTTGAAAGCCTGCGCGGTTGGCAGCGGTTGTCCCATGCTGCGCCGGTGCGCGTGATCCATCCGTTGGTGGCGCTGCTGCACGCGGCACCGCATAGCAGCGAAGCCTTGGCGATTGCCAGCGGTCGGCCGTTGTCCCAAGTACTGGCCACCCTGACGGAACTGGAGTTGGAGGGCCAAGTGATTTGCGAAAGCGGGCGCTGGCTGGCGCGGTGCCCGCTTTTGTAGTGGCCCGTTTTTGGCGCTAGGTTTTGTAACGAAGATCGGTAAACTGCCCAGAGCTTTAGTCCGGAGAGTAAACAATGGTCAACAGGTGGCGTGTGCTGGAAGCCGCACGGGAAATTCGCGCAGGCGCAGTGATCGCCTATCCGACCGAAGCGGTTTGGGGCCTGGGCTGCGACCCGTGGAACGAAGAAGCAGTGGATCGACTGTTGGCGATCAAGAACCGCTCGGTCGACAAAGGCCTGATCCTGGTGGCGGATAATATTCGTCAGTTCGACTTTCTGTTTGAAGATTTCCCGCAAACGTGGATCGAACGCATGGCCAGCACTTGGCCAGGGCCGAATACCTGGCTGGTGCCCCATCAAGACTTGCTGCCTGAATGGGTCACGGGTGTGCATGACACCGTAGCGCTGCGGGTCAGTGATCATCCGTTGGTGAGAGATTTGTGCGCCCAGGTCGGCCCGTTGATTTCCACCTCGGCCAACCCTCAGGGCCGCCCGGCGGCCCGCACGCGGCTTCGCGTAGAGCAGTATTTTCGCGGGCAAGTGGACTTGGTGTTGGGCGGCGCCCTGGGTGGGCGCAAGAACCCGAGCCTGATTCGGGACCTGGTGACGGGTGATGTGGTGCGCCCCTCGTAAGGTGCAGCTCGTTCCCACGCTCTGCGTGGGAACGCCGCATTGGACGCTCTGCGTCCGCTTGTGACGCAGAGCGTCACGGTATGCATTCCCATGCAGAGCGTGGGAACGATCTTAAGGCAGCAGGATGGTTGAGCCAGTCGTGCGCCGTGCCGACAACTCCGTCTGCGCTTTGGCCGCCTCCGCCAGCGGGTAGCGCTGGTTGATATCAATGCGCACCTTGCCGCTCTTGATCATCGAAAACAGATCGTCCGCCATCGCCTGCAAGTTTGCCGCACTGTTGGCGTAGGTCGCCAACGTTGGCCGGGTTACGTACAGCGAGCCCTTCGCCGACAGAATCCCCAGGTTCACCCCATCCACCGCACCCGACGCGTTGCCGAAGCTCACCACCAAACCCCGTGGCGCCACGCTGTCCAGTGAGGTCAGCCAGGTGTCCTTGCCGACGCCGTCGTACACCACTGGGCACTTCTTGCCGTCAGTCAATTCCAGTACGCGTTGTGCGACATCTTCCTTGCTGTAGTCGATGGTTTCCCAAGCGCCTAGCGATTTGGCCAGGGCGGCTTTTTCCGGGGAGCTGACCGTGCCGATCAACTTCACCCCCAGGGCCTTGGCCCATTGGCAGGCCAGGGAACCCACGCCACCCGCAGCGGCGTGGAACAAAATGGTTTCACCGCCTTTGAGCTCATAGGTCTGGCGCAACAGGTATTGCACGGTCAGGCCTTTGAGCATGGCACCGGCGGCCTGTTCGAAGCTGATCTCATCCGGCAGGTGCACCAGGTTGGCCGCAGGCAACACATGCAGCTCGCTGTAGGCACCCAGCGGACCGCTGCCGTAGGCCACGCGGTCGCCAACTTTGAATTGGCTGACTTCACTGCCCACCGCGTCCACCACGCCAGCGCCTTCCGCACCAAGGCCCGATGGCAGCGCGGGCGGCGCGTAGAGGCCACTGCGGAAGTAGGTGTCGATGAAGTTCAGGCCGATGGCCTCGTTGCGCACCCGAACCTGCTGTGGGCCAGGCTCCGCTGGCGTGTAGTCCACATATTCAAGTACTTCGGGGCCGCCATGGGCGCTGAACTGGATACGTTTGGCCATCTGCACTTCTCCTTGGGTTCGAATCTGCGTAGCCCCCTATCGGACTCCTAAGCTTGATCCTCGTCAACTGCTGTGCACCTAAGTGCAGTGGCATCTAGGCGCAGTGGTATCCTGTGCGCCCATTTGCCGCCGACGCCCCATGGGCCTCGCGTAGCTTTGCCCGATTCAAGGTGATGCCATGACTACCCGCACCGAGGCTGTTAAAGCCTACCTGCTTGACCTGCAAGACCGCATTTGCAGCGCCCTGGAAACCTTCGAGACGGACACTCGCTTTATCGAAGACGCCTGGACCCGGCCAGCCGGCGGTGGCGGTCGTACCCGTGTGATGGAAAACGGTTCGGTGATCGAAAAAGGCGGTGTCAACTTTTCCCACGTGTTCGGCAGCGGTCTGCCACCGTCTGCCAGTGCCCATCGCCCTGAACTGGCGGGCCGTGGGTTTGAGGCCCTGGGTGTGTCGCTGGTGATCCATCCGCATAACCCGCATGTACCGACTTCCCACGCCAATGTGCGGTTTTTCATCGCTGAAAAGGAAGGTGAAGAACCGGTGTGGTGGTTCGGTGGTGGCTTCGATCTCACCCCGTATTACGGCAATGAAGAAGACTGCATTCACTGGCACCGCGTGGCCGAGCAGGCCTGTGCACCGTTTGGCCCGGACGTGTACTCACGCTACAAGGCCTGGTGTGACACCTACTTCCACATCAAGCACCGCAACGAGCCCCGTGGCATCGGTGGCCTGTTCTTCGATGACTTGAACGAGTGGGGCTTTGACACCTGCTTCGCCTTCATCCGCGCCATCGGCGATGCCTACATCGATGCCTACCTGCCGATTGTGCAGCGTCGCAAGGCCATGGCGTACACCGAGCAACAACGCCAGTTCCAGGAGTTCCGCCGGGGCCGCTACGTTGAGTTCAACCTGGTCTATGACCGTGGCACCCTGTTCGGCCTGCAATCGGGCGGGCGTACGGAGTCGATCCTGATGTCGCTGCCACCTCAGGTACGCTGGAGCTACGACTGGAAGGCCGAAGCCGGCAGCGAAGAGGCGCGCCTCACCGACTACTTCCTGCAAGACCGTGACTGGCTCGGCGTTGCCGCGCCCAAGGCGGCGGTGTGATGGACCGTTATGTTGTGTTCGGCAACCCCATCGGCCATAGCAAATCGCCGCTGATTCATCGTCTGTTCGCTGCCCAGACCGGCGAACAACTGGACTACAGCACGATGCTCGCGCCGTTGGAGGACTTCACCGCCTGTGCCCGTGAGTTCTTCCAACACGGCCGTGGCGCCAACGTGACCGTGCCGTTCAAGGAAGAGGCCTATCGCTTGGCCAATACCCTGACCGAACGGGCGCAGCGCGCCGGCGCCGTAAACACTTTGAGCAAATTGGCTGACGGCACGTTGTTGGGCGACAACACCGACGGCGCGGGCCTGGTGCGCGACTTGACGGTCAATGCCGGGCTGAGCCTGCAAGGCAAACGCATCCTGTTGTTGGGCGCCGGTGGCGCGGTACGCGGTGCGCTGGAGCCGTTGCTGGCGCAGCAACCCTCGTCGTTGATCATCGCCAACCGCACCGTGGAAAAGGCCGAGCGACTGGCTGAGCTGTTCGATGACCTGGGCCCGGTGTCTGCCAGTGGTTTCGACTGGTTGCGTGAGCCGGTGGATGTGATCATCAATGCCACGTCGGCCAGCCTGTCAGGCGATGTACCGCCGATTGCCGGCAGCCTGATCGAGCCGGGCAAGACCTTCTGCTACGACATGATGTACGCCAAGGAACCCACCGCATTCTGCCGCTGGGCGAGCGAGCAAGGCGCGGCGGTGGCGATGGATGGCCTGGGCATGCTGGTGGAACAAGCGGCGGAAGCCTTCTTGCTGTGGCGCGGTGTGCGTCCGGATTCGGCGCCCGTACTGGCCGAACTGCGCCGGCAATTGGCCTGATCCCACACGCTGATGTGGGCACACTTAATGTGGGAGCTGGCTTGCCTGCGATAGCAATAGGTCAGTTACCCATGTGCTGGCTGATCCACCGCTATCGCAGGCAAGCCAGCTCCCACAGTTGATCGGGTTTAGTCTTCGAAATGGAGGGGGCAGTTATCCGGCCCCTCCAGCTTCATCAGTTCCTCTACCACCTGCGGCCTGGCCCCACGCAACGTCAAGCTACGGCCCAACCCCGCCAACCGCCGCGCCTCCTGGTGCAGCATCTCCACCCCGGAATAGTCGATAAAGTTTATCTGCTGCGCCTCGATCACCACCCGCTCACCCTGCAGACGTTGCAGGCGCACTTGCAGGTAATGGCTGGCGCCAAAAAAGATCGAGCCGCCCACCCGCAACACATCCGCTTCACCGTCGCGCCAGTGTTGCACCCGTGGCTGCGAGGTGCGCTTGAGGTAGAAAAACAGCGACGCCAGTACCCCGGCATAGATCGCCGTTTGCAGCTCCAACAACAAGGTGGCGACACAGGTCAGGCTCATCACCACAAATTCGGCGCGGCTGACCCGGAACAGCGCACGAATGCCGCGGTGGTCCACCAGGCCCCAGCAGATCAGCAGGATACTCGCCGCCATGCTCGGGATCGGAATATGCGCGATCAACGCTGCGCCAAATAACGCGAATAGCGCCACCCACAGGGCCGAAAACACACCCGCCAATGGCGAACAGGCACCCGCCTCATAACTGAGGCCCGAGCGGGTGAACGATCCGGCTGACAGGTAGCCGGAAAAAAATCCGCCCACGATGTTGGATAAACCCTGGGCGCGTACTTCCTGGTTGGCGTCGAGCAGTTGTTGCGAGCGGGCGGACAGCGAACGGGCAATCGACAGGCTGGTCACCAACCCCAACATCCCCACCGCCACGGCACTGGGCAGCAGGCGCAGCACCAGATCCAGATCCATCGGCAACGGGCTGAACGGCGGCAGTTTGCCAATAAACGAACTGACCCGTGCCACATGCCCGAACATCGCCGGCCACAGCCATGCCGCCACGCTGCCCAACACCAAGGCGATCAACAGTGTCGGCCAGCGTGGCACCAGGTACTTGAGCAGCATACCTGCCAGCAACGTACCCAGCCCCAGGGCCAGGGACGCGTGGTCCCACTCGCCACGGTGGTCGATCAGCGCCAGCAGGCCATTGATAGCCGTGGCCTGGCTCGGTAAATCCAAGCCGAGCAGGTTGGGCAGTTGCCCCAAGGCGATCACTACGGCGGCGCCCAGGGTGAATCCCAGCACCACCGAATGGGAGACAAAGTTCACCAACGCGCCGAAGCGCAGCAGGCCGAGCAACCACTGGAACACCCCGGCGAGGAAGGTCAGCAACAGGATGAGGGTGATGTAGTCCTGGGAGCCTGGCACGGCCAATGGGCTGATGCTGGCGTAAAGCACGATGGAGATGGCGGCCGTGGGCCCGCAGATCAGGTGCCAGGACGAGCCCCACAGGCAGGCGATCAATACCGGGATGATGGCGGCGTAGAGCCCGTATTCGGCAGGGAGACCGGCGATCAGTGCGTAGGCAATCGACTGCGGCAGCGCAAGCACAGCGCCGCTGAGGCCGACGATGGCATCCCGGCCGACGCTGGCGCGGGTTTGGCGCGGCAGCCAGCGCAGGAAGGGCAAAAGTGTATGGCGGTTGGGCCGGGGCATCGCAGGCTCGGGTAAAGGGTTTTGGCAAGAGTATCAATGCATGGGTACTTGTGGGAGCTGGCTTGCCTGCGATGCTGGCGCCTCGGTGTGACAGGCATACCGGGGTGATGCTATCGCAGGCAAGCCAGCTCCCACAGGGTCGCCGGCAAGCGTCAGAGGGATCGTTCCCACGCTCTGCGTGGGAATGCTGCTCGGGACGCTCTGCGTCCGATTTTAACGTCAGAGTTTGGCTTTTACCGCTGGCAACGCCTCCTGGCCATCCAGGGTTTTCACGCCCTCCAACCATTGGTCCAACACTGCCGGGTTGGCCTTGATCCACGCCTTCGCCGCCTGCGCATTGCTGACCTTGTTGTTGGCCACGTCAGCCATGATGCTGTTCTCCATGGCCTGGGTAAAACTCAGGTTGGTCAGCAGTTTGCCGACATTGGGGCACGCTTGTGCGTAACCCTTGCGAGTCAAGGTATAGACGCTGCCGGTGGCACCAAAGTACTGCTCGCCGCCCTTGAGGTAGCGCATTTTCAGTTGCACGTTCATCGGGTGCGGGGTCCAGCCGAGAAAGGTGATAAAACGCTGTTTCTTCACCGCTCGCGAGACCTCTGCGAGCATCGCCTGTTCGCTGGACTCGATCAGCTTCCACTGCCCAAGGTCGAAATCATTCTTCTTGATGATCTCCTGCAGCGAGATATTGGCTGGCGCGCCGGAGCCAATGCCGTAGATTTTCTTGTCGAACTTGTCGGCAAATTTATTCAGGTCGGCAAAGTCATGCACCCCGGCGTCCCACACGTAGTCCGGCACGGCGAGGGTGAACTCGGTGCCCTCCAGGTTCTTCGCCAGTTGCACCACATCGCCGTTGGCCACGAACTTGTCGTAGAAGCCTTGCTGCGCCGGCATCCAGTTGCCGAGGAAGACATCCACCTGGCCGTCCTTGAGCCCGCCGAAGGTAATCGGCACCGCCAGGGTGTCGACCTTGGGTTGATAGCCCATGCCCGTCAGCAGGAAACTGGTGATAGCGTTGGTGGCGGCAATATCGCTCCAGCCTGGGTCGGCCATCTTTACCGTTTCGCAGCGCGTGTCTGCGTACACCTGGGCGCTGCTGAGCATCACCAAACTCAGTACCACGTTCAACTTTTGCATGGCCTTCCCTCTGTCTACTTATTGGTTTTGGCAGGGTTGTGGAAAACGTGCTTTGCGCTCCAGGTCATCAAGGTCGATATGGTTGCGCATGTACTGCTGACTGGCGTCTACCAGTGGCTGGTGATCCCAGCTCTTGAGCTTGCCATGGGTTAGCGCTTCAAACACCAGTCGGCGACGGCGTTGGCTGGCGAGCACCTGTTGATGGATCGCCGGGATGTCCCATTTAGCCCGCGCTTCACGCAAGAACGCCTCGAACAATGGCCGATGTTCAGCTGACTGGCTGAGGTTTTCCTGCTCGCTCGGGTCGTTGTGCACATCGAACAATAGGCAAGGATCGTCCTCGCTGTAGATGAATTTGTAGGCGCCCCGGCGAATCATCATCAATGGGCTGACGGTGCCTTCGGCCATGTATTCGCCAAACACTTCGTCATGCCCGCCCTGCCCCTGCAAGTGCGGGACCAGTGAGCGGCCGTCCAGCGGCAAGTGCGGGTCCAGTTCCCCGCCGGCCAATTCCACCAGGGTCGGCAACAAGTCGGCGGTCGACACGGCCTGGGTGACGCGGCCAGCGGCGAACTGCCCCGGCGCACTGATCAGCAGCGGCACGCGGGCGGCCATTTCAAACCAGTGCATTTTGTACCAGAGGCCGCGCTCGCCAAGCATGTCGCCGTGGTCGCCAGAGAAAATGATCAGGGTGTCGTCGGCCAGGCCGGTGTCTTCCAGGGTCTGCAGCAGCTTGCCGACGTTGCTGTCGATGTAGCTGCAGGCACCGAAGTAGGCGCGGCGCGCGTCGCGGATCTTATCCACAGGCAGCGGTTTGTCCCACAAGTCATAAACCTTGAGCAGCCGCTGGGAATGCGGGTCGAGGTCGGCCTGGGGCGGCGTCGTGGGCATTGGGATGTCGGTGTCTGCGTACAAGTCCCAGAACGGCTTGGGAATGGTGTAAGGGTCGTGGGGATGGGTCATCGACACCGTCAGGCAAAATGGCTGGTCACCTTCCTCACGGATATGGTCGAACAGATATTGCTGGGCCTTGAACACCACCTCTTCGTCGAAATCCAGCTGGTTGGTGCGCACGCACGGTCCGGCTTGCAGCACCGAGGACATGTTGTGATACCAGGTAGGTCGTACGTCTGGCTCATCCCAGTTCACTGCCCAGCCGTAGTCGGCGGGATAGATGTCGCTGGTCAGGCGCTCCTCATAGCCGTGTAACTGGTCGGGGCCGCAGAAGTGCATCTTGCCCGACAGTGCGGTGCGGTAGCCCAGGCGGCGCAAGTAGTGGGCATAGGTCGGCACATCGGCGGGGAAATCGGCGGCGTTGTCGTAGGCGCCGATCTTGCTCGGCAACTGGCCGCTGACCAAGGTGAAGCGCGACGGTGCGCACAGCGGGCTGTTGCAATAGGCGGCGTCGAACACCACGCCTTGTGCCGCCAGGCGGCTGAGGTTGGGCAGCTTGATCGGGGAAGGCCCGTAGAACGGCAGCATCGGCGCGGCCATCTGATCGGCCATGATGAAAAGAATGTTCTTGCGCTTCATGGTTTCTCGGCATTCCATAGGCAGTGTTTATGCCAATGAGCATGCGGCCCATGAATTATGGGGTAAAGCCCATGAGCAGCAATGACTAGGATAAGTTGAGCTTATGTATGAAGCGCTGGGTGACCTCTCTCTCGATTTGCTGCGCGCCTTTGAGGCAGCGGCGCGTCATCGCAGTTTCACCGCGGCCGCGATGGAGCTGGGCACCACCCAACCGGCGGTCAGCCAGCAAATCAAACGCCTTGAAGAGCAACTGGCGATCCGCCTGTTTGATCGCATTTACCGCGGCATCGAACTGACTGACGCCGGTGCCCTGCTGTTCGAGCATGTGCAAGGCGGCCTGCAGAACATCAACCAGGGGCTCGGCGCAATCACTCAACAAAGCCAGCATGAAGTGCTGCAAGTCGCCACCGACTTTGCCTTCGCCGCCTATTGGCTGATGCCACGCCTGCATCGTTTTCACCAGGCCAACCCGCAGGTGGATGTCAGCCTGGTCACCAGTGAGCGCAACCCGGCCACCCTGCGCAGCGATATTGATGTGGCGGTGCTGTTCGGCGATGGCCGTTTCAAGCAGGGCGAGAGCCTGTGGTTGTTCAATGAGGAAGTGTTCCCGGTGTGCAGCCCACAGTGGCTCAAGGAGCAGGTCGCGCCCCTGACGGTGCAGACCTTGCAAGACTGCCCGTTGCTGCACCTGCGCCAGGAAAACAACAGCCAGTGGTTTGACTGGAACGGCGTGTTCCGCGAACTGGGTATCACGGCTGCGCCGACCCCGGGGCAATTGCGCTTCGACAACTACACCTTGCTGATCCAGGCCGCGATTGCCGGCCAGGGCGTCGCCATCGGCTGGCGCCACCTGGTGGATAACCTGCTGGAGCAGAATTGGCTGTGCCGGCCGATCAGCTCCACGGTGATCTCGCGCTTGGGCTATTACGTGGTGCAACCCCAGCGCAAACGCCGCGGACAGTTGGTGGACCGCTTTGTCGAGTGGCTTGTGGCGGAACAGGCCAACAGTGCGCACTCGTTGACCGGGCTGGCCCTGCCGTCGATTGCGGTCTAGGATCGGCCCACAGTGGAACCGGAGTCAGTCATGCAACGTATCAAGGGCTACCACGCCCATATCTACTTCGACGCCAGCACGATTGAGCAGGCGCGCACGCTCTGTGAGGACGCCGCCAAGTTGTTCCCGCTGCGCATGGGCCGTGTGCACGAGCGGCCCGTGGGCCCGCACCCGGATTGGAGTTGCCAGCTGGCGTTCGAGCCGGAATATATCGGTGTGGTGTTGCCGTGGCTGGCGCTGCATCGCAATGGTCTGGTGGTGTTCCTGCACCCTGAAACCGGTGACGACCTCAAGGACCACACCGATTACGCCATCTGGATGGGCGCGATGCGCGAGCTGGACTTGTCGATTTTTTAACCTTCCTTACCCGATAAATCCGCGGCCTTCCCTAAGTAAAAACAAGAATGGTTGTAGGATTTATCTTGTCTTGTCTCATTATATGGGATTGATATTTATATATTGAGATATTCCGCTCCCTAGGTTTATATTCGCCCATCTGCTTTTTTCAGCACCCACTCATTTCAGGTGAAGCGATGCAGGCGCAATTGATCGCGCTCGATTGGGGGACCAGCTCCCTTCGTGCTTACAAACTCGGCCCCGCGGGCGTTGTGCTGGAACAGCGCTCGCAAGCCTGGGGCATCATGCATTTGCCCACAGAGCCCCGGGAAATAGCCGGTGTGCTATGCACTGACGGCTTTGAACTGGCGTTCGATAGCGCCTGTGGCGATTGGCTTGATGCCCAGCCCGGGCTACCGGTGATCGCTTGCGGCATGGTCGGCAGCGCACAGGGTTGGAGCGAGGCGGCCTATCGCAGCACGCCGGTGGATGTCGCCAGTCTCGGCCAGGCGTTGCATGGCATACGCAGCCTGCGTGGGGTGCAGGTGCATATCGTGCCGGGGGTGATCGAGCAAGTGGGTCTGCCTAATGTCATGCGTGGCGAAGAAACCCAAGTGCTCGGCGTACTGCAAGGCCTTGGGCCCCAGGTGTTGATCGGCCTGCCCGGCAGCCATTCCAAGTGGGTCGAGGTGGTGGAAGGCCGCATTACCCATTTCGATACCTTCATGACTGGCGAAGTGTTTGCGGTGTTGAGCAAGCACAGCATCCTGGGGCGTACCCAACAAGCGAGCGAGCAGTTCCAGGCCGAGGCGTTTGATCAAGGCGTGCGCGTAGCGCTGTCCAACGATGGCCAGCGTGGCGTGCTTTCGACCCTGTTCAGTGCCCGTACCCTTGGGCTCACCGCGCAGCTGGCGCCCGACCAGCAACCCGATTACCTGTCTGGCCTGCTCATCGGACATGAGCTCGCCGGCTTGCCAGATTCGGCCAAACATCAGCCGATCATCCTGGTCGGCGCTGCTGCACTTTGCGCCCGCTATCAACGCGCCCTCGCCCTTTGCGGATTTGCCCACGTCAGCCTGGCGCAAGAAGCCACCGAGCGTGGCCTGTGGCAACTGGCGCAAGCCGCCGGGCTCATTCGACCTGTACTGGAGGCCTGACATGCTCAAGCAAGCACTCGCACAAAACGGTTTGATCGCCATCCTGCGCGGCCTACGCCCCGACGAAGCCCAGGCGGTCGGCCAGGTGCTGTACGACGCGGGTTTTCGCGTGATCGAAGTGCCGCTCAACTCGCCAGACCCTTACGCCAGCATTCGCACCCTGTGCGACAGCTTGCCCGCCGATTGCCTGATCGGTGCCGGCACGGTGTTGACGCCTGAGCAGGTCGAACAGGTCAAGGCGGCCGGAGGCCAGGTGATCGTCATGCCCCACAGCGATGCCAAGGTGCTGCGTGCCGCCAAAGCGGCGGGCCTGTACTTGTCGCCTGGGGTAGCCACGCCTACCGAAGCCTTTGCCGCACTGGCCGAAGGCGCCGATGTGTTGAAGCTGTTCCCGGCCGAGCAGATGGGCCCTTCAGTGATCAAGGCATGGCTGGCGGTATTGCCGGCGGGCACGTTGCTGCTGCCGGTGGGCGGCATTACCCCGGACAACATGCAGGTGTTTACCGACGCCGGCGCCAAGGGCTTCGGATTGGGTTCCGGGCTGTTCAAGCCGGGCATGACAGTGGATCAGATTGCGAGCCGTGCCCAGGCTTATGTCGCCGCCTGGAAAGCCCTGAGCTGAGAGCATATTCCGCGCCCACAGGCGCTGCATCTATAAGAGAGACAAGAGATGAAAATCACCAAACTGACGACCTTTATCGTTCCGCCGCGCTGGTGCTTCCTCAAGGTCGAAACCGACCAGGGTGTGACCGGCTGGGGTGAGCCTGTGGTCGAGGGCCGCGCTCACACGGTGGCCGCCGCCGTCGAAGAACTGTCCGACTACCTGATCGGCAAAGACCCTCGCAATATCGAAGATATCTGGACCGTGCTCTATCGCGGCGGCTTCTACCGAGGCGGCGCGGTGCATATGAGCGCCCTCGCCGGCATCGACCAGGCGTTGTGGGACATCAAGGGCAAGGCCCTCGGTGTATCGGTCAGCGATCTGCTGGGCGGCCAGGTGCGTGACAAGATCCGTGTGTACTCATGGATCGGCGGTGACCGCCCCGCCGATACTGCCCGTGCCGCCAAAGAGGCGGTGGCCCGTGGCTTCACAGCCGTGAAAATGAATGGCACCGAAGAATTGCAGTTTGTCGACAGCTTCGAAAAAGTCGACCTGGCCCTGGCCAACGTCGCTGCTGTGCGCGATGCGGTCGGCCCTAACGTGGGTATTGGCGTCGACTTCCATGGCCGCGTGCACAAGCCGATGGCCAAGGTGCTGATGAAAGAGCTCGACCCGTACAAACTGATGTTCATTGAAGAGCCGGTGCTCAGCGAAAACTACGAAGCGCTGAAAGAACTGGCCCCGCTGACCAGTACGCCGATCGCCTTGGGTGAGCGCCTGTTCTCGCGCTGGGATTTCAAGCGGGTGCTCAGCGAAGGCTACGTCGACATCATCCAGCCGGACGCCTCCCACGCAGGTGGTATCACCGAAACCCGCAAGATCGCCAACATGGCCGAAGCCTACGACGTGGCCCTGGCCCTGCACTGTCCGCTGGGCCCGATTGCCTTGGCGGCATGCCTGCAGCTGGATGCGGTTTGCTACAACGCGTTTATCCAGGAGCAGAGCCTGGGTATTCACTACAACGAAAGCAACGATCTGCTCGACTATGTGCGTGATCCAGGCGTATTCGACTATGACCAGGGCTTTGTGAAGATCCCCAACGGCCCAGGTCTGGGCATTGAGATCAACGAGGAGTATGTGGTTGAGCGCGCGGCCATCGGCCATCGCTGGCGCAATCCGATCTGGCGCCATGCCGATGGCAGTTTTGCCGAGTGGTGATTTCCACCTGATTGAAACGCGCAAAAAAATGTGGGAGCAGGCAAGCCAGTTCCCACATTGAGCGCGTTCCTTCCTCAACAAATATAAAAAGAGGCACCCCCATGCACCCTGAATCCCTCACCGGGCAGGCTTCTTTAGTCACGCCTAGCAGAAAGCGCTTTTTCATCATGGTGCTGCTGTTCATCACCGTGGTCATCAACTACCTCGACCGTAGCAACCTGTCGATTGCCGCGCCCGCGCTGACCAGCGAGCTGGGGATCGATCCGGTGCAAGTCGGGCTGATTTTTTCTGCCTTCGGCTGGACCTACGCCGCCATGCAAATCCCGGGTGGCTGGCTGGTAGACCGGGTGCCGCCGCGCATTCTCTACACGGCCGCCCTGCTGCTGTGGTCGATTGCCACCGTGATGCTCGGTTTCGCCGCCAGCTTTATCGCGCTGTTCGTGCTGCGCATGGCCGTGGGCGCGTTGGAGGCGCCGGCCTATCCCATCAACAGCCGTGTGGTCACCACCTGGTTTCCCGAGCGCGAGCGCGCCACGGCTATCGGCGTCTATACCTCCGGGCAATTCGTCGGCCTGGCATTCCTCACTCCGGTACTGGCGTGGCTGCAGCACCAGTACGGCTGGCACATGGTGTTTGTGGTGACCGGTGGCGTCGGCATCCTGTGGGCCGCGATCTGGTACGCGGTGTACCGCGAGCCCAAAGATTTCAAAGGCGCCAACGAAGCCGAAATCCAACTGATCCGCGACGGTGGCGGGCTGGTGGACATGCAGGCTAAAACCGTCAAGGCACCCTTCAGCTGGACCGACCTCGGCATCGTGCTGAGCAAACGCAAGCTGTGGGGCATCTACCTGGGCCAGTTTTGCCTGAACTCCACGCTGTGGTTCTTCCTGACCTGGTTCCCGACGTACCTGGTGAAATATCGCGGCATGGACTTTATCCAGTCTGGCTTGCTGGCCTCCTTGCCGTTCCTGGCCGCGTTTGTGGGCGTGCTGTGTTCGGGGGTGTTTTCCGATTGGCTGATTCGGCGTGGGGCGTCAGTGGGCTTTGCGCGCAAGTTGCCGATCATCAGCGGGCTGCTGATTTCCACGGCGATCATCGGGGCCAACTACGTGGACTCGACGGGGTGGGTCATCGCGTTTCTGGCGGTGGCGTTTTTCGGCAATGGCCTGGCGTCGATCACCTGGTCGCTGGTGTCGACCTTGGCGCCTGCCCGTCTGTTGGGGCTGACCGGCGGGGTGTTCAACTTCATCGGCAACCTGGCGGCAATTGCCACGCCTATCGTGATTGGCTTTCTGGTCAGTGGCTCGTCATTTGCGCCGGCCATTACCTACATTGCGGTCCTGGCGCTGCTCGGCGCGCTTTCCTACATATTGCTGGTCGGCAAAGTCGAGCGGATCGAGCTGTAAAAAGGGCGACCTTCGGGTCGCCCTTTTTTCGTTCTACGGCACCGACATCTCGTTGCGAAATATATTGTGCGGGTCCCAGCGCTGCTTGGTACGGCGCAAGCGGCTTTCGATCATCAGATCGGGAAAGAAGATTTTGTACCACTGGGGGTTTTTGCCGTTGGCCGGATTACCGCCTGTGTAGGTCATGTCGAGGTCGGGGTAATTGATGTAGCAGCCTTCGAACGCATTGTTGAGCGGTACGCCTTGCGCATCGGCAAACGCATTGCCGTACAGCTCTCGGATCCAGTCGGCATGGGCTTGATCCGCGGCCGCGCTGTCGTCGTGCCAGTAACACTGGGGTTGCCACTTGAGGAAGGACGAACGCTGGGCGGCCGACGACTCCTTGCGCACGGGCGCGCTGGCGGCGTTGATCTGGCCGCCGAAGGACTGAATCTGGATCAGGCTTTGTGTCAGGTGGTTGTCAGGGTCCGGCCAGGTCAGGGTAGTCCAGATGGCCTGTAGCACTTGGGGGCTGAACTCACCTTTCTGATAGGCCGATTTATAGCGCCCACGCTGATTGTCTCCCGAACCATTCAATGTTTGCTGGCACACCAGCCAGTCCAGGCGCCGCGCCGCAGCCTGGGCGGATGAGACTGAGTCGATGGGGCGCCCGCCGGCTGTGCCGGGCGGCAAATGGACCACATGAAACGGCACCAGCGACTCGGTGGCAGGTAAGCCGATGGCCGTGAGCATCTTGTCGACAAAATCATCGAAGGGCGCACGGTCGTTCAGCTCACCCTCCTTGTCCACATAATGGATGCCCAAGGTGATATTGCCTGTGTGCTCGTGGCGCATTTCCAGTTTGGTCGCCAGGCCCCAGGTGTCCGGGTTGCTCTGATGACTGGCGAACCATCGCTGGTAAGCCACCAGCAGATTGTTAAGTGCATCCTGGGTCAGTACTGACCAATCCCATTCCAACACCAGCCACAGTACTTCTTTGGGGGCCGGTGGCAGGTCTTCGAAGTAATAGCTGGTGATAATGCCAAATTGCCCACCCCCCGCACCGCAGCACGCGGCGAACAGGTCCAATTCGTCCTGTTGCGTGCTGTCCCGGCTGACATGGCGCGGTTCGAGCCCTTTGCCTTGGCTGTCAGGCACCAAGATATCGACCCCGCTGAGCCAGTCACACACCAGTCCATACTTGCGCGACAGCAGCCCGTAGCCGCCACCACAAATATGCCCGCCCAGGCCCACTGAGTAACATGAGCCGCCGGGCAGGGTCTTGTTGGCCTGCTTGTACAACGCGCTATAGCTGTCCCAGACCTGGCTGCCGGCCTCTAGGCGAAAGCGGTAGCGAAAGGGCTGCGTCGGGCTCAGCTCTGAGCCGATTTGCCCGCTGGCGTCGTACACCACTCGGTTCAGCGCGCTGATATCCAGGATCGACAGCACCTCATTCGGGCTGTCGGGCATCTTGTTGGCGACAAACCCTTCGTAGCAATGACCGCCGCTGCGTACGGTGATGCGCCCATTGGGCAGGGCCAATGCCTGGGCGGCGGCGTCCATGATGTCTTGCGGGCTGCGGCACAGGTAAATCAGATTGGCGCCCTTGGTCGACGATTGGCCCTGCACGTTGCCCAAGGGCCAGCGCAGGTTGAAGCCTTTTTGTAGGGCTGAGTGACGACGGTCTGAAACCGTGACGAGATCAAATGCCATGATGTACTCCTTAAAGAGACAAGAATGACTTCTGATGCGGCTAACTTAACGACCGAGGGGCAAGGACTGCGGGGCTTGCGAAGGTGGTTAGACGGCAAAGGGCACGAAGTGCATTAAAAAAGGAGGTGGGCGACATGCCCACCTCCTTTGAAGCCTAGCGTATAAGCTGCGGTCGTTGCGCCGTGCAACTTACTTGCGTGCGTTGCGCACACCTTCCGACAGCGCTGCGCACAGGGTCAGCACGCCATCAATGGCTTGCTGGTCGTTCTTGGCCGTGGCGATGTGATCGATCAGCGCCGAACCCACTACCACCCCGTCCGCCAAGCGTGCGATGGCCGCTGCCTGGTCGGGTGTGCGGATACCAAAGCCGATGCTGATCGGCAGGTCGGTATGGCGGCGCAGACGGGCCACGGCTTCTTCGACGTGTTCCAGGGTGGCGGCACCCGCCCCGGTGACACCGGCGACCGACACGTAATACACAAACCCGGAGCTGCCATTGAGCACAGTAGGCAGGCGCACGTCATCGGTAGTCGGCGTGGTCAGGCGGATAAAGTCGATACCTGCGGCCTGGGCCGGGTCGCACAGCTCGCCGTTATGCTCGGGGGGCATGTCCACCACGATCAGGCCGTCGACGCCCGCTGCCTTGGCATCGGCAATGAACTGCGACACGCCGTATTTGTGGATCGGGTTGAAATAGCCCATCAACACCAGCGGCGTGTCGTCGTTGTCCTGGCGGAACTCGCGAACCATCTGCAGGGTTTTCAACAGGTTCTGCTTGGCGGCCAGTGCGCGGATATTGGCCAGCTGGATGGCCGGGCCATCGGCCATCGGGTCGGTGAAGGGCATGCCCAGCTCGATCACGTCGGCGCCGGCGGCCGGCAAGCCCTTGAGGATCGCCAGCGAGGTGTCATAGCCGGGGTCGCCAGCAGTGACGAAGGTCACCAGGGCGGCGCGATTTTGTTCTTTAAGTTGCGCAAAGCGGGTTTGCAGGCGGCTCATCAGTGTTTCTCCTGCTTGGACTGTTCCATATGGTGCATCACGGTCTGCATGTCTTTGTCGCCACGGCCCGAGAGGTTGACCACCATCAGGTGATCTTTGGGCAAGTTTGGCGCGCGCTTGAATACTTCAGCCAGGGCGTGGGCGCTTTCCAGTGCCGGAATGATCCCTTCCAGGCGGCAGCATTTGTGGAAGGCTTGCAGGGCCTCATCGTCAGTCACCGAGGTGTACTGGACGCGGCCGATGTCATGCAACCAGGCGTGTTCCGGGCCGATGCCGGGGTAGTCCAGGCCTGCGGAAATCGAGTGGGCGTCGATGATCTGGCCGTCGTCGTCCTGCAGCAGGAAGGTGCGGTTGCCGTGCAGCACGCCCGGTACGCCGCCGTTGAGGCTGGCAGCGTGCTTGCCGGTTTCGATGCCATGGCCTGCGGCTTCAACACCGATGATCTCGACGCTGGTGTCATCCAGGAATGGGTGGAACAGGCCCATGGCGTTGGAACCGCCGCCGATGCACGCCACCAGGCTGTCCGGCAGGCGGCCTTCCTGGGCCTGCAACTGGGTGCGGGTCTCCTTGCCGATCACGGCCTGGAAGTCGCGCACCATCGCCGGGTATGGGTGTGGCCCGGCCACGGTACCGATCAGGTAGAAGGTGCTGTCGACATTGGTTACCCAGTCGCGCAGGGCTTCGTTCATGGCGTCTTTGAGGGTGCCGGTGCCGGCGACCACGGGGATGACCTCGGCGCCCAGCAGCTTCATGCGGAACACGTTGGCCTGCTGGCGCTCGATGTCGGTGGTGCCCATGTAGATCACGCATTGCAGGCCAAAGCGCGCTGCCACGGTTGCGGTGGCCACGCCGTGCATGCCGGCGCCGGTCTCGGCGATGATGCGTTTCTTGCCCATGCGCCGGGCCAGCAGGATCTGGCCGATGCAGTTGTTGATCTTGTGCGCGCCGGTGTGGTTGAGCTCTTCGCGCTTGAGGTAGATCTTGGCGCCGCCGCAGAACTCGGTCAGGCGTTCGGCAAAATACAGCGGGCTTGGGCGCCCGACATAATCGCGCTGAAAGTAGGCCAATTCTTCGTTAAACGCCGGATCTACCTTCGCCGCTTCATATTCACGGGCCAGGTCGAGAATCAACGGCATCAGGGTTTCAGCGACGTAGCGGCCGCCGAACGCACCAAACAGGCCGTTGGCGTCAGGGCCGTTGCGTAGATCGGTCTGGGACTGAGTCATGGGACGCTCCAGGAAAAATGTGTTTAAAGGCAATGACGGTCACTCTACTCGTGACGCTCTGGCCTGAAAACCGATAAGATCGCCGCAACCTGTCAGGAAAACTCACAGATGAGCCGCGACCTTCCTCCCCTCAACGCCCTGCGCGCTTTTGAAGCCACCGCTCGCCTTAACAGCGTCAGCCAGGCTGCGGAGCTATTGTACGTGACCCATGGTGCGGTCAGCCGCCAGTTGAAAGTGCTGGAGGAGCACTTGGGCGTGAGCCTGTTCATCAAGGATGGGCGCGGCCTTAAACTCACAGATGCCGGCGTCAGGCTACGAGATGCCAGCAGCGAGGCTTTCGAGCGGTTGCGCGACGTGTGCGCCGAACTCACCCAACGCGGCGCTGACGCGCCCTTCGTTCTTGGTTGTTCAGGCAGCTTGCTGGCGCGTTGGTTTATCCCTCGGCTGGGGCGGTTGAATGTTGACTTGCCGGATTTACGCTTGCACCTGTCGGCAGGCGAAGGCGATCTGGACCCGCGCCGCCCGGGGCTGGATGCCTTGCTGGTATTCGCTGAGCCGCCGTGGCCGGCGGATATGCAGGTGTATGAGCTGGCCAGCGAGCGCATCGGCCCGGTCTTGAGCCCCCGCTTCGCCGGTTTTGAACAACTGCGTCAGGCCCCAGCGTCGGATCTGCTGGAGCAACCCTTGCTTCACACCACCTCACGTCCGCAAGCCTGGCCCAGTTGGGCACGGCAACACGGCCTAGAGCCCGGCGCGCTGAAACTCGGCCAGGGGTTTGAGCATTTGTATTATCTGCTGGAAGCGGCGGTTGCCGGC
This sequence comes from Pseudomonas sp. WS 5503, assembly GCF_012985385.1. Classification (NCBI taxonomy): domain Bacteria; kingdom Pseudomonadati; phylum Pseudomonadota; class Gammaproteobacteria; order Pseudomonadales; family Pseudomonadaceae; genus Pseudomonas; species Pseudomonas sp. WS 5503. The sequence goes on from NZ_JAAQWI010000002.1 coordinate 672,042, forward strand.
TTGGGAGTGGCAATTGCGCCAGAACCGCTGGTGGCAGAGGACCTGCGAGCGGGTCGCCTGGTGGCGCCTTGGGGGTTCAGTGAAACCCCGGCGCACCTGGCGTTGTGGCTACCCAAGCGCGCCGCAGACGGGCGCGCCGGGCAGTTGGCGCAATGGCTCAAGGCTGAGCTGTTGCGTCAACCGATGTAACCGGTCAATCAGTCACCGCGTTTGCACAGCAGATAAGCCGCCAGCAGGCCCAGCGCGCCAACGGCGACACCGGCGGTCGTCCAGGGGTGCTCTTGTGCGTAGTCACGGGTGGCAGCGCTGGTTTCGCGGATTTTGACTTTGCTTTCTTCGTAGGCGTCGCTGATCAGGTGGCGAGAGTGCTTGAGGGCGTTCTCTGCATTGCTTTTCAAGGCCTTCAGCGTTTTGCGCGACTCATCGGACGCGTCGTCCTTGAGGCTCTCCAGCGATTTGAGCAGGCTCGAAATCTCGGCTTCCATGCTTTCCAGCGACGCTTTGCGTAAAGAAGTGTTGGCCATGTGGACATCTCCTGAAGTGATTGAGTGGCGTGTGTAGATACCGACTGCGCCGCTTTCAGAAAGTGCAGTAATTCTGAACTTTCGCCTCCCAACGGTCGCCTGAAGCAGTACGCACATTCGCTGCTAGTCTTGATTGACGACCTAAAGGAGAAACGCCATGAGTGATCATCACACGTACAAAAAAGTCGAACTGGTAGGCTCTTCCACCACCAGCATCGAAGACGCGATCAACAATGCCCTGGCTGAAGCCAACAAAAGCATCAAGCATCTGGAGTGGTTTGAGGTGACCGAAACCCGTGGTCACATCAAGGATGGCAAGGCTGCGCACTTCCAGGTCACGCTCAAAGTGGGATTCCGCATTGCCAGTAGTTGATCGGCAGAGTTGAACTTTGCCCGCTGGCCGATTGCCATAACCTGCGCTACAAACAACGGGTGCCGACGCGATGAGCGTCGGCACGCTCTTTTTGATCAGCGCAAGGAAAGTAACGGATGAAGAAGTTTCTGTTAGCGGTAGGGTTGTTGAGCATTGCGGGTACCGCTATGGCGGCGGGCAAGCCTTGTGAAGAGCTGAAAAGCGAAATCGCAGCGAAAATCGACGCCAACGGCGCTTCGGGGTATTCGCTGGAAGTGGTGGACAAAGGTGCTACGCCAAGTGACCAGAAAGTAGTTGGCACCTGCGAAGGTGGCACCAAGGAAATTGCCTACAAGCGCGGCTAACCTCGTGCTGTATAAGCGACGCACCTGTGGCGAGGGAGCTTGCTCCCGCTGGAGTGCGCAGCGCTCCCATTTTTTGGGGCCGCTACGCAGCCCAGCGGGAGCAAGCTCCCTCGCCACAGGTATATCGTTTGACCATTCAGCCCTTCATTACTTGTGCAAGCAGCTCGTAGGAATGAATCCGGTCGGCGTGCTCATACAGGTCACTGGTAAAAATCAGCTCATCGGCACCGGTCTGCTCGATCAACACCTCCAACTTGCCGCGAATCTTCGCCGGGCTGCCCACCATGGCCAAGCCGAGGAAGCTACCGACCGCATCTTTTTCATGGGGCAACCACAGGCCGTCCATGGTTTTTACTGGAGGGCGCTGCACCAGGCTCTGGCCGCGCATCAACGCGAGAATACGCTGGTACACCGAGGTGGCCAGGTAATCGGCCTGCTCATCGGTGTCGGCCGCCACCAGCGGAATGCCGAGCATCACGTAGGGCTTGTCCAGCACCGCCGAAGGCTTGAAGTGATTGCGATACACGCGAATTGCCTCATGCATCAAGCGCGGTGCGAAATGGGAGGCGAAGGCGTAAGGCAAGCCACGCTCACCGGCCAATTGTGCGCTGAACAGGCTTGAACCCAGCAGCCACACCGGCACATTGGTGCCGGTGCCCGGTACCGCGATAACCCGTTGGTCGGGCGTACGCGGGCCGAGGTAGGCCATCAGCTCCGCCACATCTTCGGGGAAGTCATCGGCACTGCCGGAGCGTTCACGGCGCAGGGCGCGGGCGGTCATCTGGTCGGAACCGGGCGCGCGCCCCAGGCCCAGGTCAATACGACCGGGGTAGAGGCTTTCCAGCGTACCGAACTGCTCGGCGATCACCAGTGGCGCGTGGTTTGGCAACATCACCCCGCCAGACCCCACGCGAATGGTCGAGGTGCCGCCTGCCAGGTAACCGAGCAGTACCGAGGTGGCCGAACTGGCGATGCCGTCCATATTGTGGTGCTCAGCTACCCAAAAACGGTGGTAGCCGAACTTCTCCACATGCTGGGCCAGGTCCAGGGAATTGCGCAGCGACTGCGCCGGGCTGCCGTTGGCGCGTACGGGCACCAGGTCGAGGGTCGAGAACTTTACGTCGGACAGCGATTTCATAAGCCTGCTTCTCCAATGGGGGCGCAGGCTTTCTAGACGAACCAAAACCTGCCGCTTCATGTGCATGCTCTATGCAATGAGGGCATATACCCGAGATTCAATAGGTAGCTCTGAAATTTCCTACTAGATTGCTAGGTTTCTCTTACGAATGAACTTTGTTTTGACGTCTATCCTCAGAACGCTTACCGACGCAAAACCACCGTTCGAGGAGAAAGCTATGAGTATCGTTAAAAAGGCATCCGCGCATTGGGAAGGCGACCTGAAGACTGGCCTGGGCTCCATTTCCACCGAAACCGGCGTGCTGCGCGAAGCGCCCTACGGCTTCAAGGCCCGCTTCGAGGGCGGCAAGGGTACCAACCCTGAAGAATTGATCGGCGCGGCTCACGCCGGCTGTTTCTCCATGGCGTTTTCCATGATTCTCGGCGACGCCGGGCTCAAGGCTGAAAGCATCGACACCCAGGCCGAAGTGACTCTGGACCAGGTCGAGGGCGGCTTTGCGATTACAGCAGTGCACCTGATCCTGAAGGCCAAAATCCCAGGCGCGAGCCAGGCACAGTTCGATGAACTGAGCAAAAAAGCCAAGGAAGGGTGCCCGGTGTCCAAGGTGCTGAATGCGACCATCACCTTGGATGCCACGCTGGTCAACTGACACAGCAGTCATCTTATGTGGGAGCGGGCTTGCTCGCGAATGCGGTGGATCAGCCGATATCTTCGGTGACTGATACTCCGTATTCGCGAGCGAGCCCGCTCCCACATTTTTAGTCCTGCGTAAAATCAGAACTCGTGTTTGTAAAATGTGGTCGAATAGCCCATGCAGCCTAGGCGCACACTCGTGCGCAGCGCATTCAGGGAGCTCCACACATGAAACGTTTTGCCTTGGCAATCATCTGCGGTGTATTGGCCACTTCGGCCGTGGCCGCGCCAAAAGATTGTGAAGAGCTCAGGAAAGAAATCGAAGTGAAGATCCAGGCCAAGGCGATTCCGTCCTACACCCTGGAAATCATCACCGCCGAAGAAGCCAAGAACCATGACGAAGCCATGATTGTCGGCTCATGCGAAAACGGCACCAAGCGCATCATCTATCAAAAGAACAACGACTGACTCAGATGCAGTTCACGCTGCGCTCTTCGGCCAATAGTTGGCGGGTTGAGTCGTACAGCCGGATGTTGGGCGTGAACGCCAGTGAGCGCCCTTCCAACACATAGCGCTGGCCGGCCTGAAAGTTGTTGTACTGCAGCGTCATGAAGCAGGTGCGATACATCATCTGGCTGAGGCCACCCAGGCCGCCGCCAGCGGGCACTTCAAAGTCAAAGCGCACCATCAGCTCGTGAGGGCCGGGAGGCATTTGAAAAAAGCGCCCGTCGTCGAGGTTTTTCCCGTCCAGGCGCTGAGCCATTACCAACTTGGAACCCGGGGTGGGCGTGGTGAAATCGACCCAGGCCTGCTGCGGGTCCACGGGGGGGATGGGGGTCGAGGCGCAAGCGCTGAGGAATACAGCGGCGACGGGAAGCAAGAGCTGGCGCATGGCAGGTACTCAACACGAGAAGAGGCTTGAGTATAAACACGCCACGCCGTGGAAAAATCCCCGGCAAGCGCGATAGTCTGGCGAACCCATCACCCAGGAGCAGTCAGTGCATGATCAGGCGTTTTCTTCCAGGACTGATGGTTTTGCTGCTCAGCGGCTGCTCCAGTGTCAGTTATTACAGCCAGTTGGCGAGTGGCCAATGGCAACTGTTGCGGGCCCGGGAGCCGGTTGCCGAGGTCATCGCCGACCCTGCTCGCCCGCCACTGCTGCGCGAGCATCTGGCTCAATCGCAGAAAGCTCGAACCTTTGCCAGTGAACACCTGCATCTGCCGGACAATCAAAGTTACCGGCTCTATGCCGATATTGGCCGACCCTATGTGGTCTGGAATGTCTTCGCCACGCAGGAATTTTCTCTGTCACCCCAGAACCATTGCTTTCCCATCGCCGGTTGCGTCGCCTATCGCGGCTACTACAACCAAGGTGCGGCCCGGGGCGAGGCGGCGCTGTTGCGGCAACAGGGCATGGATGTGTCGATCGGCGGCGTGGAGGCCTACTCCACCCTGGGCTGGTTCAACGACCCGATCATGAGCTCGATGATGAGCTGGGGCGATGAGCGCCTTGCCACGCTGATCTTCCATGAGCTGGCCCACCAGCGCTTCTACGTGAAGGACGACACCGAGTTCAACGAGTCCTATGCCAGTTTTGTCGAGCAGGAGGGCACGCGCCAATGGCGTGCGGCGCGGGGCCTGGCGCCTGTCGGCGATGCGGCGTTGAAGCAACGCGATCAATTTATCCGGTTGATTCTCGATACCCGTAGACGCCTGGAGGCGTTGTACGCGCAGCCGTTGGCAGCGGACGCGATGCGCCGGGCCAAAGCGGCGCAATTCGAGCAGTTGCGTAGTGAATACCGGCACCTGCGTGATAGCCAATGGGGTGGTGACAAGCGTTATGACGCCTGGATTAACCAGCCGATGAATAACGCGCGGCTTTTGCCGTTTGGGTTGTATGACCAATGGGTGCCGGCGTTTGCGGCGTTGTTTGCGCGGGAAGGCGGGGATTGGGTGAGGTTTTATGCGGCGGTGGAGCGGTTGGGCGGGTTGCCGGTGGAGCAGCGTAAAGCGGCGTTGAGGCAGTTGGAGAGGGTTGGCCGTTAGGGCCTTATCGCAGGCAAGCCAGCTCCCACAGTTGACCGCATCCTCATGTTGAAAATCGGTCAACTGTGGGAGCTGGCTTGCCTGCGAAAGCGGTCTCAAGGACGCTGCAAAAACGCCTGATGCATCTGGTCCAACGTCTCGAAATGCCAGGTCGGTGCCTCGGCACTCAGCTCTTCAAAACTACCAAACCCATACCCCACGGCGGCCGAATCCAGCCCATTACTGCGTGCGCCGATCAGGTCATGCTTGCGATCACCGATCATCAAGGTGGTGGCCGGGTCCAACCGTTCCTCACGCATCAAATGCGCGATCAACTCGACCTTGTTGGTACGCGTGCCGTCCAGTTCGCTGCCGTAGATCACCTTGAAGTACTTGGCAAAGTCGAAATGCCGCGCAATCTCGCGGGCAAATTCCCACGGTTTGGAGGTGGCTACGTACAGCTGACGCCCTTGGCTGTTCAACTCTTCCAATAACGGCATGACGCCGTCGAACACGCGGTTTTCGTACAGGCCGGTGACCTTGAAGCGCTCACGGTAGAAATTCACCGCCTCCCATGCCTTGGCCTCGTCGAAGGCGTAAAACTGCATGAACGCCTGCAGCAAGGGCGGGCCGATGAAGTGTTCGAGTTTGGTCAGGTCGGGCTCCTCAATGCCCAGTTTGGCCAAGGCGTACTGGATCGAACGGGTAATGCCCTCGCGTGGGTCGGTGAGGGTGCCGTCCAGGTCGAACAGGACGGTGGGGTGATGCAGGGTCATTGATCGAATCCTTCAGCCAGGTGCAGGTCTTTGAGCTTCACGTAGTTCGCAGCGCTGTAGGTGAAAAAGGCGCGTTCTTTGTCAGTCAATGCGCGAACCTGTTTGACCGGGCTGCCCACATACAAAAAACCACTGTCGAGTTTCTTGCCTGGCGGCACCAGGCTGCCGGCGCCGATGATCACGTCGTCTTCGACCACGGCGCCATCCATCACGATACTGCCCATGCCGATCAGGATGCGGTTACCCACGGTGCAGCCATGCAGCATGACTTTGTGGGCGATGGTCACATCGTCGCCGATCAGCAACGGGAAACCCTCAGGATTGAACGGCCCCGCATGGGTAATGTGCAGCACGCAGCCGTCTTGCACGCTGGTGCGCGCACCGATGCGGATGCGATGCATGTCGCCACGGATCACTGTCAGCGGCCAAACCGAGCTGTCAGTGCCGATTTCGACATCGCCGATCACCACCGCCGAAATATCGACAAACGCCCCGGCGCCGAGGGTTGGCGTGTGGTTCTGATAGGTGCGAAGGGTCACGATAGCCTCTCTCTCTTCTGCTGATAGCTGCGGTGGGTGTTGATTGTAATTAAGATGGCCCCATCTTTGTTCTACATGTTTCTTCAGCCAAGGTGCCCACCGTGAGCGCGAACAACCCTCTTTTGCAGTCCTACGACCTGCCGCCGTTCTCGGCGATCCGTGCCGAGCACGTGCAGCCGGCCATCGAACAGATCCTCGCCGACAACCGCGTGGCAATCGCAGAGATCCTGCAAAGCCAGGGTAAAAATCCGACGTGGGCAGGCCTGGTCCTGGCCATGGATGAACTCAATGATCGCCTTGGCGCGGCCTGGAGCCCGGTCAGCCACCTCAATGCCGTGTGCAACAGCGCCGAACTGCGCGAAGCCTACGAGGCGTGCCTGCCGGCATTGAGCGCCTACTCCACCGAAATGGGCCAGAACCGTGAGCTGTTCCAGGCCTTCGAAGCCCTGGCCAACAGCCCGGAAGCTGCCGGTTTCGATGTGGCGCAAAAAACCATTCTGGAACACTCCCTGCGTGACTTCCGCCTGTCGGGTATTGATTTGCCGCCGGAGCAGCAAAAACGCTACGCCGAGGTGCAGAGCAAGCTGTCCGAGTTGGGCAGCAAATTCTCCAACCAGTTGCTGGACGCCACCCAGGCCTGGACCAAGCACGTCACTGATGAGGCGATACTTGCCGGCCTGACCGATTCGGCCAAGGCGCAAATGGCTGCCGCCGCCCAGGCCAAGGGCCTCGACGGCTGGCTGATCACGTTGGAATTCCCCAGCTACTACGCCGTCATGACCTACGCCCAGGACCGCGCCCTGCGTGAAGAGGTTTATGCCGCCTACTGCACCCGTGCGTCGGACCAGGGCCCGAATGCCGGTCAGAACGATAACGGCCATGTGATGGAGCAGATCCTCGACCTGCGTCAGGAACTGGCCCAATTGTTGGGTTATGCGTCGTTCTCCGAGCTGAGCCTGGCCACCAAGATGGCCGAATCCAGCGACCAGGTGCTGAGCTTCCTGCGCGACCTGGCCAAGCGCAGCAAGCCGTTCGCCGCCCAGGACCTGCAGCAACTCAAGGCCTACGCCGCCGAGCAAGGCTGCGCTGATCTGCAGAGCTGGGACAGCGGTTTCTACGGCGAAAAACTGCGTGAGCAGCGCTACAGCGTGTCCCAGGAAGCGCTGCGCGCCTACTTCCCCATCGACAAAGTGCTGGGCGGCCTGTTTGCCATTGTGCAGCGCCTGTACGGCATCGAGATCGCTGAGCTTAAAGGCTTCGACACCTGGCACCCGGATGTGCGCTTATTCGAGATCAAGGAGAACGGCGAGCACGTCGGACGCTTCTTCTTCGACCTGTATGCCCGCGCCAACAAGCGTGGCGGTGCCTGGATGGATGGTGCCCGTGACCGCCGCCGTACCCTTGATGGCGTGCTGCAAAGCCCCGTCGCCAACCTGGTGTGCAACTTCACCCCGGCCGACAGTGGCAAGCCTGCCCTGCTGACCCACGATGAAGTCACCACCCTGTTCCACGAATTCGGCCACGGCCTGCATCACCTGCTCACCCGCGTGGAGCACGCCGGCGTATCCGGTATCAACGGTGTGGCGTGGGACGCGGTGGAACTGCCGAGCCAATTCATGGAGAACTGGTGCTGGGAGCCTGAAGGCCTGGCGCTGATCTCCGGCCACTACGAAACCGGCGAGCCCCTGCCCCAGGACCTGCTGGAAAAAATGCTCGCGGCGAAAAATTTCCAGTCCGGCCTGATGATGGTGCGTCAGCTGGAGTTCTCGCTGTTCGACTTTGAACTGCACGCCACCCATGGCGATGGTCGCAGCGTGGCCCAGGTACTTGAAGGCGTGCGCGATGAAGTCTCGGTCATGCGCCCACCGGCCTACAACCGCTTCCCCAACAGCTTCGCTCACATCTTCGCCGGCGGTTATGCGGCGGGTTACTACAGCTACAAATGGGCGGAAGTGCTGTCGGCGGACGCGTTCTCCAAGTTTGAGGAAGACGGCGTGCTCAACGCCCAGACCGGGCGTGCCTTCCGTGAAGCCATCCTGGCCCGTGGCGGCTCCCAGGCGCCGATGGTGCTGTTCGTCGATTTCCGCGGACGCGCGCCGTCGATTGACGCACTCTTGCGCCACAGCGGCTTGAGTGAGGACGCGGCAGCATGAGTGAAGGGCCTGTGATTACCAAAAAGCAATTTATCGCCGGGGCGGTCTGCCCGGCGTGCAGCGAGCCGGACAAGTTGAAGATGTGGACCGAAGACAGCGTACCGCACCGCGAATGCGTGGCCTGCGGGTATACCGATACGCTGAATGATCAAGGCCTGTCGGTGCCCAAGGAATTGGGCACTAGGGTCAATACCACCGCGTTGAAAGCGCCGGCCGATCCTAAGGTGCAGGCAGTGCAGTTCTTCCCGAACCCGAAGCTGAAAAAAGACTAAGCCGGCACTCACTGTAGGAGCGAGCTTGCTCGCGAAGAACTCAACAGCGCGGCGTTTATCCAGGAAAACGCGCGTTATCGTTAACCTTCGCGAGCAAGCTCGCTCCTACAATTTTTTTTCTTCCTTACCCGTTGTGGTGATCCAGCCTTTCATTGAGCACAACGCAAAGGCGCTGGTGCTGCAATCCCCATTCGCCAAAGCTGTGCGCAACTTGTCGACATCGGCTTTCATCATGTAGCGAACGCCATCCTTGAAACCATTGCTGCTGCCAAAGCCGCCCAAGGTCATTTCGTTCAGCGCGTCCTCCTTGCTCCACCCTTGAACCACCACCCGATACATCGCTGCCATCAGGCCGGTGCGGTCGGCGCCGTGCTTGCAATGCATCAACACCGGGCCATCGGCCTCTGCTGCCTGAATCGCTCTGATTGCCGCCAGCACGTCGGCATCGTCGACGTGGTTGGTTCGATAGCTCAACTGCACCTGTTTGATATCAGAGGATTGGAGCCACTGCGTATCAGATTCTGGCAAGAAGTTGATGACCGTAACGATCTTGAGTTTTTGCAATAACGGCAGCGCATGTCCATCCGGCAATGCGCTGCGATAGAGCGTGGGTGTCATCTGGTGCAGGTTGTATTGGTTACCCACCGGCTGGGCCCACTCCGGCGAGCGGATCGACGCAGCCTCATCGGCTTGTACGGTGCTGAACAGGCTCATGAGCGCCAGGCCGAGAACGAGGAGTAAGCGTGTGTTGAACATGAACGTCGTGACCGAGCTAGGAAGTGGCTGATGGGCCGCAGATTCACTCAAAGCGGGTCAATACGGCGTGAGGTCCGTGTCAAAGAATCGTGATGCTTGCGATCTGATCCGGTGTTTTTGTCACCGAATCGACGCCTCTGAATTCTTAGCCTGCTATCATTTGTAACTAATGTTTGCCATTGTGCCGTGTCTGCTTGGATCCAATTAGCGGCAAAGCCTTCACGCTGCTCCCAGAAGCGGCGGATAAACCCGTGACCACATGATGAGGTGTACCTATGTCTGATCAAGATCAAGACAACCCCCGGCGTGACTTTTTACGCAAATCCTTGACCTTGATCCCGGTGGTCACGGTTGCCAGCACCGGCCTTGGCGGTTCGATGTTAATGGCCACTCCGGAACCGGCCCAGGCCGAGCCGGCCAAACCCGCGGTCAGCGACAAAGCCTACGAGCCAAGTTATTTCACGGCCGAGGAATGGGCGTTTATCAACGCCGCCGTCGAGCGCTTGATTCCCGCTGACGCCCAAGGCCCAGGTGCCCTGGAAGCTGGCGCGCCGGAATACATCGACCGCCAGATGAACACCCCTTACGCCAGTGGCGCCCTGTGGTTCATGCAAGGCCCGTTCAACGCTGATGCGGCGCCGGAGATGGGCTGGCAAAGTAAATTGGTACCCAAGGAGATCTATCGCCTCGGCATTGCTTCTACGGATGCGTGGTCGAAAGCGTTCAACGGTAAGGCTTTTGCTGCGCAAGACAGCGCTACCCGAGACGATATGCTGCGACGCCTGGAGGCTGGCGGCAGTGAAGTCGCTGCGCACTTCGACGCGGTGCCGCCCAAGATGTTCTTCAACCTTTTGCTGCAAAACACCAAGGAAGGCTTCTTCTGCGACCCTATCCACGGCGGTAATAAAGGCATGGTCGGCTGGACCATGATCGGCTTTCCCGGCGCCCGCGCCGATTTCATGGATTGGGTGGAACGCAACGAGCAATACCCCTTCCCGGCTGTTTCCATTCGCGGCGAGAGGGCGTAAACGTGGCGACCATCATGAAGAAAGTGGATGCAGTGATTGTGGGCTTCGGCTGGACGGGCGCGATCATGGCCAAAGAGCTGACAGAAGCGGGCCTCAACGTGGTAGCGCTGGAGCGCGGCCCGATGCAGGACACTTATCCAGACGGCAACTATCCCCAGGTCATCGACGAATTGACCTACAGCGTGCGTAAGAAGCTGTTCCAGGACATCTCCAAAGAAACGGTGACCATTCGCCACAGCGTGAATGACGTCGCCCTGCCCAATCGTCAGTTGGGCGCGTTCTTGCCGGGCAATGGCGTTGGTGGTGCGGGGCTGCACTGGTCGGGCGTGCATTTTCGCGTTGATCCAATTGAGCTGCGCATGCGCAGCCATTACGAAGAGCGCTACGGGAAGAACTTCATTCCCAAGGACATGACCATCCAGGACTTCGGCGTCAGCTACGAAGAGCTGGAGCCGTTTTTCGACTATGCGGAAAAAGTCTTTGGCACCTCCGGGCAAGCCTGGACGGTCAAGGGCCAACTGGTCGGTGAAGGCCGTGGCGGCAACCCCTACGCGCCGGATCGCTCCAACCCGTTCCCGCTGGAGGCGCAGAAAAATACTGTCTCCGCCCAGCTGTTTCAGAAAGCGGCGACCGACGTAGGTTACAAACCTTACAACCTGCCTTCGGCCAATACGTCGGGGCCGTACACCAACCCCTACGGTGCGCAGATGGGCCCGTGCAACTTCTGCGGGTTTTGCAGTGGCTACGTGTGCTACATGTACTCCAAGGCTTCGCCGAACGTGAACATCCTGCCGGCCTTGCGCCAGGTGCCCAACTTCGAGCTGCGGCCCAATTCCCACGTGCTCAAGGTCAACCTCGACAGCACCAAGAAGAAAGCCACCGGCGTGACCTACATCGACGCCCAGGGCCGCGAGTGTGAACAACCGGCTGACCTGGTGATTCTTGGCGCCTTCCAGTTCCATAACGTGCGCCTGATGCTGCTGTCCGGCATCGGCAGACCCTACGACCCGATTACCAACGAGGGTGTGGTAGGCCGCAACTTCGCCTACCAGAACATGGGCACCATCAAGGCGTTCTTCGACAAGGACACCCACACCAACAACTTTATCGGCGCGGGCGGCAATGGCGTGGCCATCGACGACTTCAACGCCGACAACTTTGACCATGGCCCCCACGGCTTCGTGGGTGGTTCGCCGATGTGGGTCAACCAGGCGGGCAGCCGGCCGATTGCCGGTACGTCCAACCCGCCGGGCACGCCGGCGTGGGGCAGTGCCTGGAAGCGCGCCACCGCCGATTACTACACCCATCAAGTCTCAATGGATTCCCACGGTGCCCATCAGTCCTACCGGAGCAACTACCTGGATCTGGACCCGGTTTACCGCGATGCCTACGGCCTGCCGCTGCTGCGCATGACCTTCGACTGGCAAGAAAACGACATCAAGATGAACCGCTTCATGATGGAAAAAATGGGCAAAGTGGCCCAGGCCATGAACCCCAAGGCCATCGCCGTGCTGGGTAAAAAGGTCGGTGAGCATTTCAATACCGCCTCCTACCAGACCACCCACCTCAACGGTGGCGCGATCATGGGCACCGACCCGAAAACCAGTGCGTTGAACCGCTACTTGCAGAGCTGGGATGTACACAACGTCTTTGTCCCTGGTGCTTCCGCTTTCCCACAAGGCTTGGGCTACAACCCTACCGGCCTGGTGGCAGCGTTGGCCTATTGGTCGGCACGAGCGATTCGCGAGCAGTACCTCAAAAACCCCGGCCCGCTGGTTCAGGCATAAGGAGCGATGACCATGAAAGCACTCGTTATCGCCTCCCTGGCGCTGTTCAGCAGCTGCTCGATCAGCGCCGCCGAAACCGATCTGATCAAGCAGGGTGAATACCTGGCGCGCGCCGGCGACTGCGTCGCCTGCCACACCGCCAAGGGTGGCAAGCCCTTCGCTGGCGGCCTGCCAATGGAAACGCCTATTGGCGTGATCTACTCCACCAACATCACCCCGGACAAGACCGGCCTGGGCGACTACAGCTTCGAGGATTTCGACAAGGCCGTGCGCCATGGCGTCGCCAAGAACGGTAGTACGCTTTACCCGGCAATGCCCTACCCGTCTTACGCACGTGTCAGCGACAGCGATATGCAAGCGCTGTATGCGTACTTCATGAAGGGGGTCGAACCGGTTGCCCAGGAAAACAAGGACAGCGATATTCCCTGGCCCTTGAGCATGCGTTGGCCGTTGGCGGCCTGGCGCTGGATGTTTACCCCGGCAGTCGAGGCGCATCAGCCGCAAGCCGCTGCCGACCCGGTGATCGATCGCGGTGCCTACCTGGTGGAAGGTCTCGGACATTGCGGCGCCTGCCATACGCCGCGTGCCCTGACCATGCAGGAAAAAGCCCTGAGTGCCACGGACGGCAGCGCCTTCCTTTCTGGCAGTGCGCCGTTGGAAGGCTGGATTGCCAAAAGCCTGCGCGGCGACCACAAGGACGGCCTCGGCAGCTGGAGCGAAGAGCAACTGGTGCAGTTTCTCAAGACCGGCCGCAGTGACCGCAGTGCGGTGTTCGGCGGTATGAGCGATGTTGTCGTCCATAGCATGCAGTACATGTCGGAAGATGACCTGACCGCTATCGCGCGATACCTCAAGAGCCTGCCGGCAGTCGATCCGAAGGACCAGCCGCACCAGTACGACAAGCAGGTAGCCGAAGCGCTCTGGAAAGGTGATGACAGCAAGCCGGGCGCCTCGGTGTATATCGACAACTGCGCGGCCTGCCACCGTACCGACGGCCATGGCTATACGCGGGTATTCCCGGCGCTGGCGGGCAACCCGGTGTTGCAGACGGCAGATGCCACGTCGTTGATCAACATTGTGTTGAACGGCGGCACCTTGCCGGCCACCCATGCGGCGCCATCAACCTTCACTATGCCGGCGTTCGCCTGGCGTCTGTCGGACCAGGAAGTGGCGGATGTGGTCAGTTTTATCCGTGGCAGCTGGGGCAACCAGGGCGCGCCGGTCAAGGCGAGCGATGTGGCGGACCTGCGCAAAAACGATCTGCACACCACCTCGGGCGATGACCTGGGGCAGGTGACGCAAAAGCACTGATAAGTTCGCTGGCCGCCCAACGGCACTGGTCAGAAACCTCGCGCCTCGATACTGTATATAAAAACAGTATCGAGGCGTTTTCATGTCTACTGCGCTGCCGCCCCGTGGCCGGGGTACGGCCACCAATCTGCATAATCGCTTTGCACCCACCGTCAGCGTGGCCGAGGACGACGGTTGGTACCAGGAAGTGCCGCCGACCCAAGGCACCGAAGTGCGTATCGAAACGGCCAAGACCATCATCACCCGCAACAACTCGCCGGACTTGCCGTTTGATCGGTCGATCAACCCGTATCGTGGTTGTGAACATGGTTGCATCTACTGCTATGCGCGGCCCAGCCATGCCTATTGGGACATGTCGCCCGGGCTGGACTTTGAAACCAGATTGATTGCCAAGAGCAATGCGGCCGATGTGCTGGAACAGCAGCTGTCCAAGCCGGGCTACGTGTGTGCGCCGATCAACCTGGGCTCCAATACCGATCCGTACCAGCCAATCGAGCGCGAATACCGGATCACCCGGCAAACCCTTGAAGTACTGCTGCGCTACCGCCACCCAGTGACGATCATCACCAAGGGCTCGCTGATCCTGCGCGACCTCGACCTGCTGACCGAGTTGGCCCGCCAGCGCCTGGTGGGGGTGATGATCAGCCTCACCAGCCTGGACGACGAACTCAAGCGCATCCTGGAACCGCGCACGGCGGCCCCCAAGGCACGGCTGCGGGCGATTCGGGTAATGCGCGACGCAGGCATCCCGGTGGGCGTGCTTTGTTCGCCAATGATCCCGATGATCAACGACAGCGAGCTGGAGAGCCTGCTTACCGAAGCTCACGCGGCCGGCGCACAAAGCGCGGCGTATATGATGCTGCGCCTGCCGTTGGAGGTGGCGCCGTTGTTCGAGGAGTGGCTGGCGGCCCATTACCCCCAGCGAGCAACCCATGTGATGAGCCTGGTGCGTCAAGTACGCGGGGGTGAGGTGTATGACAGCCGGTTTGGCGTGCGTATGCGTGGTGAAGGGCCGTTTGCCGATTTGCTGGCGCAGCGTTTCAGCAAGGCGATCAAGCGTCTGGGGCTGAATCGGCGGGAAGGGTTCAACCTTGATTGCACGGCGTTTTGCCCACCGGGCAGGCAGATGGCTTTGTTGTAGACTGAGGGAGAGACGTGCACCTTTGCTGTAGGAATAGTCGCGTTTTGACATCACTGAAACCCGCGTTCTAGAGCGGTTCATTCAGTTTGAGTTAAGTTTCGACGTTTACCTTGTTCAGCGAGTGACTGATGAGTCGGCAGCCTGGCCGGTGCTTGTTTTACAACTATTTCATCGCCATGGCGTCGAACTGACCTGAACCCTCCCCTGCATTGATCAAGAGGATGAATCATGAGTGACAAGGATAAACAGCCGTTGGCTGCGTCGGCTTCAGCCCCTCAGGTGGCGGAATCCGCCGATGCAGCGCTGCAGCATATCGTTGACGGCTTTTTGCATTTCCATCACGACGTCTTCCCCCAGCAGGAAGAACTCTTCAAGAAACTCGCCACCGCCCAGAGCCCAAGGGCGATGTTCATCACCTGCGCCGACTCGCGCATCGTGCCCGAGCTGATCACCCAGAGCTCCCCAGGCGACCTGTTCGTGACCCGTAACGTCGGTAACGTGGTGCCGCCCTACGGCCAGATGAACGGCGGTGTTTCCACGGCTATCGAATACGCTGTGCTCGCCCTTGGCGTACAGCACATCATCGTGTGCGGGCATTCGGACTGCGGCGCCATGCGTGCCGTGCTCAACCCCGACAGTCTGGAAAAGATGCCGACGGTCAAGGCCTGGTTGCGTCACGCCGAGGTCGCCAAGACCATGGTCCATGACAACTGCGACTGCGCCAACGAAGGCGAGAGCATGGCGGTGCTGACCGAAGAAAACGTCATCGCCCAACTGCAACATTTGCGTACCCACCCTTCCGTGGCTTCGCGCATGGCCAATGGTCATTTGTTTATCCATGGTTGGATCTACAACATCGAGACCAGCGAAATTCGGGCCTACGATGCGGACAAAGCGGCGTTCCGACCGCTGAACGGCACCGAGCCGATCCCTTCAGCGACGCCTAAAGCGCGCTTCTAAAACACTTCCCTGCCGGGTAATGCGGTGGCTGCCATGGATGCAGCCAGGCTTTACCGCGCCCGGCGAATGCCTCGGGAGAGTCATCATGCGTGCTGCTCAATTGAAAGCTGTATTGCCACGGGAGCTGCTCGCCTCGGTGGTTGTTTTTCTGGTCGCCTTGCCACTGTGCATGGGCATCGCGATTGCGTCCGGCATGCCGCCGGCCAAGGGCCTGATCACTGGCATCATCGGCGGCCTGGTGGTGGGCTGGTTGGCCGGCTCGCCGCTGCAAGTCAGCGGCCCGGCGGCGGGTCTGGCGGTGCTGGTGTTCGAGCTGGTGCGCCAGCACGGCATGCTGATGCTGGGGCCGATCCTGTTGCTGGCCGGCTTCCTGCAATTGGTTGCCGGGCGTTTGCGCCTGGGCTGCTGGTTTCGCGTCACCGCGCCGGCGGTGGTCTACGGCATGTTGGCCGGGATTGGCGTGTTGATCGTGCTGTCGCAGGTTCATGTGATGCTCGACGGCGCGCCCAAGCCTTCAGGGCTGGATAACCTGGCCGGCTTCCCGGCAGCGCTGGCTGCAGCAATTCCTACCTTCGGCGGCGGGCTCGGCTGGCAGGCTGGCGTACTTGGTTTGTCGACGATGTTGGTGATGTACCTGTGGGACAAATTCCGCCCGCAACAACTGCGGTTTGTGCCTGGCGCGTTGCTTGGCGTGGGCCTGGCGACTGTTGCCAGCCTGGTGCTGGCGTTGCAGGTCAAGCGCGTGGAAGTCCCGGAAAACCTTGCGGACGCTATCGACTGGCTGCGCCCCAGCGACTTGCTGAACCTGGCGGATCCACAGTTGCTGATCGCGGCATTCGCCGTGGCGTTTATTGCCAGTGCCGAAACCCTGCTGTCTGCCGCAGCGGTGGACCGCATGCACAGTGGTCAACGTTCGGATTTCGATAAGGAATTGTCGGCCCAAGGGGTGGGCAACATGCTCTGCGGTCTGGTTGGCGCTTTGCCCATGACCGGCGTGATCGTGCGCAGCTCGGCTAACGTCCAGGCCGGGGCAACCACGCGTCTGTCGGCGATGTTCCATGGCCTATGGCTGTTGGGTTTCGTGCTCTTGCTGTCGAGCGTGCTGCAGAGCATTCCGGTCGCGAGCCTGGCGGGTGTGCTGGTGTACACCGGCATCAAGTTGGTAGACATCAAGGCGTTCAAGGCGCTGGGCCGCTATGGGCGGATGCCGATGTTCACCTATGCGGCCACGGCACTGGCAATCATCTTCACCGATTTGCTGACCGGTGTGCTGGTGGGGTTTGGGCTTACATTGGTGAAGCTGGCGTTCAAGGCGTCGCGCCTGAAAGTCAGCCTGATCGACCTGCCCCAGGAAGGTGAGATGGAGCTGCGTTTGACGGGGGCGGCGACCTTTCTGAAGGTGCCGGCGTTGACTCAAGTGTTGTCGGCGGTACCTGCGGGGACCACCCTCCATGTGCCGTTGAGCAACTTGAGTTACATCGACCACTCTTGCCTGGAGTTGCTGGAAGAATGGGGCCGGGCCAATGCGGCCAAGGGCTCGACGTTGGTGATCGAGGCTCGCGGTTTGAAGCGTCGGCTGGAAGGTCGGGTGAGAACGACAGTGGGGATCGGCTCAGCGCCTGCCTGAACACCCCCCCAAACTCTGGGTGTCACTGTTCTTTGTAGGAGCAAGCTTGCTCGCGAGAAACGCTAACGATAACGCGTGCTTGCTGAATAAACGCGGCGTCTGTGAGTTTTTCGCGAGCAAGCTCGCTCCTACAAAAAGCTTGTCCAGCTCCTCTGTTGGATCTGCGATTTATGCCGGCTGATCCAGCGACAGCTCAACCCCAAGCTGGCGCGACAGGCATGGCCAGCGCTTCCAGGACGCTTCGGTCTGCGGGCTCTTGAGCTGTTCGCGATAGGCCTCGACCGACTCCAGCGCAAAGCTTTCCTCGTTAAGCATCTCATCCACCGCCAGGTGCACGGCTTCATCCAATTGGTTGGCGAAGTCTTCACCGATCAGTTGATGGGCGATCACGTTGGCCACGGTGGTATCCGCTGGAATCAACGGCTGGCCAAAATGCTTGATATACAGATCGTTCACTTCTTCGACCAGGCGATGCGCCAGGTAGGCCTCATCCAGCAGGCCATCAAGGCCGTCGTGGCCGGCCAGAATCGCTGGCGGCTGCAGGAAGAAATGTTCAGCGATTTTCAGTACCGGTTTGATCTGGCTTTCAATCCCGGCCTCACGGGCCACGTCATTGGCGGCGTCGAGCAAATCAGGAACCAGGTCGATGTAAGCGGTCACAAAACGGGTCATGACCATGTTGCGATCACCGTCAGCCAGGGCGATGGACGAATGCAGGTGCGGCACTTGTTTTTTCAGCTGGCTGACGAGCTGGCCGGTGCTGGCTTCGTGTTGATGGGCACGGGAAATCTGCTCGCGCAATGCGGCGGTGTTCATGAGGGCTCCAGTGAAGCAGGCGTAGGAAAAGGGAGAAGATAAGGTAGTTCGTTTATACGAGCGCCTAAGACGCATTTGTCATAATTATTTCATGGTTATAGGCAGGGGTTATATCGAAATGCCATCGTTCGTCGGATAAACGATTCCGCTGCCTATTTTACGGGCTCCGTCTGTCTGTTTCTATTCATTTGCCCCCACACATTGCGGGGTTGCTACGGCTGTCTATACTCGGTTTTGTACGCAATTAGCTGATGACGCCCAACTGCATGACGCAGGCAAGGCTTGGCGGTTGTAAGCAGTATGGAAGCCGCTCCCTTCGCCGCAGGTGCAAACCGGCGGGATAACAAGAAACATAAAGGGGAACCCGCAATGACGCGACATCCACACGTTTGGATGGGCCTCCTGTTGTGGTCGGTATTCGGCCAGGCGCACGCCGCCTGGACTACGAATATGGCGCCAGGGGCTACTGAAGTCAGCCACGCTGTGTTTGACCTGCATATGACCATTTTCTGGATCTGTGTGGTGATCGGCATCGTCGTGTTTGGCGCGATGTTCTGGTCGATGATCCTGCACCGTCGGTCCACGGGCCAGGTAGCGGCCAAGTTCCACGAAAGCACTACCGTGGAAATCCTCTGGACCGTGGTGCCCTTGCTGATCCTGGTGGCCATGGCTATTCCGGCCACCAAGACCCTGATCAACATCTACGACAGCAGTGAGTCGGATATCGATATCCAGGTCACCGGCTATCAGTGGAAGTGGCACTACAAATACCTGGGTCAGGATGTGGAGTTCTTCAGCAACCTGGCCACCCCCGCCGAGCAGATCCATAACCAGGCCACCAAGGGTGAGCACTACCTGTTGGAAGTCGACCAGCCGCTGGTATTGCCGGTGGGCGCCAAGGTGCGCTTTCTGGTGACCGCTGCCGATGTGATCCACTCCTGGTGGGTGCCGGCCTTTGCGGTCAAGCGCGATGCTATCCCTGGCTTCGTCAACGAGGCCTGGACCCGCGTCGAGAAGCCCGGCATCTACCGTGGTCAGTGCGCCGAACTGTGTGGCAAGGACCATGGCTTCATGCCCATCGTGGTGGAGGTCAAGTCCAAGGCCGACTACGACACCTGGCTGGGCGAGCGTAAGGAGGAGGCCGCCAAGCTCAAGGAGTTGACCTCCAAGGAATGGACACTGGACGAACTGGTGGCACGTGGCGACAAGGTCTATCACACCACTTGCGTGGCCTGTCACCAGGCCGAGGGCCAAGGCTTGCCACCGATGTTCCCGGCGCTCAAGGGCTCGAAAATCGCCACCGGGCCGGCCAAAGACCATTTGAGCATCGTGTATCACGGCAAGCCCGGCACCGCGATGGCAGCCTTCGGCAAGCAGCTCTCTGAAGTGGATATCGCCGCTGTGGTGACCTATGAGCGTAACGCCTGGGGCAATAACAAAGGCGACATGGTCACGCCCAAAGACGTGCTGGCTCTGAAACAGGCCCAAAGCAAATGACGACTTTCATTGCCAATGCCCTGAATCGTCCCGCTCACTCGCTTGCAGGAGAACGGCCATGAGCACTGTGATCGACCACGGTCATGCCGACCACGCCCACGGCCCCGCCAAAGGCTTGATGCGCTGGGTGCTGACCACCAACCACAAAGACATCGGCACCATGTACCTGTGGTTCGCCTTCACCATGTTCCTGCTCGGCGGCTCGTTCGCCATGGTGATCCGCGCCGAGTTGTTCCAGCCGGGCCTGCAGATCGTGCAGCCGGCGTTCTTCAACCAGATGACCACCATGCACGGGTTGATCATGGTATTCGGCGCGGTGATGCCGGCGTTTGTTGGCCTGGCCAACTGGATGATCCCGTTGATGATCGGCGCGCCGGACATGGCCCTGCCGCGCATGAACAATTTCAGCTTCTGGCTGTTGCCGGCGGCGTTCCTGTTGCTGGTGTCCACCTTGTTCACGCCCGGCGGCGGGCCGAATTTCGGCTGGACCTTCTACGCCCCGCTCTCCACCACTTATGCGCCGGAAAGCGTGACGTTCTTTATCTTTGCCATCCACCTGATGGGCATCAGTTCGATCATGGGCGCGATCAACGTGGTCGCCACCATCCTCAACCTGCGAGCGCCGGGCATGACCCTGATGAAAATGCCGCTGTTCGTGTGGACCTGGCTGATCACCGCATTCCTGCTGATCGCGGTGATGCCGGTACTGGCGGGCTGCGTGACCATGATGCTGATGGACATTCACTTTGGCACCAGCTTCTTCAGTGCGGCCGGTGGTGGTGATCCGGTGCTGTTCCAGCACGTGTTCTGGTTCTTCGGGCATCCCGAGGTGTACATCATGATCCTGCCGGCCTTTGGCGCCGTCAGCTCGATCATCCCCACCTTCTCGCGCAAGCCGCTGTTCGGTTACACCTCGATGGTCTACGCCACCGCGAGCATCGCGTTCCTGTCGTTCATCGTGTGGGCGCACCACATGTTCGTGGTGGGCATTCCGCTGGTGGGTGAGCTGTTCTTCATGTACGCCACCCTGCTGATTGCCGTGCCCACGGGCGTGAAGGTGTTCAACTGGGTCAGCACCATGTGGCAAGGCTCACTGACGTTCGAGACGCCGATGTTGTTTGCGGTGGCCTTTGTGATCCTGTTCACCATCGGCGGCTTCTCCGGGCTGATGCTGGCGATTGCCCCGGCGGACTTCCAGTACCACGACACCTACTTTGTGGTGGCGCATTTCCATTACGTACTGGTGCCGGGCGCGATCTTCGGGATCTTCGCTTCGGCCTACTACTGGCTGCCGAAATGGACCGGCCACATGTACGACGAAACCTTGGGCAAGCTGCACTTCTGGTTGTCTTTCGTGGGCATGAACATGGCGTTCTTCCCCATGCACTTTGTGGGGCTGGCCGGTATGCCGCGCCGAGTGCCGGACTACAACCTGCAGTTCGCTGACTTCAATATGGTCTCGTCCATTGGTGCCTTCATGTTTGGCGCCACGCAGATCTTCTTCCTGTTCATTGTCATCAAGTGCATCCGTGGCGGCCCGCCTGCGCCGGCCAAGCCGTGGGATGGCGCCGAGGGCCTGGAATGGAGCGTGCCCTCACCCGCGCCGTATCACACCTTCACCACGCCGCCGGAGGTCAAATGAAGCCCTCCCTATACTCCCCCTGTGGGAGCGGGCTTGCCCGCGATGGCGCTAGGTCAGGCGCTGAATCTACCAGCCCTCAGGCCCTCATCGCAGGCAAGCCAGCTCCCACAGAAAGTCCAAAGCCAGGTGGGCGCCATGGCTGACTCCGTCCCGCTCAAGCGCCTGGTCACCCGCCTGCTGATCCTAGTGCTGGCGATGTTCGCCTTTGGCTTCGCCCTGGTGCCGATCTACGACGTGATGTGCAAGGCGTTCGGCATCAACGGCAAGACCGCCGGGCAGTACGAGGGTGAGCAAATGGTTGACCCCTCGCGCCAGGTGCGGGTGCAGTTTCTGTCCACCAACGCCATCGACATGGTCTGGGAATTCCACTCCAAGGCCGATGAGATTGTGGTCAACCCCGGTGCAGTCAACGAGATGCTGTTCGTGGCCTACAACCCCACCGATAAGCCGATGACCGCCCAGGCGATACCCAGCATTTCCCCGGCCGAAGCGGCGATGTACTTCCACAAGACCGAATGCTTCTGCTTCACCCAGCAAGTGTTGCAGCCCGGTGAGCGCATTGAGATGCCCGTACGTTTCATCGTCGACCGCGCGATGCCCAAGGATGTGAAGCATTTGACCCTGGCGTACACGCTGTTCGATATCACTGCGCGCCAGCCGCCCGTGGCCGTCAGGACCGGGGGCTAGCTACTGTTTGCCCCCTCAATCAGGAGAGCGAATACATGTCGACTCATGATACGTACTACGTACCAACGCAAAGCAAATGGCCAATAATTGCCACGATTGGCCTGCTGGTCACCGTGTATGGCCTGGCCGTGTGGTTCAACGACTTGAAGGCCGCGCGCCCTGAATCCCACGGGCCGTGGATCTTTTTCGTCGGCGGTTTGCTGCTGGCCTACATGCTGTTTGGCTGGTTTGGCGCAGTGATCAAGGAAAGTCGTGCTGGGCTGTACAGCGCCCAGATGGACCGCTCGTTCCGCTGGGGCATGACCTGGTTCATCTTTTCGGAGGTGATGTTCTTCATCGCCTTTTTTGGTGCGCTGTTCTACGTGCGTGTCTGGGCCGGGCCTTGGTTGGCGGGCGAGGGGCCCAAGGGCATTGCGCACATGCTGTGGCCGAACTTCGAGTTTGCCTGGCCCCTGCTGAACAACCCCGACCCCAAGCTCTACCCTGCGCCCAAAGGCACCATCAGCCCCTGGGGCCTGCCATTGGTGAACACCATCCTGCTGGTGAGTTCCAGCGTGACCATCACCATTGCCCACCATGCCCTGCGCAAAGGCCATCGTGGTGCGCTGAAACTCTGGCTGGCGATCACCGTGCTGCTGGGCTTGGCGTTTCTTGGGTTCCAGGCCGAGGAATACATCCACGCCTACAAAGAGTTGGGCCTTACCTTGGGTTCGGGGGTGTACGGCGCGACGTTCTTCATGCTCACGGGCTTTCACGGCGCCCACGTGACCATCGGCACCATCATTCTGTTTGTGATGCTGATGCGTATCCTGCGCGGGCATTTCAATGCCGAGCACCAGTTCGGTTTTGAGGCGGCCAGTTGGTATTGGCACTTTGTGGACGTGGTGTGGATCGGGCTGTTTTTCTTTGTCTATGTGCTCTGACGCCGCTTACCACGGCGCATGAGAGACCAATTGGCCGCTGAAAAAGCCCCAGGCGATCAAGCCCACGGTGATCACGGCCAGGGTGACACGCACGGTCAAGGCAGTGACGAGGCGGTTGGAGTTGCCCTCGTCCTTGACCAGGAAGAACAAGCCACTGAACAGGCTCACCACGGTCGCGATCAGCATCAGGGCAATGGCGGCTTTGAGCATGGTCTGGCTCCGGGCTAATTGGGGAGGGGCGATGAGATCGAGTATAGCCAGTGCCATGCAACGCTTTCGTCCGGGCATCGCGCCGACGCTGGTGGTACTGGTGTTGCTGCCGTTGATGGTGGGCCTGGGGTTTTGGCAATTGTCCCGCGGGCACGAAAAGCAACTGTTGGTAGACCGTTATGCCGAGCGCCGCGCCGCCGAGCCGGTCAGCAGTGCGCAACTTAATGACATGGCTGATCCAGCCTTCCGTCGTGTTCACCTTCGCGGGCAACTGGATGGTGAACACAGCGTATTGCTGGATAACCGCATGCGTGACGGCAAGGCCGGTGTCGAGTTGCTGCAACCCTTTCATGATCAGGCCAGCGGCCTGTGGCTGTTGCTCAATCGCGGCTGGCTGCCTTGGCCGGACCGGCGTATCGCGCCCGCCTTTACTACTCCTGAACAGACGCTGAACCTCGACGCCTGGGTGTACGTCGCCCCAGGCGAGACCTTCCAACTGCATGCCGACCCGGCCAGCACGCAATGGCCGCGCCTGCTTACCGCACTGCACCCCGCCGCCCTGTGGGACGAACTGGGGCGCAGCGGTTTTGACTATGAACTGCGCGCCGAAGCGGGCCCCGGTACCTACGAAACCAGCTGGCCCGTCGTCGCCATGGGCCCGGAAAAACACCTGGCCTACGCTGTGCAATGGTTCGCCATGGCCATGGCGTTGCTGGCGCTTTACCTCTACCTCGGATGGCATAACAAAAAGGAGAAGCCCCATGGGAGCGGCCATGAATCCACCCAGCACATCTGACACGCCTGATCGGCGCAAGGGGCGCTGGCAGCTGATTTTGATCCTGATGATGGTGATCGGCCCGATGGTGCTGGCCACCTTCATGTACAAATTGCAGTTCTGGGTGCCGGACAGCCGCAGCTATCACGGCGAACTGATTGGCAACGGCCAGACCCGCGCCGACATCGGCGTGCAGGCCGATGAACAGCGCTGGCAACTGCTGGTCACCGCCCCCACCGCCTGTGCTGCCAATTGCCAGCAACTGGTCTACCTGGCGCGCCAGCTGCAGATCAGCCTTGGCCGTGATGCATCCCGTGCCAGCCATGCCCTGGCGGGTGCGCAACCGTTGAGCGGCGAATACGAGGCCAAGCTCAAAGCCGAATATCCACAGCTGCAGCGCTACCCGCTGGATGTGTCGTCCTTTACCAGGAACGCTGCCGCGCCCGGCGATGCGCAACTGTGGATCGTCGACCCCCACGGCAATCTGGTGCTGCGCTACGACGCCAAGGTCAAGGGCAAGGACTTGCTCAACGATCTGCGCTTGCTGCTGAAACTGTCGAACATCGGATAAGGGCACCCTCATGGCCAAGCCTGGATTTCGCCTCGCGCTGTTTGCCACGTTACTGGCGTTGTTTGTCGTGCTGCTCGGTGCCTATACCCGCCTGACCCACGCCGGCCTCGGCTGTCCGGACTGGCCGGGCTGCTATGGCTTTATCAGCGTGCCGCAAAGCGAAGCCCAACTGGCCCATGCCGAGTTGCACTTTCCCGACACGCCGGTGGAGGCCGACAAAGGCTGGGCCGAGATGACCCATCGCTACTTCGCGGGCAGCCTGGGCCTGTTGATCGCGCTGCTGGCGGCGCGTTCGTGGCGTCATCGACGCGATCCGGGCCAGCCGGTGAAGCTGCCGCTGTTCCTGCTGGCGGTGGTGTTCGCCCAAGCGGCGTTTGGCATGTGGACCGTGACCTTGAAGCTCTGGCCGCAAGTGGTCACAGGGCATCTTTTGGGCGGCTTTGCGACCTTGAGCCTGCTGTTTCTGCTGACCCTGCGGCTGTCCGGCGTATTGCCGGCGCTGGTCGTGCCCAAGCGCCTGCAATATTGGGCGACGGCGGGCCTGGTGCTGGTGATCGGGCAGATCGCCCTGGGCGGCTGGGTCAGTTCCAACTACGCGGCGGTGGCCTGTGTCGATTTGCCCACCTGTCATGGCCAATGGTGGCCGACGGCAGACTTCGCCAATGGTTTTCACCTGACCCAGCACATCGGCCCCAATTACCTGGGGGGCCAGCTCGACAGCGAAGCGCGCACTGCCATCCACCTGACGCATCGCATCGGCGCCGTGCTGGTCACGCTCGTGCTGCTCGGTTTGGCCTGGCAACTGCGAGCAGTAGGGATGACGCGCCTGGCCGGCCTGCTGTTGATCGCCCTGGCTGCGCAGATCTGCCTGGGGGTGAGCAATGTGGCGTTCGGCCTGCCGCTGCCGGTGGCGGTCGCGCACAACGCTGGCGGGGCAACGTTGTTGATGACGCTGGTGCTGGTCAATTATCACGCGCGCACCAGCCTGGTTCGGGTGCGTCACCCGCGGCTGTTCGGCTGGCGTTTTATCCCGCGCAAACAGGTGTCGGGCCTTATCACCCTTAAAGGAGAGCTGCCATGGCGACCGTGATCGGCGCACGTCGCGACCGGGCGATCTGGCGTGACTATTTGGAGCTGACCAAGCCCAAAGTAGTGGTGCTGATGCTGATTACTTCGCTGGTGGGCATGTTCCTTGCCACCCGCGCCGGGGTGCCCTGGACAGTGCTGGTGTTCGGCAACCTCGGCATTGCCCTGTGTGCCGGCGGCGCGGCGGCGGTCAATCATGTAGTGGATCGACGGATTGATGCCGTGATGGCGCGCACTCACAAGCGGCCGATGGCTGAGGGGCGTGTCTCGCCGATGGCGGCGTTAGCGTTTGCGTTGTTCCTGGCGATTGCAGGATTGGCCCTGCTGCTGGCGTTCACCAACCCGCTGGCGGCCTGGTTGACCTTGGCTTCGCTGCTGGGTTATGCGGTGATCTACACCGGCTTTCTCAAGCGAGCGACGCCGCAGAATATTGTCATCGGCGGTCTGGCCGGTGCGGCGCCGCCGCTGCTGGGTTGGGTGGCTGTCACTGGGCATGTGAGTGCCGAGCCCTTGCTGCTGGTGCTGATCATCTTCGCCTGGACTCCGCCACACTTCTGGGCCCTGGCTATTCACCGCAAAGAGGAATACGCCATGGCCGACATCCCGATGCTGCCGGTCACCCATGGCGAGCACTACACCAAGGTGCATATCCTGCTGTACACCTTCGCCCTGCTGGCGGTGAGCCTGATGCCCTACGTTATCCACATGAGCGGGCTGCTCTACTTGGGCTTTGCGCTGGTATTGGGTGCGCGCTTTCTGCAATGGGCCTGGGTGTTGTACCGTGGCAGCCAGCCGCACGCGGCGATCAACACGTTCAAGTACTCTATCTGGTACTTGCTGCTGCTGTTTATCGCCCTGCTCGTAGACCACTACTTATTGTTGAACCTATGACTCGAACTCAAAAAACCGTCTTCATCCTCGTGGCCCTGGTGGCGTTGATTATGGGCCTGACCGTCAACAAAGTGCTCTCGGGCAAAGGCCAGGGCGATCCCACTGCGCTGATCGACGCTGGCATCATTCTGCTGCCGCAAAGCCGCCAGTTGCCAGCGGTGGCCATGACCGACCAGGAAGGCCAGCCGGTGGTGGTCAATGAGTTGAAGGGCAAGTGGAGCCTGCTGTTTTTCGGTTACACCTTCTGCCCGGATATCTGCCCGACCACCCTCGCCCAGCTTCGCCAGATCAAGAGCGAACTGCCCAAAGAGGCTGTGGATAAGTTGCAGGTGATCCTGGTGAGCGTCGATCCGAACCGCGATACCCCGGCGCAGCTCAAGCAGTACCTGGGTTACTTCGACCCACAGTTCCAAGGCCTGACTGGCGCGAATGTGGAGGATGTACAGAAGGTTTCGAATGCGGTGAGCATTCCCTTCATTCCGGCGGATACCAGCAAGCCGAACTACACCGTCGACCACAGCGGTAACCTGGCACTGATCGGCCCGGATGGTACTCAGCGTGGGTTTATTCGTGCGCCATTGAACAACCAGAAGCTGGTGGCGCAGTTGCCGGGGTTGCTTCAGCGCAAGTGAGCACCTGATGATCGTTCCAACGCTCTGCGTGGGAATGCAGTTAGGGACGCTCTGCGTCCCCAAGCGTGACGCAGAGCGTCACAAGAGGCGTTCCCACGCGGAGCGTGGGAACGATCAGATCAGGAGAAATCAGAACGCCGGTTTGATCGCGCCTTTGTACTTCTCTTCGATGAATTTCTTCACTTCAGGCGTGTGCAGAGCTGCGACCAGCTTCTTCACCGCGTCCGCATCCTTGTTGTCTTGGCGGGTTACCAGGATGTTCACGTAAGGCGAATCGCTGCCTTCGATCACCAGGGCATCCTTGGATGGGTCCAGCTTGGCTTCCAGGGCGTAGTTGGTGTTGATCAGCGCCAGATCGACCTGGGTCAGCACGCGCGGCAAGGTGGCGGCTTCCAGTTCGCGGAATTTCAGGTTTTTATCGTTGCCGGTGATGTCCTTGATGGTCGACAGGATGTTGGTCGGGTCCTTCAGGATGATCAGGCCGTTCTTGGCCAGCAGCAACAGCGCACGGCCGCCGTTGGTGGCGTCGTTCGGGATCACCACGTTGGCGCCGTCAGGCAGGTCGGCCAGTTTTTTGTACTTGCTGGAGTAAGCGCCCAGAGGTTCCAGGTGCACAGCGCCGACGCTCACTAGGTGAGTGCCTTTGGCTTTGTTGAATTCATCCAGGTACGGCTGGTGCTGGAAGAAGTTGGCATCCAGGCGCTTTTCAGCCACCTGTACGTTCGGCTGCACATAGTCGGTGAAGACTTTGACCTTCAGGTCCACGCCTTCTTTGGCCAGGGCAGGCTTCACGAATTCGAGGATTTCGGCGTGAGGCACCGGCGAAGCAGCGACCGTAATAGTCTCGGCGTGGGCGGAAAACGCAGCCACGGCGGCGAAAGCAACCAGTAGTTTTTTCATCCAGCAAGCTCCTTGTTCGGGCATCTGCCGGCTGCACGCCGGCAATGGCCGTTATTTACGAGAAAAGTGCACCACCAGCCGGTCGCCGACGGTTTGCAGAATTTGCACCAGAATCAACAGCATCACCACAGTGACCACCATCACATCGGTCTGGAAGCGCTGGTAGC
The DNA here is from genome assembly GCF_012985385.1 of Pseudomonas sp. WS 5503. Taxonomy (NCBI): domain Bacteria; kingdom Pseudomonadati; phylum Pseudomonadota; class Gammaproteobacteria; order Pseudomonadales; family Pseudomonadaceae; genus Pseudomonas; species Pseudomonas sp. WS 5503. The sequence goes on from NZ_JAAQWI010000002.1 coordinate 700,226, forward strand.
CAAAACGGATTGCCAGGTCGCCCAGGCCGCCAGCACCGACCACACCAGCCATCGCGGTGTAGGAAACCAGTGTAATAGCCGTCACCGTAATCGCCGCGAAGATGCCAGGGCGGGCCTCGGGCAATAGGGCATTGGTGATGATCTGGCGGGTGGTGGCGCCCATGGCCTGGGTGGCTTCGATGATGCCACGGTCCACTTCGCGCAGTGCGGTTTCCACCAGGCGCGCAAAGAATGGCGTAGCGCCGACGACCAACGGTGGGATCGCACCGGCAACACCCAGCGACGTGCCGGTGATCAGTACCGTGAACGGAATCATCACGATCAACAGGATGATGAACGGCAGCGAGCGCAAGATATTCACGATCAGCGACAACAGCGCGTACAGGCCTTTTTGTTCGAATAGCTGGCGCGGGCTGGTCAGGAACAACAGCACGCCCAGGGGCAGCCCCAGTAGCACGGTGAAGAACAGCGAGCCGAACAGCATGGTCATGGTGTCGCCGGTGGCGAGCCAGATTTCAGACCAGTCGATATTGGCGAAGAAACTCAGGAAAACGTCCATCAGCGCAGGACCTCCATGTGAACGTCGGCGGCGGTGAAGCGTGCGAACGCGGCTTCCATGTCACCGCCGGTGACGGCGAGGGTCAGTTGCCCGTAAGGGATGTCTTTGATGCGGTCGATACGACCGGCAAGAATGCTGTAGTCCACACCGGTTTCCCGTGCGACGGTACCCAGCAGTGGCGCGTAGGTCGCGTCCCCTTGGAACGTCAGGCGCACGATACGGCCTGGCACATGGGCAAAGTCGTCGCGCTGCTCGCCTTCGTCCACCTGTTCGGCTTCTTGTACGAAGCGCTTGGTGGTCGGGTGCTTGGGGTGCAGGAACACGTCGGCCACCGAGCCTTGCTCGACGATTACCCCGGCGTCCATGACGGCTACCTGGTCGCATACGCGGCGGATCACGTCCATTTCATGGGTGATCAACACGATGGTCAGGTTCAACTCGCGGTTGATCTCGGCCAGCAGTTGCAGGACCGACGCCGTGGTTTGCGGGTCGAGGGCGCTGGTGGCTTCGTCACAAAGCAGGATTTTTGGCTTGGTCGCCAGGGCTCGGGCGATGCCGACGCGCTGTTTCTGGCCGCCGGACAACTGCGCCGGGTACTTCTTGGCGTGGTCCGACAAGCCGACGCGGGCGAGCAGCTCAGCCACACGCTGGTCGATTTCCTTGCGCGACAGTTCACCGGCGAGCGTCAGCGGCAGCGCGACGTTGTCGGCCACGGTCTTGGACGCCAGCAAGTTGAAGTGCTGGAAGATCATCCCGACCTGCTGGCGAAAGCGCCGCAGGCCGTTGGCGTCCAGCGCAGTGACTTCTTCGCCATCCACCTTGATCTGGCCGCCACTGGGCTCTTCCAGACGGTTGATCAGGCGCAACAGGGTGCTTTTACCGGCACCCGAGTGGCCAATCAGGCCAAACACCTGGCCGTTCTCGACGCGCAGGCTGGTGGGGTGCAGGGCGGGGATATCCTTACCGGCGACGCGGTAGGTTTTATGGACGTTTTGAAACTCGATCACGTAGCGAACCTTGTGGGGCGCATTGAAAAGGGATCAGCGGTTAGCCGGGCGCGCATTTTAGCCTGTCCGTATAGCGTTTCTTAGCATTTATTTCGTATTCATCCAGTCATTTGGCAATAACGCGATCAAAGGTCATAAAAAAGGAACGGTGCAAAACCAAGTCAGTCACTACTTAAGCAACTCGATTTCCCAGGTGCCGTGCCTGGGGTTTTGCTCAAACGAGCCGGGGACCGCTCTGGCCACTTTGAATAAGGAGTTTTGACTGATGAGTACCAAGAAGCCAGCCACCCCGCCGAAGAGTGAACTCGCGGGCACTGATACCCTGGACCGTGGCAACACCAACGCCAAGCTGCAGGCGTTGGAAGAATTCCGTTCCGACGCGACCGGCCAGGCCCTGCGCACCAACCAGGGCGTGAAGATTTCCGACAACCAAAACAGCCTGAAAGTCGGCGCCCGCGGCCCTTCGCTGCTGGAAGACTTCATCATGCGTGAAAAGATCACGCACTTTGACCATGAGCGTATCCCCGAGCGCATCGTGCATGCCCGTGGTACGGGGGCCCATGGCTATTTCCAGAGTTACGGCGACCATTCGGCGCTGACCAAGGCAGGTTTCCTGCGCACGCCTGAGCATAAGACCCCGGTGTTCGCACGTTTTTCCACGGTGCAGGGCCCGCGTGGTTCCGGCGACACCGTGCGTGACGTGCGCGGTTTTGCCGTGAAGTTCTTCACCGACGAAGGCAACTTCGACCTGGTGGGCAACAACATGCCGGTGTTCTTCATCCAGGATGCGATCAAATTTCCTGACTTCGTCCACGCGGTGAAACCCGAGCCTCATAACGAGATTCCTACCGGAGGTTCGGCCCACGATACGTTCTGGGACTTTGTCTCGCTGCAACCGGAATCCGCGCACATGGTGATCTGGGCCATGTCCGACCGCGCCATTCCAAAAAGCTTGCGCGCCATGCAGGGCTTTGGGGTGCACACCTTCCGTTTGATCAATACCGAAGGTAAGTCCAGCTTCGTGAAATTCCACTGGCGCCCAAAAGTCGGCACCTGCTCGCTAGTATGGGATGAGGCGCAAAAGCTGGCCGGTAAAGATACGGACTACCACCGTCGTGACCTGTGGGAAGCGATTGAAAGCGGCGATTACCCCGAGTGGGAGCTGGGCGTACAGATCGTGGCCGAAGAAGACGAGCACAAGTTTGATTTCGACTTGCTCGACCCGACCAAGATCATTCCAGAAGAACTGGTACCGATCACGCCGCTGGGCAAAATGGTGCTCAACCGTAACCCGGACAACTTCTTCGCTGAAGTCGAGCAGGTTGCGTTCTGCCCGGGCCACATCGTGCCGGGCATCGATTTTACCAACGACCCATTGCTGCAGGGCCGGCTGTTTTCCTACACCGATACCCAGATCAGCCGACTGGGCGGGCCGAACTTTCATGAGATTCCAATCAACCGGCCTGTCGTGCCTTTCCATAACGGCCAGCGCGACGCTCAGCATCGCACCGTGATTGATAAGGGGCGTGCGTCCTACGAGCCAAACTCTATTGATGGTGGTTGGCCGAAAGAAACCCCTGCCGGTCCTACCGATGGTGGCTTTGAGTCCTACTACGAGCGCGTCGATGCCAACAAAGTGCGTGAGCGCAGCGAATCCTTCGGTGACCATTTCTCCCAGGCGACGCTGTTCTACAACAGCATGAGCCACCACGAGAAAGAGCACATCATCGCGGCCTATAGCTTCGAACTGGGCAAGGTGGAGCGCGAATTCATCCGTGCGCGCCAGGTCAACGAGATTCTGGCCAATATCGACTTGGAGCTGGCCAAGCGCGTTGCGCAGAACCTGGGCTTGCCGGCGCCGACCAAGGGCACCGTGCCAGCCCGTGAAACGTCGTTGAAAGAATCGCCTGCCTTGAGCCAGGTGAACTTGCTGTCGGGCAATATCAAAACGCGCAAAGTGGCGATTCTGGCAGCCAACGGCGTTGATGGTGCGGCCATTGACGCGTTAAAAGCCGCGCTGGAAGCTGAAGGCGCCCATGCCAAGTTGCTGGGGCCTACTTCGGCGCCGGTGACCACCGCGCAGGGCAAGACGCTGCCGGTCGACGCCTCGATGGAAGGCATGCCGTCCATTGCCTTCGACGCAGTGTTTATCCCGGGTGGCAAAGAGTCCGTGAAGGCGCTGAGCGGTGATGGCGTGGCGTTGCATTACGTACTGGAAGCCTACAAACACCTGAAGGCGATTGCGGTAGCCAGCGATGTGAAGCCGTTGCTGGACCTGCTGAAACTGGAGGAGGATGCGGGGTTGATCGTGGGCGCGGATGCCAAGGCGTTCAAGGCCTTCTTTGCGGCCATTGCCCAGCATCGAGTGTGGGAGCGTGAGCCGAAATCCAAGGCGATTCCGGCTTAACTTATCGGTTGTTTGTTAGATCGTCATCGCAGGCAAGCCAGCTCTCACACTGTTCAAATGTGGGAGCTGGCTTGCCTGCGATGCTTTTAGTCCGCCTTGCGCGGAATCAGCACAACCTGCGCCGGAATATGTTTCAGGATTTGCCGGTGAATCTTCAGGTCATACCCCGAATCAATTCGCTTCACCCGCTTGGTCAATAACGTGGCCAGCCACGGGTAATCCTGGGTGCGTGGCACCTGAATGCTGACATCGCACTGGTAATTCACCACGTCGGTGGCGATGGCGTCCAACTGATGGCGCATGTCTTCGACATCCGCGAGGTTCAGTGCCACGGTGGTGCTCGGCGCTGCCGGGTCGATGACCTTGGCCGCAGGCTTGGCTTCAGCGGCTTTCAACGCGGCCTCTGCCTGGTCCAATTCGGCTTTGCGCGCATGGCTGATGGCGCTGTTGACGCCACCGGTCAGCGCAGGGGCCTTGGGCATCAAAGCGCGGGCACGGCTCAGGGCCGTGGCGGCCGCGTTGACGTCGCCTTTTTGCAGCACGATCTGGCTGCGCTGCAGGTAGGCTTCGGCCAATTGACGCTGGTAGGCCTCAAGTGCCGGGTCGTTGGGCGATTGGGCCTGCAATGCAGCCAGTTGGTCTTCGGCGGTGGCCAATTCGCTGCTGGCCAGGTTTTGTTCCAGCTGCGCGATGGCCGCAGCCCGCGGATCCGGAGCCTGGGGGGCAGCGGGCGGCGTACTTTGGCAGGCGCCCAGCAGCAGTGAAAATGCGGCAAGGAGCAGATAACGGGAGGTGAACGGCTTCATTCCTGCGACTCTCTATTTGCGCAAAAAGCGAGCAAGTCTACACCCCTCGGCGGGGCAGGACAAAACTCAGCAGAAACAGGGCGGCCGCCGTAACCACAATCGACGGCCCGGCCGGTGTGTCCTTGAACCAGGACAGCGCCAGGCCACCACACACTGCAAGCATCCCCAGGAGGCTGGCGCCAATTGCCATCTGCTCCGGAGAGCGAGCGTGGCGCTGGGCAGCGGCGGCTGGAATGATCAGCAGCGACGTGATCAACAATACGCCGACAATCTTCATCGCGACAGCAATCACCACGGCGATGAGCAACATCAAGGCCATACGCAGGCCTGCGACGGGCAAGCCTTCTACCTTGGCCAGTTCTTCATGCACGGTGATCGCCAGCAACGGGCGCCACAGGGCCACCAGCAACACCAGCACCGCAGCGCTGCCGCCGAGGATCCAGGCCAGGTCGGTCGGGCTGATCGCCAGCAGGTCACCGAACAGGTAGGCCATCAGGTCGATGCGCACTTCATGCATGAAGCTCAGCACCACCAGGCCCAGGGACAAGGTGCTGGGTGCGAGGATGCCCAGCAGGGTGTCGGAGGCCAGTGGCTGGCGTTGCTGCAGGGTCACCAGCAGCACGGCTAGCAGCAGGCAGCCGACGGTCACGGCGATGGCCGGGCTTACATCCAGCAGAAAGCCCATGGCCACGCCCAGCAAGGCGGCATGGGACAAGGTGTCGCCGAAATAGGCCATGCGTCGCCACACCACGAACGAGCCCAATGGGCCCGCCACCAGTGCCAAAGCCAAGCCTGCCAGCAGGGCGTAGAGCAGAAAATCAGCCATGCTTGCAGCTATCTCCATGAACGTGGGGGGTATCGACGACGGCGCCATGCAGGTCATGGGCGTGGTCATGGTGGTGATGGTAGATCGCCAGGCTCTGGGCGTTCTTGCCGAACAGCTCCACGAACGCCGGGTCGCCACTGACCTGTTCGGGGTGGCCGGAGCAGCACACGTGGCGGTTGAGGCAGACCACTTGGTCGGTGGTGCTCATGACCAGGTGCAAGTCGTGGGAGACCATCAGCACGCCGCAACCATGGCGGTCGCGCAGGCGGGTGATCAGGCTGTACAGCTCGGCCTGGCCGGCGACATCGACACCTTGCACGGGTTCATCGAGTACCAGCAGCTCGGGCTCGCGCAGCAAGGCGCGGGCCAGCAGCACGCGCTGCATTTCGCCGCCGGAAATACTTTGCACCGGGTTGTCGATGACGTGTTCGGCGCCGACTTCCTTAAGCGCGGCCTGGGCGCGGGCGCGGTCTACGCCAGGCACCAGGCGCAGGAAGCGCAATACGGAGAGCGGCAATGTCGGGTCCACATGCAGCTTTTGCGGCATATAGCCCACGCGCAGCTTGGGCTTGCGCCAAACCGTGCCGCTGTGGGGCTTGAGCAGCCCGAGCACGGCGCGCACCAAGGTGGTCTTGCCAGCGCCGTTGGGGCCGATCAGGGTGACGATTTGCCCCGGTTCCACGCTCAGTGCGATGTTCTCCAGCACGTTTTGCCCGGCGAACGTGACCCCGACCTGCTCCAGGCGGATTAACGCTTTGCTCATTAAACCCCCTGGCAGCCTGCGCACAGGCCGACCACTTCGACCGTTTGCCCTTCGACCTTGAAGCCGACGTCGGCAGAGCTTTTGATAATGGCGTCGCTGATGCTTTTTTGTTCAAGCTCAATGGCGGCGTGGCACTCGCGGCAGATCAGGAACTGGCCCTGATGCGCGTGCTCCGGGTGGTTGCAACCGACAAAGGCGTTAAGCGAGGCGATACGGTGCACCAGGCCGTTTTCCAGCAGGAAATCCAACGCACGGTAAACGGTGGGCGGCGCGGCGCGGCGGCCGTCCTGCTCGCTGAGGACGCCGAGAATGTCGTACGCGCCCAAAGGCTTGTGGCTTTGCCACACCAGCTCCAGCACCCGGCGACGCAAGGCGGTCAGGCGCAAGCCTTTCTTTGCGCACAGGGTGTCGGCCTCTGACAATGCGGTGTGCACGCAGTGAGAGTGGTCGTGGGGACGGCTGGCAAGCGGTGTTTTAGGCATGAGCGGCGACAGATATTTGATAGAGACGTTATTATGTTACCCGTTCCTACGCCATCGAGTGGTCATCGTGTCCCGACTTTTTCCCGTTTTTGTCGTATTTGTCACCAGTTTGTTCGTTGCCGGTGCCGCTCAGGCGGAGGTCAAGGTGCTGACGAGCATCAAGCCCTTGCAACTGATTGCCGCTGCCGTGCAGGACGGCGTGGCTGTTCCAGAGGTATTGCTGCCGCCGGGGGCGTCGCCGCATAACTTCGCTTTGCGCCCATCCGACGTACGGCGTGTGCAGTCGGTGGACCTGCTGTACTGGATCGGGCCGGACATGGAAACGTTTTTGCCGCGTGTGCTCAAAGGCCGTACGGCGCCAACGGTGGCCGTGCAAGACCTACCAGGCATGAAACTGCGCGTCTTCGGCGAAGATAGCCACTCTCATGCCGATGAAGCCGACGAACATGATCACGATCACCGCCCAGGCAGTGTGGATGCGCACCTGTGGCTGTCCACGGTCAATGCACGTGTGATCGCCGCTCGGATGGCGGCCGATCTGAGCGCTGCCGACCCAGCCAATGCCGAGCGTTATCAGAGCAATGCGAAGGCCTTCGAAGAACGCCTGAACGCGCTGGATGCGCGCCTGAAGCAGCGTTTGGCGGGCGTTGATGGCAAACCTTATTTCGTGTTCCACGAAGCCTTTGATTACTTCGAAGAGGCGTACGGTTTGAAGCATGCTGGCGTGTTCAGCGTGGCCGCCGAAGTGCAGCCGGGCGCGCAGCACGTAGCGGCGATGCGCGCTCGTTTGCAGGAAGTGGGCAAGACTTGCGTGTTCAGCGAGCCGCCGTTGCGACCTCGCTTGGCCGAAACCCTGGTGGCCGGGTTGCCGGTGAAGTTGGCGGAATTGGATGCATTGGGTGGCTATACGCCAGCTACCGCGCAGGGTTATGAGCAGGTACTGGAAAAGCTTGGCAATGACCTGGCCGGTTGCCTGGAGTCGCTCTAACACGCAACACAAAACCCCTGTGGGAGTGGGCTTGCCCGCGATAGCGCAGTGTCAGTCGATACTGCTATTGCAGGCAAGCCAGCTCCCACATTGACCGAATCGGTCTTTTAAAGGGCGAACGGCAGGTGGACCGTGACCTGCTGACGCTGCGCCAGGCGATGCTCGAACTCAGCCGGGTCGTGAATCAACACATCCTGCCCGGCAAATGACTCGGCCGCGATCAGCCGGGACAGCCAGAACCGTACGCACGCCACGCGCAGCATGGTCGGCCATAGCTCGGCTTCCTTCGCGGTAAACGCTCGTAGCCCCGCGTAAGCGCCCAGCAGCGCCCGGGCACGGTGACCGTCAATCACGCCATCGGCATCCGAGCACCAGTCATTCAAGGCGATGGCCACGTCGTAGAGCATCGGCCCCGAACAGGCGTTGTAGAAGTCGATCAGGCCTGTCAGGTGCGTGCCTTCAAACATCGCGTTATCGCGAAACAGATCGGCGTGCACATTCGCCCGCGGCAGGCCGAGGATGTCGGCCTTGTGGGCGTCGATCTCGGCCAGCGCATCGCGCAACAGGCGTTGCTGGGCCTCGTTCAGGTGCGAAATGAGTTGCGCGCCCTCGCAGAGCATCCACTCCAGGCCGCGGTCGGTCTTGCGTTCAAGTACCTTTTCGCCCTGGGTGGCCAAGTGCAGGTGGCCGAGCAGTTCGCCAACCTGGGTGCAATGCTGTGCATTGGCCTCCTTGATGTGCTTGCCCGCCAGGCGCGGTTGCAGCAAGGCCGGTTTGCCCTTGAGTTCGCGCAAAGCGATGCCGTCGGTGGTACGCAGGGCGTACGGCACAGGCAGGTCGGCGTCGTGGAGCACGTCGAGCAGTTCGATGAAGAACGGCATTTCTGCCACCGGGCCACGCTCAACCAGGGTCAGGACGAACTCGCCCTGCTCCAGGCTGATAAAGAAATTGGTGTTTTCGCTGCCGGCGGCAATCCCCTGGAAATCAAGCAGGCGGCCGAGCCCATAAGGGGCGAGAAAGGTTTCCAGCTCAGGCCGAGCCAGGGGGGTGAACACAGACATGGTTAAAACTGCCGTTACGGGCGCTGCGGTGGGCAGCGCCGGTTAAAATTAAGAAATCATTTCCATTCGAAGATCTTCCATGACGGGATCAGCATATCCGGCTGGTCAGAGCGGATGAAGTTCGCGTCGGTGCCGTCCGCACGTACCAGAAAGTACGGTGGTGCACCCTTCGGGGTGACCTTGATCGCGTACAGAAAGCCGTTTTGGCGGTATTCCTGGATGGTTTTGTCGCCTTCCGTGCGAATGGTAACTTCCGGATCACCTCCAGGGGCACTGTCTGCCGCCATGGCAGCCATCGGAGCGAGTGCAATCAAACCGGTCAACAGCAGGCGATTGAATGTACGCATGATAACCTTGTCCCTTTGTTTTCATTGGTCCGGCTATTCTAGCGCCTGACCCGCCGAAAAGGTTGATCCTGCTCATGAGCCAAGCGCCCCTCGTCCTGGTGGACGGTTCTTCTTATCTGTATCGCGCCTTCCACGCGCTGCCACCGCTGACCACCTCCAAAGGCCTGCCCACCGGTGCGGTGAAGGGCGTGTTGAACATGCTCAAAAGCCTGCGCAAGCAGTACCCGGACAGCCCATTTGCGGTGGTTTTCGACGCCAAGGGTGGGACGTTTCGCGATGAGATGTACGCCGAATACAAAGCCAACCGCCCGAGCATGCCTGATGACATGCGCCTGCAGATCGAGCCGCTGCATCAAAGCGTGATCGCTCTTGGCTTCCCGTTGCTGTGCGTCGAGGGCGTCGAGGCCGATGACGTGATCGGCACCCTGGCCCGCAGCAGCGCGGCCGCCAGCCGCCCGGTGGTGATCTCGACCGGTGACAAAGACATGGCGCAGCTGGTGGACGGCCACATTACCTTGGTCAACACCATGACCGGTAGCTCGATGGACATCGAGGGCGTTAAGGAGAAATTCGGCGTCGCTCCGGAGCAGATCATCGACTATCTGGCGTTGATGGGTGACTCGTCCGACAACATTCCCGGCGTTCCGGGCATTGGCCCCAAGACCGCCTCCGGCTTGCTGGTGGGAGTCAATGGCGGCCTCAAAGAGCTTTATGAGCAGCTGGATATTGTGCCGACCCTGCCTATCCGTGGGGCCAAGACCCTGCCGGCCAAGCTGGAGGAGCACAAGGAGATGGCATTCCTGTCCTATCAGTTGGCGACGATCAAGATCGATGTGCCGCTGGATATCGGGTTGGATGATTTGCACCTGATCGAACCGGATCGCGAAAAGCTGCTGGAGCTGTACACGCTGCTTGAGTTCAAGAGCTGGTACGACGAAATCCAGCGCGATGCCAAGCGTGTCGAGCTCAAGTCGGCGAGCGAGGTTGCGCCTGCCGCCGAGATGCCGGTCGAGGCTGTTATATCAGTACCGGTAGAGGCGGTTTACACCACTATTCTGGACCAGGCTACCTTCGACGTGTGGCTGAAAAAACTCCACGATGCGCCGTTGTTTGCTTTCGACACCGAAACCACCGGCATCGACGCCCAGCAGGCGCAATTGGTCGGGGTCTCGTTTGCTGTGCAGCCCCATGAAGCCGCCTACATCCCGCTGACCCATTCCTATATCGGCGCGCCGGATCAATTGGACCGCGACACCGTGCTGCTGGCCCTGAAACCGCTGCTGGAAGACCCGACCAAACTCAAGGTGGGCCAGCACGCCAAGTTCGATATGAACATCCTGGCCAACTGCGCCATTGGTGGCGACCCTGCACAGGGCATTACCGTGCGCGGCATCGCCTTCGACACCATGCTCGAATCCTACGTGCTCAATTCCACCGCGACCCGGCACGATATGGACAGTCTGGCGAAGAAGTACCTGGACCACGACACGGTCAGCTTCCAGGACATCGCCGGCAAAGGGGCCAAGCAACTCACGTTCGATCAGATCGCCCTTGAGCAAGCCGGCCCCTATGCGGCCGAAGATGCCGACGTGACCTTGCGCCTGCATCAGCACTTGTACGCGCAACTGGCGGCGATCCCGAGCCTGGCCAGTGTGCTGACGGACATCGAGATGCCGCTGGTGCCGGTGCTGGCACGCATCGAGCGCCAGGGCGCACTGGTAGACAAGGACCTGCTCGGCATCCAGAGCATCGAACTGGGTAACAAGATGGTCGAGCTGGAGCGCCAGGCGTACGAGATCGCCGGTGAAGAATTCAACCTGGGTTCGCCCAAGCAGCTTGGGGCGATCCTGTACGAGAAGCTCGGCATGCCGGTGCTGAAAAAAACCGGCAAGGGCCAGGCATCCACGGCTGAGGAAGTGCTGGCCAAACTGGCCGAAGATGATTTTCCGCTGCCCAAGGTACTGATGCAGTACCGCAGCATGAGCAAGCTCAAAAGTACTTATACCGACCGCCTGCCGGAACAGATCAACCCACGCACCGGGCGTATTCATACGTCTTACCATCAGGCCGTCGCGGCGACCGGGCGCTTGTCCTCCAGTGATCCGAACTTGCAGAACATCCCGGTGCGCACCGCCGAGGGGCGGCGCATTCGTCAGGCGTTTGTCGCGCCCAAGGGCTACAAGCTGCTGGCGGCGGACTATTCGCAGATCGAGCTGCGGATCATGGCGCATTTGTCCAAGGACGAAGGCCTGATGAACGCCTTCCGCAATGACCTGGACGTGCACACGGCCACGGCGGCCGAAGTGTTCAAGGTCGAGTTGAATGAGGTCACGTCCAACCAGCGCCGCAGCGCCAAGGCGATCAACTTTGGCCTGATTTACGGCATGGGCGCCCAGAAGCTGGGCAAGGACATCGGCGTCGATACCAAGACCGCCAAGGCTTACATCGATGTGTACTTCGCTCGCTATCCAGGGGTGCGCGAATATATGGAGCGAACCCGCGCCCAGGCGGCGGATCAGGGGTATGTCGAAACCTTCTTCGGGCGGCGCCTGTACTTGCCGGATATCAACTCCAACAAGCCCCAGGAGCGCGCGGCGGCCGAGCGCACAGCGATCAACGCGCCGATGCAGGGTACGGCGGCGGACATTATCAAGAAAGCCATGGTGCAGGTGGATAACTGGCTGGCCGAGTCGGGCCTGGATGCCAAAGTCATCCTTCAAGTGCACGACGAATTGGTGCTGGAGGTGCGTGAAGACCTGGTCGCGCAGGTCAGCGAGAAGATTCGCGAGCATATGAGCGCGGCGGCTCAGTTGGACGTGCCTTTGGTGGTGGACGTAGGCGTAGGCGATAACTGGGACGAGGCGCACTGATTCCGCGGCTTTGCCATCACCGTCAGTGGTGGCGAAGCGGTTTAGATCGGAAACCGTCGTCAGTTATTTCCAATAGTTTTTTGAGCCTGTCGGAACTTAACCTGTGAACTGCCACTCAGAGTTACTGAATGGGTGGTGAAGCCCTTCAATGCTCCTATGTTGTGTTAAGTGTTGGCAGATAATTCCAGACCCCGCCCTAGCGGTCCGGAACTTGAACCCCGAACTTCCCCTCCCCAAAAGAAGTCCGGGGTTTTTTTTGCCCGCAGAAAAGTTACTCGGCGATTTCTGCGCCCTTGTCCGCCAATTCCATCCAGCCGGCCAGTACGGTGTAGGCCTCTTCAAGGCCCATGCGCTTGGGGGCGGAGAACAGCTGAATCGTGATGGTATCGCCCCAGCCCTTACGGATTTCGGACTGCACTTTGAGCAGGGTGTTCTTGGCTGCGCCGTAGGTGAGTTTGTCGGCCTTGGTCAGCAAAATGTGCATCGGCATGCCGCTGGCGACAGCCCAGTCGAGCATCAGCAAGTCGAAGTCGGTCATTGGATGGCGGATGTCCATCATCAGGATCAAACCCTTCAAACTCTCGCGACCGCCCAGGTAAGCCTCAAGGTGACGCTGCCAGTGCAGCTTCAGCGGGATAGGTACTTTTGCATAACCGTAGCCCGGCAGGTCGACCAGACGCCGATCATCGTCTAGCTTGAAGAAATTGAGTAGTTGCGTGCGGCCCGGGGTTTTCGAGGTGCGCGCCAGGCTGGCGTGAGTCAGGGTGTTCAGTGCGCTGGATTTACCGGCGTTGGAACGGCCGGCAAAGGCGACTTCAAAGCCCTCGTCATCGGGGCATTGGTCCACTTTGGCGGCGCTGAGCATGAAGGTGGACTGTTGGCACAGGCCGAGGATGGGGTTCTTGAGTTGCATGAGATTTCCGATGTGGGCGGTGCCGAGAAAGGGTGCGGCAAGCGGTGTCGTTTCCGTTTCAGTAGCGCCAGTATATAATGCCGCAGATTTTGTGTGTGCTTTGTCCCAGCGAAGGATGAGGTTCACGGGAGCGAAAGACCTTTATTGCGCATTAGAACGCAAAACGCTCTCAAACCCTGAATAGGTCGATGTATGGACCGACGGTTGCTCGCTTCTGCTGCCCTGATTCCGCTTTACGGCGCTCAGGCTACACAGGATCAACCGAGTTTGCATGGTCAGGCTGACGCAGTGCGTGACCCAGGGTTTCAAGGCAATGCCGCCGCGTGGTTTGTGCATGGACTGCAGTACTGAGGATTACCAGGCCGTCATTGATTTGATGGTGAGTAAACCCGGTAGATAACTCTTAAACCCTTAGCCGTAGTTGGATTAGCTGATGAACAAACTGATCGTGAGTCTGCTGTTGACCTTGGGCATCACAGGCGCTGCCGTCGCTGCAGAGGGCCCCGTCAAAGGTGATGCCACTGCCGGTCAAGCGAAGGCCGCCGTGTGTGGTGCCTGCCACGGCCCGGATGGTAACAGCCCGGCGCCGAACTTCCCCAAACTGGCCGGCCAGGGTGAACGCTACCTGAGCAAGCAGATGCACGACATCAAGGACGGCAAGCGCACGGTGCTGGAAATGACCGGCCTGCTGACCAATCTCAACGATCAGGACCTTGCGGACCTCGCGGCGTATTTTGCCAGCCAGAAGGGTAGCGTGGGAGCTGCCGATCCTAAATTGGTCGCCCGCGGAGAGCAGTTGTTCCGTGGCGGTAACCTGGAAAAAGGCTTGCCCGCCTGCACTGGTTGCCACTCGCCCAATGGCGCAGGCAACGCTGCCGCAGGCTTCCCGCACCTGAGCGGCCAGCATGCCACCTACATCGCCAAACAGTTGACCGACTTCCGCAAAGAAGAAGCCGGCCGGGCCAACGATGGGGACGCCATGACCATGCGCACTATCGCTCGCAAGCTGAGCGACGAAGATATCGCAGCCCTCTCCAGTTATATCCAGGGCCTGCACTGACGGGGCTGGGCGTTAACGCTCGATTAATCCCGCGATGCAAGCATAAAAAGGGTGGCTCAGGCCGCCCTTTTTTGTGGCCGCTGCCGTTACACTAACGAACTCATGTCCGCGTAGACCTGTCACAACAAAGGTCGCGTGAGGCGACTTTATTTGTCCAGGAGTAAAGCATGCGTAATCTGATCCTCAGCGCCGCTCTCGTCACTGCCAGCCTCTTCGGCATGACCGCACAAGCTGCCGATGTGCCGCTTGAAGCCGGTAAAACCTATGTTGAGCTGTCTAATCCGGTTCCGGTTGCGGTACCCGGCAAGATCGAGGTGGTGGAGCTGTTCTGGTACGGCTGCCCGCATTGCTACGCCTTCGAGCCGACTATCAACCCATGGGCTGAAAAGCTGCCCAAGGACGTTAACTTCCGTCGCATTCCTGCCATGTTCGGTGGCCCATGGGACGCCCACGGCCAACTGTTCCTGACCCTGGAAGCCATGGGTGTTGAGCACAAGGTCCACAACGCTGTCTTCGAAGCGATCCAGAAACAAGGCAAGCGCCTGACCAAGCCGGACGAAATGGCTGACTTCGTTGCTACTCAAGGTGTCGACAAGGACAAGTTCCTCGCGACCTTTAACTCCTTCGCTATCCAGGGCCAAATCAAACAGGCCAAGGAACTCGCGCAGAAGTACGGCGTGCAAGGCGTTCCAACTCTGATCGTCAACGGCAAATACCGTTTCGACCTGGGCAGCACCGGTGGTCCTGAAGCGACCCTGAACGTTGCCGACCAACTGATTGCCAAAGAACGCGCTGCCAAGTAAGGGGCTCGCCATGCGCCGCTGGGGTACCGAGCGTGTCGTTGGCCTGCATGAACCGCAGGTCAACGAGCATCACCTGGAGTCCACAGGCCTGCCGGCAGACAGCCGCTTGCGCCTGCTCAGCTTCAATATCCAGGTGGGCAACAGTACCGAGAAGTATCGGCACTACCTCACGCGTGGCTGGCAGCACCTGCTGCCCCACAAGGGGCGTACCGGTAACCTGCAGAAAATCGGCGACCTGCTAAGCGACTTCGACTTGGTCGCCCTGCAGGAAGCCGACGGCGGCAGCCTGCGCTCCGGCTATATCAACCAGGTGGAACACCTGGCTCAGCTGGGCGCCTTCCCGTACTGGTATCAGCAACTCAACCGCAACCTGGGGCGCCTGGCGCAGCACAGCAATGGCGTACTCAGCCGCCTCAAACCCACTGCCATTGAAGATCACCCCCTGCCAGGCCCCAAAGGGCGCGGGGCGATCCTTGTGCGTTTTGGCGAAGGCCCGGAAGCCTTGGTGGTGGTGATGATGCACCTGGCCCTCGGGGGGCGTACGCGCAACCTGCAACTGGCCTACGTGCGTGAATTGATTGGTAACTACAAGCACCAGGTGCTCATGGGTGACATGAACACCCATGCCAACGACCTGCTGCAGAATTCTCCGCTGCGCGACCTGGGGTTACTGGCCCCGCAAGTCGAAGCCACGTTTCCCAGCTGGCGCCCGCAGCGCTGTCTTGACCATATCCTGCTCAGCCCAAGCCTCACACTGGAAAGTGTGCAGGTGCTAGCGCAGCCCATTTCCGATCACCTGCCGGTCGCGGTAGAGATTCGTCTGCCGGGTTCGCTCACGGCTGATGCATTACCCGCGTTGAGCCCAGGCCCTCGCGGATCCCTTGCATGAGCGACGACGCCCAGCGCTGGAAAGAGAAATACCTCCAGAGCATCGAGCAACAAGACAAACTCGAACGCCGCTGGGCTGCCCGCCTCGATTTGCTGCGCCGCGGGCTGGTGCGCAGCACGCTGGCCGCTGAAGGCACCGACCGCGCCGTCGATCAATGCATGAAGGAAATGCGCGATGTCGTGCGCACGGACGACATGGACGCTGCCCTCGCCGCTTTACTGCCACGCCTGGAAAAGGCCGTGCTGGATTCGGAGCAGCGCCGCGAAACCCGTGTCGACCAGATCAGCACCGCGCTCACCGCCTTGGTCACCCAGTTGCAAAAGCTGCCGTTGCCCCGCGAGGTGGCTCGCCCGCTGAAAACCTTCGCCAAGCAACTCGATGGTCGCGTGGCACAAGCGCGGGAGATACCCCTGCTACTCAGTGAGCTGAGCAGCCTGCAGGGGCAGGCGCTGAATAATCTGGAGCCTGAAGGCGATACCGCACGCACAGGCCCGGGCCTGTTGCAACGCCTGTTCGGTAGTAAGGAGGCCGCCAGTGAAGCATTGCCGGTTGACGCTGAGCCACTGCCGGCAATGCAATTGGCAGCGCCAAAGCCTGCAGCGCCCAAACCCGCACCCGAACCGGAAGAACTTGCGCAATCGGAAGAGCTGACCCAAGCCTTGCGTGCCTTTGCACCGCTGTCACCCACACCCGTGGCCTTGAAGGCTGCGCCTGTTGCCGCGGCCGAAGGGCAAGAGGTCGCCAGAGAAACGCCGGTATTCGACGCTCCAGAGCTGCCGTCGATTGCGCCTGCGCAATTACCGGAGCCCGACGTGCAGGCGCCACCGGTTGCGGAGCCTGCTCACGAAAGCGCACTCGCTGCCTTTATCGAACCGCCGCCGGCTCCAGTCGAAACGCCGGATGAGACCACCATCGGCAGCCTGTCGCTGCCCCCCGTGCTGGAAAGCCCCGAGCCTGACGAGCTGCAACCGGACGGCACCTACGCCCTGCCCGATTCGCCTGAACCGTCCTACAGTTCGGTGGCCAAGCACATTGAAGGCACTTTGCTCGGCCTGCTGGAAGACCTTTCCCTGCCCGAACGTCACCAGCCCCAGGCCGAGGCGATGCGTGAGCGTCTCGCCCATGGTTTGAATTGGTACGAACTGCTGCCGATCCTGGATGACCTGGCCGTGCTGATGCTGGCGGTCACCGACAGTGGCCAGCATGAGTTCGAGGCTTATCTCAAGCAGCTCAACGAGCGTCTCGAGGCATTCCAGGGGCATTTGCAGGTCGCCAGCGACGGCCACGCCGACAGCAGCCTGGCCGCGCGGGAGTTGGACACACAGATTCGCGAGCAGGTGGACGGCCTGCAAAGCAGCGTGCAGGACGCCGCCGACCTGGACAGCCTCAAGCAGGTGCTCGAAAGCCACCTTGAAGGCTTGCTCGGCACCATGGATGAACACCAGCAACAGCGTGACCTGCGCGAACAGGAAGTGGCCGCACGCCTCAAAGGCCTGGCTGAACGCGTGGCCCATATGGAGCAGGAGGCCCAGGGATACCGCGAGCACCTGGAGGTGCAGCGCCAGAAGGCCTTGATCGATCCGCTCACCGGGCTGCCCAACCGTGCGGCGTGGAGCGAACGCCTCGATTACGAAGTCAACGCCTGGCATCAGCGCGGTAACAGCCTGTCGCTGGCCATGCTCGACCTGGACCACTTCAAGCGCATCAACGACGGCTACGGTCACCTGGCAGGGGACAAGGTCTTGAAGATCATCGCCAACGTGCTGAGCAAACGCCTGCGGCCGACTGACTTCATCGCGCGGTTTGGTGGTGAAGAGTTCGTGCTGCTCATGCCCGACTCAGCCTTGGCGGATGCCCTGGCCGTAGGTGAAGTATTGCGTGAGGCCATTGCAGCGTGCCCGTTCCACTTCAAGGGCGAGCCGGTAACGATCACGGTGTCCATGGGCGTGGCGCAGTTTCAACCCGGCGAGCGCAGTGACCTGGCGCTCAAGCGTGCCGACGAGGCACTCTACAGGGCAAAGGCTGCGGGGCGTAATCAGGTGCAGGCGGCATAAAAGATGTTCCATTTTGTGATTTGACCGCCTAGCCATGAACCTTACGTTACACTGTTGCATTATCGTCTTTCAGTGTAATGCCTCTCGCCATGAAATCCTTGTATATCGCTTTAGCGTTTCTTCTGCTCGCCGGCTGCGCCAGTGGCCCGCGCCTGAACACCAGCCATCCTTCGGTTAACCACGACAACCGCGTGCAGTTCGTTGTGGTGCATTACACCTCGACCAACCTTGAACGTTCCCTGGCGCTGTTGACCCATGGCCAGGTCAGCAGCCATTACCTGATCGGCGACGACGCCTCCGGCACCATCTACAAGCTGGTGGATGAAAGCCAGCGCGCCTGGCACGCCGGGCAAAGCGAGTGGATGGGGCGCACCTGGCTCAACTCCAGCTCCATCGGCATCGAGATCGTCAACCCAGGGTTCAGTGATACGCCGACTGGGCGTGTGTGGTACCCGTATTCCGAAGCGCAGGTGCAGTCGCTGATCGTGCTGCTCAAGGACATCAGCAAGCGCAATGGCATCGACCCCAAGAACATCATCGGGCACAGCGACATTGCCCCACTGCGCAAGCTGGACCCAGGCCCGTTGTTCCCTTGGAAACGCTTGGCGGCAGAAGGTCTGGCCGTGTGGCCGGATGCCCAGGCAGTGGCCCGGTTCCAGGTGCAGTACGCCGCGCAGTTGCCGAGCATTACCTGGTTCCAGGAAGAGCTGGCGCGCCTGGGCTACCAGACGCCGCAGACCGGTGAGCTGGATGTGGCCACAAGGCACGTCATCGCTGCGTTCCAGATGCGCTTCCGGCCATCGCTGTTTGATGGCACCCCGGATGCTGAAAGCGCCGCGATCCTGCGAGCCTTGAATCACCGCTGAAGGTGTAACAATGTTGGAGCGAGCTTGCTGTGGTGAGGGAGCTTGCTCCCGTTCGACAGCGAAGCTGGAGCCGGCTTTTTTGAGGGGCGCTTCGCACCCCAGCGCAAGCAAGCTTGCTCGCCACAGGGTTCTCGCTCCTACAGGGGTAATGCCATATAGAACTGCGTACCCTGCCCCGGTCGTGAGTACACACCCATGCGGCCGCCGTGCAATTGCACGATTTCCTTGCACAGTGCCAAGCCCAGGCCCGCACCGCCCTTCTTGCGGCCCACCTGTACAAAGGGTTCGAAGATTCGCCCTTGCTGGCCGTAGGCAATGCCTTCGCCGTTATCCTCGACGCTGATAATCACCCGCTCGCCATGCCGTCGTGCCTGCAGGCGAATCTGCCCGCCTTCGGCGGTGTGGCGCAGGGCATTGCCCAACAGGTTGTCGAGCACCCGCTCCAGTTGCACTTGGTCGGCATACAGCCGTGGCAACTCAGGCTGAGCTTCTACCAGCAACTCAATGTGCTGGGCGTTCGCAGGCTCAGCAAACCGAGCCCGTGCGTGCTCCAGCAAGTCGGTGACATCGCACGTGCCCAGGGTGAGTTTTTGCAGGCCGTTCTGGTAGCGCGAGAAGTTGAGCAGGTCGTTGATCAACTGCATCAGGCGCTGCATTTCTTCATTCACCGTATCCAGCAGGTCCGCCTCGCGGGAGTCCGGTGGGAACTTGGCCCGCTCACGGAACAAGCCGAAGGCCATGTGCATGCCGGTAACCGGCGTGCGCAGCTCATGGGAGGCGCGCAATACGAACTCGCTGCGCACCCGTTCGAAGGCGCGCTGTTCAGTCACATCATGCAGCACCATCACGGCCCCGAGAATGTGCCCCTGTGTATGGCTAACCGGGGTCAGGCTGTAGGTCAGCAGGCGCAACTCACCCTCGACTTCCACCTCCAGATCGTCCGGGGCCCGCTCCAGGTTGCCGCCGCGCAGCACCAGTTGCAGCTGTTCATCCATTTCCGCACGACCCATGGCTTCACCAAGGCCTTGACCCAGCCGCTCCTCATCCCAGCCCAATTGGCGCTGCGCTACAGGGTTGAGATGCTCCAGGCAGCCTTGGCGATCAATCATCAACAGGCCGTCATCGATACTGTCGAGCACCGCTTGCAGGCGCTGTTGGCCGGCCAGCAGCTCATCGATGTTAGTGGCCTGATGTTGGCGCAACGCTTCGGCCATGATGCCGAAACGTCGGGTCAACAGGTTCATTTCCGCTGCGGAGGAGATCGGCAGCGTGACTTCAAAGTCGCCCTGCCCGATCTTGTCGGCGGCCTTGGCCAAGGCTTCGATGGGACCACCGAAACGCCGGGCGATGCCATGGGCCGTGACGAAACCGATGATCAGCACCGCGAGCCCTACCAGCCCGAGCAGGCCCGCTATCAACAGGGCGCGCTCACGGGATTTATGTTCACTGGTACTGATATTTTCCAGGGCTCGCTTGTGTTCGGCGATCAAGCCGTTGCGCAGTATGTTGAAGGTCTCGGTGAGCTTTTCCTTGCTGCCCGCAGGCGGTGATGTCTGCTGGGATTGGTCAAACGCCTTGAGCAGATTCTGGTAATCCGAGCGTGCCTGGCTGAAACCATGGTTTTTGCCGTCGACCTGCTCATGGGCGATGCCCTGGTCCAACAGATCGAAATAATGCTGCTTGGAGGCTTGCAGGGCGTCTGGGTCGGGACGCTTCTCCAGCATCATGATCAACTGGTCGCCCAGGCTCTGACGCAATTTGAGCCCCAGGTCCAGGGTGATGAAATTACTGCGGATCAGCGATTCCTGGGTCTTGGCCATTTGCATGACGCTGACCAAGCCCAGGACCAACCCCAGCAAAGCCACGGTAATCAAGGCTGAGATGCTCAGGAATAACCGGGTGCGCAGTTTCATCGCGAGCTTCATAAGGTCCTGTTCAAAGGTTGTACTGCTTGCGTTTGCGGTACAGCGTCGACGCATCGATGCCGAGTGTGCGGGCCGCTTGGTCCAGTGTGTCGCTGGTCGCAAGTACGGCGCCGATATGGGCTTTCTCCAGCTCGTCAAGGCTCAAAGCCGACCCGATACGCGGTGCATTGTTGGCCGGTTGCTCAGCCATCCCCAGGTGGCTGATCTCAACCTTCTCCTGGGGGCAGATGATGCTGGCGCGTTCCACTACGTTGCGCAGTTCACGAATATTGCCGGGCCAGCGGTAGTTCAGTAGCGCTTCGCGGGCATTATCGCTGAAGCCGCGCGCCGGGCGTGCGTATTCCTTGACGAAGCGGGCAAGGAAGCGGTCAGCCAGGGTCAGGATGTCTTCACTGCGTTCGCGCAGCGGGGGCAAGTGCAAGGTGATGACATTCAGACGGTAGAGCAAGTCTTCACGGAAACGGCCATCGCGCACCATGTCTTCCAGGTTCAGGTTGGTGGCTGCGAGGATGCGCACGTCAGCGCGGCGGGTGACCGGGTCGCCCACGCGCTCATACTCTTTGTCTTGGATAAACCGCAGCAACTTGGGTTGCAACGTGAGGGGGAAATCGCCGATCTCGTCGAGAAACAGCGTACCGCCGTCCGCCTGGTTCACTCGGCCCAGGGTGCTTTCACTGGCGCCGGTGAATGCGCCGCGGCTATGGCCGAACAGTTCGCTTTCCATCAGTTCGGCGGTCAGTGACGGGCAGTTGATGGTCACGCAGGACTTCTTCGAGCGTTTGCTCCATCCGTGTATCGCCCGGGCCAACTCACCTTTACCGGTGCCGGACTCGCCGAGAATCAAGATATTGGCGTCCGTCCCGGCCACCTGCCGCGCGGTTTCCAACACCACCATCATGGCCGGGCTATGGGAGTCCAGGCCGTCTTTGGGCTGGCGCACCTCGCCTTCCAGCGCTTCCAGCCGCGCAGAGAGCTGACGCACCTCCAGTTGCTTGGCCGTGGCCAGGCGCAGTTGGTCGGGGCTGCAAGGCTTGACCAGGTAGTCGGCGGCGCCAGCCTGGATGGCGTCCACGGCGGTATCCACGGCCGAATGGGCGGTCACAATCACCACGCGCATCCACGGAGCCTGCACGCGCATCTGGGCCAGCACGTCCAGGCCATTGTCCTCGCCCAGGCGCAGGTCGAGGAAGCACAGGTCGAACACCTGACGCTGCATCAGGGCATCGGCCTGTGCGGCACTGTTCGCGGTGGCGACGGTGTAGCCCTCATCTTCCAGGCAATAGCGGAAGGTGCGCAGGATCGCGGATTCGTCATCCACTAAAAGAATGCGGCCTTGAAGTTCCTTGGCTGAATCCATCTGTCCCGCACTCCTTAACTATAAATGTGATGGTGTTTAGTCCCGGAATAATCGGGCAAGTTGCATGGTTTATTCTGATTCATAAAAGGCTTCTTCGTGCAGCTATCTGCGCGCCTTCCTACAGACGACGTCTGAGGGCATTTTCCCTTCCTTTCACCCTTCGATCCTTCGATGTGTGCGCTGGGTGTCTGGTTCCGACCCCCGACCATCGTGCATTTCGCACGGCCTGCAAGGAGGCATCGTGCAGGATGCTAGGCGACGAATCTATCGAGCAAGTGTAAATGCTTGATTTTATTGTGTTTTATTTTGCAATAAAGCTGGCATGCACTCTGCAATATCTCCCCCAAGAGCGTCATGAACGAATAATCAGAATGCGGGAGTAATGCAGCATGACTCGCCAAAGCCTCAGCCAATTGCGTGTATCGCCGCTGCGCTTGCAGCAGGGCCTGTTCGCCAGCCTGGCCTTGATGGTTACGTTGATTGCCGGCCAGCAGTTGCAGCATTGGCAGGAGCGTGCGCAGCCAGCCCCGCAATTTGAACGTCCCGTCATGACTCAGACCCATTTCCGTTCCATTGGCAGCGCCAGCGCCGATGTGACTGCCCCGCAATTGAGCCTGGTAGACCAGGGTTCCACCCTGGACGAACTGCCGGCCCATGACCGTTGGGTGTTCTAGGCAAAAAATGTCGCTCGTGTTGAGCGGCTGCACGGTATCACCGCTGTTACCCCTATAGAAGCATAAGGAGAATCACCATGTTGAGTTGGGCAATCACATTTCTGATCATCGCCATTGTGGCCGCAGTCCTGGGCTTCGGTGGTATCGCTGGCACCGCCACCGGCATCGCCAAGATCCTGTTTGTGGTCTTCCTGGTGATGTTTATCGCTTCGTTCTTCTTTGGTCGCAAAGGCCGAGGTTGAATATGGTCAGCCTGCCTTTTAAAGCCCTTGCTGCCGCCCTGCTGTTGGGCGGCAGCGGCCTGGCCATGGCCGCCAACGACGGTCAATCCCGGGCTAACGAATTGCTCAGCGCGGATCCGCAGTACCGTGAAACCTGGCAAGACGTGGTGAAGAAAGAGGAACGCCTGCCCGAATGGGTGATGAACCTGTCGGGCACGGCCGAGCAAATGAATGCCGTTGAGGAAGATGGCGACAAGTACTTGGTCGGGCCGCTTTGTGAAACCGCAGACACCTGCCTGAACAAGCGCCTGATCGTTGCCTTCAGCCTCGACAAGGAAGATGCCTATGCCATGTTAGTGGAAGTCCCGGCGGGTTTGCCAGCGGACAAGTCCCCGACACGGCACGCCGATTACCGTTTCCTCGGTAAGCCGGACGAGGGTATTCAAAAGCTGCTGATGGAACAGCTCAAGAAAGATCCGAATTGGTACTAGGTTCCGTGTGACGGAGCCGGCGTCCATAGAAGGAAGCCCTTGTGCTTCTTTCTGTTTGCATCGCTCCTTGAGTGATGCATGACCAGGGGGCCGGGTTGCTCTGATCGATCAGGATCGGCGTGACCTACGGGTACAGGGAGTACCTGCGCAAGGGCCGGGTCAGGCGAAAAGCTGCGCCGCAAGTTCACAAGACCTCAAGCTTGCTGAACTTGCGGCGGGCTTATGACTCTCATTCCCGCGTTTCATGCCGCCTATAGCCGTAGTTTTGTTTTTTTGCGTGTGGCCAACCATTACTGGGTATGTCGGCGTGACCATCTATCGAGAATTTTTCAATCGCGCTATAGGATCTTTCCGGCCCTAGGTGATGGATTTCTCAGACATTTCTGTCAGCCAATCGAAGTCGTCCAGTATCTCTGCGCGAGCCTGATTTGGCTGCTTAACGGCATATTCACCCGCTCGAATGGCGGATACGAACTGACCGTTTGGACAAATATTTTCAAAAAAAGCCATGCCGATTCGGCATAGGGTAGGCGTTTACGGCATTAGACGTCGCTCCCTTGCATGGGAATAGTTGCGCCTTTTTTCGCCTGCCAGTAAGCCATTTCGGCCACGCTGCGGTGACCTTCCATGGAGGCAGATGCACACACTTTTTCGCTTTCGAGCGTTGCAGCTGGCGCATTTGCCGTAAGTCCACTTGAAGCAAGGGTAATGACATGAAGAAGGCAAAGCTAAGCCTCGCCTGGCAGATCCTCATCGGTTTGGTACTGGGCATTGCAATCGGTGCCGTGCTCAACCATTTCAGTGCTGAAAAGGCCTGGTGGATCAGCAATGTGTTGCAGCCGGCGGGCGATATCTTTATCCGCCTGATCAAGATGATCGTGATCCCGATTGTGATTTCTTCGCTGATCGTCGGCATTGCCGGTGTAGGCGACGCGAAAAAGCTCGGTCGTATCGGCGTCAAAACCATCCTCTACTTCGAAATTGTCACCACCATCGCCATCGTGGTGGGCCTGTTGCTCGCCAACCTGTTCCACCCAGGCGCGGGCATCGACATGAGTACCCTGGGTACCGTCGATATCTCCAAGTACCAGGCGACTGCCGCCGAAGTGCAGCATGAACATGCGTTCATCGAGACCATCCTCAACCTGATCCCCTCGAACATCTTCGCCGCAGTCGCCCGAGGCGAGATGCTGCCGATCATCTTCTTCTCGGTGTTGTTCGGCCTGGGCCTGTCGAGCCTCAAGCCTGAACTGCGCGAACCGCTGGTGACCATGTTCCAGGGCGTGTCCGAGAGCATGTTCAAAGTCACCCACATGATCATGAAGTACGCCCCTATCGGTGTATTTGCACTGATCGCGGT
This sequence comes from Pseudomonas sp. WS 5503, assembly GCF_012985385.1. Lineage (NCBI taxonomy): Bacteria > Pseudomonadati > Pseudomonadota > Gammaproteobacteria > Pseudomonadales > Pseudomonadaceae > Pseudomonas > Pseudomonas sp. WS 5503. Next base: position 724,955 of record NZ_JAAQWI010000002.1, read on the forward strand.
GACGGTCGCCAACTTCGGCTTCGCCTCGCTGCTGCCGCTGGCCAAGCTGGTGATCCTGGTTTACGTCGCGATCCTGTTCTTCGCCTTCGCGGTCCTGGGTTTGATCGCACGCCTGTTTGGCTTCTCGATCCTCAAGCTGATCCGCATCTTCAAAGATGAGTTGGTATTGGCTTACTCCACCGCCAGCTCCGAAACCGTGCTGCCGCGTGTGATCGAGAAGATGGAAGCCTACGGCGCGCCGAAAGCGATCTGCAGCTTCGTGGTGCCGACCGGCTATTCGTTCAACCTCGACGGTTCGACCCTGTACCAGAGCATCGCGGCCATCTTCATTGCCCAGCTGTATGGCATCGACCTGTCGATCGGCCAGCAACTGATGCTGGTACTGACCCTGATGGTGACCTCCAAAGGTATCGCCGGCGTGCCGGGCGTGTCCTTCGTGGTGTTGTTGGCGACGCTGGGCAGCGTGGGCATCCCACTGGAAGGCTTGGCGTTTATCGCCGGTGTCGACCGTGTGATGGACATGGCGCGTACCGCCCTGAACGTGATCGGCAATGCCTTGGCCGTACTGGTTATCTCCCGTTGGGAAGGCATGTACGACGACGCCAAGGGCGAGCGCTACTGGAATTCCCTGCCGCACTGGCGCAGCAAGGAAGCCCTGCCTACGGCACAAGCCACCCGTAGCTGATTGCAGATTGATCGAAAACAAACCCCGGAAAATTCCGGGGTTTGTCGTTTCTGCCAGCCCCGTTATCATTCGCCCCATCTTTCGGGGGACTTATCTGATGCTCAATGGCCTGTGGCTTGGCTTCTTTGTCGTGGCAATGGTGTCAGCACTGGCGCAATGGCTGGTGGGCGGTAACGCCGGGATCTTCGCGGCGATGGTCGAAAGCATTTTCGCCATGGCCAAATTGTCGGTGGAAGTCATGGTGCTGCTGTTCGGTACCCTGACGTTATGGCTGGGCTTTCTGCGGATTGCGGAAAAAGCCGGGATCGTCGATTGGCTGGCCAAGGCCCTCGGCCCGCTGTTTCGCCGCCTGATGCCTGAAGTGCCCGCCGGGCACCCCGCGATAGGTTTGATTACCCTCAACTTTGCCGCCAACGGCCTGGGCCTGGATAACGCCGCCACGCCCATCGGCCTGAAAGCCATGAAGGCGCTGCAAGAGCTCAACCCCATCCCCAATACGGCGACCAACGCTCAGATCCTGTTCCTGGTGCTCAACGCGTCCTCGCTGACGCTGTTGCCGGTGACCATTTTCATGTACCGCGCCCAGCAAGGCGCCGCGGACCCGACGCTGGTGTTCCTGCCGATCCTGCTGGCCACCAGCGCCTCGACCCTCGTGGGCCTGCTGTCGGTGGCGGTGATGCAGCGTCTGCGGCTGTGGGACCCTGTGGTGCTGGCCTATCTGGTCCCCGGCGCGTTGATACTGGGTGGCTTCATGGCGCTGCTGGCGACCCTGTCTGCCACAGCGCTGGCCGGTTTGTCGTCGATCCTGGGCAACCTCACGCTGTTTGGCTTGATCATGCTGTTTCTGGTGATCGGCGCGTTGCGCAAGGTCAAGGTGTACGAGGCATTCGTCGAAGGCGCCAAGGAAGGCTTCGACGTAGCCAAGAACCTACTGCCCTATCTGGTGGCGATGCTGTGTGCGGTTGGCGTGTTGCGTGCCTCGGGCGCCTTGGAGTTCGGCCTGGAAGGGATTCGCCATGTGGTGGCCTGGACTGGCCTGGATACGCGCTTTGTCGACGCTCTGCCGACCGCAATGGTCAAGCCGTTCTCCGGCAGTGCGGCACGGGCGATGCTGATCGAGACCATGCAGACCCAGGGTGTGGACAGCTTTGCGGCGTTGGTGGCGGCGACGATACAGGGCAGTACTGAAACCACGTTTTATGTGCTGGCCGTGTACTTCGGCTCGGTAGGCATCCAGCGGGCGCGGCATGCGGTGGGATGTGCGTTGTTCGCGGAGTTTGCTGGTGTGGTCGCGGCTATTTTGGTGTGCTACTGGTTCTTCGGTTAAGCATGAGCCGCACCCTGTAGGAGCGAGCTTGCTCGCGAAAAACGTTAACGATGACGCGGGGCATCAGACTCCCCGAGGCGGTCTCAGGTTTTTCGCGAGCAAGCTCGCTCCTACAGGGCGGCGGAATCATCTATTCGGCGCAGCATTACCCTGTTGTACTACCCAATCCACCACCTGCTTATTCAGCTGATCCCCAGCCTGGCCAAAAGCAGCCACCACCGCTGGCACCTTGGCGTCACTCACCGGCTGCCTCACTTCAAACCGGCGGCTGGCGATAATCCTTTGATCACGCCCACGCACCAATCGCGCGTCGAGGCGAATCACCACCTCCACCGCTTTGCCTCGATACACACTCTGAAACGCCTGCAACTGCCCGCCCAGTTCATAGTCGGCTTGCAGGTTGGTCTCGTCGGTACTCAACAACGTCACGCGCCCGTCGCGCTGGAAGCCATCCAGCAGGCGATTACGCAGCAGCACCGGCGCCGGGTCGCTCCAGCGTGAATTCGCGTAGTTGCTGATCAAGTTGCCATCTGGCACTACGGCGATGCGCGGGCTATCGAGAAACTCGCTGGTCTGCGGCTTGGTCACGCGCAGCGACCAACTCACCGGCGTGCCTTGGCTGGCCGGTTGGGTGGACGCCAGGCGGTACACGTCCGAAGGGTCCGGCTTGGGTAGGATCGAACACGCGCTGACCAGTGCCAGGGCCATGGGGACGATCATGTGATACGCACGCTTCATGGCGTGAACTCCTTGTTCTTGTCGCTGCCCAGCAGGTAACCGCTGGGGTTGGCTTCCAGACGGCGGGAGATGGCGCGCAGCGAGCCGAGGGTTTCACGCAGCTCGCGCACGGCTGGCGCCAGCTCGTTAAGGCCCTGCATGCCGCTGTTCACCGAGTCCTGGTTATTGGTCAGCAAGGTATTGATGGTGGCGGTGCTTTGCTCCAGGGATTTCATCGCCTGCTCGGCGCTCCCGAAGGCTTGCTTGCCTTGTTCACTGAGCAAACCATTGGCGCTGCGCATCAGCACGGTGGTTTGCTCCAGCGCCGCGCCCGCCTGTTTGCTCACCTGCATCAATTGCTGCATCACCACCTTGATGTCGCCGCGTTGCTCGGCAATGGCGCCGGTGGTTTGTTGCAGGTTATCCAAGGTGTTGCTCAGGCGTTCGACGTTTTCCCGCGAGAACAGGTGGTTGGCGTTGTGCAGCAGCAGGTTGACGCTGGTCATCAGGTCGTTGCTGTTATTGAGCAGGCGTGCGATAGGCGATGGCGACGCGATGATTTCCGGCAGGTTGCCGTCCTTGCCCTTGAGCTCCGGGCTCTGCGGGGTGCCCCCACTGAGCTGGATGATCGAGGTGCCGGTGATACCGGTCAGGGCCAGTTTGGCCTGGGTGTCTTCCTTGATTGGCGTTTGCCCGGCCAGGCGGATGCGCGCCAGGACGCGGCGTGGGTCTTTGGGGTCCAGACGCAGGCTGATGACATCGCCCACCTTGATGCCGCTGTACTGAACCGCACTGCCCTGGGACAGGCCGCTGACCGCTTCGTTGAAGATCACTTCGTAATCCTGGAAGGCGGTATCGACGCTGGACTTGGCCAGCCACAGGCCAAACAGCATCGCGCCGACCACCACAATTACGCTGAACAGTCCGATCATCACATGATGGGCTCGGGTTTCCATGTCATACCTCGTTGAGCGATTGAGCGGCATCCAATGCCGCGCGGCCCCGGGGGCCGTGGAAATATTCGTGAATCCAGGCGTCGTCCGTTTCCGAAACGACATCGATGGCGTCGGCCACCAGCACTTTCTTCTGCGCCAGCACCGCCACACGGTCGGTGATGGTGTACAGCGTGTCGAGGTCGTGGGTGACCAGGAACACACTCAAGCCCAACGCATCGCGCAGGGTGAGGATCAGTTGGTCGAATTGCGCCGCGCCAATGGGGTCGAGACCGGCGGTGGGTTCGTCCAGGAACAGGATGTCCGGGTCCAAGGCCAGTGCGCGGGCCAGGGCGGCACGTTTGATCATGCCGCCGGATAACGAGGCCGGGTATTTGTCGGCCGCCGACAGCGGCAACCCCGCCAGGGCCAGCTTGACCGCCGCCAAGTGCTCGGCATCGGCGCGGCTGAGGCCGGCGTGCTCGATCAATGGCAGAGCCACGTTCTCGGTCACCGTCAGCGAGGAAAACAGCGCGCCCTTCTGGAACAGTACGCCAAAGCGGCGTTCTACCAGTGAGCGTTCATGTTCAGGCAGGCTCGGCAGGTTTTTGCCGAACACCCGTACTTCGCCTTCGCTGGGGCGCCGCAGGCCAACGATGCTGCGCAACAACACGGATTTACCGCTGCCAGAGCCCCCCACCACCGCCAGGATCTCGCCTTTGTACAAATCCAGGTCGAGGTTCTCATGCACGCTTTGGCTGCCAAAGCGATTGCACAAGCCACGCACTTCAATCACCGCCTCAGTGGGCGCACGGTGTAGACGACTCACCAGCCCATCTCCATGAAAAACATCGCCGCGACCGCATCCAGCACGATCACTACAAAGATCGATTGCACCACGCTCGATGTGGTGTGCGCGCCGACTGACTCGGCACTGCCGCTGACTTTGAAACCTTCCAGGCAACCAATGGCCGCGATCAAAAAGGCAAAGATCGGCGCCTTCACCATGCCCACCAGAAAGTGCTGCACGCCAATGTCCGATTGCAGCAGCGAAAGAAACATCGCCGGCGAAATATCCAGGGCCACCGCACACACCACACCACCGCCGACGATCCCCGAGAGCATCGCCAGGAAGGTCAGCATCGGCAACGCCACCAGCAGCGCCAGCACGCGCGGCAATACCAACAGCTCCATGGGGTCCAGGCCCAGGGTACGGATGGCGTCGATTTCTTCGTTGGCTTTCATGGAGCCGATTTGCGCGGTGAATGCACTGGCGGTACGGCCGGCGATGAGGATTGCGGTGAGCAACACGCCGAATTCACGCAGGAAGGAGAACGCCACCAGGTCCACGGTAAAGATCGTCGCGCCGAAGCTCTTGAGCACGGTGGCGCCAAGGAAGGCCACGACGGCGCCGACCAGAAAGGTCAGCAGTGCGACGATAGGCGCCGCATCCAGGCCCGTCTGTTCGATGTGGGCGACCATGGGCGTCAGGCGCCAGCGCTTGGGCCGCCAAATACCGCGGGCGAAGGTTTCGAGGATCAGGCCGATAAAGCCCAACAGCTTCATTGCGTCTTGCCAGACCGTGTCTACTGCGCGGCCGATGCGAGCCAACACTTGAATGCCGGCGGCCTCTTCCGGCTCTTTGATCGGTACGCAAAAGTCATTCAGGGAGCGGTAGACGGTCTTGAGCAGGGCACGGTCGGCGGCTGCCAGGGTGCAGTCAGTTTGTTCGGCAGAATGTTCGATGCGCGCAGGGCCCAGCAGCTCCACCAGCAGCGAGGCGCCGGCGGTATCCAGCGCACCGAGGCCGTTGAGGTCAATGCGGGCGCCGGCGTCATATTGGCCGTCGAGTGTGGCCGACAGCTTCTTCAGGTGGGCATAGTGGGCCAGCGTCCAGTCGCCGGTAATCCGTAGCGAAGGCGGGGTGCTGGACGTATCAAGATGGGCCGCGCCGGCCGTCGTGCGAGTGGTCATAAGCTCCGAGCTTGTTTGGCTATCCACAATTGCTACGTAATAGCACGATCCGGCTTACTTTGGGTTGTCCGCTTGTGCTGTGTCTATCACCTTGAAGCGCAGAACGCCGATGACTTGGCCGTCTTCGGTGAGCACCTGCACTTGCCAGCGCCCCACGGCGTCACCCGGGAAATTCTGCTTGTGGGTCCAGGCGCGATAGCCCTCCTTGCGCCCACCATGGATGTCCAAGGCAATGCGGTCGACTTCCTGGCCGTTGAATTTCCACACATGGTAGATCCGCTCATCCAGCCCGCGTGGTGCGTTGATCGCGGTGTACGCATACAGCCCACCGCTGCGCAATTGGGCGGCGGTGACTTGCTTGAGGTCGTCGCCCGGCGTGCGGTCTTGCAGTTGGGTGCTGATGGCGACTTCGGTCATCCACAGGGTGGCGGGCGGTACCCAGCTGCGCAGGAACCAGCCGGCGCAGCCGATGGCGGCCGTTACCCCCAGCAGCATCGCCCAGCCCTTGAGGCTACGCAGCGGCAGGCTGACGGCCAGGCTCGGGATCGACAGGACCATGGCCACGCCCAACGCCAGTTTGTAACTCTGGGCGGTGGTCAGGTGCATGATGATCGGCAGCGCGGTCAGCAACGCGGCGAATAGGGTCAGGGTGTGCAGGGCCAGGAACAGCGAGCGTTTGGGCGCCAGCCATTTGTAATACAGCGGGTCGATGATCGACACCAGCGCCGCTGCGCCGAGCAGGCCAGTGAACAACGATTGGCCGCTGTTCCAGGCGGTGGTGACGAAAAAGAACGGCAGGACGAAAAACAGACTTTCCTGGTGGATCATCTGGGTGGCGTAGCGCAGCAGCGGTTCAGGGATCTCGCGATTGAAGACCTTGGTGAACAGTTGCGTAAAACTGTTCTCCAGCATCAGCCACAACCAGCTCACCAGCATGATCACCGCAATCCAGCTGGCCATGCCCTGCTGGCGGTCTACCAGGATGAAGCTGCCCACCCCCGAGATGAAACCGCCGAGTGCGATCACCCCTGGGTAGCGCTTGATCAGTTCTATAACGCGCTGGATGAGGGGAGGCAAGTTCGGCATGGACGGTTCACTGGTTGTGGGAAAAATCTCAGACAGAATAACGCCTTGGCCCGATATTCTGCGCCTCATTACTCAACAGGTTTGCGATAAAGCCTCAGGCCGATCAAACCAAGGATGATCAGGCCCAGTACGCCCGCACCGATCCAGGTCAAGGCGTCATAACTCAACAGCGGTTTTTCGATGCGCCAGTAGCCCGGCTGCTGGAACGCTTCGCGCATGGCCTGGTTGGTTTGTGCCAGGCTCACGGCCTTGATGCGTTTGACCGGGTCGCTGAAACGTCCATTGGAGTAGTCGCCGGCCGCACTCCAGTAATAGTCGGCCAGTGCGCTGTTGCCTTGCACTGCCCAGGCTTGGCGGGCAATGGCGGCTTGTTGCAGGCGTGTGAATACCGTTGGGTCGAGGCCATCCTTGAGCAACTGGGCCTTGAGGTCTTGCAAGACCTGCTCGGCTTCAGGGAGGTTTTCTCGCTCAAGGTCGGCATTCAGGCTGAGGAACCCAACGCCGCCGAGCACTTCGCGTTCCACCCACGGGCCGTAGGACAAACCGTGCTTGAGGCGCAGTTGCCGGTAAAGCGCCCAGTCGAGGTAGTCCTTGAGCAGGTTGTAGGTTTCATCATGCTGGTCGTCCAGCACAGGCTCTGGGAACAGCCAGTGCAGCTTGGCGCCATCGCCCACCCAGCCGCGGATCAGGTCGCGGTGGCCGGCGGCGGTGTGCTGGATTTCCGGGAGGGGGCGATGTTCGCTCGGCTCCACTGGGTCGAGTTGACCATAGGTGCGTTCCAGGTAGGCGGGAAGCAGTTTGTCGAGATCGCCGACGACGATCAGGGTCATGTTGTTCGGCGCGTACCATTCTTTGCGCAGCTTCTCCAACTGGTCGCGGGTGAGGTGGCTGACCTCGGCGCGTTCGGCGCACTTGAGGCCCAGCTCGACGGCCAATTGGTTACTGGCGCTGTGACCGAGGTCCTGGCGATCCAGCAGGCGTTGCAAGTGTGAATAATGGCCACCGTCTTCGCGCTCCACCACTTGCTTGGCGGCATTGATATGGGCGTCGGTCAGTTGCGTGCGCGTGAGGATTGCCAGCAGCAGGTCCAGCACCTTGCGTTGGTTCTGCGCGGGCGCCTCGATCACGAAGGTGGTGTCGGCGTTGCTGGTGTAGGCGTTCCACTCGCCGCCCAGGGCTTGCATGCGGTCTTCGAGGTCGCCTTCGCCGCCGCCGTCGATACCGCTGAACAGCAAGTGCTCGAACAAGTGCGGCAGCTCTTTTTCTTCGCAACCGAAGTCGTCCAGGCCCACACCAACCACCAGGCGAATAGCGACATGCCCACGCTCGGTGCCCGGTTTGAGCAGCAGTTGCAGGCCGTTGGGCAAGGTGTAGCCCTCGACTTGCAGGCGGTCAAAGGCAAAGGCGTGTACCGAGCCCAAGAGCAGGCAGGCGAGTAACAGGCGACGCATAACAAGCTTCCTGGCGAATGAGGTCCACTGTTTACTGACTTCGCTCGCGGGCGTACGTTCAGGGCGAATGGGTAATGTCGGCAATACTTTCAGCCGAGAGCGCGCCAGTGTCGGACGTTTCCAACACTACATAAGCACTGCTGCAGAACAACGAGTTCAAGCGTTTCATGTCGGCAATCAGTTCCAAGTGCAGGGAACTGGTTTCCAGGCTCTGCACGATCTTGCGCTGCAGGCGGCTGACATGGGCGTGGGCCAGGCGGCGTTCCTGGGCGCGGAAGCGGCGCTTTTCGCGCAGTAATTGGCGGGCGCTTTCCGGGTCGCCGCTGAGAAACACCGACAGGCCCAGGCGCAGGTTGGCGATCAACTGGCTGTGCAGGCCACTGAGTTCCTCCAGGCCCACTTCGGAAAATTGCCGGCGTTGCGAAGTCTTCTGTTGCTGGACTTTGCGCAGCATGCGTTCGATCAGGTCACCGGCCAATTTCAAGTTGATCGATAGCTCGATGATTTCGGCCCAGCGGCGGTTGTCCTGTTCACTCAGGTCTTCACGGGGCATTTGCGCCAGGTAGAGTTTGATCGCGCTGTAGAGCGCTTCGACATCATCGCTCAGGCTGCGCATTTCTTGGGTAACGGCGGTTTGATTGCCGCGCAGCACTTCCTGCATCGAAGTGAGCATATTGTCGATCAAGTCACCCAGGCGCAGGGTTTCGCGGGCGGCGTTCGCCAGGGCCAGGCTTGGGGTATTCAATGAGGCCAGGTCCAGATGGCGTGGCTTGGCCTTGCCATTGGTTTCGGGGCGTTCCGGCAGCAGCCATTCGCACAGGCGTGCCATGGGCCCGATGGTGGGTAACAGGATCAGGCAGCGGCTGACGTTGTAGAGCAGGTGGAAGGTGATGACCATGCCCTGGACGCTGTAGTCCAGGCCGTCCATCCAGCCTACGAGCGGGTCGAGCACCGGAATGATCAGCAACAGACCGATCAATTTGTACAACAGGCTGCCCAGGGCCACTTGACGACCGGCAGTGTTTTGCATGCTGGTGCTGAGAAAAGCCAGTACACCGCTGCCGATGTTGGCGCCGATCACCAAGCCGATGGCCACGTGCAAGCCGATCACGCCGGCACCGGCCAGTGTGGCCGTGAGCAACACCGCAGCAAGGCTGGAGTAGGAAATCATGGCGAACAGCGCGCCGACCAGGGCGTCCAGCAAGATATCGCCGGTCAGCGAAGCGAAGATGACTTTGACGCCCTGGGCATGGGTAATTGGCCCGGCGGCTTCGACGATCAATTGCAGCGCGAGGATGATCAGGCCCAGGCCGATCCCGACCCGGCCCAACTGCCCTGCCCGCGTCTGCTTGCGCGACAGGAAGAAAATCACCCCGAGGAATATCAGCAGCGGCGACAGCCAGGACAAATCGAACGTCAGCACCCGCGCCATCAAGGCCGTACCGACGTCGGCGCCAAGCATGGTGGCCAAGGCCGGCGTGAGGCTCATCAGCCCCTGGCCGACGAACGAAGTCACCAGCATCGCGGTGGCGTTACTGCTTTGCACCATGGCCGTCACCAGGATACCGGCGACAAATGCCAGCCAGCGCTTGGACATGTTCTGCCCGATTACTTGGCGCAAATTGGAACCGTAGACCCGCAGGATGCCGGTTCGGACGATATGCGTGCCCCAGATAAGCAGGGTCACGGCGGAAAGCAGATTGAGCAAGGTCAGCATGCTCGGCCCCCCCGTGTGGGTGCGCTCCAGCAGGAGCGAAGGAAAGTTACCGCGTGCCGCTCTACGTCTTGTACCTAAGCTGTAGTTGGCGAATGGGCTCTGCGCCAGCATCGCATAGCTAAACTCGGGATTGAAACAAAACTGTCATGAAGATCGTTCCCCACGCTCGGCGTGGGAACGCATCCTGTGGCGCTCTGCGTCACTTTGCGGACGCGGAGCGTCCGAGAGGGCATTCCCACGCGGAGCGTGGGAACGATCACTCGCGGGTCAAATTTACTGACCCGGAATGTCCTTGCGCAGTTTCACTGGGTCCTGCTGTTTCTTCTTTTTCGCGATGGCGGTACGCATCTTGATGTTCACCGCTTCCACCGCCAGCGAGAACGCCATGGCGAAGTAGACGTAGCCTTTTGGCACGTGTACGTCGAAGGATTCAGCGATCAGCACGGTACCCACGACCAGCAGGAACGACAGCGCCAGCATTTTCAGCGACGGGTGCTTGTCGATGAACTCGCTGATAGTGCCGGCAGCCAGCATCATCACCAATACCGCAACGACGATGGCGGCAACCATCACCGGCACGTGGGAAACCATGCCGACGGCGGTAATCACCGAGTCCAGGGAGAACACGATGTCGATGATGGCGATCTGGATAATGGTGTAGATGAACTTGCCACCGGCGCCTTTGGGCTCGTCTTGGGTTTCATCTTCACCCTCCAGCGCGTGGTACATCTCCTGGGAGCTTTTCCACAGCAGGAACAGACCACCGAAGAACAGGATCAGGTCACGACCGGAGATGCCCTGGCCAAACACCACGAACAGGTCGGCGGTCAGTTGCATGACCCAGGTGATCGACAGCAGCAACAGGATGCGCGTGACCATGGCCAACGCCAGGCCGAAGATCCGGGTGCGCGCCTGCATATGCTTGGGCATGCGGCTGACCAGGATCGAAATCATGATGATGTTATCGATGCCCAGGACGATCTCGAGAGCCGTCAGGGTGAAGAAGGCAATCCAGATTTCCGGATTGGTCAGCCATTCCATGTGTATTCCTTTGAGCAAGTGTTAACCGCGCAAGCTGTAGCGCCGCGCGGTGAGTGAGTCGGTACGATTATAGAGTGCTGAACAGCGGAAAAATCCCCATCAGCAGTGCGGCGAACATTATGCACAGGCACACCAGCACTGCCCACTTGAGCGTGAAGCGCTGGTGATCGCCGAATTCGATACCCGCCAGGGCAACCAGCAAGTACGTCGAGGGTACCAGTGGGCTGAGCAAATGCACGGGTTGCCCGACGATCGACGCCCGCGCCATTTCCACCGCGGTGATGCCGTAATGGCTGGCAGCTTCGGCCAGTACCGGTAGTACGCCGTAGTAGAACGCATCGTTGGACATGAAGAAGGTGAACGGCATGCTCACCAGCGCGGTGATCACCGCCAGGTAAGGGCCCATCGCTTCTGGGATGACCGCCAACAGGCTCTTGGACATGGCGTCGACCATGCCGGTGCCCGACAGGATGCCTGTGAAGATACCGGCGGCGAAGATCAAGCCCACCACCGCCAATACGCTACCGGCGTGAGCCGCGACGCGGTCTTTCTGCTGCTGCAGGCATGGGTAGTTGACGATCATGGCGATACTGAACGCCACCATGAACAGTACCGGCAGCGGCAACAGGCCGGCAATCAGGGTGCACATCAACGCCAGGGTCAGGGCGCCGTTGAACCAGATCAGTTTCGGACGGCGAGCGTCGGGGAATTGCGACACGCTGATTTCGCTGTGGTCGATCTCGTCGCCCTGCAGGTGCAATTCACCCAGGCGCGCACGTTCGCGCTTGCCGTACATGTAGGCAATCACCAGGATCGCCACCACACCGGCGGCCATGGCCGGGATCATCGGTACGAAGATGTCCGACGGGTCTACATGCAGCGCACTGGCGGCGCGTGCCGTCGGGCCGCCCCAGGGGGTCATGTTCATGACGCCACCGGCGAGAATGATCAGGCCCGCCATGATCCTTGGGCTCATGCCGATGCGCTGGTACAGCGGCAGCATGGCCGCGACGCAGATCATGTAGGTGGTGGCACCGTCACCGTCCAGAGAGACCACCAGGGCCAGTACCGCGGTGCCGACCGACACCTTGAGCGGGTCGCCCTTGACCATCTTGAGAATCTTGCGCACGGCCGGGTCGAACAGGCCGGAGTCGATCATCAAGGCAAAATAGAGAATGGCGAACATCAGCATCACGCCAGTCGGCGCAAGCTTGGTGATGCCTTCGAGCATCATCGGGCCGATCTTCGGTGCGAAACCGCCGAACAGCGCGAACAGGATCGGCACGATGATCAAGGCGATCAGCGCGGACAGGCGCTTGGTCATGATCAGGAACATGAACGTGATGACCATGGCAAAGCCAAGGAAAGTCAGCATAGGAATACTCCAGGCGTAGCGCGGCTAGGGAATGGCGGACCGAGTGGCGGTCAGCGCAGAACGAAAGGCACGAGGCGTACGGGTGGAGTTGGAGCGAACAGGCGGGTACGAGCGGACATCGGGAATCACCATTGTTGTTGTTAACAGCCGGTCTGTTGCCGGCAGTGAGGGCGATCCTAGACGGGGAAGCTTTCAGCCAGCTTTCGCTGAGAAAACAGCTGATGAAGGGCAGGCACCCGTTCTTCAGGTTGACGCAGAACAAAATGTGGCTGGCTTGCTTTTGTAGGAGCGAGCTTGCTCGCGAAAAACGTCAACGATAACGCACGCTTCCTATAGAAACGCGGCGCCTGTTAGTTTTTCGCGAGCAAGCTCGCTCCTACAAGGGCAAGCCGGCTTACACAGTGGTGTTCAGGGCAGTTCGAGGCCACCGGCGGCTTTATGCAGCGCTCGTAGGTGTTCACCTACTTGTTTGAGGTTGGCTTCACAGGCGGCAATCTCGGCGGCGCGGGATGGATCGAGCAGCGCCCTCACCTCTTTATCCAGCTCGCCGGTCAACGACTGCAACTGCTTCTGGCGTTCGGCGCTCTCCGATTCCAGGCGCTTGGCTTCCGAAGGTTGCGGCAGGCCATAACCCCCACTGTCCAGCAACTCGGCCGGGCGACTCAGGAAGCCGCTGTTGGCGAGAATTTGCTGCAGCGTGTTGTTGGCTTTCTCCATGCCGCCGTATTTCAGCTCGCGGGCATTGAGATAGCGTTGTTTGACCTCATCCTGGGCGAGCATCAGTTGTTTGCGATAGCTGGCCTGCTCCAGCAGCAACAGCGCGGCGCTGGTACGCAGGTCGGCCTGGCTGAACCATTGGCGACGCGCTTGCGCATCCAGGGACAACCAGTCTTCGACTTGGGTCTGCTTGATCGGCAGTTGCTTGCGCAGCACATCGAACATGGCCTGGTAGCGCTCGCGGAACGAGTCGAAGTGATACCCCAGCCGCAGTGCCTCGCGCTTGTCATTCAATACGCTGGTATCGGCCAGGCCGCGGGCGCTGAGCACTTCCAGCAAACCGTTGGGGGTGATGTTGTCCAGGCCGGTCAATTGCGGGTTGGCGCTGCCGCTGCGCAACAGTTTCAGGCTTTCGACCGCACAGTTGTTGGAGATAAAGAAGTAGTTGCCGTCATAGCTCCAGTGCATCTCAGCCGCATGTTCGACGGTGTCGTTGATTTCCTGGCGGCTGAGCTTCAGCGGCACCGACGCCAGGCCACGCAGTTCGGTTTTGGTGTACTCATCAATGACCTGGGCCAGCGGCAGTACGAACAGCCGCGACGGGTATTTGCCCACCAGGCCATCCCAGCTCGACAGCTGGACGTCACCGACGAAGGCACGGTAAGACAGCACCAGATGCCGGTTCAGATCCAGCCGGCAATCCGGGCCACGCGGGCGGCCTGGAGCGCAAATCACCAGGCGCAACATGCTATGGCCCCAACGGCTCACCAGGTTCTGGTTGGCTTCGGCAAGCAGATAGTCGATTTCATACACGCGTTCCGGATCGATCTGGCCCAGGGGCGTCTTGGCGAAATCGTTGCCCGCGTTCAGGAAGGCATAGGTGCTGGCGCAGGTGTCCTGTCCGGGCGGTGCCCAGCCGAAGTGATCCTTGTAATAACGGAACAGCGCGGGGCGGCGACAGGCGTAGCTGGGGTCCAGGAGGAAGTACTCCATGTTGACTGCTACGAATTCCAGCGGGCTGGTGGTTTCGTAGATGTCCGGGCTGCGTACCACCTGATGGTTGTGCTGCTCACGCTCGCCGCGGCGACCGACATATTGTGGCCAGCCGGCGAGGTCCAGCAGGCGCGGGTCGTCACTGAGGGTAAAGCGGCGGTCGTTCTGGCCACGGCACTGGTCGGGCAAGCCGATCAAGCCGGTGATGTTGTTCTGGCGGCTGCAGCGCTGGATCAGCGTGCGCTCGTCCTTGGACCACAGGCGCGCACGGTCATAGATGTGGGTCAGTTCATGCAGCACGGTGGCGAGCATCTCCCGGCGCACGGTACCGTGGGGGCGATTGGTTTTCTGGGTGGCGGCGCTGCCGTCAGTCAGGCTGGCGAGCAGGTTCTGGTTGAGGTCCAGCTCGGACACCAGGGATGCCTGGCCGTAGGCGTTTTCAGGCATCTTGTCGGTCCAGCCGACATCGATACGTCGATCCAGCTGCTCGACAAAGCGCGGCGGCAAGGAACGCAGTGCTTCATCGAGCAATGCCTGGCTGGCCTGCTGTTCGGCCGGGCTCAAGCCTTCGGTCTTGAGCCGCAGTTGCAGGCCGGCCTGGGCTGTACTTGCACACAGCAGCACGGCCCCGGCCAGGAGCCAGGTTTTGAGACGCCTCACAGAGCGAGGATAGCTTCGGCGAGGGTCTGGTCGCTGGCATCACGGGCTTCTGGCACGCGGGTGCGAAGGGTATCGAACGCGGCTTCCAGCTGGGCGCCACGGATCTCGCCATTGGTGGCGACGAAACTGGCGGCGTCATCGTGGGCTTCGCGCACGATCTTGGAGTCGCGGATGGAGGTGGTGGTGTCCGAGGTGAAATCAATGGTGCGCGCCGAGGCGCGCACGACGATGTTGCTGGTGGCCTTCAAGGTTTGCGCCTGGGCGACATCGGCCAAAAACAGCAGGCCGAGGGCGGCGACGATCAGCGGGCTACGCATGGGGTGACTCCAATGACAAAGATAGAAATACAATGATGATTATTGGACGAGAATTGCTTGCGCCAGTTCAAGGTCGCTTGCATGAAGTTTTGGCTGGGTGCGGCGCAGATAGTCCAGCGCGGACTCCAGGCGTGCGCCCCGCCATTGGCCGTCAGTGGCAATGAAAGCGGCAGCATCATCCCGAGCGGCCATGACCAACTTATTGTCGAACGGCGCAGAGGTCACTTTGCTGGTGGCATACCCGCTGACAACAGTGCTCTGGGTGGACACATCCAACGCTGAAGCCAGGGGTGACCAGCAGGCGCAAAACAGTACAGGAACAATCAATAAACGGTATGAAAAAGCCATGGGACTCGACAACTGAAAGCGAGCGCCAAGGCTAGCGCAACGGCCGGGCGAGAGCCAGCACCGAGCCAGACGGGAGCGGCGGGCGCCCCGTCTGGTTGCCGTGGATCAGATAGCCAGGATGGCCTGTGCCAGCTGTGCATCGGTAGCGGTATTCAATTGCGGCGCTTGTTGACGGATCTGGGCCAGGGCGCTTTCCAGTTTCACGCCACGGATGGCGCCTTCGCTGGCGACAAAGCTGGCGGCGTCATCTCGGGCGGCTTGTACGACCTTGTTGTCGCGCAGGGATGAAGTGGCATCAGACGTGGCATCGGAGGTTGCCTTCAGAGCGCCGACGATCGAGTCGGTCGTCATGATCAGGCTGCTCGCGTTGGCATTGGCAGCCAGGGTCAGCACAGCGGCAGTGCACAGCAGGCGAAGACGGGTCATGGGGTAACTCCTGTAGACGAATAATAAGGTGGCGCGAAACGGCCACAATGAAACGGACTGGGACTGTCGAGCATCAGACGCACGCTCTACAGGGTTCGCCACGTGGTGAGTGGATATTAGGCGTGTGCCGGGCTATTCGGAAGCCTGCAATTAAACTGTACCTGTCATATTTTGCTAATTTTAAACTGTATCTGTAGGTTTGGATTGAGCCATTCCAATGCGCTGTCGCAGATACAACAAAGCCCGCCTCCGGTTACCCGGGGCGGGCTTTGCTTTGACAAATCAGGGTGCTGGCAGTGGACCCGTGAGGTCAGGGCCAGCGGGCGCCACTTAGCGCCAGAACGGCTTGCTCAGCTCTTCGTAGCGTTGAGCTTCGCTGATACCGGCGTCAGCCAGCAGGCGCGAATCCAGGCGAGCCAGTTGGTGGCGGCTGGAGATGCGGCGCTGCCACAACATCAGGTTGGCGAGAACGCGCAAAGGCAGGGAAGCCTGGGTGTTTACAGCTTTTTCTTCGAAGAACAGTTCGGAACTGAGTGTACGTTCCATGATGACATCCTTCCGCTTGTGGCGGGATTAGGTAGTGGTTTAACTGATGCCAATGATCCTCTTCCGAGGCAAGACTCTCTAGATACAGTTCACCTGTATTGTGAGAGGCCAGTTAACTGTTTAACGAGGCTGTACGGTACGAAATTGGGGCAACTGTACCTGTGCGCACTTAAAGGGTGCGAAATTACTATTTTTGAGCATGGGTGTGGGATATTTCGGTAGGAAATGACCGGTACAGCAGTACAGTTTTTTTCATAAGTGTGTGTGGGTTCACCGAGCTGATCAAACTGTCTTTGCATCAGCCCGGATCTGTACTCATCAAGCCTTGAGCATGTGCCCGGTTTCTTCCAGATTGATGTGCCAACTCAGTGCTTCGCGCAGGATGTGCGGCGTATGCCCGCCGATGGCGCAGGCCGCATCGAAGTAAGTGTTGAGCGCATCGCGATAGGCAGGATGCACGCAGTTATCGATGATGACCCGGGCGCGCTCCCGTGGCGCCAGGCCCCGCAGATCGGCAAGGCCTACTTCGGTGACGAGAATGTCCACGTCATGTTCGGTGTGGTCCACATGGCTGACCATCGGTACCACGCTGGAAATCGCGCCGCCTTTGGCAATGGACTTGGTAACGAAGATCGCCAGGTGCGCATTGCGGGCGAAATCCCCGGAGCCACCGATGCCGTTCATCATCCGCGTGCCGCAGACATGGGTGGAGTTGACGTTGCCGTAGATATCGAACTCCAGCGCGGTATTGATGCCGATGATGCCCAGGCGGCGTACCACTTCAGGGTGGTTGGAAATTTCCTGCGGGCGCAGCACCAATTTGTCTTTGTAGTGCTCAAGGTTGCCGAACACATCGGCATTACGCCGCTCCGACAAGGTAATCGAACTGCCGGAGGCAAAGCTCAGCTTGCCGGCGTCGATCAGGTCAAAGGTCGAATCCTGCAACACTTCCGAGTACATGGTCAGGTCTTCGAACGGCGACTCGATCAATCCGCACATCACTGCGTTGGCAATATTGCCGATGCCGGCTTGCAGCGGGCCGAGTTTGTTGGTCATGCGCCCGGCATCGACTTCTTGCTTGAGGAAGTTGATCAGGTGATTGGCGATGCCTTGGGTGTCGCTGTCAGGCGGCGTTACCGTAGAGGCGGAGTCCGCCTGGTTGGTGATGACGATGGCGACGATCTTCTCGGGCGGGATCGGAATCGCGGTGCTGCCAATACGGTCGTCGACTTTCACCAGCGGGATTGGCGTGCGCGTCGGCCGGTAAGTCGGGATGTAGATGTCGTGCAGCCCTTCCAGGTTCGGGTTGTGCGCCAGGTTGATCTCGACGATCACCTGTTTGGCAAAAATCGCGAAGCTGGCCGAGTTGCCTACGGAAGTGGTGGGCACGATATGCCCCTGCTCAGTGATCGCGACGGCTTCGATCACGGCGATGTCGGGCAATTTGAGCTGATTGTTGCGCAGTTGCTCGACGGTTTCCGACAGGTGCTGGTCGATAAACATCACCTCGCCGGCATTGATCGCCTTGCGCAGGGTGCTGTCGACTTGAAAGGGCATGCGTCGTGACAGTACGCCGGCTTCGGTCAACTGCTTGTCCAGGTCATTGCCCAGGCTGGCGCCGGTCATCAGCGTGATTTTGAGCGGCGAAGTCTTGGCGCGTTCGGCCAGGGCGTGGGGGACGGCCTTGGCTTCACCGGCACGGGTGAAGCCGCTCATGCCGACGGTCATGCCGTCCTCGATCAGTGCAGCGGCGTCTGCCGCGCTCATGACCTTGTTCAACAACGAAGGCAAGCGGATACGATCACGGTACATGAATTGTTATCTCTGGCTACGGAAAGCAAGGTGGGCAGTGTAGTGATTTCAAAAAGTTTCGGCCCGCTACCATGGTCGAATGCCAGGTCGCGATTTAGAGCCTTTGGTCGGGTTTCATGTGTGTGCAAAGCGGGACGCGGAACACCCCGTTCCCACGCAGAACGGGGGAACCATAAAAAAACCCCAGCCTACGTGAGGCCAGGGTTTCGGGTATTGCGCTGGCGCAGTGTTATTCGACGGCTTTGACCATGTCTTCGATGACCTTCTTGGCATCACCGAACACCATCATGGTCTTGTCCAGGTAGAACAACTCGTTATCCAGGCCCGCATAGCCGCTGGCCATCGAGCGCTTGTTGACGATGATGGTCTTGGCCTTGAACGCCTCGAGGATCGGCATGCCGGCGATGGGTGAGTTCGGGTCGTTCTTGGCGGCCGGGTTGACCACGTCGTTGGCGCCCAATACCAGCACCACGTCGGCCTGGCCGAACTCGGAGTTGATGTCTTCCATCTCGAACACCTGGTCGTAAGGCACTTCGGCCTCGGCCAGCAATACGTTCATGTGCCCCGGCATACGGCCCGCCACCGGGTGGATCGCGTACTTTACGGTGACGCCGTGGTGGGTCAGCTTCTCAGTCAGTTCCTTGAGCGCGTGTTGTGCCCGCGCGACCGCAAGGCCGTAGCCTGGGACGATAATCACGGTGTCCGCGTTGGTCAGCAGGAAGGTGGCGTCATCAGCGGAGCCGGACTTCACCGGGCGTGCTTCTTTGGAGCCCGTCGCAGCGCCAGCATCCGGCGCATTGCCGAAACCGCCCAACAGCACATTAAAGAAGGAGCGGTTCATCGCCTTGCACATGATGTACGACAGGATCGCGCCGCTGGAGCCCACGAGGGAACCGGCGATGATCAGCATCGAGTTGTTCAGCGAGAAACCGATGCCCGCCGCTGCCCAGCCGGAATAGCTATTGAGCATCGACACCACCACGGGCATGTCGGCGCCGCCAATCGGGATGATGATCAGCACACCCAGCACGAAGGCCAGGGCCAGCATCAGTGCAAATGCGCTGAGATTGCCGGTGAACATGAACGCCAGGCCCAGGCCCAGGGTTGCGAGACCGAGCACCAGGTTCAGTTTGTGTTGGCCGCCGAACTGTACCGGTGCGCCCTGGAACAGGCGGAACTTGTACTTGCCCGACAGCTTGCCGAATGCGATCACCGAGCCGGAGAAGGTGATTGCACCGATAGCGGCACCGAGGAACAGTTCCAGGCGGTTACCGGCCGGTATCGAATCGCCCAAGTGCTTGACGATACCCAGGGACTGCGGCTCGACCACGGCGGCAATGGCGATGAACACCGCTGCCAGGCCGATCATGCTGTGCATGAAGGCGACCAGCTCGGGCATCTTGGTCATTTCAACACGCTTGGCCATGATCGAGCCGGCGGTACCGCCAACCAATAGGCCAACGATGACGTAGCCGATACCGGCAGTCGCCAGTTCAGCCCCCAGCTTATAGATGAGGCCGACGGTAGTGAGTACCGCCAGCGCCATGCCGAGCATGCCGAACAGGTTGCCGCGCCGCGAAGTGGTCGGGTGCGAGAGGCCTTTGAGGGCCTGGATGAAACAGATCGACGCGATCAGGTAGAGCGTCGTCACGAGGTTCATGCTCATTACTTGGGCGCCTCTTCTTTTACTTTTGGGGCTTTCTTCTTGAACATTTCAAGCATTCTGCGGGTGACCAGGAAGCCACCGAAGACATTTACCGCCGCCAGGGCCACGGCCAGTGTGCCCATAGTCTTGCCCAACGGGGTGACGGTCAGCGCGGCAGCCAGCATGGCGCCGACGATGACAATCGCGGAAATGGCGTTGGTCACGGCCATCAGCGGCGTGTGCAATGCGGGTGTTACGTTCCAGACCACGTGATAACCGACATAAATCGCCAGCACAAAGATGATCAGGTTGTAGATACCGGGGGAGATAAGCTCTTCCATCGTCTGAATCCCTGCTTAGGCGTTTTTGCGGATGACTTGGCCGTCGCGGCACATCAGGCACGCGGCGACGATGTCGTCTTCGAGGTTGATTTCAAACTGCCCTTCCTTGGTGAAGACCAGCTTCAGGAAGTCCAGCAAGTTGCGCGCATACAAGGCCGACGCATCGGCGGCGACAGCGCCCGCCAGGTTGGTCGGGCCGCAGATGATTACGCCGTTTTCCACCACGACCTGGTCGGCCACGGTCAGCGGGCAGTTGCCACCTTGGGCTGCAGCGAGGTCGATGACCACCGAGCCGGGTTTCATCTGCGCTACGGTATCGGCGCTGAGCAGGGTCGGAGCCTTGCGGCCCGGGATCAGGGCGGTGGTGATGACGATATCGGCCTGTTTGGCGCGTTCGTGCACGGCCAGGGCCTGGCGCTGCATCCAACTGGTGGGCATCGGGCGTGCGTAGCCCCCGACACCGACGGCGCATTCACGCTCTTCATCGGTTTCGTAGGGAACGTCGACAAACTTGGCGCCCAGGGATTCGATCTGCTCCTTAACCGCCGGGCGTACGTCGGACGCTTCGATCACCGCGCCCAGGCGCTTGGCCGTGGCGATGGCTTGCAGGCCCGCCACGCCGGCACCAAGGATCAGTACGCGTGCGGCTTTTACAGTGCCGGCAGCAGTCATCAGCATCGGCATGAAGCGCGGGTAGTGGTGAGCGGCCAGCAACACGGCCTTGTAACCGGCGATGTTGGCTTGCGAAGACAGCACATCAAGGCTTTGAGCGCGTGAAGTGCGCGGCGCGGCTTCCAGGGCGAAGGCGGTGATGCCGCGCTCGGCGAGCTTGGCGATGGTTTCGTTGCTGAACGGATTGAGCATGCCCACCAATACGGTGCCACTTTTGATCAGCGCAAGTTCGCTGTCGCTGGGGGCAACCACTTTGAGAATCAGCTCGGCGCCAAATGCGTCGTTGGCGCTGCCAATGGTGGCGCCTGCCGTTTCATAGGCACTGTCGACGATGCTGGCATTGATGCCTGCGCCGCTTTGTACAGTGACCTTATGGCCCTGGCCGATCAGCTTCTTGATGGTTTCCGGGGTGGCAGCCACCCGCGTTTCACCGGTCTGGGTTTCGAGAGGAACACCAATGTGCACGTCAAATCTCCTGCATGATCTTTTTGCTTTTGATCTTTTTGTAAAAAGGCCAGTGCACCGCGAGTGGTGCAACTGGGGCGGCCGATCAGCACGATCCCGCTGAAATGACAGCGGGGCGCGGCATTTTGCAGGCGAACTTTACGGCCATCAAGGGATTATGACGGGTGACGAAAAATTAACTACAAGTCACCCTGTGACTGATTGTCGCAACAGGCTGAAATAACCTCTTTAAATACAGGTCTTTAAAGGCGTTCAGGCGTTTTCGGTCCGTTTTTCCATTGCCAGTGTGAATAGTCGTGCATTGACCGGTAAGAGTCGCTACGAGCCATGAAATACATGGCTTTTAGCCTTATTTTTGGCTGACAAGTACAGTCTGTTTAAATGCGACATATACGTACATCTGTAGGCTCTTAATTTATTTGACTACAAAGTCAGTAATTGCGCTTTGTCCTTCATTTACTTGGGTTGTAGCGTCTTGACTGGTCGACCAGCCAGTCCCTGAATGCATGCAGAGAGGCAGATTCGACCTTTCTGTCAGGAATCATCAGGTAATAAGCCTTTTCGCTGGTCAGTGCTTCAGTGCTGGCGATTACCAATTGTTGCTCCTTCAGCTCCTGCTGGATGAGGAAAGGAGGGATCAGTGCGATGCCCATGTCATGTATGGCCGCTTGAGACAGCATCGAGAATAGCTCGTATCGAGGGCCTGTCATGTCGCGAGGGATGCTCAGTTGTTGGGCGTTGAACCATTGGCGCCAGGCGTAGGGGCGTGTGGTCTGCTGCAGCAGTGGCAGCTCGGCGATCTGTTGAGGGGTGAAGTGCGTGCGGTCGCCGAGTAAGCGCGGGCTGCAGACCGGTACTGGGTTTTCGCCCATCAGCCTGTGGGATTGCGTACCCGACCAATCGGCATCTCCGAAGTAGATCGCCGCATCGAACTCGGTATCGGCGAACAGGAAGGGGCGTGTGCGGTTCGTCAGGTTCACCGTGACTTCCGGGTGCTGATGTTGAAAGTCCTTCAGGCGTGGGATCAGCCACTGCGTGCCGAAGGTGGGCACCACCGCCAGTTCGATCACATTGGCGCCTTGCTGGCCCATTACCGACAAGGTGTCGCGCTCCACGGCGTCCAGCTGTGTTGCAACCCTACGGCTATAAGACAGCCCCGCCTCCGTCAGCTTCACGCCGCGGCGTGAGCGGCGAAACAGCTCGACACTCAAAAACTCCTCCAGGCTGGCGATCTGTCGGCAAATCGCGCCTTGGGTGATGGAAAGCTCCATTGCTGCCTTGGTGAAGCTCTCATGGCGGGCTGCTGCCTCAAAGCTGATGAGTGCGGTGGTACTGGGGATTTTCCGGCGCATGTACATTGCCCTCACAGATAAAGCGCATTTATGGGCTTTTTGAGTGTTACGAAGTGAGAAATTAGCACAAGCCTATGCAAAAACCTCGTTTGCCCTCTGCGCAGACCGCGCCTAGTCTGGATCCACGACTTCTGATTTTTTCGCGAGGACTTATTCATGGCTGGCAAGGCAAGCTTCAACTGGATCGATCCACTGCTGCTGGATCAACAGCTCACCGAAGAAGAGCGCATGGTGCGTGACAGCGCCGAGCAATTTGCGCAGGACAAGCTGGCTCCTCGTGTGCTCGAAGCCTTCCGCCATGAAAAGACAGACCCCGCTATTTTCCGTGAGATGGGCGAAACCGGTTTGCTGGGGGCAATGATCCCCGAGCAATACGGCGGCAGCGGGTTGAACTACGTCAGCTACGGTTTGATTGCTCGTGAGGTCGAGCGTGTCGACTCCGGCTATCGCTCGATGATGAGTGTGCAGTCTTCCCTGGTCATGGTGCCGATCAATGAGTTTGGTACCGAGGCGCAAAAACAGAAGTATTTGCCCAAACTGGCCTCTGGTGAATGGATCGGTTGCTTTGGGCTGACCGAGCCCAACCATGGTTCCGATCCGGGCGCGATGATTACCCGTGCACGCAAAGTGGATGGCGGCTACAGCCTGACCGGCGCGAAGATGTGGATCACCAACAGTCCGATTGCGGATGTGTTTGTGGTGTGGGGTAAAGACGATGCGGGAGATATCCGTGGCTTTGTCCTGGAAAAAGGCTGGAAAGGTCTGAGCGCTCCGGCTATCCACGGCAAGGTGGGGTTGCGGGCTTCCATTACCGGTGAAATCGTCATGGATAACGTATTTGTGCCGGAAGAAAATATCTTCCCGGATGTACGTGGTTTGAAAGGGCCGTTTACCTGCCTTAACTCGGCACGGTACGGGATCTCCTGGGGTGCGCTGGGGGCTGCTGAGTTCTGCTGGCATACCGCGCGCCAGTACACACTCGATCGCCAGCAGTTTGGTCGCCCATTGGCTGCCACTCAGCTGATCCAGAAGAAGCTGGCAGACATGCAGACCGAGATTACCTTGGCCCTGCAAGGTTGCCTGCGCCTGGGGCGGATGAAGGATGAGGGTACGGCGGCGGTGGAGATCACTTCGATCATGAAGCGTAACTCGTGTGGCAAGTCATTGGACATCGCGCGCATGGCCCGGGACATGCTGGGCGGTAACGGCATCTCTGACGAGTTCGGGGTGGCACGCCACCTGGTCAACCTGGAAGTGGTCAATACCTATGAAGGGACCCATGACGTGCATGCCTTGATCCTGGGGCGCGCGCAAACCGGTCTTCAAGCGTTCTATTAATGGGAGCATGGGCATGGGCGCGCTTTCGCATCTGCGAGTGCTGGATTTGTCGAGAGTACTCGCGGGCCCTTGGTCCGGGCAGATTCTTGCAGACCTTGGGGCCGAGGTGATCAAAGTCGAAAGGCCGGGCAGC
This sequence comes from Pseudomonas sp. WS 5503, assembly GCF_012985385.1. Classification (NCBI taxonomy): domain Bacteria; kingdom Pseudomonadati; phylum Pseudomonadota; class Gammaproteobacteria; order Pseudomonadales; family Pseudomonadaceae; genus Pseudomonas; species Pseudomonas sp. WS 5503. Next base: position 749,025 of record NZ_JAAQWI010000002.1, read on the forward strand.
GGCGATGACACGCGCGCTTGGGGCCCTCCCTTCCTTAAGGATGCGGATGGCGAGAACACCAGTGAGGCGGCGTACTACCTGTCGGCCAACCGTAATAAAGAGTCGGTGACCATCGATTTTACGCGACCTGAAGGCCAGAAACTGGTACGCGACCTGGCTGCCAAGTCGGACATCCTGATCGAAAACTTCAAGGTGGGTGGCCTTGCGGCGTATGGGCTGGACTACGAGTCCCTCAAAGAGGTTAACCCGGAGCTGATTTACTGCTCCATCACGGGGTTTGGCCAGACGGGCCCCTATGCGATGCGCGCCGGTTACGACTTCATGATCCAGGGTTTGGGTGGGCTCATGAGCCTGACGGGGCGGTCTGAAGGGGATGAAGGCGCCGGGCCGGTAAAGGTTGGCGTAGCCTTGACCGATATCTTGACCGGGCTCTATTCGACCGTGGCGATTTTGGCTGCGCTAGCTCATCGCGATCACGATGGTGGTGGGCAGCATATCGACATGGCGTTGCTGGATGTGCAGGTGGCTTGCCTGGCGAATCAGGCGATGAATTACCTGACCACCGGGGCGCCGCCGAAGCGCCTGGGGAATGCTCACCCTAATATCGTGCCTTATCAGGATTTTCCAACGGCCGATGGAGATTTCATTCTCACCGTAGGCAATGACGGGCAGTTCCGTAAATTCGCTGAAGTCGCTGGGCAACCACAATGGGCGGATGACGTGCGTTTCGCCACCAATCGCGCACGGGTGGCTAATCGCGCGGAGCTGATTCCCTTGATTCGCCAGGCGACGGTCTTCAAGACGACCGCTGAGTGGGTGTCGCAGCTGGAGCGAGTGGGCGTGCCGTGTGGGCCGATTAATGATCTGGCGCAGGTGTTTTCCGATCCTCAGGTCAAGGCGCGTGGCTTGGCGGTGGAGTTGCCTCACGCATTGGCGGGGATGGTGCCTCAGGTTGCGAGCCCGATACGCTTATCCAAGACGCCTGTGGAGTATCGGAGTGCGCCTCCTCTATTGGGGGAGCATACGCTTGAGGTGCTGCAGGGAGTTCTGGGGCTGGGAGCTGCTCATGTGGCTGCGTTGAAGGAGGCGGGTGTTATTTGAGTTTTCCCTTCTATATAGAGGCGCAGTGGGGGAGTTGGTTGTTTTTTAACCGAAGCTAACTTATTGATAGAAAAGCAAAATTAAGAGTTGACGGCGAATTATATCTGTCTATAATTCGCCCCACTTCCGGCGCAGTCGAAACAGAAAACTCTTTGGTAAACAATGAGTTATGTGGTTTTCGACAGCGGGTTGCTTCAGTTCATCGAAGCCAAAAGGAAGTTGAAAAAGAGGTGTTGACAGCAGCGTGTAACGCTGTAGAATTCGCCTCCCGCTTACGAGAGATCGCAAGCGCAAGTGGTTGAAGTTGTTGAAGAAATCTTCGAAAACTTCTGAAAATAACCACTTGACAGCAAATGAGGC
>NZ_JAAQWI010000030.1:0-936 GCF_012985385.1 Pseudomonas sp. WS 5503
ATCATCTGGGTCGCTTCTTCTTTCATCTCGGCATCCCACAAGTGCGGGTTTTCGATTTTGATCTGGTTGATCACGTCGATACCGAAGTTCAGGTGCATCGACTCATCGCGCAGGATGTACTGGAACTGCTCGGCCACGCCGGTCATTTTGTTGCGGCGGCCCATGGACAGGATCTGGGTGAAGCCGCAGTAGAAGAAGATGCCTTCCAGCACGCAGTAGTAGGCGACCAGGTTGCGCAGCAGCTCTTTGTCGGTGTCGACGGTGCCGGTTTCGAACTTCGGATCGGAGATCGAGCGGGTGTACTTGAGGCCCCAGGCGGCCTTTTTGGCGACCGATGGAATCTCGTGGTACATGTTGAAGATCTCGCCTTCATCCATGGCCAGCGATTCGATGCAGTACTGGTAGGCGTGTGTGTGGATCGCTTCTTCGAAGGCCTGGCGCAGGATGTACTGGCGGCACTCCGGGTTGGTGATCAGGCGGTACACGGCCAGCACCAGGTTGTTGGCTACCAGGGAGTCGGCGGTGGAGAAGAAGCCCAGGTTGCGCATGACGATACGGCGTTCGTCGTCGGTCAGGCCTTCGGGGTTTTTCCACAGGGCGATGTCGGCGGTCATGTTGACCTCTTGCGGCATCCAGTGGTTGGCGCAGCCGTCGAGGTACTTCTGCCAGGCCCAGTCGTACTTGAATGGCACGAGTTGGTTGAGGTCGGCGCGGCAGTTGATCATGCGCTTTTCGTCAACGGCGACGCGGGCGGAGGCGCCTTCCAGCTCGGCGAGGCCTTCGGCGACGTCGAGTTTGTCCAGGGCGGCCTTGGCGCGCACGATGGCGGCGGAGTCGTTGGCGGTGACGGCGCGGGCTTCCACGGCGGCGGCGGCGCCGGCACCGTCGAGGCGGTCCATGTTGGCTTCGGTGGCGTGGCCGGCGTTGGCGCCTTTG
>NZ_JAAQWI010000031.1:0-926 GCF_012985385.1 Pseudomonas sp. WS 5503
CTGGCCGCCAGGTTATGGATGATCTGGTAGATCTCCGACTTGGCGCCGATGTCGATACCCCGGGTGGGTTCGTCCAGCAGCAGGACCTTCATCGGCATCGACAACCAGCGGCCAAGGATGGCTTTCTGTTGGTTGCCGCCGGACAGGTACAGGATCTTCTGCGCCGCGTTCGGCGTTTTGACCCGCATCGCCTGGATCTGTCGGTCGGCGTTACCTTTCTCCCAGCCTTCGCGCAACAGCCAGCCAAAGGTGGAATGGGCGCCACGGGCGCTGATGTTGATGTTCTCAGCGACGCTGCCCAGCGGGATGATGCCCTCTTTCTTGCGATCCTCGGGACACAGCAATACCCCGGCGGCGATGGCGTCGCGGGGTGAGCGCAGTTGCAGCGCTTGCCCGCACAGTTCCAGGCTGCCGGCACTGGCGCGCTCCAACCCACTGAGCAGGCGAAACAGCTCGGTACGCCCCGCGCCCACCAGCCCGAACAGGCCCAGGATCTCGCCCTTGCGCACCTGGAAACTGATTGGTTCACGCAGGCCGGGGCCGAGCAAGCCGTCCACCTTGAGCGCCACTTCGCCCTGCTCACGCGGTCGGTAATCGTAGATATCCTGGATATCGCGACCGACCATGCAGGTCACCAGTTGATCGTGGGTCAGCGTGTTCATGTCCTCGAACGTACGCACGTAGCGACCGTCCTTGAAGACCGTCACCGCATCGCAGATACGGAACACTTCTTCCATACGGTGCGACACGTAGAGCACCACTTTGCCCTCCTCGCGCAGGCGCGTGATGATCGCCATCAAGCGGTCGATTTCCCGCGCCGAGAGGCTACTGGTCGGCTCGTCAAAGGCGATCACATGGGCGCCACGGGACAGCGCCTTGGCGATTTCCACCAATTGGCGCTGGCCCAGGGACAGGCGCCCGAGTTT
>NZ_JAAQWI010000032.1:0-850 GCF_012985385.1 Pseudomonas sp. WS 5503
AGTATGGCCCGGGGGATCCTTAAGTCGTGTCCTTCTCCTACGATCTTGTGAACGATGGATATTTTCTTTCTAAACTTTAAACAAACAGTGGAGAGATGTTGTTGTGTGTGGAACGACGCTTAGCCTACCGAGGAAGATCCAGACTACAATAGAATATGTGGCCAAAACTCTCCGCAACTTCAGCAGCAAAAAGGATATTATTGACATAACCTCCTCACAAAAAGTACACAAATGGCTAAATAACAGAGCCCCTCTTTTTACTAGGGAAATGGTGGATGTGGACTTTAGAATTTAAGATAATAAAGCTCTTGATCCCAATGTTATTTCCATGTGAGGGACATTAAATTGAGTAACCTTTGCCACATACCCTCTCCCAGAGTCCATTCTCTAAAACTTGAAGCTCCGCCCCTTTTTACGCACATTAGGCTTCCAATTACGGTCAATGGTCTTGAAGATTGGGAGCTTTTGAAGAGTAATAAGAACCATCACAAAAAGGAACCCAGAAGCCGGGAGTGTCTACCAAAAAAATTCAAGGGTTAAAAAAAAGTGACATTTTCTCCTGTTTTTTACACATGATTTTGAATGCTGATGGGTCCACGTCCAGCTCTAAAGGTAGGTTCATGGTTCTCCAAAGTTGCTTTCTTGTCAGAATTGAGCCACATCAGGTAGGTGGGGAAGTAGATCAGTGAGGATGCTTCACATGTGTGGGCACTGGGAACAGAATGCTTCAATAACACGAGCTGACGAGGGCCCGCTATGAAAAAAAAGATTCTCTGTGCCCCCTGGCGCCTCCGCACTTAAAGAATTGATGACCGTGCGGCCGCGATATCCTGCAGATGCATCCAGTACT
>NZ_JAAQWI010000033.1:0-824 GCF_012985385.1 Pseudomonas sp. WS 5503
CGGCACTGTTGCAAAGTTAGCGATGAGGCAGCCTTTTGTCTTATTCAAAGGCCTTACGTTTCAAAAACTCTGCTTACCAGGCGCATTTCGCCCAGGGGATCACCATAATAAAATGCTGAGGCCTGGCCTTTGCGTAGTGCACGCATCACCTCAATACCTTTGATGGTGGCGTAAGCCGTCTTCATGGATTTAAATCCCAGCGTGGCGCCGATTATCCGTTTCAGTTTGCCATGATCGCATTCAATCACGTTGTTCCGGTACTTAATCTGTCGGTGTTCAACGTCAGACGGGCACCGGCCTTCGCGTTTGAGCAGAGCAAGCGCGCGACCATAGGCGGGCGCTTTATCCGTGTTGATGAATCGCGGGATCTGCCACTTCTTCACGTTGTTGAGGATTTTACCCAGAAACCGGTATGCAGCTTTGCTGTTACGACGGGAGGAGAGATAAAAATCGACAGTGCGGCCCCGGCTGTCGACGGCCCGGTACAGATACGCCCAGCGGCCATTGACCTTCACGTAGGTTTCATCCATGTGCCACGGGCAAAGATCGGAAGGGTTACGCCAGTACCAGCGCAGCCGTTTTTCCATTTCAGGCGCATAACGCTGAACCCAGCGGTAAATCGTGGAGTGATCGACATTCACTCCGCGTTCAGCCAGCATCTCCTGCAGCTCACGGTAACTGATGCCGTATTTGCAGTACCAGCGTACGGCCCACAGAATGATGTCACGCTGAAAATGCCGGCCTTTGAATGGGTTCATGTGCAGCTCCATCAGCAAAAGGGGATGATAAGTTTATCACCACCGACTATTTGCAACAGTGCCGTT
>NZ_JAAQWI010000034.1:0-743 GCF_012985385.1 Pseudomonas sp. WS 5503
AGTACTGGATGCATCTGCAGGATATCGCGGCCGCGAGTCACTGTTAGAAGTCCCGTATCGTTATTGACATATTTCCTGGCCCCACATCCACCTCCTGGTGTTAAAAGTGGATGACTTCTACATGACACAGAAAATCTCTGGCAAGCTATAACTAAAGTAGGCTTCCCTGGGTGAAAAAATAGTGGGGCCCAACAGATCTCTTTCTACATGTAGCCTGGGAAGGGTATGCTAGAAGATAATGGAGTTGCCTCCACTTAAACCAACCAAGTGAATGCTTAGCGATAGTTGGTAGATGCACAGAGCGCTCCATGAATGGTTTGACTCTAAGGACGACCTCAAATTTTACAGAGTGGTGTTCGTGTAGGAGCAAAAGCCCCTAGGCCAGCAATAATGGACTACTACTGTAAGTAACAGATATACTGGGCTGCAATACAGCAAAGAAAATCCCTCTTTTAATATATTAGACAGACCCATGTGAGGTGGACCTGTCCAAGCAGAAAATAAATTTGGGCTTACCTGGTGAATTTGTGAAGCTCAACTCCTACTACATCAGTACCTAATGCTCCCCGTACAGGCTCAGAAGAATCAGTATAAGGAGTACCCTACAACTGTACTTGGAAAAAAATATCAAATAGTAGTTTGCATTGCCTAAAAAAACTGTCATGAGCAAGTAGTGGCAACATCAGGCGGGGCAACAACCTGCTACTTCGATATATGAATTAACGGTCCAAGGATCCCCCGGG
>NZ_JAAQWI010000035.1:0-651 GCF_012985385.1 Pseudomonas sp. WS 5503
CCCGGGGGATCCGCTCGCACTTAGCCTGTTAAGGGGTTCGCGCTCGTCTAGTCTGTGCTGTTGCCTGGATAGTAAATTATCATGGTACAAACTTTTAAGAGCCAGTTAAATGGAGATGGATTTAAAAAGAGTTATTGTAAAGTCTCCCCAGGTGTGTCATTAAATATCCCAACAGATTGCCCTGGCCTGACCCCCTAAATGCAATTTTGGGATTCCCTTTTAGTTGCTTTCATTAAAATGTACCAGCGCAGTAAAAAAAGCACAAAGTATATTGTTTATGTAACTCACTATCTCATTTGCACTGGTTACATGGCAGCTTCAGACTGACTAAAACTACACTTTTCCCACCATGGTTCAAAGATCAACAGAACTGGGCCAACAAAAGCAATTTTTTCATGTGGTCTAACTACCAACTTATTATGAGTTAAGTTACTTTTAGGTTTAAAATCACAGCAGTTTTTCCCTCCACACCTCCCAGAGATACTTTCAGGGTGGCTAAACTTGGCTAAAGGCTTCCGGACCAACCCTTGTTTCTTTATGGTGCTTGTGTCCTGACAACCGCGTAAGGCATGGAAATTCAGCTATTTATCCGATCGTTTATATGGGCGTGCGGCCGCGATATCCTGCAGATGCATCCAGTACTGGTGTGTT
>NZ_JAAQWI010000036.1:0-638 GCF_012985385.1 Pseudomonas sp. WS 5503
CATGACTGGGGTGAAGTCGTAACAAGGTAGCCGTAGGGGAACCTGCGGCTGGATCACCTCCTTAATCGACGACATCAGCTGCTCCATAAGTTCCCACACGAATTGCTTGATTCATTGAAGAAGACGAAAGAAGCAGCCCGAAATTGGGTCTGTAGCTCAGTTGGTTAGAGCGCACCCCTGATAAGGGTGAGGTCGGCAGTTCGAATCTGCCCAGACCCACCAATTTTGTGTGGGAAACGCCTGTAGAAATACGGGGCCATAGCTCAGCTGGGAGAGCGCCTGCCTTGCACGCAGGAGGTCAACGGTTCGATCCCGTTTGGCTCCACCACTACTGCTTCTGTTTGTATAAAGCTTAGAAATGAGCATTCCATCGTTGTGATGGTGAATGTTGATTTCTAGTCTTTGACTAGTTCGTTCTTTAAAAATTTGGGTATGTGATAGAAAGATAGACTGAACGTTACTTTCACTGGTAACGGATCAGGCTAAGGTAAAATTTGTGAGTTCTCTTAATTGAGAAATTCGAATTTTCGGCGAATGTCGTCTTCACAGTATAACCAGATTGCTTGGGGTTATATGGTCAAGTGAAGAAGCGCATACGGTGGATGCCTTGGCAGTCAGAGGCGATGAAAGACGTGGTA
>NZ_JAAQWI010000037.1:0-540 GCF_012985385.1 Pseudomonas sp. WS 5503
AGTACTGGATGCATCTGCAGGATATCGCGGCCGCTCTAAACGTGGTAAATTGTTAACTCCGAGCTAGACTTCAGGTGGCCGTATTTATCAGATTTCCTCGTTGTGTCCTCAGAAAAAAATGCCAATACCACTTTCAGCTGTGAATATCCACCATGAAGGGCAAGACATGCTCATAATTAACTGTCAGGCAGGCCAGGCCTTCAGCTACAACGACCTTGAATTGGTTTATTCTGCTTGTCCTCTATAAGTTTGCCAGAGGGAATCACACATGAGCCAAACCTATTGAAGAAAGCATTAGGACAGTGCCAGTCTTAATCACAGTGGGGGGTATGTTATTCCCAATGAAGTCGTCCAGAAACGGACTAGGTAGTTAGCTTTTTCTAGTGCCCAACACATTAGAGGTGTGGTTTTTTTTCTCTAAAATAAGGGTGGCCATAGGCTCTTTTAACCAGAATCGGTGTAGTCAGCTGAAATTGACTTGCACGCCTGGGTCCTGTGTGTCTACTAACTTTCTCGCGAACGATAGCTAACGGATCCCCC
>NZ_JAAQWI010000038.1:0-524 GCF_012985385.1 Pseudomonas sp. WS 5503
CATGACTGGGGTGAAGTCGTAACAAGGTAGCCGTAGGGGAACCTGCGGCTGGATCACCTCCTTAATCGACGACATCAGCTGCTCCATAAGTTCCCACACGAATTGCTTGATTCATTGAAGAAGACGATAGAAGCAGCTTTAAGCTCCAAGCTGATAGCTCTTAGCTAATCAGTTACGCGCTCGAAATTGGGTCTGTAGCTCAGTTGGTTAGAGCGCACCCCTGATAAGGGTGAGGTCGGCAGTTCGAATCTGCCCAGACCCACCAATTTTGTTATGGGGCCATAGCTCAGCTGGGAGAGCGCCTGCCTTGCACGCAGGAGGTCAACGGTTCGATCCCGTTTGGCTCCACCATTAACTGCTTCTACTTGTTAGAGCTTAGAAATGAATATTCTGAAGTGAATATTGATTTCTAGTCTTTGATTAGATCGTTCTTTAAAAATTTGGGTATGTGATAGAAAGATAGACTGAACGTTACTTTCACTGGTAACGGATCAGGCTAAGGTAAAATTTGTGAGTTCTCTTAA